>NZ_JBFAPV010000012.1:0-308435 GCF_040676925.1 Nonomuraea sp. NPDC049486
CAGGTGAGCCGGGCCCGGCTCACCTGCGCGCCGAGGTCAGCGGGCCAGGCCGCCGAGGATGGCGGCCACGTCCGCCGGCCTGAACACGAATCCCGCGTGTGACGTGTCAAGGGTGTGCACGTCGTACGGGTTGCCGGGGGTCAGCGCGTCCGCCTCGGCGATCAGCCTGTCCTGCATGGCCAGGGGAATCGACCGGTCGCCGGTGAGCCGGATGTAGGAGCGGGCGATCGTGCCCCAGGTACCGGCCTGGACGCGGGCGTCGGCCGTCATCACCGCGATCGACTCGTCCGGCTGCAGGATGTTGAGGAAGGCCAGGAACTGCTCGTCGGTGACGTCCGCCAGGGTCGCGGCCTTGAGGTCGGCGAGCAGCTTCGGGTCGGCGGTGCGGTAGTTGGCCCGGCCGGCGCCCACCTCGGCCGGGTCGCCGACGTTGAACGCGGCGAGAGGCGCCATCAGGTTGTCCGCGAACTCGGGCTCCCCCATGTACGCGACGGGGTTGGCCAGGCGGACGCACGACCAGGCGGAGATGTAGACGAGCCGGTCCACCAGCTCGGGGATCGCGTTGCCCACCCCCGAGATGGTGACGCCGCCGAGGCTGGCGCCGACCAGCACCACCGGCCCGTGCTGGGCGGCGCGGCGCACCACGTCGGTGACCAGGTCGACGTTGTCCTGGAGCGTGACGCCCGCCAGCGTCGAAGGCTCGGCCGCCCACGCGTCGAGGTCCTGCGGGGCCTGGTAGGCGACGGGGTACTGCGCGTCGAGGCCGTGGCCGGGCAGGTCGACGGCGAGGCTGCGGTGGCCGAGCAGCGCGAGCTCGCGCTGGATGGAGGTCCACATGAACGAGTTGGAGCCGGAGCCGTGGACCAGCACGAAGGTGTTCGATGACATGTTCAGTCCGTTCGCGTTGAGCTGAGGCGGACGCGCGCTGTCGTACGGGCGCGCCGAGCCGCCGATGATCACGGTGGCGGCGCTGAGAGCGCGGCGACCACCGGGTGTGAGAAGCCGACGGGACGGGCGACGGGCGGCTCGCGAAACGCGACGCCACCATCAGATCGCCTCGATGGGAAACCCGTCTCAGGCAGTGCGCGAACGGATGAACTTCTCAAGCATGATCCTGACCCTACACGAGGAAGCCCCGCCGATCCGGGGCGGGGCTTCTGCTCGTTCACTCCGTGCGCAACGTCTTCCAGTGCGACGGGGTGCCCTCGTACATCACGTCGTTGCAGTCGCAGCTTCCGCAGCCGGGGGTCATCGCGATGCTCCTCCTCGCCCTAAGAGATGGGGCCTTCGTACCCGCAGTGACGATCCCGGACGCTTACGTGACGGTGACGGTCACCGGACCACGGGCCGCCGGGGAATGCTGGGGGCATGGATTCCGAGACGGCGCGGCGGATGTTCGCGGGCGCGCGGGTCGCCCGGCTGGCGACGGTGGGCGCCGAGGGCAGGCCGCGCCTCGTCCCCGTCACCTTCGCCGTCCTCGGCGACCGGGTGGTGACGGCCGTCGACCACAAGCCGAAGCGGACCACCGACCTGCGGAGGCTGCGCGACATCGGCGACAACCCGAATGTCGCGCTGCTGGCCGACCATTACGAGGACGACTGGACGCGCCTGTGGTGGGTGCGGGCGGACGGCCGCGCCGCCGTCGCGCCGGACGGCCCGGAGCGGGCCGCCGCGCTGGACGCGCTCGTGGCCAAGTACGACCAGTACCGCGAGCGTCGGCCGGCGGGGCCCGTGATCCTCGTGGAGGTCACCCGCTGGTCGGGATGGCGGTACTCCGGGGGGTGAAAGCGCTCAGCCTCGCTCGCCCGGGCGGTCGACGATCACCGACGACAGCAGGGCCGTGCGCCACACCGCGCCCTTGGGCAGGTGGGAGTCGCGCAGCCAGACCGTCGCGGTGCCCAGGTAGCGGTAGGTGTCCGGGTCGAGGATGTCGTACCGGCGGACGTCGCCGCCTCCTTCCCGCCAGATGCCGAGGCCGGCGCGGCCCGCGGCGTCGGTCACGCCGTGTTCGATCCGGACGCCGGGGATGAGGGCCAGGGCCTGGAACATGGCCGCCTCCAGCCTCGGCGGCATCGTGCCGTACCTGCTCAGGTAGAGCGTGATCACGCGGTAGGCGCGGGCGTCGGGCGGTTCGGCGTTCCGCGGGACGCCCTTCTCCTGCGGGAAGTCGATCCAGTGGCGGTCGCCCGTGACCTTGGCCAGCAGTTTCCTCGGGTCGGTCGGCAGCCCGCGGAGCTTGGCGTCGTACTGCCCCGGCGCCAGGTCGTCGTCGCCCGGGTCCGGAGGGACGTCGGTGACCACCAGGTCGCCGTTCTCGCCGAAGCCGGCGGTCTGCTTGCCGTCGTAGCGGATCCACCTCTCGTAGGTCTGGGCCGTGTCCGAGGTCGGCTGCTTGTCCATGGACCTGGTGTAGTGCCACTGGGTCGGCGCCGGCCGGGGGGTGTCGCCGCGCTCGCTCGCCACCTTCGCGGCCTGGGCCAGCACCAGGCCGGGGTCCAGCCGCACGGCCGACGACGGGGTGACGGCCGGTTCCGTGACGGAGGGCTCGGACGGCAGGACGACCACGGCGAGCCCGGCCACGGCCGCGCCGGCCGCCCCGACGGTGATCAGGCGGTGCGCCCACGTCCACCTGCGCCGCCGGATCCGGCTCAGGAGCCGCCGCCGCTGCGGGATGGACCACTCCTGGTCCGGCTCGGGCACCTCGGCCCGCCACTCGCGCAGCGTTCGCAGGTCATCCATCCAAAGACTCCTCTCGCGTCACGGTGGGGTCGGCTCCGCCGAGCGCCTGGCGTGTCCTGGCTCTGGCCCGGTGCAGGCGGGACCGGACCGTGCCGATGGGGATGCCCAGCGCGCGGGCCACGTCCTCGTAGGACATGTCGGCCCACGCCATGAGTAACAGCACCTCCCGGTCGCCGGGCGACAGCTCGGAGAGGGCCGCCGCCAGCCCGGCCTGCTGCGCCGAGACCCGGTTGTCTACGCGGTCGGCGTACGGCTCGGTGATCTCGTCGACACCGGTGCGGACCAGCGCGCGGTAGAACCGGATCTCCACGCGGCGTTGCCGGCTGACGAGCCGGGCGGCGATGCCGTACAGCCACGGGCGCGCGTCAGGGTGGCTCGTGTCGTAGCGGTGGCGGCGCCGGAAGGCGGTGAGGAAGACGTCGGAGACGATGTCGTCGGCCAGGGACGGGCCGAGTCGCCGGGCGACGTAGCGCCGCAGTGCGGGGGCATGCCGGTCGAAGAGTCCGGCGAAGACCTCCGGGTCGTGCCGCGAGCGCCGTATGAGGTCGGCGTCGGCCGTGCCAGACTCTTCGGCGATCACCCGGTGCTCCCGTTCGCTGCGCAGTGGATTCGACGGCTTTCGCCCGTACGACCATCGCGAGTTCGCGAAAGGGAGTGTGAACTACGTCACATACTTGGCTCAGATGCTCAGCGGCACGTGGTGGATCTCGTCGGCCGGGTGGCCGGCGCGTTCGTGGATGCGCAGGACCGCGTCCGCCGTGGGCGCCTCCGAGAGGCAGTAGATGACTCCTTCCTCCGGGTCCGCCCAGGCGTGCTCGAAGGTCACTCCCTCCTCGTCCTGGATCTCGACGTCGGCGGAGTGTGCCCGTTTGAGCTGGTCACCGGTGATGCCCGCCATGCCGCGGTGCATGTCGAGGAACTTCGCCATCACTGCCTCCCCCAGGCAAGCTGTCTCCTCCAGCGTAGGTTCGCCCCCGCAGCCGGCACACCAAGTGGGACCCAAGAGGGCGTATCGGGCCAAACGTACGAAACAGCGTGCCCGGCGACGTGGGCCGGGCACGCTGGGTTCGGTTGGGAGATCAGCCGGTTCTCAAGGTGAGGCCGTACGCCGACAGGATCTCGTTGACGGGCTGGTGGTACGTGGTCCCGCCGATGCTGCAGTTGCCGGAGCCGCCGGAGGTGACGCCCTGGGCCTGGCTGCCGGAGATGAACGAGCCGCCGGAGTCGCCCGGCTGGGCGCACGCGCTGGTGCGGGTCAGGCCGGAGACGGTGCCCTGCGCGTAGCGGACGCTGGCGTTGTGCTGCTGGATGGTGCCGCAGCGCCAGCCGGTGGTGGAGCCGGAGCGGCAGATGGACGCGCCGACCGACGCCTGCGTGGAGCCGCGGACGGTCACGAGCGCGCCGCCGGAGCCGCGCACGTACGGGGTGGCGTTGTTGCCGGGGGCGGCGACCCAGGCGTAGTCGTTGCCGGGGAAGGACGAGCCCTGGAAGGTGCCGGTCGGGTTCGTGGTGCGCGAGCCGGCGCGGCCGCAGTGTCCGGCGGTGACGAAGCCGACGGTGGTGCCGCGGGTGACGGAGAAGCCGACGCTGCAGCGGCTGGAGCCGATGTAGTACGCGGAGCCGCCGATGATGTCGATGAACGGCTGCGGGCTCTCGGTGGAGACGGCGACCTTGACCACGCCCTTGTCGACGCCGGCCGCGGCGGCGAGCGCCTCGCCGGCTTCCTGGGTGGCGGCGAGGATGACGACGCTGTTGGTGGTCACGTCGACGTACCAGAGGGAGGCGCCGGTCTTGCCCTTCTGGGCGGCCAGGTCGAGCTGGTCCTTCACGGAGGTCAGCTGGGCCAGGGTGCGGCCGACGACGACCGGCTGGGCGCCCTTGGCCTCGATGGCCGGGGCCTCGGCGGCGTCGGTCGTGGCGACCATGAGCTTGGAGGCGTCGGCGTTCAGCCAGGAGCCGCCGTAGGAGTCGCCTAACGAGGCGGTGAGGGTGGCCTCGGTGGCGGCGGCGCGCTGCTCGTTGGCCAGCCGGGTGACGACCTGCCGCTCGGTGAGCCCGAGGTCGCGTTCGAGCGCGTCGATCACCGACGGCGGGGTTGCCGGGTCCGCCATGGGGGCCGGGTCGGCCATGGCGGGGACGGCGAGGGGGAATGCCAGGCAGGCCACGATGGTGGCTCCTGCCAGCGCACTGCGTTTACCCAACATGCGCACTCCTTGGTGGGGGGTGCTGTCAAGTTATCGGCTGGCGCTGGCAACGACACGTCCTCAAAAAGGCCGTATTTCGGTCTTATGGTTCATGTCCTGAAATATCTAGACACACGGTGAACATTGCGGTCAGCCGGTCCACGTCCGCCGGAGTGGGCGGCTCCGGGCCGAGGGCACGGCGGACTCTGGTGATGCCGGTGAGGAGCGCCGCCGCGGTGCGCGCTTTGGCCATCGCGTCGGGGTCGTCGCCCAGGAACTCCGCGAGCGGGGTGATGATGGCCGTCCGCAGGCGCTCCCGTACGAGCTCCTGGATCTCCGGGTCGTCGGCGGAGTGGGCCAGGGCGCGCAGGATGCGGCTCTTCGGGTCGGCGTGCATGCGGCGGGCGGCGAACTCCGCGAGCCGGCGCGGCAGCCCCGCCCGGTCGCCTTCGAGGACGACCCGGATCGTCGGCTCGTCCCGCAGGACCTCGCCGAACAGGCCCGCCTTCGACCCGAAGTAGCGCCCCACCAGAGCGATGTTGGCGTCCGCCGCCGAGGCGATCATGCGTACGGTCACGCGCTCGTACCCATACTCGGCGAACAGCGCCCTGGCGGCGTCGAGCAGCCGGAGACGGGTGGCCGCACGGTCCCGGGGGCGGGCCTCAGCTCTCATGCCCGGGAATATATCGGCTTGCCGAAACACTAGTAAACAGGCGTATACTTCCATGCGGAATACGAGGGGATGTGGTGACTTGGCGGGCCAAGCGGCGGCCGCAAGCCCCCAGAAGCAGTACACCCACCGCGAGGTCCTCGAGGTCATGGCCGGGCTCATGCTCGCCATGCTCACCTCGATGCTGTCGACGTCCGTGGTGGGCACGGCGCTGCCGACGATCGTGGGGGAGCTCGGCGGCCAGGACCAGTACTCGTGGGTGGCCTCGGCGACCATCCTGACGATGACGGTGTCCACACCGCTGTGGGGCAAGCTGTCCGACGTGTTCGGCCGCAAGCGGCTCTTCCAGGTGGCGCTGGCGGTGTTCGTCGGCGCGTCGCTCGCCGCGGGGCTCTCGCAGAACATGGGCCAGCTCATCGCCGGGCGCGCCCTGCAGGGCGTGGGCGCGGGCGGCCTGGGCGCGCTGGCCCAGGTCATCCTGGGCGACATCGTCTCCCCCCGCGAGCGCGGCCGCTACTCCGGCTACATGGGCGCCGTCTTCGGCGTCTCCACCGTCGCCGGGCCGCTGCTCGGCGGGTTCCTGGTCGACGCCGAGATGCTGGGCTGGCGCTGGTGCTTCTACGTGGGCGTGCCGCTCGCCGTGGTCGCCGCGGTCGTCGTGCAGAAGGTGCTCAAGCTGCCGCACGTCAAGCGCGACACCCGCATCGACATCTGGGGCGCCACCACCATCACGGCCGGCGCGACCTCGCTGATGCTGCTGCTCACCCTGGGCGGCACCGAGTTCGCGTGGAACTCGCCGTGGACCTACGCCCTGGCCGCCGTAAGCCTCGTCTCGCTGGCCCTCGCCGTGCTCGCCGAGCGCACCGCGGGCAATCCGATCCTGCCGCCCCGGCTGTTCCGCAACCGCACGTTCATCCTGACCAGCCTCGGATCGCTGTTCGTCGGCGTGGCGATGTTCGGCGCGATGATCTACCTGCCGCAGTACCTGCAGGTCGTCCAGGGCATGAGCCCGACGGACTCCGGCCTGATGACGCTGCCCATGGTGATCACGCTGTTCCTGTCCGGCGTCATCTCCGGCAAGACCGTCACGCGGACCGGCAGGTGGAAGATCTTCCCGGTCGTCGGCATGCTGCTCGTGACCATCGGGCTGTTCCTGCTGTCGCGGCTGCACGTCGACTCCAGCCCGTGGATCATCGGCCTCGACATGGCGGTGCTCGGCACCGGGCTCGGCCTGACCATGCAGATGCTGATCCTGGCCGCGCAGAACGGCGCCGAGGTCCGCGACATGGCCTCCACGACCTCCGGCGTCTCGTTCTTCCGCTCGCTCGGCGGCGCCATCGGCGTGGCCGGGTTCGGCGCGATCCTGACCAACCGGCTCTACGCCGAGATGCCCGCGGGGAGCGCCCGGCCGTCGCTCGGCAGCCCTGACGAGATCCAGGCGCTGCCCGAGCCGGTCAAGCACCTCGTGCTGGAGGCGTTCACCCGCGGCCTGGAGACCGTCTTCCTCGTGGGCGTCCCGATCGCCCTGCTCGGCTTCCTCGCCGTGGTCTTCCTGAAGGAGCTGCCGCTGCGCGGCGGCGCCGCTCCCCCGCCCGCCGCCCCGCCGCCCAGCAGGGACGACCTGGTGCTGGCCGGCCTGCTGCTCGAACTCGTCGCCCAGCGCGTCGAGCGCGTGAACGGCCGGCCGTCGGCGCTGCTCACGGCCGTGGCCAAGATGGCGCCGCCGGACGACCGTACCGAGAAGGAACGTGCCAGGGCCGTGGCGCGTGACGTCCTGCGCCCCACCTCGCGCGCGCTCATCGCGCAGGCGGCGCCGCCGGCGCCCGCGAAAGATCTGGTGACAGGAGGGATCCCGCAGTGATCCGCAAGTTCGTCGGCGCCGTGCTGGCCGCGCTGGCGGCCATGGCCGGGTTCTGGCTGATGGTCGCGCCGTTCGCGCTCGGCACCCAGCCCGAGGGCGCGGCCTGGAACTCCGCCACCACGACGGAGTTCTTCACCGGCCTCGGCGTCGCCGCCGTCGGCCTCGCGGGCGCCGCCGCCTTCGCCGCCGCCATCCACGCCGAGCTCGCCGCGCGGGGCCTGGTGACGGTACGCGAGCGCCAGCGGGAACCGGAGCCCGCCGCCCCCCAGACCTCGTCCGCCGAACTGGCCGCCCTGCTGGCGCCCCTGGTCGAGGCCCTGCGCGAGGACCTCGACGCGACAGACCGCGAGCGGCGGCAGAACGGATCCACGACCCTGGTCGCGTCGGAGGACCAGCGATGAGGGCCAAGCTGGGCGTGACCGCGCTGGCGCTGCTGTTCCTGGCCGGGCTCTGGCTCGTCGCCGCCCCGTTCGTGGTCGGCTACCAGCCCAGGGGCGCCGCGCTCACCGCCGCGACCGTGAACGACCTGTGGATCGGCGGCGCGCTCGCCGGCGGGTCGTTCCTCGGCCTCGTCTGGTACGCGGCCGACCTGTTGCACGAGTTGACGACCCGGCGCGGCAAGCTGCGTCGTAGCGGCTGACCTGCTGGAACGTGTCGTATCGTGGCGGGATGAAGCGTGCTGCCACCCTGGCGCTCGTGGTGCTCGCCTCCGTGGCGTGCGGCGGGCAGAGCCCGGTCGCGTCCACCGGACCGGCGCCGCCGACGACCTCCGAAACGGAGCCGGCGACCTCGGAGCCGACGCCCACCGCGACGACGCCCACCGCCACCGAGCCGCCCTCGTTCGACGCCGAGGTGAGCCAGGTGACCCGCGACCAGTTGCGGTATTCGTGGCGTGAGGGCTGCCCGGTCCACTACCGCGACCTGCGTCTGATCAGGATGACCTACTGGGGCTTCGACGACAAGCCGCACACCGGTGAGCTGGTCGTGCGCAAGACCGTCACCGACGACATCGTGCAGGTCTTCGAGAAGCTGTACGACTGGCGCTGGCCGATCAGGCGGATGGAGCTGATCGACGTCTACAAGGGCGACGACTACGACTCCATCGACGCCGACAACACCTCGGCCTTCAACTGCCGCCAGGCCACGGGGTCGAGCAGCTGGTCCAAGCACGCCTACGGCGAGGCGATCGACATCAACCCGCGCGAGAACCCGTACGTGACCGCCGACGGCAGGACGGCCCACTCCAACGCCCGGAAGTACACCAAGCGGCCGATGAAGGGCAAGGGCGTGATCAACCCCGGCGACAAGGTGGTGCGGGCGTTCGCGCAGGTGGGATGGCAGTGGGGCGGCAACTGGTCGGGCACCAAGGACTACCAGCATTTCAGCAAGGGCGGCGGCTGAGAGAATCGAGACATGGCTGACAAGGACGGCGACGGCTGGACCGAGTGCGGGCGAGGACACCGCCACTGGGGGCTGCACGGCGCCTCGGGACTGCTCGCCGTGCACCACGACGAGCTCGGGGTGCCTCACGTGCTGATGCAGAAGCGTTCGGCGTGGAGCCACCACGGCGGCACGTGGGGGCTGCCCGGCGGGGCGCGCGACAGCCACGAGGACGCGGTGGCCTCCGCGCTGCGCGAGGCCCGCGAGGAGGCGGCGGTGGCCGGCGACCTGCTGCGGGTGCAGGGGGTCTACCGCGACGACCACGGCGGGTGGGCGTTCGAGACGGTGATCGCGGAGTCGGCCGAGCGGCTGGCGGCGGTCTGCGCGAACGGCGAGAGCGACGAGCTGCGCTGGCTGCCGCTGGGCGAGGTGGCCGCCAGAGAGCTGCACCCCGGCTTCGCCGAGACGTGGGGCACGGTCAGCGGTGCGATCAGCCCGGAGACCCTGGTGCTCGACGTGGCCAACATCGTCGGCGCGCGGGCCGAGCGCGGCTGGTGGAACGACCGGCTGGGGGCCGCCACCCGGCTGCTGGAGGCGGTGTCGGGGCTGCGGCTGTCGCATTCGGTGCTGGCGCAGTGGTATCCGCGGATGGTGGCGGTGGTCGAGGGCGCGGCCAGGGAGGTGCCCGACATTCCCGGGATGCAGGTGGTCGCGGCGGCCGGCAGCGGCGACGACGCGATCGTGGACGTGGTGCGCCGGGCCAAGCCGTGGGAGCGGGTGCTCGTCGTCACCGCCGACCGGGAGCTGAGGGAGCGGGTCGCCGAGCTGGGGGCCGAGACGGCGGGACCCAAGTGGCTGCTGTCACAGCTGCGCGGGTAACACGTCGTCGAAGACGGCCTTGAGCCCGGTCACCTCCAGCACCCGCTGCAGGACCCCGTGCACGCCGGTGAGCCGGAGCGTGCCGCCGCGCCCGCCGACGGCGCGCTGGTGCTCCACCAGCGCCCACAGGCCGCTGGAGTCGCAGAACTCCAACCCGGAGGCGTCGATCACCACGTCGAGAGGTCCTTCGGCGGCGAGGGCGTCGAGCCGCTTCTTGAAATCGGGAGCCGTCAGCTTGTCCAGGTCACCCCGCAGGCGCACGGTGGCCGAACGCTCCGCCCGTGCCACCTCGATCTTGAGATCCGCCACCACCTGAACGTACACCGGCGTCACCGCAGCCGCTATCGTGGTGTCGCACTGGAGGGTTCGCATAGTGGACGAGTGCAGCCGCCTTGAAAGCGGCCAGGTCAGCGATGGCCTCGTGGGTTCGAATCCCACACCCTCCGCTTCCCGACGAAACCCGCTCACCGGCCGGTGAGCGGGTTTCGTGCCGTCTACCGGCCGGCGCCGGCGAAACCGTCTCCGATGCTGGCGGCGAGCTGCAGGTAGGCGTCCCTGGTCGCCTCCTGCAACCGGTCCAGGTCGATCTCCGCGCCCT
The DNA here is from genome assembly GCF_040676925.1 of Nonomuraea sp. NPDC049486. Taxonomy (NCBI): domain Bacteria; kingdom Bacillati; phylum Actinomycetota; class Actinomycetes; order Streptosporangiales; family Streptosporangiaceae; genus Nonomuraea; species Nonomuraea sp. NPDC049486. The sequence goes on from NZ_JBFAPV010000012.1 coordinate 10,311, forward strand.
CCTCCAGATGCGGGTCGTACGGCACGCGGACGACGGCCCGGCACCGGGCGGCGAAGTGGCCCTCCAGCTTGTTGATGTCGACGGCCGACTTCGACCTCGGCCTGACGCTGCACAGCACCACGGTCGCGTCGCGTACGAGATTCTCGTAGTGGTGGGCCTCCAGCCAGTCGAGCGTGGCCGAGGCCGCCCGCGCGCCGTCGACCGACGCGGAGCTGACCAGCACGATCTGGTCGGCGAGGCCGAGCACCCCGCCCATCGCGGAGTGCAGCAGGCCGGTGCCGCAGTCGGTGATGCAGATCGAGTAGAAGTTCTCCAGCACCTGCGAGACGGCCTGGTAGTCGGCGCCGCTGAACGCCTCCGACACCGACGGGTCGCGGTCGGAGGCCAGCACCTCCAGCCGCGACGGCGCCTGAGAGGTGAAGGCCCTGATGTCGACGTACCTCTTGACCTGGTCGGCCTCGTTGAGCAGGTCGCGGACGGTGGCCGAGGTCTCCAGCTTCAGCTTGTCGGAGAGCGTTCCACGGTCGGGGTTGGCGTCGACCGCGATCACGCGGTCGCCGCGGATCTGGGCCAGCGTGGCGCCCAGGCCGACCGTGGTCGTGGTCTTGCCGACACCGCCCTTCAGGCTGAGCACGGCGACGCGGTGGTGGCCGGTGGCGACGGGTGTGCGCGCCCTGGCCATCAGCGCGCGGCGGCGCCTGACCTCCGGCGGCTCGCCGGGCTTGATCCAGCCGCCGGACGCCTTGTAGACGATCCGGCGCCAGCCCTTGGAGGGGGCGTTGCGGCGGCCGCGCAGCAGCGTGTCGGGGTCCAGGCTCTCGGCGGTGGGCCTGCCGGTCGCCGGGGGCCTCGGCGGGGCGTTGAAGACGGGCACCGGGGCCGGGCGGTGGCGCGGCTCGGGCTGCCTCGGCGGCTCCTCGGCTCTCGGGGGCGCCTCCTCCGCCGGGCGCGGCTCCTGGAACCTGAGGTGCTCGTCGAACGTGCGGGCCTCCCGGCCGGCGCGGGGCTCGTCGAAGGCGCGCTGGGACGGCTCGGCGAACGGCGGGCTCGGCTGGTCGAAGGTGCGTTGCGGAGGCTCGGGGAAGGCATGCTGCGTGGGCTCGGGGAGCGACGGGGGCGGCAGCGACGGGAGGGACGGGAGGGTTTCGTCCGGGGTGTGCTGGGCCGCCTCCTCGCGCGCCGGCTCGGCGGCGGGCTCGGGCGGGGCGGGCGTCTCACTGGCCCAGGCCGGTGGAACGGGCCAGGAGAGGTTCTCCTCGGTCTTCTCCTCCACCTTCTCCGGCTCGGGGAAGGACGCCAGCGCGTAGCTGTCGGTGTCGTCCGGCCGGGGCAGCGGCTTGAGCGGGGCGAGGAACGCGTCGTCGATCGCCGGTTTGGTGTCGGCGCTGTCATCAGCGGGCGGATCGTCCCCCGTGTCGGCCTTTGTGTCGGTCTTGTCGCGCGTGCTCGCCTTGTCCAGCCACTCCCCCGCCTCGCTCTCGGTGGCGGGCACCGCCTCCGACCCGTACACCGAGTCGACCGCCGCGCGGAAGAGCGGCGGGGTCGGCGTGTCGTGCTGCGGCACCGACGCCCACGGGTCCTGGGGGTAGGGCGAGACGACGGCGGTCTCGTCGGCCGGGACGCCCGGGCCGGTCTTGGCGCTCACCTTGACCGGCGCCTCCTCGGACTCCTTGATGGCGTCGAGCCAGGCGAGCTGTTCCTCGAGAGATTCTTCTCGATCGTGTCTTGCCACCGTGTTCCCCCTCGGGCGGGTCTAAAGGGGTGGTAAATATCTTGCAGATTAACGCCAAGCGCTCCGGGGAAGGCCGGCAACCCTCAACTTCTCTGCCCCGTTACCGTGGTGCGCATGCGAGCCATCGAGATCACCCGCAGCGGCGGGCCAGAGGTGCTGGAGTGGCGGGAGGTCCCCGACCCGGAGCCCGGGCGCGGTGACGTGCTCATCGACGTGGCCGCCTCGGCGGTCAACCGGGCGGACGTCCTCCAGCGCCAGGGCAACTACCAACCCCCGCAGGGCGCCTCGCCCTATCCGGGGCTGGAGGTGTCCGGCGTGGTCGCGGCGGTCGGCGCGGACGTCGAGCACTTCAAGGCGGGCGACGAGGTGTGCGCGCTGCTGGCCGGCGGCGGCTACGCCGAGCGGGTGGCCGTGCCGTGGCAGCAGGTGATGCCGGTGCCGCGGGGCGTCCGGCTGGAGGAGGCCGCCGGGCTGCCCGAGGTGGCCTGCACGGTCTGGTCCAACGTGTTCATGCTGGGCCGGCTGCGCAAGGGCGAGACCCTGCTGGTGCACGGCGGCGCGAGCGGCATCGGCACGTTCGCGGTGCAGCTCGCCAAGGCGTTCGGGGCGAACGTCGTGGTCACGGTCGGCTCGTCCGGCAAGGGCGAGCGGGTCAAGGAGCTGGGCGCCGACGCGTACGTGAACTACCGCGAGGAGGACTTCGCCGAGCAGGTCAAGGCCGATGTGATCCTCGACATCATGGGCGCCAAATACCTGGCCGGCAACCTGCGGGCGCTCAAGACCGGCGGGCGGCTGGTGGTCATCGGCATGCAGGGCGGCCGCAAGGCCGAGCTCGACCTGGGCGTGCTGCTGGCCAAGCGGGCCTCGGTGCACGGCACCACGCTGCGCGCCCGCCCGGTCGAGGAGAAGGGCGCGATCGTCCGGAGCGTCGTGGAGAACGTGTGGCCGCTGATCGACGCCGGGGCGGTGCGGCCGGTGGTGTTCGCCGAGCTGCCGATGTCCGACGCGGCCGAGGCTCACCGTATGGTGGATTCCGGCGACCACGTTGGGAAGATCCTCCTAGTACGGTGAGACTTATGAATGCTGAGGACAACAACTCGCCTCACATCGTGGTGGTGGGCCCCGACTTCCAGGGTCATGACGATAACGGCGAAGACGAGCGCTCGGTGGCCAACCTGGTCGAGCAGCCGGCCAAGGTCATGCGCATCGGCAGCATGATCCGGCAACTCCTCGAAGAGGTGCGGGCCGCTCCGCTCGACGAGGCCAGCCGCAAGCGGCTGAAGGACATCCACCAGTCTTCGATCAAGGAGCTGGAGGACGGCCTGGCGCCCGAGCTGGTGGAGGAGCTGGAGCGGCTGTCGCTGCCCTTCACCGAGGACACCGGCACCGCGCCCAGCGACGCCGAGCTGCGGGTGGCGCACGCCCAGCTGGTGGGCTGGCTCGAAGGGCTGTTCCACGGCATCCAGACGACGCTGTTCGCCCAGCAGATGGCGGCCCGCGCCCAGCTGGAGCAGATGCGCAGGGCGCTGCCCGGCGGACGGCCCGAGGAGCACCCGCGCCCGCCGGGCGGCTCGGGGCCCTACCTGTAGAGCTCCTCGAGCACCAGCGCGACGCCGTCCTCGTCGTTGGCCGCGGTCACGTGATCGACCGCGGCCAGCACGCCGGGGTGCGCGTTGGCGACCGCGTAGGAGGTGCCTGCCCACGTCAGCATGGGCAGGTCGTTCGGCATGTCGCCGAACGCCACGACCTGCGACTGCTCGATGTCGTGCCGCTCGGCGAGCGTGGCCAGGGCCGTGGCCTTGGTGACGCCGATCGCGCTCATCTCGATGAGCCCGCGGCCGCTGGAGTGGGTGGCGGTCACCAGGTGCCCGACCAGCTCGTGCACGGTCGCGTGCAGCTCGTCAGGGCCCAGCTCGGGGTGCAGGGCCAGCAGCTTGACGCAGGCCCGCGAGGTGAGCGACTCGCCGCGCAGGCGCGCCCTGCCCGTGGTGGCGCCGTCCCAGGTGCCGAAGCGGAAGTCCGACTCGTGCGCGTGGCCTCCCTCGTACTCGACCGAGAACGAGAGATCGGGGACGTTCGCTCGAAGCTGAGAGACGACTTCTTCGAGCACCTCCGGGTCGATGAGGTGAGACTTCACCACCCGCTCGGTGTGCATGTCGTAGATCAGCGCCCCGTTGGCGCAGACGGCGAGGCCGCGGTGCCTCACCGCCCCCGCCACGGGGTGCATCCACCGAGGCGGGCGGCCGGTGACGAACACCAGCATGGCCCCTGCGTCCTCGACTCTGGCGAAGGCGGCGGCGGTGCGGGGAGACACGGTTCCGTCCGTACGGAGGGCGGTGCCGTCCAGGTCGGTGGCCACCAGGCGGGGTGCGCGTAGGTTGTGCATAACACGTTCCAGTTTGCCCGCTGATGCGCCCAGCCAGAAATCTTCGTTCGACGGGAACACCAACGCGCCAGAATGGTGTTAGATGTGGAGGCGTTGTATTAGCTATCCCGTAGTGAAAACCAGCATGACATTGTCTGAGCCACCCCGGGTGCTTGCTGTACGACACACCGGGATCCACGAGGTGTGGGTCCCATAGATTCACATCCTGAGGGAGAGCTTTTATGGCTCAGGGAACCGTCAAGTGGTTCAACGCCGAGAAGGGCTTCGGCTTCATCGCCCCGGACGGCGGCGCGCCGGACGTGTTCGTGCACTTCTCCGAGATCGTCGGCAACGGCTACCGCAGCCTTGAAGACGGCCAGCGGGTCGAGTTCGAGATCACGCAGGGCCAGAAGGGGCCGCAGGCCTCCCAGGTCCGCTCCATCTGACCTGTAGCAGCGAGACAGGCCGGGGTTCGCTTCCAGCGGACCCCGGCCTTTCGCGTTTGTTATGGCCTTGACCGGCCGTTGTCACGGGTGTGACTCGATTCACAGGCCAGGCGAACCCCCGCACCTTTCCGCACATCTAGCGATATATGAGGTACGCCTGGTTATGTCACCCCGTAACAGTGACCTCCGTGATCGTCCTGTTACTCAACGATCACATCCTCAAGCACGCCTGGCCCGGGTTCGTCACGGGCAAGCTGAGTGACCTCGCCGGACTCGTCGTCGCACCGCCCCTGGTGGCGCTCCTCCTGCTGCGCCGCGCCGATCTCGCGGCGACCATCCTGACCGGCGCCCTCTTCACGGTCGTGAAAACGACGGAGACGGGCGCTGAGGCCGCCTCCCAGATCTGGACCACCCTGGCGGGCTCCTCGCGCGTCCTGGCCGATCCTGGGGACCTGCTGGCCCTTCCTGCGCTCCTCCTGGCCTGGTGGGTGCGGCAGCGCAGTCGGCGGGCGGTGGCCGCGCGGTGGCGGGTGCTCACCGCCGTCCCCCTGGCCGTCCTCGCCGTGACCGCCACCGCGGGCCACCCCGGCATGCCCGCCGCCGAGGTCGTCGACCTCAGGGACGGCGTCCTCGTGCTCGACTCCCGGTACGCGTCGCACGACGGCGGCGCGACCTGGGAGACGTACGTCGCCTCCGACGCCTACGCGGGACCGGAGCGCGAGTATCGGCCCGGCCAGCGCGCCGCCTGCCTGCGCGAGCACTGCTACCGGCTCGTCCGGCATCACGTGAAGGTGCTGCGCTCCGGCGACGGCGGCCGCACCTGGGAGCCCGAGTGGGAGATCCCTCCAGGCCGGGTCACCATGCTCGAACGCGAGCTGGTGGGCGGGCGGCCCGACGAGGATCCCATCGTCTCCAGGACGCTCGTGGTCCAGGACCGCCCGGGCGGGCACGTCGTGGTCGTCGCCAACGGACGGGACGGCGTCGCCGTGCGCGGCGTCGACGGGACGTGGCGGCGGTTCGGCTTCAGCGCCGACGGCCGTCTGCTGGAGTCGGCCGCGATCCCGCTCGACCGGCCCGCCGACGACGACGCGGAGATGCTGGTCGCCGGGCTGGCCGCCGCCTGGGCGACCCTGCTCGGCCTGGCCGTTCAGTCGGTGCGGGCGCGCCGCGCCCGCCCCTGGCTCGTCGTCGTGCTGGGCGGTCTCGGTGCGCTGCTGATCGCGCCGTTGCCGTACGAGCGAGTGTTCGGCCCGCACCAGAACGTCATGACGGACTGGAGCCCGCTGCCCCCGCTCCTCGCGGCGCTGGGCGCGGCCCTGCTGATCTGCGTGGTCTTCGTGGCCTGCTCGCTGGTTTCGGACGGCGGCGTCGGGTCGCGGGGCGCGGTGGACGCGCTGGCGCTCGGCGTGGCGGTCGGGCTCTGCGTGGCGGGACCGTTCAAGGCGTGGAGCACGGGCTGGATCGACCACGGCGCGGCGCTGGCCGTCGCCGTGGTCGCCGCGCCGCTCGTGTGTCTCCTCGGGGCGCTGGCGCTGCGCCCCCGCCGCTACTTGACCGGCTCCAGCACGTCGAGCCCCACGTAGGGGCGGAGCGCCTGGGGGACCACCACGGAGCCGTCGGCCTGCTGGTGGTTCTCCAGGATGGCGACGATCCACCGGGTGGTGGCCAGCGTGCCGTTGAGCGTGGCGGCGTACTGCGGCCTGCCGTCCTTGTCGCGGAAGCGCACGCCCAGCCGGCGGGCCTGGAACTCGGTGCAGTTGGAGGTCGAGGTCAGCTCGCGGTAGCGGCCCTGGGTCGGGATCCACGCCTCGCAGTCGAACTTGCGGGCCGCCGACATGCCGAGGTCGCCCGCCGCCGTGTCGATCACGCGGTAGGGCACCTCGATCTTGGCCATCATCCGCCGTTCGTACTCCAGCAGCCGCTGGTGCTCGGCCGCCGCGTCCTCGGGCCGGACGAAGGAGAACATCTCCACCTTGTCGAACTGGTGGACCCTGATGATGCCCCGGGTGTCCTTGCCGTAGGAGCCCGCCTCGCGGCGGAAGCACGACGACCAGCCCGCGTAGCGCAGCGGGAGCTGGTCGGCGGGCAGGATCTCCTGCGCGTGGTAGCCGGCCAGCGACACCTCGGAGGTGCCGACCAGGTAGAGGTCGTCCTCGGGCAGGCGGTAGATCTCCTTGTCGTGCGCCACGTGGAATCCGGTGCCCTGCATGGTCTCCGGCTTGACCAGGACCGGGGTGATCATGGGCACGAAGCCGGTCTCGATCGCCTGCTGCATGGCCATGTTGAGCAGGCCGAGCTGCAACCGGGCGCCCTGGCCCTTGAGGAAGAAGAACCGCGAGCCGGACACCTTGGCGCCGCGCTCCATGTCGATCGCGTCGAGCCGCTCGCCCAGCTCCAGGTGGTCCTTCGGCTCGAAGTCGAACGTGCGCGGCTCGCCGTGGGACTCGAGCACGACGTAGTCGTCCTCGCCGCCGGCGGGCGCGTCGGCCTCGACGATGTTGGGCACCGTCTGGAGCAGCCCGTCGAGCTCGGCGGCGAGCTTCTCCGCCTCCGCCTCGGCGGACCGCACCTGGGCGGCGAGGTCCTTGGCCCGCTGGAGCAGCGCGGCCTTCTCCTCGCCCTGCGCCCTGGAGACCTGCTTGCCGAGGCTCTTCTGCTCGGCGCGCGAGGACTCGAACGAGGTCAGCGCGGAGCGGCGGCGCTCGTCCAGGTCGAGCAGCGAGTCGACGACCGAGTCGTCCTCGCCGCGGGCACGCTGCGACGCCCGCAGCCGGTCGGGGTCCTCACGAAGGGTACGCAGGTCGATCACAAGGAAAGGCTACCGGCGCGCGGTGAGCACCCGCTCCCCGATTATCAGACCTGACCGGCGCGGATCCTGGCGAGCCACTCCTTCGCCCCGGCGAACTCGGGGTCGCCCGTGCCGCGCTTGATCTGCGGAGCCACCCCGTCGGCGCGCGGATAGCTGCCCAGGAAGCGCACCTCGCCGCAGATGCGGTGGAGGCCCGCGACGGCCTCGCCCACCCGCGCGTCGGCCACGTGGCCCTCGAAGTCGAAGTGGAAGAAGTAGCGGCCGATGCCCTGGCCGGTGGGCCGCGACTCGATGCGGCTCAGGTTGACGCCGCGCACCGAGAACTCGGTCAGCATCTCCAGCAGCGCGCCCGGGTGGTCGTCTGCCAGGAACACGACCAGGGTGGTGCGGTCGCTGCCGGTCGGCTCGGGCAGCGGGCCCGGCCTGCTCACCCGTACGAACCTCGTCACGGTGTCGGACCGGTCGCCGATGTCGCCCCGCAGCTCGACCAGGCCGTAGTGCTCGCCCGCGATGCGGGCGGCGATCGCGGCGTCGTACGGCGAGCCGGGCAGCGACACCTCCTGCGCCGCCGCCGCCGTCGACGGGGCGGACACCACGACCGCGTCGGCCAGCTCGCGGTTGAGGAAACCGCGGCACTGCGTGATCGCGGCCGGGTGGGTGTAGACCCGCTTGACGTGCACGATCTCGGTGTCGGGCCGGGCCAGCAGCGAGAACCGCACCGGGAGCAGCAGCTCGGCGGTGATCAGCAGCGGCTCGCCCCAGGCGAACTCGTCCAGCGTCGTCGTGATGCCGCCCTCGAGCGAGTTTTCCAGCGGGACCACCGCGGCGTCGGCCTCGCCGGCGCGCACGGCGTTGAGCGCGGCGGTGACCGTCGCGCAGGGCAGCCGCTCGGCTTCGGGCTCCAGGAGCGTCAGGGCCTCTTCGGTGAAGGTGCCCTCAGGGCCGAGGTACGCGGTTCTGGACATGATTACAGGGTATCCGCAGGTTGACGTGCTAGGTGGGGCATTCGGGACTCCTCGGCACGTCGCCCCGGCAGCCAGTGCGCCAGCAGCCAGACGAGGAAGATCGCGCCCAGGCCGAAGCCGTTCTGCACGATCTTGCCGAGCACCGGGCTGACCACCGGGATCTCCGCCGCCTTGATCGCCACGCCCCACCAGGGAACCGGCACCACGTAGTACAGCCACACCCCGGCGGCCACCCGCAGCCGCACCGGGTCGCGCCCGTCGCCCGCGATGGCCCCCAGCACCACGACCACCCAGGCCAGATGGTGGATCCAGGCCACCGGCGACAGCAGCACCGCCATCAGCCCCACCAGCGCCACCGCCGTCAGCGTGTCGCCGCGCCGGTACGCGTCGCGCGCGCCGCGGAACCCGTACCAGCCGACCGCCGCGACCGCCGCCAGCCAGATCGCGGTCGTCAGCAGGTCGGGCAGGTAGAGGCGGATGAGCATGCCGCGCATCGACTGGTTGGTGGTGGCGGCGTTGGCGCCCAGCCGCTCGGAGTCCAGCAGCGCGCCGAACCAGAAGTCCACCGCGTCCTGCGGGATCACCGCGAACGGCAGCAGCGTCAGCAGCGCCGTCACCAGCGAGGCCATGAACAGCGTCCGCCACTGCCGCGTCACCAGCAGGTAGATGAGGAACACCCCGGGCGTCAGCTTGACCGCCGTGGCCAACCCGATCAGGAACCCGCGCGGCCACCACGGCCGCCGCGCCACGCAGTCGGCCAGGCAGAGCGCCACCAGCAGGATGTCCACCTGCCCGAACCGCACCTGGTCGCGGATCGGCATCAGGAACGTGCACGCCACCATCAGGAACGCGAACACCCACGGCGCGTGCCGCCCCAGCGACTCCCTGAACGCGAACCCCACCGCCACACCCAGCGCCGCGAAGATCCCCGCCGTCCACACCCACTGGGCGGTCACCCACGACATCGCCGCCAGCCCGCTCGCGAACAGCGCCGCGACCGGCGGGTAGGTGAACGGCAGCAGCTGCGGCGCCGGCGTGAAGAACCCGTAGACCGGACGTCCGTCGAGCACCATCTGACCGCCGGTACGGTAGACGTCGAGATCGACGAGACGCTGGTCGCCGGGGTTGGTCAGCCAGTGCTCGACCAGCGGCCACACCCCGGCGGCGACGACCACCGCCGCCAGGGCCCACGCCCACCATCGCCGCCGCATCGGCGTCTCGACACCCGTCACGCTGTGGCAGGCTACCGTGGCGGTTGACCGAAGGGCGCGCCGACTCAGGGGGTTCAGCACGATGCCGCACAGGTTCCGCTCCCTGTTGCGGCTGGTGGTCGTCGGGCTGCTCACGGTCATGGGGGTCGCCGTCCCGGCCTCCGCCGCCGTCCAGGGACGGGTGGCGGTCGTCGGCGTGCCGGGGCTCGAGTGGAGCGACATCGACCAGACGCGTACGCCCAACCTGTGGAAGCTCGCTGGGCAGGGCGGCACTGCCTCCCTGTCCACCCGCGCCGTCCCGCCCCCCGGCCGGGGCATCACCTGCGCCGTCGCCGGCTGGCTGACGGTCTCGGCGGGCCAGCGCGCCGGCACCCCTGGCGAAGGCTGCCCTGAGACCCCGGCGCCGCAACGCGCCGACGACCAGGGCTCCCCCGAGGACCCCGGAACCGCCACTCCGGAAAGCCCTGCTCCCACCGACACCTCGCAAGGCCCGACCCCGCGGCCGACCGGGACCCCGGCCCCGGCGCCCACCGGCGATCCCGGGGCCCCCGGACACCCCGTCACCGTGCCCGGCTGGGCGGAGCTGGTGGCTCACCAGGCCGGCACCGGCTACGACGCCCGGCTCGGCACCCTCGCCCAGACGGTCATCGACGGCGGCGGGAAGGTCGCCGCCGTCGGCCCCGGCGCAGCCCTGGCCGCCGCCGACGAGACCGGCCGCGTCGAGACGTACGCCGACGCCCCGGCCCGGCTCGGCGACCTCTCCTCGTACGCGCTGATCGTCATGGACGTCCCGGACCTCGCCACCGCCTGGGCCGCCCAGCCTCGGGACGAGTACGGAGTCCCCACCGGCATGCCGCAGGACGTCCGGCAGGAAGCGGCGGCGGCGGCCGACCGGCGCGTCGGCGAGTTCCTGGCCGTCCTCCCGAAGGACACCACCGTCCTGGTCGCCGGGATCTCCGACGTCTCTCCCGGGGCCCACCTCCACGTGGCCATGGCCACCGGCGGGCGCTACCCCGCCGGACACCTCACCGCCACCTCGACCAGGCAGGACGCGCTGGTCGCGATCCAGGACCTGACGGCCACCGCCATCCACCTGACCGGCCTCGAACCCCCGCGGCAGGTCGTGGGCCGCCCCTGGCAGCCGGGCGGCGCGACGGGCCCCGCCACGCAGGAGACGGTCGCCGAGCTGGCGGACGCCGACCTGGCCAGCCAGGTGCTGCGCGAGGTCCGCGGCCCCTTCTTCGCCGTCTTCGTCGCGGTCCAGCTCCTCTTCTACGCCTTCGCGGCCCTGGCGCTGCGCCGCCGCAGATCGGCCGCCCCGCCGGACGCGCGTCCCGCCGGAGCCGGCGACACCGCTGTGTCTCCCGGAACCTCCACCGGCCCCACCTCCTCTGAGGCCGGTGGAGCCGGGGGGATCGACGTGGCCGGGGCGTCGCGGTTGCTGGTCACCGTGCAGGTCGTCTCCGTGATGAGCGGCGGCATCGCCGTCGCCACGTTCCTGGCGCAGCTCGTGCCGTGGTGGAGCCTGCCCGCGCCGATGGCCGCGCTCATCGTCACGATCGTCGCCATGGCCGGGCTGATCACCGGCGTGGCCTTCGCCGGTCCGTGGCGCGCGCACGTGCTCGGCCCGCTCACCGTGGTCGCGCTGGTGACCTCCGTGGCGATGCTGGCGGACGTCATGACCGGCTCCCACCTCCAGGTCAACGCCGTCTCCGGGTACGAGCCCGTGACCGGCGGACGGTTCTACGGCTTCAGCAACATCGCCTTCGCCATCTACGCCACCGGCACCGTCCTCGGCCTCGCGGGCATCGCCCAGTGGCTGCGCGGCAAGGGCGCGCCCCGGGCGGCGGTGATGACGGTCTGCGTGCTGTACGGCGGACTGGCGGTGTTCGCGGACGGGTCGCCCGCGTGGGGGGCGGACTTCGGCGGCGTGCCGGCGTTCGTCGCGGGCCTGTCGGTCTTCCTCATCCTCCTCTCCGGCGGTCGGGTGTCGTTCGTGAAGCTCCTGGTCGTCGGCCTGGTGGGGGCCGTGCTCATCGGCGCCATCTCGGTCGCCGACTGGGCGCGCCCGGCCGGGCAGCGCACGCACCTCGGCACGTTCGTGCAGCAGGTCATCGACGGCCAGGCGTGGACCGTCGTGGGCCGGAAGTTCGGCGCGATGGTCGGGGTGACCGTGGGGAACTGGTCGCTCACCCTGCTCTCGCTGGTCGCGCTGGCGTTCTTGTTTCTGGTGCTGGCGCGGCCGTCACGCTGGGGGGCGTCGGCGCTCGGGCAGGCGTACGCGCACGCGCCCGCACTCCGCGCCGGCCTGATCGGCGCGCTGACCTGCGCCTTCATCGGCTTCCTGATGAACGACTCGGGCATCGCCATCCCCGCCATGGCGCTCACGGTGGCGGTGCCCCTGACGCTGGCGTCGTGCGTACGCGCTCTGCAGCTCGCCACGCCCACCACAGCAGGGCCGCCGTCAGCGCCAGCAGCAGCCACGGAACGACCTGACTCCGCACGACGGTCGTGAGCCACCCGAGCTCGGGCGGCTGCCCGGCGACCCGCGCGGGCAGGTAGGCCAGCGACAGCACCAGCAGGTGGGCCACCATGAACCGGTCCAGGGCGGACGCCGCGGCCAGCGCCAGCACCCCGAAGGCGAGCCCGTCGTACCAGGGCAGCACGTACGGCGAGGCGAACAGGTAGGCGACCACCATCACCGCCGCCACGGCCACGGCCGCCTGGCCGCCTTCGCCCTTGACGGCGAACCACCCGCGCCCAGGAGCCGGGGAGGCCGTGAGAAGGGAGCGGGGGATCGCGCGGAAGAGGGCCCAGGCGATGAGGGCGAGCAGGAGCAGGGAGCCCACCTGGATCTCGCTGCGGTAGGCGTGGCCCATGCCGACGACCGACTGGAGCCAGCCCTGGACGAGCTTCCAGAACGAGGCGTTGGAGATGGACTTGCTGGTGCGGGCCACCGGGGCCAGGGCGTCGAGGCCGGCGGCGGCGTAACCGGCGGCCACCACCGCCAGGGCGACCCCTGCCGTCAGCGCCAGGCGGCGGGGGTTTCTGCGCAGCTCCCAGGCGGGGCCGAGAGCGACCAGGCCGGCGTTGAGCTTGATGGCGACCCCGAGCCCGAGCAGGGCGCCTCCGATGACAGGCCGCGACCGGGCCAGGAGGGCGGCGACCATGCAGGCGACCGCCAGGGTGTCCACGTGCATGCCGGCGACGAGCTGGTAGAGCAGCAGCGGGTTGGCCGTCCACAGCAGCGCGCCCCGCAGCCGCGCGGCGGGCTCGCCACGGGCGAAGCGGTCGATCAGGAGGCCGGTGACGATGAACGCCGCGACGTTGACCAGGGCCAGCAGGAAGATCGTCAGGCGGACGGAGTCGCCGGCCAGCCAGCTCGCGGCGGCGTGTGTGGCCGTGGCCACCGGGCCGTAGACCGAGGGCTCCTCGCGCCACGGCGCCTCGACGGCGTCGGTGACGGGATCACCGGGAAGGTCGTCGGCGCCGTGGGTGTAGGGGTCGATGCCGAGCGAGGCGAGGCGGCCGTAGCCGGCGTAGTTGAGATGGTCGCCGGAGCCCGACGGGGGCAGGAACGCGAGCAGCACGGCGGCCAGGCAGCCGAGCAGCACGAGCGTGCGCGGCAGGCGTGCGGGGAAGGACGCGGGCGGCACGGCCAGGGCGCCGAGGAGACCGAGCCCGCCGAGCACCAGGGCGGCCACGGCCAGGGAGATCACCAGATAGGGGTGAGGACCGGCGGCCAGCGAGTAGGGCGGTTGCCAGCCGGGCCCCGACAGGGCCGGGACCATGGCGGACGGGCCGAGCACGCCGATGAGGGCCGTCAGCAGGATCGAGGCGGCGATGCAGGCCAGAGCCGGCCACATGAGCCGGTGGGGGGAGCCGGCCCGCGTCTCGGAAGTCACCCGCAAATTCCAGCACACCCGCCACAGGGCTCCCTCCGCCCGTCCCCAGCCTGTGGACAACCCCGTGAAGGGTCAGCGTCTGGGGCGGAGCTTCGCGAGGTTGTCGGCCACGAGGGGTTCGCGGGTGGCCAGGGCCAGGGCGACGTCGCGGAGCTGCCTGGCCCGGTGGAGCTGGGAGCGCCAGTCGGAACCGGTCGCCCGGTGCGCCATGTCGACCTCGACCTCGACCACGCGGAACCCCTTGCGGATCAGGTCGATGGTCAGGGCGGTCTCCACGCCGAAGCCGTGGGCCAGCGGGCGGGCCGCCTCGAACGCCTCCCTGGTGAGGCAGCGCTGGCCGTTGAGCGGCTGGGTCGCCTCGAAGCCGGTGGCGCGGCGGATGCCGTCTCTCGACAGCCGGACGACGATGCCGTGGCCGGCGAGCTTGACCCGGTTGGTGAAGGCGGCGATGGTCATGTCGGCCTCGCCGGCGCGCACGGGCCCCGCTAACGCGGCCGCGGCCTGGGCGCTGCCGGCCAGGTCGGCGTCCAGGAAGAGCAGATGGCGGGCGTCGCCGTCGAGAAGGCGCACGGCCTCGGCGCCCGTCTCCATGGCGGCCGCCTTGCCGCGGTTGCGGCTGTGGCGGACGACCTTGGCCCCCGCCGCGCGGGCGACCCGGCCCGTCTGGTCGGTCGAGCCGTCGTCGACCACGACGACGAGGTCGACGCCGGGCAGGCCGAGGGCCGAGGCGACGGTGAGGCCGATGCGATCGGCTTCGTTCTTGGCCGGGATGACGACCGCGGTGTCGCCCGCCGTCATGACTTCTCGGAGAGAAGGAACTCCTGCGGCACCTCGTCATGCACGGTGAACACCGAGTCGAGCCCGGTGACCTGCAGGATCTTCTGCACGGCGGGGCGCGGCGAGGCCACTTCGAGAGTGCCGCCCTGCTCCTTCATGCGCTTGAGTGCCGACAGCAGCACGTTCATCCCCGTGGAGTCGCAGAAATCCACGGCGGACATGTCTATGACCACGCGGCCGGGCCCCTCCTGGAGCAGCCGGGTGAACTCCGACTGCAGGTGGGGTGCCGTATAGAGGTCGATTTCACCGGCAATCACGACAAGTGCGTGGCCAGCATGTGATCGAGTCGAGACCTTGAGCTCCACAGAGGCAGGCTAGCGGCGTGAGGGCTCCGGGTCACGTTGTCACGCCGATACGTGAATGACGGCATGGATTCCGGGTGGCGACGAGAGTGGCCATTTGGGCTCCACGAAGACGGAGAGTAGGCGAAACTTGACGGTGCGCCACCATGGCGGCCGGAGAGGGGGCGGGCCTGAGCTCCGGATCCGGTCACCACTTCACAGGAGGAGGCTGGGCGAGCTCACGGGCCCGATGACCTATGAACACAGACCAACCGGAAGATCCTCAGCGTCGGAGAATCCGCGAACAGCTGGAAGCCATTCTCATCCGCAGCGAGAAGGCGACCTCGTGGCACGACGAGGCGGCCCGCCTGCGCGGGCTGGTCAACCACGAGGGTTACGTCCCCGTACGCACCAAGCTGGCCGGGGAGGACCTCGACTTCCTCTCCGGGGCCCGCGACGAGCTGCTGATGTTCTCCGAGCTCGGGTTGCGGCTGCTCGACCTGCACCAGCCGCGTGACGCGGGCGGCATCACCAGCGACGCCGCGCACCCCATCCTGCGGTGCCGGAGCTGCATGTGGAGATGGCCCTGCCCGACATTTCGTGCAATGTCGGAGTCGTTCGGCTCCACCTGCGAGTCCATCCTCCCGGAGACCGCCTGATCCACCCCGTCATCCGAGAGGGAGGCGGATCTCGAACCGGCAGCCCGGCCCCTCGTTCACCACGCCGATCACCCCGTCGTGCGCCTCCACGATGCCCCGGGCGATCGCCAGCCCCAGCCCGGCCCCGCCGTCCGCCGTCGGGGTCCGGGCCGCCTCGCCGCGGAAGGCCACCTCGAACACCCGCGACAGCTCCTCCTCCGGGATGCCGCCGCAGCAGTCGCTGACCGACAGGCAGGCCATCCCGGACTCCACCCCGGCCCGCATCACCACCGGCAGGTCCGAGGGCGTGTGCTTGACGGCGTTGACCACGAGGTTGCGCAGGGCCCGCCCGAGCGCGCCCGCGTCGGCCTCGACCGGCACCGACGCCGCCGCCTCAGCGGTGAGCACCACGCCCTTGGCCCTGGCCAGCGGCTCGGCCCCGGCCAGCGTGTCGGCGACCAGATCGGCGAGCCCGATCCTGGCCCGCGACAACCGCAGCGCCCCGGCGTGGATCCTCGACAGCTCGAACAGGTCGTCCACCATCGCCGACAGCCGCTCCACCTCCAGCTTGATCTGGCGGTGGTAGCGGCCGACCGTCTCGGGGTCGGCCACGACGCCGTCCTCCAGCGCCTCGGCCATGGCGCGCATCCCGGCCAGCGGGGTGCGCAGGTCGTGGCTGACCCAGGCGACGAGCTCGCGCCGGGCGCCTTCGAGTGCGCGTTCGCGCGCGTACGCCTCCTGCAGCGCGTCGGCGATGGCCTGGAGCTCGGCGGGCAGCCCTCGCGGCGCGGTGAACGGCGGCTCGCCGACCGCGGCCACCAGCCGCCTGCTCTCCGCCACGACCCGCCTGGCCACCACGAACGCCACACCGAGCCCGACGAGGCCGCCGACGGCGATCACGCTGAGCACGACGTCCCTGGCGGGGCCCTCGATGATCATCCGCATGGTGATCGCCACCACGCCGGCCAGGGTGGCGGCCACCGCGACGACCACCACGATCGCCATCATCACGCCGATGGAGCGGGTGCGCAGCCACCACATGACGGCCAGGCCCGCCGCCGCCACCAGCAGGCCCAGGCCTGCGGTGACCACGACGATCATGCCGAGGCTCACGCGGGGCCCTCCAGCGGTTCGTACCGGTAGCCGACCCCCCAGACCGTGACGATCCTGCGCGGATCGGTCGGATCTGGCTCGATCTTCTCCCGCAGCCGTCTGACGTGCACGGTCACCGTGGAGGAGTCGCCGAACGACCATCCCCACACCTGGTCGAGCAGCGCCGCCCGGCTGAACGCCTGCCTGGGGTTGCGCATCAGGTAGGCCAGCAGGTCGAACTCGCGGGCGGTCAGCATGATCTCCGCTCCTCCCAGCCGTACCTCGTGGGCGCCCACGTCCACCGTCAGGTCGGCGTCGCGGAGCACGCCGGTGCCGCCGGTGACGGCCGCGCCGCGGGCGCGGCGCAGCACCGACCGCACGCGCAGGGCCAGCTCGCGCGGGCTGAACGGCTTGACCACGTAGTCGTCGGCGCCCGTCTCCAGGCCGACCACCCGGTCGATCTCCTCCCCCAGCGCGGTCAGCATGATCACCGGCACCGGCCAGCGCTCCCTGAGCTTCCTGCACACCTGCAGCCCGTCGAGCTGGGGCAGCATCAGGTCGAGCACCATCAGGTCGGGCGGCCTGGCCAGCGCGCGGCGCAGCGCCTCCGCGCCGTCGCCCACGCACTCGACCTCGTGCCCGTCGCGCTCCAGATAGCGTGCGACCACCTCGGACACGTTCGGGTCGTCGTCGACCACCAGGATGCGGGTGTTCACGCCATCACGGTACGGCGCTGCGGCACGGGCGAGGCGATCACGTCATCGCTTCGTAAGCCTCGCACGCGGCACCGGCACGACGTACGGTGGCGTCATGGGTCGAGTCATCATGCTCGTGGCGGGTGCCGCGCTGGCGCTCTTCGTGCTGTTCACCTTCATCATCCCCATGGTTCTGGGGCTGCTGAAGATCGCGCTGATCATCGGAGTGATCGCTCTGCTGGTCTTCGTCGTCGTCACGCTGGTCGGTAAGTCGTCCTCGCCGCAGTGACGGCCTTCCTGTTCGATCCGTGGCTCATCGCCGTCACCATGGTGGCGGTCCTGCTGCTGGTCTCGTGGGCGGCCAGGCTGCTGCCGGCCTGCGGCGGTGAGCCGTCCGGGTTCCCCCTGGTGTACGCGCGGCGCACGGCCTTCCAGCGCCAGCGCGATCCCGACGCGGCCGGGAGACCGAGACCGCGAGCTCCTTCACCGCGCCCCGCTTCCTGTTAGGCGGGGCTCGGACCCGAGCCCTGGAAGTCTCCATGGGAGAAGGGCTCATGATCGATTCGCTTGTCTCGTTCGTCATCGGCGTCTCCGGGGGCCACGCCGCCCTCGGCATCGTGCTGTTCACCCTGGCCGTGCGGCTCCTGCTGCTGCCGCTGGGCATCCGCCAGGCACGCAGCGCCCGCGTCAGGGAACGCCTCGCGCCCATGCTGCGCGAGCTGCGCAAGAGGTTCGGGCGCGACCCGCAGCGGCTGGCGAAGGAGACGTCCGCGCTGTTCGCCAAGGAGGGCAGCTCGCCGTTCGCGGGGATCCTGCCGGGGCTGGCCCAGTTGCCGTTCATGTGGCTGATGTTCCGGGTGGCGACCCACCCGACCGCGCTGGCGGGCCACGACCTGTTCGGGGCTCCGCTCGGTCAGCAGGTCGCGGCCGTGCTCGCACATTACGGTCTGTTCAGCGGCCCATTTTCGGTCTTCGCTTTGGTGCTCGTGCTGATGGCCGTGGTGGCATGGCTGTCTTCCCGTACGGTGAAGTCGGCGCTCACCGACGACCAGCCGGAGCTCATCCGAAGGGTGACACCGTTGCTGCCGTTCGGCTCGGTGCTGGCCGCGGCGGTGCTCCCCCTGGCCGCCGGGCTCTATCTGCTGGTTTCCACGGCGTGGACCGTGGGAGAGCGCGCCGTGCTCGCTACCCGGCCTCTTTGAGCGCGTGAACCTGCCCGTTCATCTGCTTCTGAGGTGCGGGCAGGATCGCCCACACCGTTGTCGTGTCGCCGTCATGCCGCACGCCCCAGCTCTCCGCCACATACTCGACGATCCCCAGCCCGCGGCCGCCCAGCGAGGACAGGGCCGGCCGGCCCGCCCTCGGCTCGGTCGCCGCTCCCCCGTCGCTGACCGCCACCTCGATGTGACCATCGTTACGCAGCCAGGACACCCTCACCATCCCCGAAGGCAACGGGTGGGCGTGCCGTAGCGCGTTGCTGAGCAGCTCGCTCACCACGAGTACGGCATCGTCGATCGCGGGATCGAAGACCCCGCAGTCCTGAAGATCGTTGCTGAGACGCTGGCGGGCGACGGCGACGCTGGACGGCGCGTACGGCAGTAGCACCACGCTTGACACACCCACCTCCCCGTCTCCCAGTGCCCCCCGCGGAAGCACCCCCGGTACGACCGAAATGCCCCGTTACTCGATCCCAGAAACCGCATCTCGATCACAGCTTGTACACATCGGACGATAGATCAGCGCAACCGTGACCACCTCGTTACCGCACCGGTGTGTCGGATCCGATAGTAGAAGCGGACCTGAGCTGGAGCTTCATCCGGGTGCCACCACCGGGGCGCGGATGCGCGCTCACCTCGCCGCCCTGCGCCCTGGCCAGGCTCCGCACGATGTAGAGGCCGAGCCCGACGCCGCCGAACCTCCGGCGGTCGCCGGTCTCCACCTGGACGAACCGTTCGAAGATCCGCTCCCGGTCGGCCGGCGCGATCCCCACGCCCTCGTCGTCGACCACCACGACCACCCCGCCGTTCTCGCGCCAGGCGCCGACGCTGATCAGCCCGCCCTGCGGCGAGTACTTGAAGGCGTTCTCCAGGAGCTGGCCGAGCACGATGTCGGTGGCCAGCGGATCGCCCATCACCCACGGCAGGCCCACGGCGATGCCGACCTCGATGCGGTGCCTGTCGGACAGCACCGGCAGCCCGAGCGTGGCCGCGTGCAGCCGCTCGGCCAGGTCGAACGGCTCGTCGCCGACCACCTGCTCCTCCGCCCCCGCTCTGGCGCCGAGCAGCAGGTGGTCCATGAGGCTGCCGAGCGACTTGGCCCGCTCGGCGATCGTGTGCACGGCGGAGCGGCGCTCGGCGTCGCTCAGCTTGTCCCAGCGGGCGTCGAGCGTGCCGGCGAAGCCGCGGACGACCGTGATCGGGGTGCGCAGCTCGTGGCTGGTGGTCGCCAGGAACAGGTCCTTGGCCTCCTCCAGCTCCTTGGCGGCGGTGACGTCGCGGAAGTCGACGACCAGCTCGCCGGTCTCCTCGATGCGCGCGCACACCACGTCCAGCCAGCGCCCGCTGGGCAGCTGGTGGGTGACCTTCTCGCCGGGTCCGGGCAGCGGGAACGGCGGCGGGCCGCCGATGACCTCCTCGGCGCTGACGGCGGTGAGCTCGGCCGCGGCCGGGTTCCACCGCAGCACCCGGCCGTCGCCGTCGAGCACCGCGATGCCGTCGGCGCTGGCGTCGAACACGGCCCGCTCGTGCGCGCGCTGCCGCACCGCCTCCTGGTAGGCGACCGCGTTGCCGACCGCGATCCCGGCGTGCCCGGCCAGCAGCTCCAGCAGCTCCAGCTCCAGGTGGCCGGGCTTGCGCTTGGCGAACAGCGCGTAGAGCGCGCCGTACGGGCGACCCCCGACGGCGGCGAGGCCGAGCGCGATCGTGTGCAGACCCTTCAGCCGCGCCCACACCAGCCGGTCCAGCCCGGCGGACTCCAGCAGCACGGTCCTGCCGGTGCGCAGGAGCGTGCCGACCAGGCTGGTGTCCAGGTCGGTGGTGGCGTCCTTCAGCGAGTCCGGCAGCCGGTAGGTGCTGACCAGGCGCAGCCGGTCGCCCTCGATGAGCACGAACCCGCCCGCGTCGGCCCCGGTCAGCTCGGTGAGGCTGGCCGAGATGCGGTCGAGCACGGCGGGCAGCTCCAGCTCGGCGTTGATGTCGCCGACCACGTCGGTGAGCCTGCGCACCAGCCTGGCGCGGCGCGCCAGGCGGCTCTTGGCCGCGTGGTCGGCCTGCACCAGGTGGTAGACGCAGACGTATCCGGCCGTCGCGCAGCCCACGCGCAGCGCGCTGATGTCGGCCCGCACGTCCAGCACGCCGCCGTCGGCGCGCGCCCGCTTGGTGCGCAGCGACACCTGCCCGCCGGTGCGGACCCGCTCCAGGGCCGCGTGGTGCTCGGCCGCCAGCTCCTCCGGCACGATCGGCGCCCTGCGCCCGAGCACGTCGGCCGCGGACCAGCCGAAGAGCGCCTCGGCGGCCGCGTTCCAGACCAGGACCGTCTGGTCCCGGTCGATCGCGACGACGGCGTTGGGCGAGCTGTCGAGCACCGCGCGGACCATCTCGTCGTCACTCGCACCCCTTGGGTCCCCCACGACTCCATAGTGCCCGCGGCGTGGCGCTCGCGTCGGGCGATCCGTCCGATACGCTGCGGTCACGGCTTTTTCATGGCGGGTGGAGGTGAAGGCGTGTCGGGCGACCTCGAGGCCCTGCTGCGGGTGACGTCCGACACTTATCGGGGTGACGGCACGCTCGACGTCGCGCTCGGCACCTACGACGGCGCAGTCGGCAGGCTGGTGCTCGCGGTCACCGCGCGCGGCCTCGTCGCCTGCAGCTACGAGGACGAGCACGTGGTCTTCGAGCGGGTGTCCAACCAGGTGGGCAGCCTCATCGGCACCGACGCCCGGCGGCTCGACCCGGTCCGCCGCGAGCTCGACGCCTACTTCTCCGGCCGGCTCCGCGCCTTCTCCACCCGGGTCGACCTGACCCTCGCCACGCCGTTCGCTCGTACGGTCCTGCAGAAGACGATGGCGGTCCCGTACGGCACGACCACGACGATGGGCCGGATCGGCGAGCTCATCGGCAGGCCGCGCGCGCTGCGCGCGGTCGGCAACGCGCTCGGCGCCAACCCCGTGTGCGTGATCGTGCCGTGTCACCGGGTGGTGCGCGACGACGGCGAGCCCGGCGACTACGCGGGCGGCCCCGCCGCCAAGCGCCATCTGCTCACCGTCGAGCGACGCGGCGCGTGACCAGCCCGATCAGCAGCGTCGCCAGAGCCGCGACGATGGCCGCGCCCAGCGCGCCGTTCATCCACGGCTCCCTGGTGAAGCCGATGACCTCGCGCACCCCGGCCCAGAAGCCGTCCCACGGGGCGACGGTGGGGGTGGAGGTGGTCAGCCAGTACGCCGCGAAGCCGAGCGCCCACGGCACCAGCATCGACCAGCGGGCGGGGGCGTCGGCGTCGGTGTTCCACCGGGCCGCGCCGCCGAGCAGGAAGTAGTCGACGGCCAGCACCGCGAACATCGGCACGAACACCGCGCCGATCACGCCCAGGAACGCGCCGTAGGAGGTCACGTCCACGACCAGCGCGATGGCGACCGTGAGCAGGCCGATGAGGGTGCTGATGATCCGCCGGTCGACGCGCGGCATGAGGTTCTGCAGCGAGACGGTCGTCGAGTAGACGTTCGCGAACGACTGGTCGGCCTCGCGGAGCACCAGGATCGCGAAGAACAGCGCGCCCAGCGGCACCGCCACGAACGGCCCGAACACCGCCGTGCTGTCGGCCGCCACCGCCTCGGCCCCGGCGATCGCGACCGCGTACACGCCCAGGGCCAGGCAGGCGACCTGGGCGAGCGTGTAGCCGCCGACCACGCCGGTGAAGGCCGCCCGGCTGGACCTGGAGTGCCGGGCGAAGTCGGCGGCCAGCGGCACCCACGACACCGACAGCGCGATCACGTAGTCGACGGCCGGGGCGAACGCCTCCCAGGACCCTCCGGTCCGCGGCTGCGCGTCGCCCAGGAACTGCACCGCGAACCAGATCATCGCGATGATCACCAGAACCGTGATGTAGCGCCTGATCAGCCGGACCGCGCCCAGCGGCCAGACGGTCAGCACCGTGGTGATCACCCCGGCGACGATCACCCACACCGCGTACGGGACCGTGTCGCCGAAGATGGCCAGGGCGCCCTGGGCGATCACCCAGAGCTCGAACGCGCCCCAGCCGATCATCTGGATGATGTTGAGCACGGTGGGGAAGTACGACAGCCGGGCCCCGAACAGCCCGCGCAGCAGCACCATCGCGGGCTTGCCGGTCTGCGTGCCGGGGATGGCCGCCAGGCCCACCATGGTGGTGCCGATCAGGCTGCCGACCACGGTCGCGACCAGGGCGGCCGTCACGGTCAGCGGCGCGCCGCCGAGCGGGTCGATCAGGAACAGGGCGCCGGAGAAGCCCAGCAGGCTGACCGCCAGGTTGGCCCAGAGCGCGCCCTGGTCGAGCACTCCGAGCGTCTTGGGGGGCTCGCCCTCCAGGGTCAGCGGAACTTCCTCGCCATGGATGGCATGCGACATCGCGCACTCCCTACGCCGGCATTACCCGGACAGGTTCATGCGGTCGGCAGCGGCGTAGCTGCCCTCTCAGCCCGGTTGGCCCCGAGCTCCCGCGGTGGGTCGTCAACAGCCGGAGATCAACTCCGGCTGCCGCCCCCATGATGCACTATTAGTCCTGTTTCGGCCAGTCGGGGTCAGGCGACCATCGGCGGCCGGCCCGTCTCGCTGACCATGGGACGCTTGTCGTGCTCCCAGGCCTGCATGCCGCCGCCGACGTTGACCGCCTCGCGGCCCAGGCGGTTGAGCCAGGCCGCCACCTGCATCGAACGGCCGCCGACGCGGCACACGACGTAGACCGGACGGCCGGAGGGGACCTCGTCGACCCGCGCCTGGATCTGCGTCATCGGGATGTGGACCGCCTCGGGGGCGTGGCCCGCCACCCACTCGTACTCCTCGCGCACGTCGAGCAGGTAGGCGTCGTCGGGCACGTCGCGGACCTCGACCTCGGGAACCGTCATGCGCCCATTCTTACCTGCCGCGCGTCATGCTCGGCACGCTACTTGAGCAGCTTGGACATGCGGCGGTCGGCCAGCGGCTTGCCGCCGGTCTGGCAGGTGGGACAGTACTGCAGCGAGGAGTCGGCGAAGGACACCTCGCGGATCGTGTCGCCGCAGACGTCGCACGGCTGGCCGGTGCGGTTGTGCACGCGCAGCCCCGACTTCTTCTCCGCCTTGAGGTCCTTGGCCGCCAGGCCGCGCGCCCGCTCGACCGCCTCGCGCAGCGTGGTCACGATGGCGTCGTGCAGGTCGGCGATCTGCGCGTCGGTCAGCGTCGCCGCGACCTTGAACGGGGACATCTTCGCGGCGTGCAGCACCTCGTCGGAGTAGGCGTTGCCGATGCCGGCGACGACCTTCTGGTCGCGCAGCAGGCCCTTGATCTGGGTGCGGTTGCCGCCGACGATGCGTTTGAGCGCGGCGACGTCGAAGGACTCGTCGAGGGGGTCGGGGCCGAGCGCGGCGACACCCGGCACCTCGTCCGGATTTTTCACGACATAGACGGCCAGGCGCTTCTGCGTGCCCGCCTCCGTCAGCTCGAACCCCGGCGCCAGCCCGTCGGCGTCGGGCGCGAGCCGCACCCGTACGGCGAGCGGGCCCTTGCCCGGACGGACCGGCCTGGCGCCCGACAGGTCGTCACGCCAGCGCAGCCAGCCCGCCCGGGCCAGGTGGATGACCAGGTGGAGCCCGTCACAGTCGAGGTCGAGGAACTTGCCGTGACGGGACACGCCCGTGACGGTCAGCCCGCCCAGCGCGGTCACCGGCGGGTCGAACGTCTTGAGCGCCTGGAAGGCCACCACGTCGACGCCCGCGATCGTGCGGCCGACCGCCCGCTCGCCCAGGAACGCGGTGAGCGACTCCACCTCGGGAAGTTCAGGCATGCTCTCCAGACTACGCGGCGCTACGGCACGTCCCAGAACGCCAGCTCGTGCGCCATCCCCTCCGTGAACATCGCCTCCGCCCGGTCAGGATCGACGTCCGTCTCGTCGATCATCTGGGCGATCCGCTCGGCCAGCGAGGCGAACCCCGGGTCGGCGTACGTGTCGACCCAGGCCCGGTAGCGCGGCTCGGCGGGCGGGTTCTCCGCCAGGATCCGCCCCAGCGTCGAATATCCCCACATGCACGGATACAGCGCCGCCAACCCCTCCCCGTACGAGCCCGCGGACTCCAGCAGGAAGTCCGTGTACGCGACGCAGGCCGGACCCTTCACCGCCCCCTCCAGATCGGCCCCGAACTCGGCCGACAGCGAACGGTGCAGATCCAGCTCCTCGTGGTAGGTCGAGTGCGCCAGGTCCACCAGGTCGCCGACGTGCGCGTCAGGAGCCTGCCAGGCCAGCTTGGCGAACACCCGCACGTAGTCGAGCAGGTAGAGGTAGTCCTGCTCCAGCCACGACCGGAACACGGGCTCGGGCAGATCGCCCCGGCCGATCCCGGCAACGGTGGGATGGGCCAGCTGAGCCTCAAGCAGGGGACGGCCGACAGCGTGCAATTTTTCCGAGATGGTCATGCTCGCACGTTAGTGTCAGAGGATGAGCGTGACGATCGCGGAGGAGATCCTCCTTCTCGCCTTCGGCGAGGACGACGGCAGGCAGCTGCTCTCCACCATCCAGCTCGACCCCGCCGTGGCCGGCGCCCTCCTGGCCGAGCTGGCGATCAGCGAGCGCATCACGCTGCGCGACAAGAAGGTGACCGTCCTGGACCCCGCGCCGCTGGGCGACGACGAGCTCGACGCCGCGCTCGCGCGCATCGCCGGCAGCCCGAAGGAGCGCGGGCCCGCCTGGTGGGTGCAGCAGCTGCAGTCGGGCAAGCTCCGCACCCGCCTGCTCACCCGGCTCGCCGCCGCGGGCGTGCTGGCCGAGGAGCGCGGCCGGGTGTTCGGCATCTTCCGCACCACCCGCTGGCCCGAGCTCGACGGCAGCGTCGAGTCGCGGGTGCGTGAGCGGGTCGCGGGCGCGCTGGGCGGCGCCGAGCCCGACCCGCGCACCGCCGTGCTCATCGCGGTCATGCACGCCGCCAAGCTCGACCGCAAGGCGTTCCCCGGCGCCGACAAGGGCCGGGTCAAGGAGATCGCGGCCGGCGCGTGGGAGGCCGAGGCCGTGGCGCAGACGATCGCCGCGATCAACGCGGGCATCTCGATCGCCGTCACCACGGCCGCCATCACCGCGACGGGCTAACCCGCGTCGAGGATCTCCTTCGGCACCGGCTGGTCGGCGGCCAGCGCCTCGAACAGGGCCAGCGCCTTGGCCCTGTCCCACTTGACGGCCTCGCCGCCCGCGACGTTCTCGGTGCCGCCGAAGGGCACCACCGTGGTCACCGGGCTGTCGCCCATGGCCAGGCCCAGCGAGAGCATGTCGAACACGCCGGTGTCCTCGTCGACCGCCACGGCGTCGGTGGCGCTCATCGCCAGCGGGATCGAGGTGAACGGGTTGATCAGGGTGCCGGGGCTGGCCGCCTTCTTCACCACCGCGCTGAGGAACTGGCGCTGCCGCTTGGTCCGCTCGTAGTCGGGCAGCGCCCCGCCCTTGCGGGTGCGGACGTAGCCGAGCGCCTGGGCGCCGGTGAGGGTCTGGGTGCCCTTCTTGAGCTTCAGGCCCGCCTTGGGGTCGTTGACCGCGGCCCGCACGTTGATCTCGACGCCGCCGACGGCATCGACGATCTCGACGAAGCCGGCGAAGCCGATCTCCATGTAGTTGTCGACGCGGATGCCCGTGACCGTCTCGACGGTGCGGACCAGGAGCTTGGGCCCGCCGATCGCGTAGGCGGCGTTGAGCTTGTTGCGGCCCTGGCCGGGGACGGTGACGGCGGAGTCGCGCGGCAGGCTGACCAGCGTCGGCCGGTCGCTCCCTTCGGGCAGGTGGAGCAGCATCATCGAGTCGGTGCGCTGGCCCTCGCTGTTGCCGGTGGCGAGCTTCCTGCGCTCGCGGGCCGACAGGCCCTTGCGGCTGTCGGAGCCGACCAGGAGCCAGTTGGTGCCGGGGGTGTCGGCCGGGCGGCCCTCGTAGTCGTCCAGGATCCCGGCGGGCAGCCCGCCCAGCCGCCCGTCGATCCAGAAGAGCATGCCCGCGGCGGTCACCACCAGCGCCACCAGGAGCGCGAGGAGGATCTTGAGAACGGTGCCGCCCTTGATCCGCCGGCGCGGCGGCCGTTGTCCGGGCGGCGGGGGCGGCCGGTCGGAGGTGCTCCGCATGGGCCTGACAGGGCTGCTGCCCGACCGGCGCTTGCCGTACACCCGCGAGCTGGACCGCGGCACGTCGTCGGCGACCGGCTGCGGCGGGGGCTGCGGGAAGTGGTGCGCCGGGGCCCCCGCCGCACGCGGCCCGTCCTTGCTGGAAGGCAGCGGGCGACGCTCGCCCGGCGAGCGCATGGCCCGCGTCCGGTCGTCCTCAGCCACGTGGCTCCTTCTTCCCCTTGCTTGACATAGTCGCCCTGACATAGAAGCTACGTCCAACACTTCGCTCAGTGCAGTCCACCGGCCATTGTTCCGCCACGGAAAAGTACGTAGAACCAGGCAGATAAGACCACCGGAAACACAGAGGCCATCCGCATCGTTAGTTTTATGGACCAGCTCTAAAGAAGGGATGATCGTGTCCACTGCGGACCCATGGAGTAGCCGCCCGTGCACATGCACGGGTTCCCCTGAGAGCTCGCAGCGGTGAGCGCCTATCTGGGCCTGATGGCCCTCTTCCTGCTCACAGCCGCGACGGGCTACTTCGTCGCCCAGGAGTTCGCCTTCGTCGCCGTCGACCGGGCCGTCCTGCGCGAGCAGGCCGCGGCCGGTGACCAGGCCGCCGAGAAGGCACTCCGCGTGACCTCACGCCTCTCGTTCATGCTGTCGGGCGCCCAGCTCGGCATCACCGTCACCGCCCTGCTGGTCGGCTTCCTGGCCGAGCCCGCCATCGCCGTGATCGTGCGGCCCTGGCTGACGGACGCCGGCTTCTCCGACGCCCTCATCACCGGGCTCTCCGTCGCCATCGGCGTGGGCGTGGCCACCGTGGTGCAGATGGTGCTCGGCGAGCTCGCGCCGAAGAACCTCGGCATCGCCAGGCCGGAGCAGGTGGCGAAGTTCCTGGCCGGATCGACCCTCGTCTACCTGGCCGTGGTCGGGCCGGTGATCCGGCTGTTCGACTCGGCGGCGACCGGGCTGCTCAGGAAGGTGGGCATCGAGCCCGTCGAGGAGGTGGAGCACGGCGCCACCCCCGAGGAGCTCTCCCGGATCATCGAGGAGTCCACGGAGGCCGGTGAGCTGCCGCCTCGCCTGTCGGAGCTGCTGGAGCGCGCCCTGGAGTTCGGCGACCACACGGCCGAGGAGATCATGGTGCCGCGGCCCCGGGTGGTGGCGCTGCGCGCCGCCCAGCCGATCTCCGAGCTGCTGGAGACCATGCGCCAGTGCGGCCACTCCCGCTACCCCGTGCTCGGCGACGACGGCGACGTGGCCGGCGTGACCGGCGTGCGCGAGCTGCTCGCCTCCGGGATCGAGGAGGGCGCCGTGCGCGACATCACCCGCCCGGCGCTGCTCGTGCCCGACTCGCTGCCGCTTCCCGCGGTGCTCGACCGCATGCGCGTCGCCAAGGACGACATCGCCTGCGTCATCGACGAGTACGGCGGCCTGGCGGGTGTGATCACCGTCGAGGACCTGGCCGAGGAGCTCGTCGGCGAGCTCGTCGACGAGAACGACCCGGACCCGGTGGGCGCCGTGCGGCAGCCCGGCGGCGTCTGGGAGGTGCCCGGCAGGCTGCGGCTCGACGAGGTCGAGCGGGCCACCGGCATCGCGCTGCCGGAAAGCGACGACTACGACACGCTCGGCGGGCTGATCCTGGCCGAGCTGGGCCGGATGCCCGAGCCTGGCGACACGGTGACGGTGCCGACCGTCGTCGAGGCCGACCCGTTCGAGTACGACGACGGCGGCGACCGCCACGTGGCCGAGCTGACCGTGATCTCGCTCAACCGGCGCGTGCCCGAATGGGTGCGGCTGGCGCCCGCCCAGCAGCCCGCGGAGGCGACCCGATGACGATGATCATGATCAGCGTCGCGCTGCTGGCGTTCAACGCGCTGTTCGTCGCCGCCGAGTTCGCCTTCGTGTCCTCCCGGCGGCACCGCCTGGAGGAGATCGCGGCGGGCGGCAACCGGCTCGTCAGGATCGCGGCCAGGTCGGCCGCGGGCGGCAGCCGCCAGCTCTCCCTGATGCTGGCCGGCGCCCAGCTCGGCATCACGCTGTGCACGCTGGGCCTCGGGTACGTGACCGAGCCGGCCATCGAGCACTACCTCGAACCGGTGTTCGCGGCCATCGGCGTGGCAGAGCCGCTGCGCATGCCGATCGCGCTGACGCTCTCGCTGGCCCTGGTGACGTTCCTGCACATGGTGGTGGGCGAGATGGCGCCCAAGTCGTGGGCGCTGACCCACCCCGAGCAGGCGGCGCTGCTGCTCACCCTGCCGTTCAGGGCCTTCACCTCGGTGATGCGGCCGCTGCTGTCGTCGCTCAACGGCCTGACCAACCTCGGCCTGCGGCTCTTCGGGGTGCAGCCGCGCAACGAGCTGGCCACCACCAGGACGCCGCGCCAGCTCGCCATGCTGGTCGGCGAGTCCGGCCGGATGGGGCTGCTCGACCGGGAGGAGCACGACCTGCTGACCCGGGCGCTGCGGTTCGAGGCCGAGGGCATCGAGCGCCTCATGGTGCCGATCGGCCGGGCGGTCACCGTACCCCCGCGGGCCGGCACGGCCGAGATCCGGCGCGTGGCGGCCGGCAGCGGCCACCTCAGGCTGCTCGTGAGCGACGGCGGCGAGGTGGCGGGGGTCCTGCACGCCCGTGACGCCCTGCTGGAGCCCGGACGTACGGCGAGCGAGCTCGCCAGGCCGGTGCCGAAGCTGCCGAGCCTCACGCAGGTCCCCGAGGCCGTGGCGGCCCTTCAGGAGGCCCGTGCGCACCTGGCGCTGGTCACCGGAGGCGACGGCGCGGTCATCGGCATGGTGAGCCTCACCGACCTGCTGGGGCAGTTGCTGGACACGCGCAAGCTGGCGGCCTGACCTCAGCTTCGCTCTGAGCGAAACAATGGGCCCCGGCCGGAAGCGGTTTGAAAGCGAGCTGCAACCGGCCGGGCGTACCTTTCGCCCGGCGGGTACGGCCGGGAGGCCGCAAGCGGACAGGATGTCGAGGAAAAGATGAAGCCCCGGCTCTTGCGAACCGGGGCTGTTCTTCGCCAGGGTGGATCTGCCGATTTTCATCGACCCTACCGAGGTGGGCGAGGAGGGATTTGAACCCTCACGTCCTTTCGGACACACGGACCTGAACCGTGCGCGTCTGCCGTTCCGCCACCCGCCCTTGTGGGTGCGGAGAAACACTAGCACGTAACAGCCACTGGTACTGAACCCGGATACGATCGCATAAGACACGGGAGCGGAGGAGCTGGGCGCGAGTGCCTCAGGAGCGCCGGGGGCCGCCGCCTCGTGGTTCGAGCGGAGACCGGGCGCCACGCGCGCCGGGGGGCCGCGATCATATGCACGGAGGAAGGGAGGTACCCGGTGGGAGTCCTTCAGCGCTTCGAGCGACGGCTCGAAGGCTTGGTTGAGGGGGCCTTTGCGCGGGCGTTCAAATCTGACCTTCAGCCGGTCGAGGTCGCCAGCGCGGTGCAGCGGGAGATGGACGAGCGGGCGGCGATCGTCGCCCAGGGCCGTACCCTCGTCCCGAACGACTTCGTGGTGGAGCTGTCCACGACCGACGCCGAGCGGCTAGAGGTCTACGCCGACAGCATCAGCCACGAGCTGGCCAACCTCGCCAGGGAGTACGCCAAGGAACAGGGCTACTCCTTCGTGGGACCGGTCCGGGTCCGATTCGAGACGGCGGGCGACCTGGCGGTGGGCTTGTTCCGCATCAGGTCCGGCGTCATCCGGGGCGCGACGGTTGAGCAGGACGAGATCCGCCAGCCGGCGAGCGACCTGCCCCCGTCACGTCCCAACGCGTTCGGCGGGCGGCCCCGGCTGCTCGTCAGCACCCAGGACGATCCGCAGGGCGACCGCTCCTACGAGCTCACCACGCCGGTGACCTTGCTGGGGCGCGGCACCGACTGCGATCTTCGTCTCGTCGACCCCGGCGTCTCCCGCCACCACGCGGAGCTGCGCGTCGAGGGTCAGCAAGTCGTGCTGGTCGACCTCGGGTCGACCAACGGCACTTTCGTCAACGGCCAGCCGGTACGCAGAATCGAGCTCCAGAACGGCACGCGAGTGACGCTGGGGCGCACGACTCTGGTGTTCCGGCGCGATTAGAGGTAGACAGACGGTCCATGTCCGAGCTCACGCTGCTGCTGATCCGGCTCGCGTTCCTGGCGGTGCTGTGGTTTTTCGTCATTGCCGCAGTCGGCGTGATCCGGACTGACTTGTTCGGGTCACGTACGGCTCCCGCCGGCCCGGGCAAAGGGGCCAAACCGGCCAAGCCCGCGCCCAAGCCCAAGAGCAGGAAGGGGGAACCCCGCCAGCTCATCGTGACAGGTGGCCCGCTGCAAGGCACCACCATTAATCTCACGGAGACGCCCATCACCATTGGCCGGGCGAACGACGCCACGCTGGTAGTCAGCGACGACTACGCATCCAGCCGGCACGCCCGGCTCTTTCCCCAGGACGGTCAGTGGATCGTGGAAGATCTCGGCTCTACCAACGGCACGTATCTCGACCGCTCGAAAGTCACCCGCCCGACCCCGGTGCCGCTCGGTGTTCCGATCCGTGTCGGCAAGACAGTCATTGAATTGCGCAAATGACCATCGCACTCCGCTACGCCGCCCGCTCGGACGTCGGCCTCCTCCGCGAAGGAAACGAGGACTCGGCGTACGCCAGCGGCCGCCTGCTCGCCGTCGCCGACGGCATGGGCGGGCACGCACACGGCGAGGTGGCGAGCTCCGTCGCCATCGCCGCGATGGCCTCTCTCGAAGAGGCCCAGCAGGGGGGTGACCTGCTCAACGCCATCGAGGCAGCCGTACGCGACGCCAATCGCAAGCTGCACGAGATGGTGGGACGGGATCCCAGCCTCAAAGGCATGGGCACCACGCTCACCGCCATGCTCTGGAACGGCACCCAGGTCGCGCTGGTGCACGTCGGCGACTCGCGCGCCTACCTGCTCAGACGCGGGGAGCTCTACCAGATCACCCATGACCACACGCTGGTCCAGCAGCTGGTCGACGACGGGCGCATCACGCCCGAGGAGGCCGCGACGCATCCGCAGCGCTCGATCCTGCTGCGGGCGCTCGACGGCAGCGGCGAGGTCGACCCCGACCTGACGCTGCGCGAGGCGCAGGTGGGCGACCGCTACCTCCTCTGCTCCGACGGGCTGTCCGGGGTGGTGAGCGCGGAGACGCTGCACGCCACGCTGACCAACCTCGATGATCCTGAAGAGGCCGTACGCCAGCTCATCGACCTGGCCAACCGCGGCGGCGGGCCCGACAACATCACGTGCGTGATCGCCGACGTGCTGGAGATCACCGACGGCCAGCAGGTGCCCGTCGAGGCCTCCGTCGTCGGCGCCGCGGGCATGACCCGGCTGCACGGCGGCGAGGAGCCGGCGCCGGGGCGAGCGAGCGCGGTGACCGCTCCCCAGCCGGCCATCACCGATGACGACTACGACGAGCCGGTCGCGCGAGCGTCCCGCAAGTCGGGCAAGCGTCGCCGGGTGTGGCCCGTGCTGGTCACCGTGCTGTCCGTGGCCGCCGTCGTCACGGGCGTCGGCGGCTATTTCGGTTGGAAATGGACGCAGGACCAGTTCTTCGTCGGGGCCTGGGCCGACGAAGTGGTCGTCTTCCAGGGCATCCAGCAGGAGGTGGGCCCCGTTCAGTTCTTCAAGGTGGCCCAGCACACCGGCAAGGCCCTGTCCCGGCTCTCGCCGCCCGACCAGGCTCTGGTCAAGGACGGCATCGAGGTCGGCGACGTGGCCGAGGGCCTCACCAAGATCAACACGATGAAGTTCGCGGAACCCACCCCCACCGCGAGCGCGTCGCCATCTCCCACTCCCACAAGGACGAAACCTCAATAGATGAGCGAAGTGGCCGCAGCCCCCGTGCCCATGCCCGCCAAGCGACGCATGGCCCAGCTCGTCATGCTCGCGTTCGCGGTCGTGATCACGATGGGCGCCTACGCCAACGTCGGGCTGGCGATGGACGGGGCGATCCCCTCGGGCATGCTGACGTACGGCTTGAGCCTGGGCGGCCTGATGCTGGCCGCCTACCTCGTGCTCGCCAAGTTCGCGCCGTGGGCCGACCCGCTGATCCTGCCGCTGGTCACGCTGGTCAACGGCCTCGGCCTGGTGATGATCTTCAGGCTGTCGGAGACCGACTCCACGCTGCCGTCGGCCACGCTCGCCTCGCCCAACACCCAGCTGCTGTGGACGCTCATCGGCATCGTGCTGTTCAGCGTCACCCTGATCTTCCTGCGTGACCAGCGCGCCCTGCAGCGGCTCACCTACACCGCCGGCGCGCTGGGGCTGCTGCTGCTGGTCTCGCCGCTGATCCCGTTCCTCGGCCAGGAGATCAACGGCGCCCGCATCTGGATCGGCATCGCCGGACTGGGTCAGATCCAGCCCGCCGAGTTCGCCAAGCTGGCGCTGGTCGTCTTCTTCGCCGGCTACCTCGTGGCCAAGCGCGACGTGCTCGCCCTGGCCGGGCGGCGGCTGCTCTTCATCGACCTGCCGCGC
The DNA here is from genome assembly GCF_040676925.1 of Nonomuraea sp. NPDC049486. NCBI lineage: Bacteria > Bacillati > Actinomycetota > Actinomycetes > Streptosporangiales > Streptosporangiaceae > Nonomuraea > Nonomuraea sp. NPDC049486. Next base: position 43,087 of record NZ_JBFAPV010000012.1, read on the forward strand.
GCCCGCGACCTCGGCCCGGTGCTCATCACCTGGGGCGTCAGCCTGGGCATCCTGGTCCTGCAGAAGGACCTGGGCTCCTCGCTGCTGCTGTTCGGCACGTTCATCGCGATGCTCTACATCGCCACCCAGCGCATCTCCTGGGTGATCATCGGCATCCTGCTCTTCCTGGGCGGCGCGATCCTGGCCGGCATGGTCTTCGACCACGTCCAGCAGCGCTTCGAGGTCTACCTCGACCCCGCCAACGAGGAGCTCTACAGGGCGGTCGGCGGCAGCGAGCAGCTCATGCAAGGCCTGTTCGCCATGGGATCCGGCGGCATCCTCGGCACCGGGCTCGGCCAGGGCCACCCCGAGCTGATCCCGCTGGCCTTCTCCGACTTCATCTTCCCCGCCACCGGCGAGGAGCTGGGCCTGACGGGCCTGATGGCGATCCTCGTGATCTACGCGCTGATCGTGCAGCGCGGTCTGCGCACCTCGCTCGCCGCCCGCGACCCGTTCACCAAGCTGCTGTCCGCCGGCCTGTCGTTCCTGCTGGCCTGGCAGATCTTCATCATCGTCGGCGGTGTCACCAATCTCATCCCCCTGACCGGCCTGGTCACCCCCTTCATGTCCCAGGGTGGCTCGGCGCTGCTGTCCAACTGGATCCTCATCGCGCTGCTCGTGCGCATGTCCGACGCGGCGCGCAGGCCGCCGCCCCAGGCGATCCAGAACGAAGGAATGACGCAGGTGTTCCAGCGATGAACCGGACTATCAAGCGCGCCGCCGTGGCCTGCCTGGCCATGTTCGGCCTCCTGATGATCAACGTGAACGTCCTCCAGGGCGTCCGCGCGCAGAGTCTGAGCGACGACGCCCGCAACACCCGCAACTTCTACGAGCGGTACGCCGTGCAGCGCGGGCGCATCACCGCGGGCGGCAAGGTCATCGTGGCCCAGTCGAAGGAGACCAAGGGCGACTTCCGCTTCCTCAGGGAGTATCCCGAGGGCCGCCTGTACGCGCACGTGACCGGCTTCTTCTCGCCCGAGAGCGAGTCGGCCATCGAGCGCAGCGAGAACGACCTGCTCGACGGCTCCAGCGCCGACCTGCTGCTGCAGCGCGGCATCGACCTGTTCACCGGCGAGCCGACCAGGGGCGCCAACGTCGACCTGACGATCAACCCCGAGGCGCAGAAGGCCGCCTACGACGCGCTGCGCGAGAGCGGCAAGCGCGGCGCCGTGGTGGCGATCGAGCCGAAGACCGGCGGCATCCTCGCCATGGTCTCGCTCCCCACGTACGACCCGGCCGAGCTGTCGGGCACCAACAAGTCCGAGGTGTTCGGCCGCTACGACGAGCTGGCCAAGGACAAGAGCCAGCCGCTGCTCAACCGCACCATCGAGAACACCTACCCGCCGGGCTCGACGTTCAAGGTGGTGACCGCCGCCGCCTTCCTGGAGGACGACTCCAGCCGCGGCGCCGACACCACCGTGGACGCCCCGCAGGTGCTCGACCTGCCCAACACGACCGCCGACCTGCCCAACTACGGCGGCGCGGCGTGCGGCTCCGGCCAGGTCACGCTCCGCTTCGCGCTGGAGAGGTCCTGCAACACGCCGTTCGGCAAGATCGGCATCGACCTCGGCCACGAGGCGATGGGCGAGCAGCTGGAGAAGTTCGGCGCGGGCAAGCCGCTGGCCGTCCCGATGTCGGTGGCCAAGAGCGACTTCGGCCCCAAGGAGGACGCGGCGGCCGTCGCCCAGGCCTCCATCGGCCAGCGCAGCAACCAGATGACGCCGCTCCAGATGGCGATGATCGCGGCCGGCATCGCCAACGAGGGCGTGGTCATGAAGCCGTACCTCGTCAACAAGATCACCGACCCCAACGGCGACACGATCGACGAGGCCGACCCCGAGGAGTTCAGCGAGGCGGTCAGCTCCGAGACGGCGGGCGAGCTCACCGACATGATGATCAGCGTCGTGGCCAACGGCACCGCGAACCGCGCGCAGATTCCCGGCGTCCAAGTAGCTGGGAAGACCGGAACCGCCGAGACCGCTCAGGGCCAGCAGCCGCACGCCTGGTTCATCTCGTTCGCCCCCGCGAACGACCCGAAGATCGCGATCGCGGTGATGGTCGAGTCCGGCGCCGTGCGCGGCGGCGGGGAGGCGACGGGTGGCGGAACGGCCGCGCCCATCGCGAAAGCGGTGATGGAGGCGGTGCTGAAGTAATGGACGGTAACGTGCTGAATCATGCGGCTCGGTAACCGCTATCTCCTGATCTCCCGCATCGCCGCCGGCGGCATGGGGGAGGTTTGGCGTGCCCGCGACGAGCTGCTCGGGCGCGAGGTGGCCGTCAAGGTGCTCCACAGCCACATCCACGCCGACCCCGCGTTCCGCGGCCGGTTCCGCAACGAGGCCCGCATCACCGCCGGCCTCGCCGACCCCGGCATCGCGCAGATCTTCGACTACGGAGAGCAGGCCGACCGGGCCTATCTGGTCATGGAGCTGGTGCACGGCGAGCCGCTGTCGACCATCCTGGTCCGCAACGGCCCGCTCGGCGCCGAGGTCACCCTCGACGTGCTCCACCAGACGGCCAAGGCGCTGCACGCCGCCCACTCCTCCGGCGTGATCCACCGCGACATCAAGCCGGGCAACCTGCTGGTGACGCACGAGGGCACGATCAAGGTGACCGACTTCGGCATCGCCAGGGCCATGGAGGCGGCTCCGGTGACGCAGACCGGCACCGTGCTCGGCACCGCCCAGTACGTCAGCCCGGAGCAGGCCCAGGGTCTGCCGCTCACGCCATCGACAGACCTCTACTCCCTGGGCGTGGTGGCCTACGAATGCCTGTCGGGCCGGGCCCCGTTCCACGGCGACAGCGCGGTGGCGATCGCGCTGCGCCACCTCGGCGAGCAGCCGCCGGCGCTGGGCGTCGACGTGCCCGCCCCGGTGCGCGAGCTCGTGGCGGCGCTGCTGGCCAAAGATCCCGCGCATCGGCCCGGCTCCGCGCGGGAGCTGGCCGATCGCGCGTACGTGCTGCGCGAGTCGCTGTCGGCCGGCGGCGCCGACCTCGGCTCGCTGACCGACCCCTCGGGCTTCCCGATCCGTCCCCGCCAGGAAGACCGGACGGCGGACGGGCCCGCGGCCATGGGCGCCGAGCCGGTCACGGAGCTGCAGGAGACGCCGCCGCGGCGCCGGTTCGGGCGGGTGCTGACGACGGCGGCGGCGGCCGGGACCGTCGTGGCCGTGGGTTTCAGCGCGTGGGCGCTCACCCCCGCCCCTCAGACTCCGCCGCTCGTCGTTCCGGAGACGACGACGCCTCCGCTGCCTGCTTCCGACAAGCCCCGGCAGAAGCCCTCACGGACCAAAACCGAGACCCGTCGGCCTCCTGTGGTTACGGTCAAGTCGTCGAGGCCGGTAGCCTCGCCGTCGGCTACGGTAAGCAAGTCGGCTACGCCGACGACGCAGCCGACGCCGAGCCCGACCCCGACCAGGACCCGTACCCCGACCCCCACGCCGACCCCGACCCCCACCACGACGCCGACGACCCCGACACCTTCCGCCTCGCCGGACCCGGGTGACTCGAACCCGCCGAAGGAGGAGACGTGACGCGCCAACGGGTCGATGATGGACACCGGCGGCCGCCCCCCGAGCAGGCCGGCACCAAGATGAACGGTAAGGGACAGTGCAGGAAATGACTCAGCCTCGGCTTCTCGGAGGTCGCTACGAGCTCGACGGTGTCGTCGGGCGCGGCGGCATGGCCGAGGTGTATCGCGCCAGAGACATCCGGCTGGACCGGATCGTCGCGATCAAGACCCTTCGGTCGGACCTGGCCCGTGATCACACCTTCCAGGCCCGTTTCCGCCGTGAGGCCCAGTCTGCGGCGTCGCTGAACCACCCGGCCGTGGTCGCGGTCTACGACACCGGCGAGGACGTCACCGACGGCGCCCCCGTGCCCTACATCGTGATGGAGTACGTCGACGGCAGGACGCTGCGCGACCTGCTCCGCGCCGACCGGCGGCTGATCCCGGAACGCGCGACCGAGCTGGTCGACGGCATCCTGCGCGCGCTCGACTACAGCCACCGCGGCGGCATCGTGCACCGCGACATCAAGCCGGCCAACGTGATGATCACCACGGCCGGCGACGTCAAGGTGATGGACTTCGGCATCGCCCGCGCGATGGCCGACTCGGCCGCCACGATGACGCAGACGGCCCAGGTCATCGGCACCGCCCAGTACCTCTCGCCGGAGCAGGCACGCGGTGAGCGCGTCGACGCCCGCAGCGACATCTACTCAACCGGTTGCGTGCTCTACGAGCTGCTCACCGGCCAGCCGCCGTTCACCGGCGACTCCCCCGTCGCGATCGCCTACCAGCACGTCCGCGAGGAGCCGATCCCGCCGTCGCAGATCGACCCGGAGATCCCCCAGTGGGCCGACGCGATCGTGCTCAAGGCCATGGCCAAGGATCCGGCGCACCGCTACCAGAGTGCGGCCGAGATGCGGGCCGACATCCAGCGCGCCATGTCCGGCATGCCGGTCGACGCCCAGACGATGGCGATGAACGGCTACGGTCAGGGCACCCGCATGATGACGGCCACCCAGGCCGCCACCGGCCCGGCCACCCAGCACTCCAGCGCCGTCCCGCCCTACGAGTACGACGAGGGCGGCGGCCGGGGCGGGCGCCGCCGGGCGAACAACGGCGGCGGCAACGCGGTCAAGACCGCCCTGTGGATCATCATCCCGCTGCTGGTCATCGGTGCCTTCATCACCTTGGGCTACGTCATGTTCAGCGGCGGCGGCAGCCCGACGGCCCCGACCACGGTCAAGGTGCCGGGGCTGGAGGCGAAGACGCGTGAATACGCCGAGAGCCAGCTGAAGCAGCTCGGCCTCACGGCGGAGGTCACCGAGGAGTTCAGCGCCGAGTACGACAAGGACACGGTCATCGAGACCGATCCGGCCGAGGGCACCGAGGTGGAGAAGGGCGCCACGGTCAAGGTCGTGGTCTCCAAGGGCGCGGAGAAGGTGAAGGTCCCCGCCGACCTCATCGGCATGACCACCGAAGAGGCCAACGCCAGGCTGACCGAGCTGGGGCTCAGCAGCACGATCAAGACGCGCGCGTCCAGCCAGCCGGAGGGCAAGGTCTTCCGCACCGATCCCAAGGCCGGCGCCTCGGTCGCCAAGGGCGACACGGTGACCCTCTTCATCCCGAAGGAGGCCGTAGCCGTACCGAGCGTCCAGGGCATGACCGAGGAGGAGGCCCGCCGCACCCTGGAGGAAGCGGGCTTCAAGGTCAAGGTCGTCACCCAGCCGAGCGACCAGGCCCAGGGCACGGTCATCCAGCAGAACCCGGGTGAGGGCGCCAAGCTCCAGCCCAACATGACGGTCACCATCGTCGTGTCGCAAGGCCCGGCGGCCCCCACCCCGACCGAGCAGCCGTCGGACGACTTCCCGACCGACGACTTCCCGACGGACGACGTCCCGACCGACGACGGCGACGACGGCTTCCCGAGCCAGGACGAGCCCCCAGGCGACGTAGGCGACGGCCTAGGCTAAAAAAGGGCCGCCATCCCCACAGGGGCTGGCGGCCCTTCACATCAAAAACCCCTCCGCCCCACCAACAAAGGACCGACTCCAGTGCCCGACCTCCGTACAGGGAAGGTCTTGCGAGGAGCGCCGGTGTCTGGACTGAGGAGAGAGGGAGCGCAGCGACCGAACGACGAGGGAAGACACCGGATCTGAGCGACGAGCCGGCGATCCGAAGGATCGCCAAATAGAAGCGCGCCCCCGCCGCTCGGGGGCAACGGCGGGGACGCTCATCTGTCTGTCGCTCTGAGGCTCCGGTTCGTTACAGCGTTTTCTCCAGCCAGTTTCCGAGCAGCCGGTGGCCGTGCTCGGAGAGCACCGACTCGGGGTGGAACTGGACGCCCTCGACGGGCGCGGCGCGGTGGCGCAGGCCCATGATGACGCCGTCGCCGGTGCGGGCGGTGACTTCGAGCTCCTCGGGGACGGTCTCGGGGAGCACGGCCAGCGAGTGGTAGCGCGTCATGCGGACGGGCGAGGGCAACGTCGCGAACACCCCCTTGCCGTCGTGGCTGATCGCGCTGGTGCCGCCGTGCACGAGGTCGGGGGCGCGGGCGACGGTGGCGCCGTAGGCGTGCGCGATGGCCTGGTGGCCGAGGCAGACGCCGAGCAGCGGCTGCCCGCGCCGGGCGGCGTGGCGGACGAGCGGGACGCTGACCCCGGCAGCTTCGGGTGTGCCGGGGCCGGGGCTGATCAGGACGCCGTCATAGCCGTCGGCGTCGTCCACCCGCACCTCGTCGCGGGGCCGCACGTCGCAGCTCGCGCCCAGCACCTTCAGGTACTGGACGATGGTGTGCACGAAACTGTCGTGGTTGTCCACGACCAGCACGCGGGTCATCGGCGCACCGTCACCTCGTCGAGCGTCACAGCGGGTTCCAGGAGCGGGAACACCGAGAACCAGAGTACGGCCATCGCCGTGGCGACCAGCAGGGCGGCCCACAGCAGCCGCCGTCCTGGACCGCCGGGGAGCCTGCGCCACAGCCAGCCGTACATCGTCATGCCTTCCTGGGCTCGGTGTCCTTCAGCACCCCGTACACGATCAGCCGTTGCGCCGCCGAGTACTCGGGGTGGCAGGTCGTCAGCGTGATGTACGCCCGGATGGGCCGCAGGCCCGGCATGCCGGGCACCGGGGCGAGCACGTCCACCTCGCCGGGCTCGACGATGTCCTGCGAGGTGACCCGGTAGGTGTAGCGGGCCTCGCGGGCCTCGACCACGAGCTCGTCGCCGCGTTCCAGCTCGTCGACGCGGTTGAACGGGGCCGCGTACGTGGTGCGGTGGCCGGAGACGACGAAGTTGCCGACCTGGCCGGGCATGGCGGTGCCGGGGTAGTGGCCGGGGCCCTTCTTCAGGTGCTCGGCCCGTACGCCCTCGACCACCGCGTAGCGGAAGTCGTGGCCCAGCCTGGGGATGCGCAGCAGCGCCACGGCGTCGCCCAGCTCGACGGCGGGCGGCCGGGCGGCGTTCTCGGCGGCCAGCGCGCGCTGCAGCAACAGCTGCTGGCTCGCCGTGTAGGCGCCGGTGCCCCAGAGCAGATAGGCGCAGAAGAGCGCCAGAACCAGGCCGGCGGTGATGCTCAGCTCCCCCGTGGTCCGCAGCACGATCCGCACCCGACCAGGGTAAGCGGGACGACTCCGGGCGCCGGGGATCGCCATCCCGTGCGCGTGGCGACTATCCTGGGGCTCGCTACCACTACCCTTTACGCAGAGCCTGCGGACGATCCGGAAGCCCAGGCCCTCAGCAGGAGTCATCCAGTGCCCAAGCCCAAGACGCGCAAGAAGGCGGTTTACACCCCGCCGCAGAAGACCCAGCAGATCAAGGTCAGCCCTCGCTGGCTGGCGCCGACGATGGTCGCCGCGTGGATCATCGGCATCCTGTGGATCGCCACCTACTACGTGGCCCCGCGGGCGCCCTTCATCGGCGATCTGCAGAACTGGAACCTGCTGATCGGGTTTGTTTTCATCATCTTCGGTGTGGTTCTTTCCACCCGCTGGCGCTAGTTCTTTTCCACAGCTTTTCCACAGCTGGGGACGTCAGCCCAGGATCGCCATGGTGATCATGGGAATTCTGACGACCACGAGCACGGCGAGCAGTGCCACGAACCCCGCGACCGCCGCCCCCTGCCACACGGCGCGGTTCTCCCGGGGCGCGTAGGCCAGCGCCGCCGACAGCGCTGCCCCGGTGACCAGGCCGCCGATGTGGCCGGTCCAGCTGATGCCGGGGACGATGAAGGTGATGGCCAGGTTGATCGCGATCAGCACGGCGATGCCGCGCACGTCCAGGTTCAGCCTGCGCCCCACCACGAACACCGCGCCGAACAGGCCGAAGATGGCTCCCGAGGCGCCGACGGTGAGGATGCGCGGGTTGTCCATCCACAGCCCGAGGACCGACCCGCCGAGCGCGCTCACCAGATAGAGCGCGACGAAGCGGACGTGTCCGAACGCCCGCTCCAGGTACGGCCCGATCACGTAGAGGGCCCAGCTGTTGAACAGGATGTGGAACATCCCGCCGTGCACGAACGCGGCGGTGATCAGCCGGTAGTACTCGTCGCCCAGGGCCACGAAGAGGGAGTTCATGCCCAGGAGGCGCTGGATGTCCGGCACGAAGTACTGTGCGACGAAGACGAGCACGTTGGCCGCCAGGATCGTCCACGTCACGTAGGGAGCGCGGACCACCGCGCCGCCGAACGTCGACTTCGCCTGCCGGATCCCCCGGTTGCCCTCGGCCACGCACTCGGGACATTGGAACCCCACCGCCGCGTCGCGCATGCAGTCGGGGCAGATGGGCCGGTCGCACCGCTGGCAGCGGACCCACGTCTCCCTGTCGGGGTGCCGGTAGCACGTGGGGACCGTCTCCGCGGGCTGCTCGGGCTGCGAGGGCGGGAGGGGCGGCTGGCTGGTCATGCCCGCAGCCTAAAGCCTGCGGGCCACTCCCGCGTCCGCTGCTCGGACGGGGTGACGCCGCCTCCCGCGCGCCGGGCCGGCGCGGCCCGGCTTCCGGGAAGGGGGGCCTGCAGAGCGCAGGAACCCGGAAGGCCGGACAGGCGGCCGCGCGTCAGGCCGGGACGCGGTCGATGGTGACCGACTCCAGGACGACTTCCTCGACCGGCTTGTCGTTACGCCCGGTCTTGGTCTTGGAGATGGCGTCGACGACGTCCTGCCCCTCGACGACCTCGCCGAAGATCGTGTGGCGGCCGTTGAGGTGCGGCGTGGGCACGGTCGTGATGAAGAACTGCGACCCGTTGGTGCCCTTCCCCATCTTCTTGCCCGCGTTGGCCATGGCCAGCAGGTAGGGACGGTTGAAGTAGAGCTCGGGGTGGATCTCGTCGTCGAACTCGTAGCCCGGCCCGCCGAAGCCCTCACCGAGCGGGTCGCCGCCCTGGATCATGAAGTTCGGGATGACACGGTGGAAGATCGTGCCGTCGTAGTAGCGGTCGTTACTCTTCTCGCCGGAGCCCGGGTGGGTCCACTCGCGGGAGCCTTCGGCCAGCTCCACGAAGTTTCGCACCGTCTTGGGGGCTCTGTTGGGAAAGAGCTCGACCTTGATCATGCCGCGATTGGTCTGCAGATTCGCAATCAGCTTCTCAGCCACGAGACAGCTGCCTTCCTCTATGCACAGGGTGGAATTGTGGTGTTTTGACAACCATGGCCCTAAGGCCTCCGCCGCCATCCTCCCACGGCGGGCCATGATTGAGCCGCTTTGTATCGGGAAGGTCACGCGCGGGGCCCCAACGACAGGGGAGGTAGTCGTGTCCCTGACACTGAGAAGACGACGCCGCGTGGTCATAGAAGTGCCCACCACGTGGCAGGGCCGGATGAAGGCCCAGGCCATGAAAACCGGCGCGCGCATGGCGCCGATGGCCGACCAGGCCAAGCTGGCCGCCAACAGGCGGGTCGACGACGCCCGGATGTGGGCTGCACCCAGGCTGAAGAAGGCCGCCCACCGGGTCGAGGACCAACTCGCACCGGCAGTCAGCTCGATGCTGAACGACGCCGCGATCCGGGTCAGCCCGGTCCGGCGGCAGCAGTCGCGGCGCTGGCCGACGGCCGTCCTGGTGACCGGTCTCGCCATCGGCGCGGCCGGCTTCATGTTCTACCGGCGTAACGCCCAGCAGTGGACCGAGCACATGAAGGACTCCGCGTCCGACGCGTCTCGCTGGGCACACGAGCGGTCCGACAGGGCCGTCCAGTCCACGGGCCCGGCCGGCGCGCCGGTGTCCGAGACGACGGATGAGGCATCTCACCGGATGCCATGATCCGCGATGAAGGCGCGCCCCCGGTTTCGGGGGCGCGCCTTTTCGTCTGCTCGTACGTGACATTCATCACCATATTGGGCCTTATAGGGTCATTCTCATGCTGTACGGCCGAGCCACCGAGATCGCCGCGATCCAGGGTGTGATCGACGCGGCGCCGGCCGGTGCGGGAGAGGCCCTGCTGCTGCGGGGCGAGGCCGGCATCGGCAAGTCGGCCCTGCTCGATCTGGCCGCCACCCTGGCCGGGCCGCGGCTGACCGTCCTGCGCGCGTGGGGCGTCGAGGCCGAGGCCGACCTGGCGTTCGCCGCGCTGCACCAGCTGCTGCGGCCGGTGACCGGGCTGCTCGACGCGCTCCCGGCGCCGCAGCGCCAGGCCGTGGCCGGGGCGCTCGGGCTGGCGGCGCCGGCCGAGGACCGGTTCCTGGTGGCGGCCGGGGTCCTGTCGCTGCTGGCGGAGGCGGCGGAGGACGGCGGCGTGCTCTGCCTGGTGGACGACCTCCAGTGGCTGGACCGGGCGTCGGCCGACGCGCTGCTGTTCGCGGCCCGGCGTGTCCGCACCGAGCGGGTCGGGATGCTGCTGGCGGTCCGGGGTGACGGCGTCCACAAGGGTGTTCCCGAGCTGCGACTGCGCGGGCTGGACGACGAGAGCGCGGCCACGCTGGTGGACTCGCTGGCCCCGGCGGCGCCCCCGGTCCGCGCCCGCCTGGTGTCGCTCACCGGCGGCAACCCTCTCGTCCTCGGCGAGACCCTGGCGTCCCTGAGCCCCGACCAGCTCGCCGGCCGCCTCCCCCTCCCCGACCCCCTGCCGGGCGGCGCCCAACTCTTCGGCGACCAGGTGACCCGCCTCTCGGCCCCGGCCCGCCGCGTCCTCCTCGCGGCATCCCTGGAACCGGACCTCACCCTGACCCTCCGCACCGCGTCCCTCCTGGACTCACCCGTACGGACCCAGCACGAGCAACCACCGACCGAGACGGAGACCCCCGCAGATGCGCCGGCGCGCGCAACCACCCCACCCGAGATGGAAACCGCCGCGAGAGCGCGGCCGAACGAGACCACGCCGTCCGTGGCGGAGACCGACGTACGGGCATGGCCGAACGGGGATGGTCCGTCCAGGGAGGCACCCGCGAGGGCGCGTGTGACGGAAGCGTCGGTGCGGGCACCCGCACGGGAGCTGCCTGCGGCGGTGAGCCTGCGCGAAGAGGTTGCTCTGGCCGGGCTCTATGAGGCGGAGAAGGCAGGGCTCGTGGTGGTGGACGGGGCGGCGGTCCGGTTCCGGCATCCTCTGGTGCGGTCGGCGGTGCACGGGGCGGCGGGCCCGGTGGAGGTACGGCGGGCGCACGCGGTGCTGGCCGAGCTGGTGGAAGGTGACAGGCGGGCCTGGCACCTGGCGGCCGCCGCCATGGGGCGGGACGAGCCGGTGGCCGCCGCGCTGGCCGCCGCGGCCGACGGAGCCCGAGCCAGAGGCGGGTACGGCGACGCGGCGACGGCACTGGGCCGTGCGGCGGAGCTGACCCCCGACCCCTGGACCCGCGCCCGCCGCTACACGGACGCGGCCACCGCAGCCTGGCTCGGCGGCCGTCCAGGCCAGGCCCAGACCTACCTCGCCGAGGCCCACGCCCTCACCCAGAACCACCCCACCCACACCCCCACAGAACCCCTCCACGAGACAACACCCGCACACCAGAAAGAAGGCTCACCCCTCACGCCCCCGAACCACCCAACGCCCCGTCCCGCACCAGAGACCGGCGACGAGAGACCACTCGCTCACGAGCGGGAAAGGGCGCCGGAGACGGAAGCCACATCCCCTTACACAGTGCACCGTCCCTCAGCGGACGCCCGGGACGAGACGACCGCTGGCAGAACGCCCACCCGGGAACAAGAAGGGCCGCCGGCAGCCACCCCCTTGACCCGGTTCCCGACCGGCGGGAGAACACCCGCTCGGGGAGAAGGGCCGTCCGAAGCCGCGCCCTTGACCCGTACCCCGGAGGAGACCCGCGCTGAGACCGCCCGTGGGAGGGCGCCCGTCCAGGAGGGGGAAGGGTCTGCGAAGGCGGAAGCCACATCCCCTCACAGAGCGAACCGTCCCCCAGCAGACGCCCGGGACGAGACGGCTGGAGGGAGGAGCGGTCCCAAGGGGTTCGATGGGTTGCGGCGGGAGATCAGGCAGTTGCGGGGGCGGTTCGAGTTGAACTCCGGGGACGCCGCGGAGGCCGTGCGGATCCTCGCCGGGGGCGACAGCATGGAGATGCTGGCCGACGCCGCCGAGGCGGCGAACTACGTGGGCGACATCCCGGCTCTCGTGGAGATCGGGCGCAGGGCGCTGGCGCATCCGCCGGGGTTCCTGCGGGACGTGGTGGCCGGGATCGGGGCGCGGCTCGACGACGGCGGCGGGGCGGAGCTGCTGCGGGGTGCGCTGGCGAGGACCGGGGAGCTGCGGGAGGCGGCCGAGTTCCTGTGGGCGTCGGCGGCGGCGAGCTATCTGGGCGAGGCGGACGTGTCGGCCGAGCTGGTCGGGCGGGCGGGCCGGGTGGCGCGCGTGTCCGGCATGGTCGGGCAGCTACCGGTGGTGCTGGAGTTCGTGTCCACGGGCGAGCGGCTCAGGGGCAGGCTGGCCGAGAGCGAGGCCGTAGCCGAGGAAGGGCTGGCGCTGGCCAGGGAGGCCGGATACACCAACAGCGAGGCCGCCCATCTGGCGAACCTGGCCGTGGTGGCGGCGCTGCGCGGCCAGGAGGAGTCCTGCCGGGAGCACGCGCGCCGGGCCCTGGCGATCGCGGTGCCGCACCGGGTGGGGCTGCGCGCGGGTGTGGCCTCGTACGCGCTGGCGATGCTCGATCTGGGGCTGGGCAGGTACGACGCGGCGCATGCCCGGTTCACCGCCCTGGCGGCGGCGGGGCATCCGACGGTGGTGTGGCGGACAGCGCCGGACCGGGTGGAGGCGGCCGTGGCCGCGGGTGAGCCGGAGGCGGCCCGCGAGGCCCTGGACGGGCTGGAACGGTGGGCGGCGAACGCCGGCACGCCCGAGTCGCGGGCGTCGCTGCTGCGCTGCCGGGCGCTGGTGGACGGGGACGCGGCGCTGTTCGAGGAGGCGGCGCGGCTGCACGGGGAGCCGTTCGAGGCGGCGCGCACAGCTCTGCTCCACGGCGAGCGGCTGCGCCGTACGCACCGGCCAGGGCAGGCGCGGGGGCGGCTGCGTTCGGCGCTGGAGACGTTCACCCGGTTGCGCGCGGAGCCGTGGGCCCGGCGCGCGAGCGGGGAGCTGCGCGCGGCCGGGGAGGCGGCGGGCGACGTGCCGGAGGCCGACCCTGCGGCGGCCCTGACGCCGCAGGAGCTGCGCATCGCGCGCCTGGTGGCCGAGGGGGCGTCGAGCAAGGACGTGGCGGCGCGGTTGTTCCTCAGCCCGCGCACGGTCGAGTATCACCTGTACAAGATCTATCCCAAGCTCGGCATCACCAGTCGTACTGAACTCGCCCGCCTTCTGTAGTGCCCAGTAGTCCTACGGAAGGCACCGGCGCCGGTCGGGGCCAAGCTTGGAGGCATGACAGAGAACCTGATCAACGTGGACGGCGTCGAGCTCTGGACGGAGGAGTTCGGCGACCCTGATCACCCGCCCGTTCTCCTGGTGATGGGGTCGATGTCGCAGGGCGTGCTGTGGCCGGAGGAGTTCGTCGGCAGGCTGGTGGCTGGCGGGCGCAGGGTCATCCGCTACGACCATCGCGACACCGGCAGATCGGGCACCGTCGACTTCGACGCGAACCCGTACACCTGGCTCGACATCAAGGACGACGTGCTGCGCGTGCTCGACGCGTACGGGCTGGAGAGCGCGCACCTGGTGGGCCACTCGGCGGGCGGGCTGCTCGGGCAGCTGGTGGCGGTGGAGCGGCCGGAGCGGGTACGCACGCTCACCGTGATCGGCTCGTCGCCGCTGGGCGGGCACGAGGGCGAGGTGCTCATGCGGGCGCTCACCGGGCAGCCGCAGCCGGAGGGCAGCCTGCCGCCGCCCACGCCGGAGTTCACGGCGTTCTACACCGAGGCGATCCAGAGCCCGCCGCCGGCCAGCCGGGGCGAGCAGATCGACCGGATGATCGCCGAGGCGCGGGTGCTGAACGGGACGGCGCTGCCGTTCGACGAGGACGCCGAGCGGCGGCTGGCCGAGCGGGTCTTCGAGCGGGCCAGGGACCTGGCGGCGGTGGTCAACCACCGGCGGGCGGCCGCCGCGAACCCCGGCTTCGAGCCCGAGGGCGTGCTCGGCCGGGTCGAGGCGCCGACGCTGGTCATCGAGGGCACGCACGAGCCCGCCAAGCCCGGCCACGGCGCGCTCATCGCCGCGGCCATCCCCGGCGCGGAGCTGCTCATGGTGCGGGACATGGGGCACATGCTGCCGGCTCAGGTCCGCGACGAGGTGGCGGACGCGATCCTGCGTCACACGGCCGAGCCCACCGCATGAGACCACCAAGATCCCGGACGACCCTCCACGGACGGGGGCGGAGTCAGGTGATCCCCAAGCGCGGGACGGGCGGGGTCAGGTGAGTGCGGAGATCGCGGCGAGGGCGTCGACGATCTGGCGGGAGTCGGGGGTGCTGTCCGGGTCGAGCAGCCATTGGATCATCAGCCCGTCGGAGATGGCGATCAGCACCGAGACCAGGACCTCGGGCGCGACCGGCAGCTCGACGCCCATCTCGGCGGAGGCCCGCCGCAGCATGCCGACCCCCGCCTCGCGGGCGTCGCCGTACGCGGCCGCGAGGCGCTCGCGCAGCGCCTGCTCGCGCAGCGCCGCGGGGTAGCCCTCGACGCAGCCCATCAGCGTCGGCCGCATCTCGCCGAACACGTCGACCAGCGCGGCCATGGCGCGTTCGAGCAGCTCGCGGGGCGTGCCGAGGCCGCTGCTGAAGATGGCCTTCTCGACCCGCTCGGTCCACCCCTCGAAGCAGGCGATGATGGCCTCGTTGAGCAGGGCGTCCTTGCCTCCGAAGTGATAACCGATGGAGGCGAGGTTGGTGCCCGACGCCGCGACCAGGTCGCGCGCGGTCGTGCGGGCGTAGCCCTTCTCCTGCAGGCAGCTCACCGCACCGGCGAGCAACCGCTCGCGAACCTCTTTCCGTGACACGGCATCCATGCTATCGATATATACAAGCGTCTATGACATACGTACGTATCGGAGGACCTGTGATGCTCCCACCCGGACCGCGACTGCCCGCAGCCGCCCAGACCGCCTGGATCATGCTCGACCCCGCGGGCGCGTTCGACAGGCTGCACCGCGAGTACGGCCCGATCTTCACGGTGCGCTACTTCGGCTTCCCGCCCGAGGTGTACGTCACCACCGCCGAGCTGGCCGAACAGGTCTACCGCACCGACCAGGGCGGCGGCCTGGCCGGCGCCGCGCGGCGCGACTTCCTGGAGCCGATGGTCGGCGCCCACTCGGTGCTGACGCTGGACGGCGACGGCTGGTCACGCCACCGGAAGGCGCTCACCCCGCCGTTAAGAGCCAGGCAGGTGGCCGGCTACCACGACGAGATCGCGGCCATCGCCGCGGAGAAGATCGCGACCTGGCCGCTCGGCGTGCCGATCGCGCTGCGCGACCGCATGCAGGAGATCACCCTGGAAGTGATCATCAGGCTGGTCTTCGGCATCCGCGACGCGGAGCGCCTCGGCCGGCTGCACGCGCTGCTCCCCCGCCTGATCCGGCTCGGCGGCGCGACGTCGGTCGTCATGCTCCCGGCCCGCCTGCGCGAGCGCGCCAAGGGAGTGCCGT
The DNA here is from genome assembly GCF_040676925.1 of Nonomuraea sp. NPDC049486. Lineage (NCBI taxonomy): Bacteria > Bacillati > Actinomycetota > Actinomycetes > Streptosporangiales > Streptosporangiaceae > Nonomuraea > Nonomuraea sp. NPDC049486. Next base: position 58,629 of record NZ_JBFAPV010000012.1, read on the forward strand.
TCCTGCCGTACGCGCGCTTCCTGAAGGCACGCGCGGGCGTCGACGCGATCCTGTACGAGGAGATCGCCCGCAGGCGGAGCGCCGGGGCGGACGGCACGGACGTGCTGAGCAGGCTGCTGGAGTCGGGCTTCGACGACCAGGAGATCCGCGACGAGCTGATCACCCTGCTGATCGCCGGTCACGAGACCACGGCGACCAGTCTGGCCTGGGCGTTCGAGCGGCTGCTCCGGCTGCCGCACGTCCTGGAGCGGCTGCCCGACGACGAGCCGTACCTCGACGCGGTGGTGAAGGAGGTGATGCGGGTCAGGCCCGCGGTCTACGAGGCTCCCCGGCTGCTCGACGCCCCGCTCCGGCTGGGTGAGTACGAGATACCGGCCGGATCGTACGCGGGACCGTTCATCCCGCTCGTGCACCGGGACCCGGCGGCTTTCCCGTCACCGGAGGAGTTCAGGCCGGAACGCTTCCTCGATGGTCAGCAGAGCAGGGCCTGGATGCCGTTCGGCGGCGGCCGGCGCTTCTGCGTCGGCGCTCAGCTGGCCCTGCTGGAGATGCGGGTGATCATCAGGGAGGTGTTGCACCGCCTGGATCTCACGGCGCCGGATCCGGCGCCCGAGACCAGGCGGCTCACCAACGTCACCCTGAGTCCCGCACGACTCACCCGCGTTATTGCGCGCGCCCGGTCTCTTGATCGGACGACGTAGCGGGGTGCATGTCGTCACGTCGTTCGTCGGCGCCCAACTCCTCGCGGAGGCGGTCGTAGTCGATGTGATGGCTGGTGTACTTCAGCTGGCGAGCGACCTTCGTCTGCTTCGCCTTGGCTCTTCCTCGGCCCATGGCTCAACTCCCTAGTCCCCGCTGCCCATGCTATCCGACAACGTTACGACTTGAAGAATTATGCAACTGCGCTGGATTAGTCTGTCACTATGCACGTGGAGGTCAACCAGGCCAAGGCGGATTTGTTCCGGACTCTCGGCCACCCCGCTCGCATCAGAGTGTTGGAGCTACTCCAGGAAGGGCCACTTCCCGTCAGGGATCTCCTGGCCCAGATCGACATCGAGGCGTCGAGCCTCTCACAGCAGCTGGCGGTCCTGCGCAGAGCGGGCATCGTGACCGCCATCCGTGAAGGCAGCACCGTGGTCTACACACTGGCCACACCCGAGCTCGCCGACCTGCTGCGGATCGCCCGCCGCATCCTGACCGACATGCTCGCCGACCAGGGCCAGCTGCTCGCCGAGCTCCGGGCGGAGGTCCCCTGACCGGCCCGTGGGCCGGAGCCGCCACCCGGTAGGCTTCGGCCCATGGTCTCCGAGCTGTTCGATCCCAAGGCGTGGCAGGAAGTCGAGGGGTTCGACTTCACCGACATCACCTACCACAGGGCTGTCGACCAGGGCACGGTGCGCATCGCGTTCAACCGCCCGGAGGTGCGCAACGCCTTCCGCCCGCAGACCGTCGACGAGCTCTACCGCGCGTTCGACCATGCCCGGCAGACCACCGACGTCGGGTGCGTGCTGCTGACCGGCAACGGCCCCTCGCCCAAGGACGGCGGCTGGGCCTTCTGCTCCGGCGGCGACCAGCGCATCCGCGGCAAGGACGGCTACCAGTACGCCGACGGCTCGGCCGCGACCGGGCGGCTGCACATCCTCGAGGTGCAGCGGCTGATCCGGTTCATGCCCAAGGTGGTCATCTGCGTGGTGCCCGGCTGGGCGGCGGGCGGCGGCCACAGCCTGCACGTGGTGGCCGATCTCACACTCGCCAGCGCCGAGCACGCCCGGTTCAAGCAGACCGACGCCGACGTGGCGAGCTTCGACGGCGGCTTCGGCTCCGCCTATCTCGCGCGCCAGGTGGGCCAGAAGTTCGCCCGCGAGATCTTCTTCCTCGGCGACACCTACAGCGCGGCCGACGCCCACCGGATGGGCATGGTCAACGCGGTCGTGCCGCACGAGGAGCTGGAGGCCACGGCGCTCGACTGGGCCCGCAAGATCAACGCCAAGTCGCCGACGGCGCAGCGGATGCTCAAGTTCTCCTTCAACCTGATCGACGACGGGCTGGTGGGCCAGCAGGTGTTCGCCGGTGAGGCGACCAGGCTGGCCTACATGACCGACGAGGCCGCCGAAGGGCGCGACTCGTTCCTGGAGAAGCGCGAACCCGACTGGTCGCCGTACCCCTATCACTACTGACGCCCGCTCCCCGCGCGAGGCCCTGACCTCCCGAAAACCGGTTGCCCGGGCGGCCAGACTGGTGGCATGGAGATCGTGGTGCCGCCGGCGTTGACCGAGTCGCATGTCAAGTGGGAGGGCGAGGCGGGACGGGCCTGGTCGGCCGGGCTGCCCGCGCTGGCCAGGCGTTATCTGGAGGAGTGGGGGCTGCGCCTCGACGGCGCGTCCATGCACGGCGTGGTCTCCCTGGTGCTGCCCGTGGTGCGGGCCGACGGCACGCCCGCCGCGCTGAAGCTGCAGCCCGTCACCGACGAGAACGCGACCGAGCCCGTGGGGCTGCGCGCCTGGGCCGGCGACGGGTCGGTGCTGCTGCTGGAGCACGACCCGGCCACCGGGACGATGCTGCTGGAGCGGCTGGACGAGAGCCGGTCGCTGTCGGCGGTGCCGGACGACATGAAGGCGATGGAGATCCTCGCCGAGCTGCTGGCCCGGCTGGTGGCGCGGCCCGCTCCCGAAGGGCTGCGGCGGCTCGGCGACATCGCCGGGCAGATGGTGGAGGACGTGCCCGCGGCACTGGCGAAGCTGCCCCGGGAGGAGGACCGGGCCTGGCTGCGCCGGTGCGCCGCGGCGGTCGCCGATCTCGTCCCCGAGCCCGGCGACCGGCTGCTCCACTGGGATCTGCACTACGACAACGTGCTGGCCGCCGAGCGGGAGCCGTGGCTGGCGATCGACCCGAAGCCGCTGGCCGGCGACCCCGGGTTCGACCTGCTGCCCGCGCTGGACAACCGGTGGGGTGAGGTGGTGGCCTCCGGTGACGTGCGCGGGAGCGTGCTGCGGCGCTTCGACCTGCTGGTGGAGGCGCTGGGGCTGGACCCCGCGCGGGCGGCCGGCTGGACGCTGGGACGGGTGCTGCAGAACTCGCTGTGGAGCGTCGAGGACGGCGAGGACCGCCTCGACGATGTCCAGCTGGCCATCGCCGAGGCGATGGTTCACCGCCAGTAGGCCCGGCGGCCGGGGGTCAGTCCGAGAGGCCGCGCAGGAAGTCGCGGGTGAGGGCCGCGATCTGGGCGAGCCTGGTCTCCAGGGGGAAGTGGCCGGCGTCCAGCAGGTGGATGCGCGCGTCCGGCACGTCCCCGGCGAAGGTGCGCGCGCCGTCCGGGCCGAAGATCTCGTCGTTGCGGCCCCACACGGCCAGCACGGGCGGGCGGTGCGTGCGCAGATACTCCTGCCACTGCGGGTAGAGGGCGACGTTGCCCCCGTAGTCGAGGAAGAGCGCGAGCTGGATGTCGGCGCTGCCCGGCCGGTCCAGCAGCGCCTGGTCGAACAGCGCCTTGTCCGGGTTGACCAGCGTGGTGTCCGGCACGCCGTGCGTGTACTGCCACTGGGTTGCCTCCCAGGTGAAGTACGCCCGCAGCGCCGCCGTGCCGGCCTGCGGGTCTGCCCAGGCCTTCTTGAACGGGTCCCAGAACGGGGTCAGCCCTTCCTCGTACGCGTTGCCGTTCTGGGTGACGATGCCGGTGATCCGCTCGGGATGCCGGACGGCGAGCCGGAAGCCGACGGGTGCGCCGTAGTCGTGCACGTAGAGCGCGTAACGCCGCACGCCGAGCGTGTCCAGCAGCCGGTCCACCACGTCGGCGAAGCGGTCGAAGGTGTAGCCGAACTCTCCGGCGGCGGGCGCCGAGCTGTGCCCGAAGCCGGGGTAGTCGGGCGCGATCAGGTGGAACTCGTCCCGCAGCTCGCCCATCAGCTCCTGGTAGGCGATGGACGAGGTCGGGAACCCGTGCAGCAGGACGAGCGTGGGCGCGGACGGGTCGCCCGCCTCCCGGTAGAAGACGTCGAGCCCGTCGATCCGGACGGTGCGGTAGCGGATGGTCACGGCGAACCTCTTAACCGTTGAAAGTCTTTTCGATGGTTAAGTGGTAGCATGATGATCTGCAACCGGTCAAACTGACTTCAGGGGTTAATCACTGTGAGACTGCGTCCGCTCAGGACCGAACCCGTGGGGCTGGACCTGGTCGACACCGTGTGGATCGACAACGCCACACTGGTCGACCAGTTCGACGATCTCGACGGCGTGCGGGCCTGGCTGGCGGATCACGATCTGCCAGGCGGCGACGACCCGGAGCGCGCCCGCGACCCGCTGGTCCAGGCCCGCGACGCGATGCGCGCGCTGCTTGAGCGGGGCGAGGCGGCCCCGCTCAACGCGGTGCTGGCCCACGGCGCCCGCCGCCCCCAGCTGAGCGGCGCCGAGCCGTACGAGGTCGTCGTCCTGGACGATCCGGCCTGGCACGCGGCCTGGGTGGCGGCCGCCGACCTGGCCCGGGTGCTCGGCGAGCGCCCGGAGCGGGTGCGCAAGTGCGCCAACCCGCGCTGCGTGCTCTGGTTCTACGACGTGAGCAAGAACGGCGGCCGCCGCTGGTGCTCGATGGACGTGTGCGGCAACCGGGCCAAGGTGGGCCGGTTCAACCAGCGGCAGCGCGTCCGTTCCTAGGAGACCGTGATGACGATCTTGCCGGCGCCGTGGCGGGTCTCGATCTCGCGGTGCGCGTCCGCCGCACGCTCCAGCGGGTACGTCCTGCGTACCGGGAACTTGAGCCGGCCCTCGGCGTACAAGGCGGCGTAGCGGGCCAGGCGCTCGGCGCTGCGCGTGCCCCGGGTGACCTTGATGCCCAGCTCGGCGGCCTTGTCGTGCTCGACCAGCGTGAGGATGCGGTCGCGGTCCTTGACCAGCTCCAGCGACACCTCCAGCGCGTCGCCGCCCGCGCCGTCGAGCGCGGCGTCCACCCCGCCGGGGGCGAGGGCGCGCACCCGGTCGGCCAGGCCCGCGCCGTAGGCGACCGGGATGGCGCCGAGGTCGCGCAGGTAGGCGTGGTTCTCCTCGCGGGCGGTGCCGATCACGGTGGCGCCGCGCATCCCGGCGACCTGGACGGCCACCGTGCCGACCGCGCCCGCGGCGGCGTGCACGAGCAGCGTGTCGCCCTCGGTCACGGCGAGCCCGTCGAGGGCCAGCTCGGCCGTCTGCGCTCCGGCGGTCAGCGAGCCGGCCACCTCCCACGGCATCGAGGCCGGCTTGGGGGTCACGTCGCCCGCGTCGACCACCACGTACTCGGCGTAGCAGCGCAGCAGCGAGAACCCCAGCACCTCGGCGCCCGCCGTCACCCCGGTCACCCCCTCCCCCACCTGGTCCACCACGCCGGCGAACTCGTTGCCCGGGATCCGCGGCAGCCCGCCCGTCACCCCCGGCGGGGTCCAGCCGGCCCGGACGGCCGCGTCGAACGGCTGCACCCCGGCGGTCCTCACCCGTACGCGCACCTGGCCGGGGCCGGCCTGCGGAGCCGGCAGCTCCATCACCCGCAGCACCTCGGGGCCGCCGAACTCGGCGAAGGCCGCGGCCCGCATGATCTCGTCGTTCATGCGGCCAGCCTGCTTCCTCAACCGAGGTTGAGGTCAAGCGGGCTAACCGCGCGCAACATATGCCTAACCATTCGGGAACTTTTCGCTTTACTCGTTCTTTATCTGTATATAGTCCGACATGACGAGCACCGGGGGACGGGGCATCGGGTATTGACTGACTTCTTGCGGGTTGCGCTGAGCTTCCCGACGGCCGTTTTCAGCTTCCTTCTGATCGTGGTCGTCGGGTACTGGATCGTCGTGATCACCGGGATTTCCGACCTTGAGGGCGACGCCCCCTGGCTCGGGTTCGGCGGGGTGCCGGCCGGCATCACGATCTCCCTGCTCGTCGCCCTGGCGTGGCTGCTCACGCTGATCGGCAGCCAGTTCGCCGCGGGCCCGCTGCTGTGGGCCGTGCCGGTGCTCGCCCTCGGCGGAGCCTGGCTCGCCACCCGCGTGCTGATCGCCCCCCTGCGGAGGCTGGTGCCGGACGGACCACAGCCCTCACGTGGGGATTTCGTCGGCCAGCGGTGCGTGATCCGCACCGGGCGGGCGACCCCCGACTTCGGCCAGGCCGAGGTCACCGCCGCGGACGGGTCCTCCGCCGTCGTCCAGGTCAGGACGACCGGCCAGGACCGGCTCACCCGCGGCCAGACAGCCCTGATCTTCGAGTACGACGCAGACGGCGAGTTCTTCTGGGTCATGCCTTACGAAAGTGAGCAGTGAATGGATGTGATCTCCACCGGCGTCGGCGTGTTCATCGCCGTCGTCCTTGTGATCCTCATCGGCCTGCTGATTCTCATCAGCCGCCTTTTCCGCAAGGTCGAGCAGGGCAAGGCGCTGATCATCTCGAAGGTCAACAAAGTCGACGTGACCTTCACCGGCGCGGTGGTGCTCCCTGTCGTGCACCGGGCGGAGACGATGGACATCTCGGTGAAGACCATCGAGATCGAACGCACCGGCCGCGAAGGGCTGATCTGCCGCGACAACATCCGGGCCGACATCAAGATCACATTCTTCGTACGGGTGAACAAGACCGCCGAGGACGTCATCAAGGTCGCCCAGGCCATCGGCACCGAGCGGGCCAGCGACGAGAAGACGCTGCAGGAGCTGTTCAACGCGAAGTTCTCCGAGGCGCTCAAGACCGCCGGCAAGCACCTGGACTTCGTGGACCTCTACACCAAGCGCGACGAGTTCCGTGACGAGATCGTCCGGCTCATCGGCACCGACCTCAACGGTTACAGCCTTGAGGACGCGGCCATCGACTACCTGGAGCAGACCGCGCTGCACCAGCTCGACAAGAGCAACATCCTCGACGCGCAGGGCATCCGCAAGATCACCGAGCTGACGGCGATCGAGCACGTGCGCACCAACGAGTTCCAGCGCACCGAGGAGAAGGAGATCACCCGCCAGAACGTGGAGGCCCGCGAGGCCATCCTCGAACTGGAGCGCCGCCAGGCCGACGCCGAGATCAAGCAGAAGCGCGAGATCGAGACGATGAAGGCCCGCGAGGAGGCGGAGACCTACCGGGTGCAGGCGGAGGAGCGGCTGCGCGCCCAGAGCGCCGCTATCAAGACCGACGAGCAGCTCGGCGTGCAGCAGGAGAACCGCAACCGCGAGGTGGCCGTCGCGGAGAAGAACCGCGAGCGCGTGATCGCCATCGAGTCCGAGCGCATCGAGAAGGACCGCCTGCTGGAGGTCATCGCCCGCGAGCGGGAGACCGAGCTGTCGCGCATCGCGAAGGACAAGGAGGTCGAGACCGAGAAGCGGTCGATCGCCGAGGTCATCCGCGAGCGCATCGCCGTCGACAAGACGGTGGCCGAGCAGGAGGAGTCGATCAAGCGGCTGCGCGTGGTCGAGGAGGCCGAGCGGACCCGCCAGTCCGTCATCATCGCCGCCGAGGCCGAGGCGCAGGAGAACCTGGTCAAGGACATCAAGGCGGCCGAGGCCGCCGAGGCCGCGTCGAAGTTCAGGGCCCGCGAGGAGCTGGTGCTGGCCGAGGCCAGGCAGCAGGCGGCCGAGCTGGACGCCCGGGCCAAGATGCGGCTCGCCGAGGGTCTGCAGGCCGAGGCGGCCGCGTCCGGCCTGGCCGAGGTCCAGGTCAAGGAGCGCGACGCCGAGGCGATCGAGAAGGTCGGCAGGGCCGAGGCGCTGGTGCTGAACGAGCGGCTGCAGGCCGAGGCCGAGGGCGCCAGGGCGATGGCGCTGGTCGAGGGCGAGCGGCTCAAGGCGCAGGCTGCGGGCGAGCAGGCGATGGCGCTGGCCAACGCCGCGGCCGTGGGCGAGAAGCTCAAGGCCGAGGCGGAGGGCCTCACCGAGAAGGCCGCCGCGATGGCCGCGCTGGACGAGGCCAGCCGGGCGCACGAGGAGTACCGCCTGCGCCTGGAGGCCGACACGGAAGTGCGGCTCAAGCAGATCGACGTCACCCGCCAGGTGGCCGAGTCGCAGGCGAGCGTGCTGGCCGCGGGCCTGGCCAAGGCCAACATCGACATCGTCGGCGGCGAGACGATGTTCTTCGACAAGGTGGTGGGTTCGATCACCGCCGCCAAGACGGTCGACGGCTTCATGGAGCACTCCGAGGTGGCGGGTTCGCTCGCGGCTCCGTACCTGAACGGGAGCGCCAGCCTGATCGAGGACCTCAGGGGCGTCGTCGGCGGGGTGAGCACCGAGGACCTGAAGAACCTGACCGTCTCTGCGCTGCTCCTGCGGCTCATCCAGCAGGGCGGGCCGGAGTCGGGGCCGCTCGGCGAGCTGCTGGACACGGCCCGGCGGCTGGGCGTGGCCGACCAGCCGGTGGCCGCGCTGGCAGCGGCGAAGGTCTGACGCGTGACGGAGCAGGTCGACCTGGAGGCGGGCACCTACGAGGTGCTGCGGAACCGGCTCGGCGCCCAGGCCAGGGCGCTGGCCGCGGCCGCCGAGGCGGTCAACGCGGCGCGGCTGGAGGTGTTCGGCGGGGCGGAGCTGCGGCTGCTGGGCACCGAGCGGATCCGCACCGAGAACAACTGCGTCCCCAGGGACATCGTGTCCCTGGGTGAGGTGATGTTGTTCGGCTACAACGTCTTCATCGGGCTCAAGCCGGAGACGTCGGTGTCGGACGTGTTCGCGGTGCACCGCTTCGCCCGGGAGGGCGACGGGTTCCGGTTCGAGCAGGGCAAGCTGGAGGCGCTGGACGACCCGGCGTTCAAGAAGGACTTCGCCGAGCTCTACCGCTACTACAAGGAGACCCGGCTGAAGCAGCTCCGGCGGGTCGAGGGCAAGCTGCTGGCGGTGTTCAGGACAGGGCCGGCCGACATCCGGGTGCTGCGCTGGGCAGTCAGCCCCACCGGAGTCACGAAATATCTGGACAACAGGGGGGAGCGTGACCACGTCTTCCCCCCGTCCCACGACTTCGAGTGGACCCCGGCCACCCGCGACGACCACGTGCTCGGCCGGCACCCGCACATCGACATCCAGGGCGAGGTGTTCGTCGAGACGCTCGGCGGCGACCTCACCATCAAGATCGAGAACAACACGGAGACCGGCGAGGGCATCTACGCCGAGCCGGTCGCCGAGCCGCTGCAGAGCCTGGCGGACGCCGACGTCGAGCACGCCCGCGTCGGCCCGCTCATCCTCATGCGGATCAGGCCGTACAAGGAGGACGCCTGGCGGCACCTGGTCTTCAACACCCGCACCAAGGCCGTGACCAGGCTCGACGGCATCGGCCAGGCATGCCAGCGGCTGCCCGAGGACCAGGGCCTGATCTTCCCCGGCGGCTACTACCTGACCACCGGCGCCAGCAAGACGTTCGACACCGACGTGGCGGACCTGGAGTTCGAGCGGGTCGTGCGCGCGCCCAACGGCGAGGACGCGCTCTACGTCTTCCACGCCAGGGACGACGGCCGCTCGCTGCTGCTGCCGTACAACGTGATCAGGAAGGAGGTGGCCAACCCCATCGTCTGCCACGGGTACTCGCTGTTCGACGACGGCACGATGGTGGTCTTCCGCGCCACTTCCGAGGAGCCGACGCGGGTGCACCCGATGCAGGTGTGGCAGACGCCGTACGTCTCCGACACCTTCGCGGCCGCGCAGCCCGCCGGCACCGGCCCGCTGGAGCGGATCGGCAACGCCGAGCTGGTCCGGGGCATCTCCGACTGCCTGTCGGTCACCCGCATGGTGGAGGAGATGGCGCCGTCGGCCGCCACGTTCGAGGCGCTGATCGCCGCCTGCACGCGCTCCTTCGACAGCTACCACTGGCTGGCCGAGCACGGCCTGAGCGAGCCGCTCGCCGACGTGCGCGCCACCGCCGAGCAGGTGCTCGACGAGTACGAGCACGTCGAGCAGCTCACCGCCCAGGCCGCCGCCACGCTCGCCGAGGCCGACGAGGAGGTCACCCAGCTGGTCAGGCGGGCCGGGGCGGACGCGCCCGGCACCGCCGACGGGTGGGTGAGCCTGCTGGCCACGCTCCGCCGGGCCCAGGGCCACCTGGTGACGCTCCGCGAGGTGCGCTACATCGACACCGGCCGGCTGGACGAGCTGGCCGCGACCCTGGCCGGCGAGCTGGACGAGGCGGGCAGGCGGGCCGTGGCCTTCCTGGAAGGGGAGGACGCGTTCACCGGCTACCACGCGGCCGTCGAGGCGCTGGCCGCCGACGCGGCGGCGATCGCGACCGCCGCCGAGGCCGAGCCCGTCGCCGGACGGCTCGCCGAGCAGTCCGAGGGCCTGGAAGTGGTGACCGAGGTGGTCGGCTCCCTCGACATCGCCGACGCCACCGTGCGCACCGCCATCCTGGGCCGCATCGCCGAGGTGCTCGGCGGGGTCAACCGGGCGCGGGCGGTGCTCGACGGCCGCCGCCGCGAGCTGCTGAGCAGTGAGGGCAGGGCCGCGTTCGCCGCCGAGTTCGCGCTGCTCGGCCAGGCCATCACCGGTGCGCTGGCGATGGCCGACACCCCCGACAGGTGCGACGAGCAGCTCGGCCGGCTCATGCTGCAGATCGAGAACCTGGAGTCGCGCTTCGGCGAGATCGACGACTTCGCCGAACAGCTCGGCGGCAAGCGCGACGACGTGTACGAGGCGTTCTCGTCGCGCAAGCAGGCCCAGCTCGACGCCCTCGCCCGGCGCGCGGACCGGCTGTTCGCCTCCGCCGACCGCATCCTGGCCAGCGTCACCCGCAGGATCGCCACGCTCGGCTCGCCCGACGAGATCAACACGTACTTCGCCACCGACCAGATGGTGACCAAGCTCCGCTCGGTGGCGGCCGAGCTGCGCGAGCTCGGCGACTCCGTACGGGCCGAGGAGCTGGACGGGCGGGTCAAGGCGGCGCAGCAGGAGGCCGGGCGGGCGCTGCGCGACCGGCTCGACCTGTTCGCGGACGGCGGCGAGACGATCAGGCTGGGCCGTCACCGGTTCGCGGTGAACACCCAGCCCATCGACCTCACGCTGGTGCCTCACGACCAGGAGATGCAGCTGGCCATCACCGGCACCGACTTCCGGTCGCCGGCGCCGGCCTCGTTCGCCGACACCCGGCCCTTCTGGGAGCAGCTGCTGGTGTCGGAGACGCCCGAGGTCTACCGGGCCGAGTACCTGGCGGCCTCGCTGCTCGACCGGGTCACGCCGGGCGACGACCTGGACCGCCTGGTCCGGGAGGCCGCCGCGGCCCGCTACGACGAGGGCTACGAGCGGGGCGTGCACGACCACGACGCCGCCGCGATCCTCGGCGCGCTGATCCGGCTGCGCGACGGCGCGGGCCTGCTGCGCTACCCGCCCGAGGCGCGGGCCGCGGCCCAGCTCTTCTGGGCGCACGGCGTGGACGAGGTTTCACGTAAAACATTGGCCACCAGGGCCGTGTCGCTGGTGCGGGCCCGCGAGGTGTTCGGCCCCGGGCCCGCGCTCGCCACGCTCTCCGCCGAGCTGGGCGCGCTGATCGCCGCCTTCCTGGCGACGGCCGGCCTGCCCGACACCGACGCCGCGCTCGCCGGTGAGTATCTGGTGGAGGAGCTGGCCGGCAAGCCCGCCGGGTTCGTCACCGGCAAGACGGCCCGCGACCTGCTGGAGGGGTTCCACCACACGCTCGGGCCGGTCAGGACACGCGAGTTCGAGTCCGACCTCAAGGCCGTCGCCCTGCCGGAGCAGGTGCAGCTCGCCCGTGCCTGGCTCGGCGCTTACGCGCAGGGGCCCGAGCTGGCCGAAGCCGTCGCCGTGCAGCTGTGCGACCTGCCCAGGCACGACTCCGGCGCCACCGTCACCGCCACCGTGGAGAACCTGCTCGGCTCGCACCCGCGGATCGCCGGCAGGAAGCTGGAGATCCGGCTGGACGAGCTGCTGGCCAGGACCCGGCGGTTCGCGGCCGAGCGGGTGCCGGGCTTTCGCGCGTACCAGAAGCGGCGCACCGAGCTGGTCGCCGCCGAGCGGGAGCGGCTGCGGCTGGAGGAGTACAAGCCCAAGGTGATGAGCGCGTTCGTGCGCAACCGGCTGCTCGACGAGGTGTACCTGCCGCTGATCGGCGACAACCTGGCCAAGCAGCTCGGCTCGACGGGCGAGGGCAAGCGCACCGACCAGATGGGCCTGCTGCTGCTCATCTCGCCGCCCGGCTACGGCAAGACGACGCTGATGGAGTACGTGGCCAGCCGGCTCGGGCTGCTGTTCGTCAAGGTGAACGGGCCCGCGCTGGGGCACGACGTGACCTCGCTGGACCCGGCCGAGGCGCCCAACGCGACCGCCAGGCAGGAGGTGGAGAAGATCTCGTTCGCGCTGGAGGCGGGCAACAACACGCTGCTGTACCTGGACGACATCCAGCACACCTCGCCCGAGCTGCTGCAGAAGTTCATCTCGCTCTGTGACGCGCAGCGGCGCATCGAGGGCGTCTGGAACGGCCGCACCCGCACCTACGACCTGCGCGGCAAGCGGTTCGCCGTGTGCATGGCCGGCAACCCGTACACCGAGTCGGGGCAGCGTTTCCGGATCCCGGACATGCTCGCCAACCGGGCCGACGTGTGGAACCTGGGCGACGTGCTGTCGGGCCGGGACGACCTGTTCGCGCTCAGCTACGTCGACAACGCGCTCACGTCCAACCCGGTGCTCGCGCCGCTGTCGGCCCGCGACCGGTCGGACGTGGAGCTGCTGGTGCGACTGGCCAGGGGCGACGCCTCGGTACGGCCCGACCAGCTGAAGCACCCGTACACCAAGCCCGAGCTGGACCAGCTGCTCAGCGTGCTGCGCAAGCTGGTGCGGGTGCAGGAGGTGGTGCTGGCCAACAACCGGGCCTACATCGCCTCCGCCGCCCAGGCCGACTCCTCGCGCACCGAGCCGCCGTACCGGCTGCAGGGCTCGTACCGGAACATGAACAAGCTGGCCGAGCGGATCGTCCCGGCGATGAACGACGACGAGCTGGAGGCGCTCGTCGACGACCACTACCTCGGCGAGGCGCAGACGCTCACCGCGGACGCGGAGGCGAACCTGCTCAAGCTGGCGGAGCTGCGCGGCCGCCTCAGCCCGGAGCAGGCGGCCCGCTGGGCCGAGATCAAGGCCGCCTACCTGCGGGACAAGGCGCTGGGCGGCGACGCCGACGACCCGATGGGCCGGGCGGTCGGCGCGCTGGGCCTGCTGGCGGACCAGGTCCGTGACGTGGGCTCGGCGATCAGGAACCGCTGACGGGTCAGGTTTCCTGCCGGGTCAGGGCGGCGGTGGCGTCGCGCTGGATCGCCGTGGCCCGGCCGAGGAAGTCGAGGATGAGCTCCAGCTGCTCGTCGGTGTAGCGCTCGTACAGGCCGGCCAGGCCGGTCACCAGCGGCACGAACAGCTCGTCGAAACCGGCCAGCCGCTCCCAGTCGACCTCCACGATGACGCGGCGCCGGTCCTTGGGGTGGCGGGCCCGCCGCGCCAGCCCTTTGGCCTCCAGCCGGTCGATCAGGTTGCTGACGGTGGCGGGGGCCAGGCCGGTGTGCCGGCAGATCTCCCCCGCCGTCAGCGGACCGAGGCGTTGCAGCAGGTCGATGGTCTTCTCTTCGCTCATGCCGAGGCCCAGCCGCTCGCCCATGGCCGTGTGGTACATGACGGCGGCGTTGCTGTTCTCCCGCCCGGCCGTGGTCAGGGCGTCGAGCAATTTCTTTCGGCGATCCGAAACATCTCTGGCCATACGACCTCGCCTCGGCATATATTTCGTTCGGACGAACGAAAGGTTATCACGATGAAGGCTCTCATCACAGGGTGCGAGATCGGCGGCCCCGCCATCGCCATGGCGCTGCGCGAAGTGGGCATCGACGCCGAGATCCACGAGGCGTACGACGCCGGGGCCGAGGGCGTGGGCGCGTTCCTCAACGTCGCCTCCAACGGGATGGCCGCGCTGCGCGTGCTCAGGCTGCACCACGAGGTGGCGCGCGCCGGCATCCCCACCCCCGACATGGTCATGTGGAGCGGCACGGGCAAGCGCCTGGGCCGGGTGCCCAACGGGATGGCGCTGGACGACGGCACGGTGAGCCACACGATCCTGCGCTCGGACCTGTACCGGATCCTGCGGGACGCCGCCGCCGCACGGGGCGTCCCGATCGCCTACGGCAAGCGCATGGTCTCCTTCGACGACACCGGCTCCCAGGTGGTGGCCCGGTACGAGGACGGCACGAGCGCGACCGGCGACCTGCTGATCGCGGCCGACGGCGTGCACTCGCGCACCCGGCGGCTGCTCGACCCCGAGGCGCCCGAACCGCGCTACACCGGCCTGTACAACTGCGGCGGCATCATCAAGGACCCGAACATCACCGGCGAACCCGGCGTCTACCACATGATGTTCGGCAGGCGCGCGTTCTTCGGCTACACGGTGACCGGCGACGGCGAGACGTGGTGGTTCGCGAACCTGCCTCGCGCCCTCGGCGACGAGCCCGCGGACTGGCGGGCGGTGCTGGAGGAGGCGTTCGCGGACGACGCCGGCATCGCCGCCGGTCTGGTCCGGCGCGCCGACCTGGGCCAGGTGCTCCCCATCCACGACCTGCCGCCGGTGCCCGTGTGGCACCGCGGCAGGGTGGTGCTCACCGGCGACGCCGCGCACGCCACCTCGCCCAGTTCGGGGCAGGGCGCGTCGCAGGCCGTCGAGGACGCCGTGGTGCTCGCCCGCTGCCTGCGCGACGCCGCCGGCCACCGGGAGGCGTTCGGCCGGTACGAGAGCGAGCGGCGCGAGCGGGCCGAGCGGGTGGTCGCCTACGCCAGGAGGATCAGCAGCAGCAAGGCCGCCGGGCCGGTCGGCCGCATCTTCAGGGACGCGCTGCTGCCGATCATCCTGAGGCGTCAGGCGAACCAGGAGTCACTCGCCTGGATGTACCGTCACCAGGTCAGCCTGTGACACCGACTCCGCGCTCGCGGGAAGCAGCGGCAGCCGCACGTCGGGGGTGGGGATGAGACCGCGGGCGTGCAGCACGCCCTTGATCACCGTCGGGTTCGGCTCGGCGAACAGCGCGGCCGACAGCCGGGCCAGCCGGTGCCCCAGCGTCCTGGCCCTGGTCACGTCGCCCGCGCGCCAGGCCGTGACCAGCTCCGCGAACGCGTCCGTGGCCAGGTGCGCGGAGGCCATGATGCCGCCGGACGCGCCGAGGGCGAGCAGCGGCGAGATGAACGCGTCGTCCCCGCCCAGCACGTCGAACCCGTCCGGCAGGTCCCCGAGCAGGTCCACCGCGTCCTGGTCGACGCCCCCCGCCGCGTACTTGACGGCGGCCACGCGCGGATGGGCGCCGAGCCGCCGCAGGGTCGCCGCGCTTACGGCCTGCCCGGTCCGGTAGGGGATGTGGTAGATGACCAGCGGCACCGGCGTCTCCTCGGCCAGCGCCTCGAAGTGCGCGATCACCCCGCGCTCCGACGGCCGCAGGAAGTACGGCACGGTGACGAGCGCCGCGTCCACCCCGCCGGGCAGCTCCTTCAGCGCCTGTCCGACCGAGCGGGTGTCGTTGCCGGCGACCCCGACGGTCAGCGGCACGCCGCGCTCCCGGCAGGCGGCCGCGCAGGTCTCGATCACCCGGCTCCGCTCGTCCGGCGTCAGGGCCGCGACCTCTCCCGTCGTGCCCAGCGCGACCAGCCCCGAGGCGCCCTGGCCGAGCACGTGGTCGGCCAGCTTGCCGAGCGCGTCGAACGCCACCTCGCCGTCCGGTCCGTACGGAGTGATCAGCGGTACATGGATGCCTGTGAACATGTCTCCAGCCTGGCCCGGAAGGACACGTAAGGTCCAGCGACGTTTTCTAAGCTGCATCGTAAGATGAGCTGATGCTGGACCCTCGCAAGCTCCACCTCCTGCGCGAACTGTCCCGGCGCGGCACCATCGCGGCCGTCGCCGAGGCCGCCGCGTTCACCCCGTCGGCGGTCTCCCAGCAACTCAGCGCGCTGGAGCGGGAGGCGGGCGTGCCGCTGCTCCAACGCACCGGCCGCACCGTGACGCTCACCCCGGCGGGCCGCCTGCTCGTCGAGCACGCCCAGGCCGTGCTCGAACAGCTCGAACGCGCCTCCGCCGCCCTGGCCGCCGTCCGGGGCGGACCGTCCGGCCCGCTGCGCGTCGGCGCCTTCCCCACCGCGGCCCGCGTCCTGCTGCCGCCCGCGCTCGCCACGCTCGCCGCCGCCCACCCAGGGCTGGTGCCGATGATCTCCGAGATCGACCCCGCCGACGTCTCCGCCGCCCTGCGCGCCGGGGAGCTCGACGTCGCGCTCGTGCACGAGTACGACTTCGTGCCGCCGGTCACCGACGACGCCCTGGAGACCGAGCCGCTCTTCGCCGAGCCCATGTACCTCACCGACCGGCCCGCCATCGCCGCGGCCGCCGGCGACCCGTGGATCGCCGGCACGCCCGGCACCCTGTGCCACACGATGACGATCAGGGCCTGCCAGGCGGCCGGGTTCGAGCCGGACGTGCGCCACCACATCGACGACTTCGACACCGTGCTGTCGTTCGCGGCGGCCGGGCAGGGCGTGGCGCTGGTGCCCCGCCTCGCGGCCCTCTCCCCGCCGTCCGGGGTGCGGCTCACCCCGCTCCCCCTGCACCGCCGCACGCTCGCGGCCTTCAGGCGGGGGTACGGAGAGCATCCGGCGATCCAGGCGGCCATCGCCGCCTTCCACGAGGCCCTCGCCGGCCTCAGTCTCTGAGTACGGCGTCCAGCACGGCCGCGGTGCCGGGCCGGTCGAAGACGTCGTAGTCGCCGGCCGTGACCGCCACCACCAGGTCCCGCGACGGGATCACGAGCAGCCGCTGGCCCCCGTTTCCTGAGGCGCTCACGGCCGGCGTCGCGCCCGTCTCCACGTACCAGTGATAGCCGTAGTGGCGGTCCCCGTCGATCGGCACCCGCGGCCGGAGCGCCTCCCGGAGCCAGCTCTCCGGCACCACACCGTCGCCCCCGCGCAGCACCATCACGCCGATCGCCGCCAGGTCACGGGGCGTCAGGCGCAGCCCCGCCGCCGCCAGCGGCACCCCGTCCGCCCCCTTCGTCCACTCGAACGCGCCGATGCCCAGCGGCTCGAACAACACCTGCCTCGCGTACTCGTCCAGCGGCCTGCCCGCGCCCCGGGCGATGATCCCGCCCAGCAGCGCCGTCGCCCCGCCGCAGTAGGACCACCGCGTGCCCGGCTCCTCGACGATCGGGCGCTCCAGGACGTAGCGGTAGCGGTCGGGGGCCTCCTCCATCGCGATCTCGCTGTTGGCGGCGCTCGTGTACGGCACGCTCTCGTCCCATTCGAGGCCGAGGGTCATGGTGAGCGCGTGCTCGACGGTGAGAGCCGCGTCCGCCAGGTCCCGATGCGCGGGGAACTGGTCGAGGAGCCGCTCGCCCGGATCCGGCACCAGGCCGCTCTCCAGCGCGATCCCGTACAGCAGCGCCACCACGCTCTTGGTGATGGACCGCACGTCGTGCGGCGTGCCGGCGTCGAACGTGACATGCCCCAGCGGGTCGCCCAAACGGAAGTCCTGCCCCGCGCCGTACCGCTCCAGCACCCGCTCGCCGCGCTGGACCACCACGATCCCGTGCAGCCCGGGCGCCTCACCGGCGTTCAGTACGGCGTCCAGCCGATCCACCATGCCCGTCATGGCCTCCATCCTGGTCTAATTCCTGACACCGTGTCAGGCTCGATCGCGTGGGTAGCTGGAGAACGCGCGCGGGCGCCAGCACCCAGGGCAGGTGACATGCACAAGACAGACCCCTTTCCCTTCGAACTTTCGGTGACGGTCAGCGAACGGACCCCGGCGGCCATCGAAGCGGCCGCCTATCCCCTGGCGGAACGGTTCTTCGGCAGCGACGCGGAGGTCCACGTCGTCAGCGCCAAGGTCCAACCGGACCCGGACCACCACGACCGTTTCACAGCCACCGTCGTCTTCCGCCGAACCATCACCTAGCGGCGTCCCGCACGCCCTGGGCCGCGGTGCGGCAGAACGCTCACGTACTGTTCGGCAGAACGCCCACAGGAGTACCGGCAGAACGACCACGCACTGCTGATGACCTGCACGACCACCGAGGTCTTCAACCACATGAACGCCTGACGCCGCCCGTACCAAAGGGCTCGCCCAACCAGGCGCTCCGCGCCCCTCGCAAGCTCGGCGTGCTTCCCGGGCCTTCGGCCCTCTTCGCGCGAGGGCAAGCCCTCGCGCTGTCGTCCGGGGAAGACGGCGGCAGAGCGCTTTCACAGTCACCGGCAGAACGCTCACCAGCCCATCGGCAGACCGACCACGTGACCTCCGGCAGAACGCTCACGCGTCGGAGTTGGTCACGATGGTCCAGTTGGATGGGACGCGTACCCCGAACGGCTCACGTGACTCGCGCGTCTTGCCCAATCACCCTCCGTAAGGCATGATGGGGGCTGCCGCACCCCCTGGGGTGCGGAAGTGAGGCCGGGCCTCCCGATGGAATCGGGCGTCCGGCCTTTGCGTTTCCCGCTTCATCCGACGCATACCAGGCGTGTCTTCGGCGCGAGCATCTCATAGCAGCCTGTTCGGTCGTCCAGCCACCACGTCGTAGCGCCCACTACGGCGTCTGCCGCCCACAGAAGCGGCTCGCTGACGGATGGCTGCCATCTGACCACCAAATCGTGGGGAAGGGTTCGCGCGCGACGCATACCCGTCAGGAGGCCCCGATCGAGGTGATCCTGTTCGGCGGAACGAGCTTCGATGACAACCTCGGAGCACCCCGCCAGGCTGACTTCGCCGAGAAGCCGTTCGAGACATCGGCGGCGCGCGCGTTCGGTGCGAACTGCGCGATCGTGGATGTAGATCGTGACGATTCCGTGGATGGGCATCTCTGTGAGCCGCTGGGCTATGGCGAACTGCCGCTTGACGGGCTCGTCACGCCAATGCAGGCGAGGGCTCTTGCCGACCCGGAGCGATTCAAGTGCGACACGGATGTCGTCTTGGTCGACGGAGTCGATGACGACCGCGGCCATCGCGTAGACGCTGTCGTCGCCAGGGCGCCGACGGAGGCTCTCATCAACATAGGCCATAAGCATTAAGTAAAGATATAGCTACTCACAGTAAAAAGATGTTGTCCTATATGCACGTTCGGGCTGTCGGGCTCACCGAACGCGCCAGTCCTCCTTGCGGGGCGGGTAGGCGAAGGTCTGGGTGTCGGCCCAGTCCTCGCCGACGTTGCGGTAGTCGTGATCAGCCTCGCCGGCCGTGTGCTCGCGGCCGATGTCGACCTCGTCACTGATCGACCAGACACCGTCCACCTGCTGCTCAACGGTGTAGTAGAACTCGTTGAAGCCCGATGAGGACACCGAGGTGTTGACGATGGTGAGCGAGCTCCTCCCGGTGGTCAGCTCCGGTGGCAGCTCGACGACCTGGTCCCGCCACTTGTAGGTGCTCTCGCCGAGCAGCGGCCGCCATTCCGCCGCCGGCCGGCCGTTCACCGTGATGGTGGCGTGCTGCAGGGCGACGCCCACGTCCAGGCGGCGGATCAGCCGTACGGCGGTGTGGGCGGGGTCGACGGTCACGGTGAACCGGCTCCACCCGCCGCGGGGGAACGCGCGGCCGTCGTCGGTGACGAGGTGGCCGGGGTCCATGGTGCGGACGGGCAGGTCTTCGGGCACGCCGTGGCGGAACCTGACCGACAGGGCGATGACGGCGCCCGAGACCACGACCGCCACGAGCGCGGCGAGCAGGACGGCCCGCTGCCGGCTTCCTCCGGACCCGCGAACCGTCACCGCCTCGGCGGTCCCCTGATCCGCGAGCGGCGCGCCGGCGGGAGGTTCGCGGTCCTCCCCGATGGCCATCCGGGTGATCCGCACCCGCTCCCACGCCCGTTCCCACGCCGGGATCTGCTGCTCGGGCACCCGGCAGGCCCGCAGGAACGCCAGCATCACCGCCTTCTTGGGGAAACGCCGCCCGGCCAGCATGTCGGCGCACGTCGCCCGGGGAAGCCGGGCCCCGCCCGCCCGGTCGGCCCGCGACTCCAGCTCGCGCAGCGACACGTCGGCCCTGGCGAACTGCTCGGCCAGCACCCTCACCAGCTCCGCGTGAGAGCCCACCCGTTCCAGCGCCTGATCGACAGACCGAAGATCTGGGCCCTCTTTGGGGTTCTCGTTCATCGTCGCGCAGAACCTTGCCCTCTCCCGACCAAGGGATGTCCACCAAGTGACTCCAAGTGTAAGAGCAATTACCGAGAGCGTCCGATGCCGACCGCCGGACGTCCCGGCGCGATCGAGTCCGGCCGAGTCCGTCCGACGCGCTGTTGGACACCCCCGCCGCCCGGCTTACCTGAGTGCCGAGGCGCCGACCGGCGCCTGACACCACCACACCGGGGAGAACGACGTGACACTCCACACCGAGGAAGACAAGAAGGCGGCGCTGCGGGAGAACCCGGCCGTGACCGAGGTCCTGGCGCAGTTCGGCGACGGCGCCGAAGCCCTGCTGGACGAGCTGGCGGCCGGGCTCAGCCCCGAGCAGATCGAGGCGATACCCCCGTCACCCGCCGTACCACGGGACGACGTGGCCATCGCGGCGCTGAACTGCTGGAAGGCCCGGGCCGTGTACGCGGTCTACCAGCTGTTCGGCATGGCGGTCTGCACCATCGTCGGCGGCTACACGGGCGGGCTGGCCGCCATCGCGTGCCGCTTGATCAAGGCCGCCGCCGGCAAGGCGATCGACTGGAACCGTCTCTGCTGACGCGCCGAGCCCCCGCCCGCACCCGCGCCACGCGGGCGGGGGCCGCGGCGCGATATTGCGGTGCGGACGAGCCGGGATCCGGCCAGACTCAAGCATCATGATGAAGCGCATCAATCCCGACGAACTACATAAGACCCCCGGCTACCACCATGTCACCATCGTGGAAGCCGGCCGAACGGCGTTCCTCGCGGGCCAGTGCCCGCTCGACCAGACCGGCGCCATCGTCGGCCCCGGAGACCTGGACGCCCAGATCGACCAGGTCGCGGCCAACGCCCTCGCCGCCCTCGCCGCGGCCGGCGCCCGGCCTGAGCACGTCGTACGATCCGTGATCTACGTGGTCAGCGGTGACAGCTCCGTGCTCGGCTCCGCCTGGCGGCGTCTCAACGACTCGGTGATCGCACCGGCCTTCACCACCGCCAGCACCCTCCTCGGCGTCGCCCAGCTCGGCTTCTCAGGGCAGCTCGTCGAGGTGGACCTCACGGCGGCACTGCCCAACTGATCAAGACGGGGAGGCGGTGGAGAGCGGGGCGGCGATGTCTTCGAGGCCGCGCCGTTCCGCCTTCACCCCGAAGATCATCTCCACGATCCCCGCCAGGATCATGAGGATGGCCCCGATGGCGAAGGCCAGCGCCGTGTCCCCCGGCACCCCGCTCGACACCAGCTTGGCGAAGATGAGCGGCCCGGCGATGCCGCCCGCCGCCGTGCCGATGGCGAAGAAGAACGCGATGGCCATCGCCCTGGTCTCCATCGGGAAGATCTCGCTCACCGTCAGATAGGCCGAGCTGGCCCCCGCCGAGGCCACGAAGAGCACCGCCGACCAGCAGGCCGTGAGCGTCACAGCGGTCAGCATCCCCTCGTTGAACAGCCACGCGGTCCCCAGCAGCAGCACCCCCGACCCCACATAGGTCGCCGAGATCATCGGAACCCGGCCGACGGTGTCGAAGAGCCTGCCCAGCAGCAGCGGCCCGAGGAAGTTGCCGACCGCGATGACGGCGAAGTAGTAGCCGGTGTGCGTGTCGATCTCGTAGAACGTCGACAGGATCTGCGCGTACCCGAAGGTGATCGCGTTGTAGAGGAACGCCTGCCCGATGAAGAGCGACAGCCCCAGGACGGTCCGCGTGGGGTAGAGGGCGACCATGGTGTGCGCGATCCGGATGAACCCGATCGACTTGCGCGTGTGGATGGTGATGGCCTGCCGGGGTTCGGGCAGGGCGGCGCCGACCTCCTTCTCGACCTCGCGCTCAACCCCCTGGACGATCTTCTCCGCTTCGTCGCCGCGCCCGTGGATGAAGAGCCAGCGCGGGCTCTCCGGTACGTGCCTGCGCACGAGCAGGATGGCCAGCCCGAGCACCACGCCCAGCCCGAAGGCGACCCGCCAGCCGATGTTGACGGGCAGGTTGTTCAGCAGCGGCACGGTCAGCAGCGCGCCTCCGGCGGCGCCGAGCCAGTAGCTGCCGTTGATGAGGATGTCGATCCGGCCGCGGTGCCTGCTGGGGATGAGCTCGTCGATCGCGGAGTTGATGGCCGCGTACTCGCCCCCGATCCCGAATCCGGTCAGGAAGCGGAACAGGAAGAACCACCACACGCTGAACGAGAACGCGGTGGCCAGCGTGGCCGCCAGGTAGACGAGCAGCGTGATGATGAACAGTTTCTTCCTGCCGAACCTGTCGGTCAGCCATCCGAAGAACAGCGCACCCGAGCAGGCTCCGGCGACGTAGAGCGCGGCGGCGAGGCCGGCGACCTGTTCCTGGGAGATGTCCAGGCCGCTGCCGGGCTTGGCGAGCTGGGCGGACAGGTTGCCGACGATGGTGACTTCGAGCCCGTCGAGGATCCAGACGGTGCCGAGGCCGATGACGATCATCCAGTGCCAGCGGGACCAGGGCAGCCGGTCCAGGCGCGCCGGAACCTTGGTGGTGATCGTGCCGGTCTCGACATCGCTCATGAGCACCTCGGGTTACCCGGCGACCGGCGCTCAAACCTTCAGCGCCTCCACCATGCGGGTCCTCGCCCACGACCCGCCGTACCAGTACCGCCGGCCCAGGTCGCGGCTGTGCACGTCGCGCGCGCCGAGCCCGCGCAGGACGGCCTCGTACGCGGGCACGTGCCTGACGTCCGCGACGAGCAGCAGCCCGCCGGGGCGCAGCACCCGGTACGCCTCGCGCAGGGCCTGCTCGCGCCCGGCGGCGCCGGGGACGCGGTGCAGGGCGAGCGCGGACACGACGACGTCGAACCGCTCGTCGCCGAACGGCAACTCGTGCAAATCGGCGGTGACCAGGTCGACGCGTTCCGAGACGCCTTCGGCCTCGGCGTTGGCCCTGGTGAGCGGCTCGCCGGTGGAGCGCCACGGGTCCACGCCGGTGGCCCGGCCTGACGACAGCCGCCGGGCGGCGAGCAGGAGCACGGCGCCGCGCCCGCAGCCGAGGTCCAGCACGTCCTCGCCGCCTTCGAGCCGGTCCAGCTCCTCGCCCCACACGGCGAACCTGCCGCGCCGGGTGGTGTAGAGGTGGCTGGCGGCGCTGGCGAGCGTGTAGACGGCACCGCTGGTGAAGACCACACCGGTGACGAGGATCCCGGTGACGAACGAGAAGGCGGCCAGCGCGACCAGCAGGACCGTCCCGAGTATGAGGCCGGTCAACGCCCAGGGTGCGTCCAAACCGTACTTTCCGCGTCCATCACCCACATGGACGTTATAACGCAAAGAATCTCTTGACCCCATGTTTGGTGTTTCGCGTCATCAGGTGAGGTCAATCGGCCGCAAAGCTCATTAGCGTTGGAGAGATCTGCGGACACCAGGGGGTTTGACCAGGCATGAGAGGTAGGAAGCGCGGCTTCGGACTCGGTTCCAGCCTCGGGCTGACCCTGGGGTCCGCTCTGTTGTGGGGCGTCGCTCATTTGGCGACGCAGCGGCATCGCACCGCATTCGTGCTCATGTCGGTGCAGATCGTACTGATCGCCGCGATCCTTACGGTGCTCACCGCGTTCAGCACCCAGTTGCTGTCGCTGGCCGTCCAGCCGGGGTGGATGACCGGGCTGGCGCTCATCCTGGCCGCCGTCGCGATCGCCTGGACGGCCGTGATCATCTGGTCGTACATGCTGGTACGGCCCGCCGCGTCAGGCATGCCGGGCCGCGCCCTGGCCGCCGGCCTGGCCGTCTCCCTGTGCGCGCTGGTGCTGGCCCCGACCGCGTACGCGGCGCGGATGGCGTACGTGTCGCGCGACCTGGTGCACCACCTGTTCGCCGGCAACATGGGCCCGGTCGTGGCCGACGACCCGTGGAGTGGCACGCAGCGGGTGAACTTCCTGCTCATCGGTGCCGACTCGGCGCCGAACCGGCCCGGGGTGCGCACCGACAGCATGACCGTGGCCAGCGTGGACACCGCGACCGGCGCGACCACGCTGCTCGGCCTGCCGCGCAACCTGGAGGAGGTGCCGATGCCCGCGGGCCCCGCCCGCGCCAGGTTCCCCTACGGCTTCACCGGCGACGGCCTGGACTCCCCCGGCCTGCTCAACGAGGTCTTCCAGTACGCCGAGAACCATCCGGAGGTCGTGCCGGGCGTGCCCGACGGGCAGCGCGGCCCGGCCCTGCTGAAGGAGACGGTCGGCGGCGTGCTCGGCATCCCGGTCCGCTACTACGCCATGGTCGACATGAAGGGCTTCGCCGAGATGATCGACGCCGTGGGCGGTGTGCGGATCACCGTCGAGGAGCCGATCGTGTACGGCAAGTACCGCGAGGGCCTGCTACCGGCGGGCACCCGCCGGCTGAGCGGCGAGGAGGCGCTCTGGTACGGCCGCTCCCGCACCGACAGCGACGACTACGTGCGCATGGGCCGCCAGAAGTGCCTGATCAACGCGGTGGCCAGGCAGGCCGACCCGGTCACGCTGCTCAACAGCTTCGACGGCCTGGCCACGGCCACCAAGCGGGCGATCTCCACGGACGTCCCGCAGGACCTGCTCCCCGCCCTGGTCGAGCTGGCGCAGAAGGTCCGCGACAACCCGATCAAGAGTCTCAACTTCGTCCCCCCGCTGATCAACACCGCCTACCCGGACTGGCGGTTCATCAGGCACAAGGTCAACGAGGCGCTCTCCCCGGTGGCGCGCACGCCCGCGCCCGCCGCCCAGGCGGCCCGCCCGACCGCGTCCCCCGAGGGCCCGGTGACCCTCGACAAGACCTGCGGCTGACGGTCAGGCCAGGGGCGCTCCCGGCGGCGCGCCCGCGCCGGCCGTCTTCGTCTCGCCCGCGGCCGCGCGCGGCACGGGGTAGGCGACGTGCATGCGCAGCAGGGAGCGGTCGCCGGACCGTTCGACGACGACCTCGTCGCAGAGCCTGCGGATGATCCAGAGACCGTAGCCGCGCGACGCCGCCGGAGGCGGGTCGGCGCCCTGCCGGTAGAGGTCGCCGGCCGTCAGCGTGCCCGCCGAGTCGGCCACGTCGATCCAGATGCCCCGGTCGTCGGCCCAGGCGTCCAGCCTGCCGGACCCGCCGCCGTGTTCGAGCACGTTGTCGGCCGCCTCGTTGACGGCGATCACCAGGTCGTCCAGCCGCGAGCCGGACAGCCCTTCCGCGCTGGCGAAGGCGCGCACGTGCTCACGAAGCAGGCCAAGGTCAGCGGTGATGGGGCAGCTCAGCGCTGTCTCCTCGCCCATGCTCAACTCCCGGCATGATTCGGCCCGGCTGCTTGCTGCCCGCTCCTCGTGGACGCATACATCGAGCGATCCTGACCTGGCCTCTTGCGCGTGCGGGCGCGCTCACACCGGGATCCCCCCGGCATCCGGACCACAGCGGAAGTTACACCGTCTACACCGGCTTTTCCGAGCATTACGCCATATCGCGGTCATATCGACACTCTTTCCGCATGTCACCGGCCCGACATGACGCTCGATCGCCACTCCCGGCACCGGCTCCTGTGGCATGATGATGACGCGACAGTGGAAACGGTTTTCATAATCGTGATCAGGAGGGACAAACCGTGAGAGTGGCCTTCGTCGGCAAGGGCGGCAGTGGCAAGACCACGCTGTCGGCGCTGTTCGCGAGACACGTGGCGAGCCGGGGAGCCCCGGTGGTCGCCGTCGACGCCGACATCAACCAGCACCTGGCGCTGGTGCTGGGCCTCGACCGGCCGCCCGAGCCGCTGGGCGCCCACCTCGGCGAGATCAAGGATCTGCTGCGCGGCGACAACCCGCGCATCCCGTCGGCCGACGCCATGGTCAAGACCACCCCGCCCGGCCACGGCTCCCGGCTCCTGCGCTTCCACGAGCTCGCCGCCTACGAGCACGCGGTCACCACCTCCGAGGGCATCAGGCTCATGGCCACCGGCCCGTTCGAGGAGGACGACCTGGGCGTCGCCTGCTACCACTCCAAGGTCGGCGCGGTGGAGCTGCTGCTCAACCACCTGGTCGACGGTCCGGGCGAGTACGTGGTGGTCGACATGACGGCCGGTTCCGACTCGTTCGCCTCCGGCCTGTTCACCCGCTTCGACCTGACCTTCCTGGTCGCCGAGCCGACCCGCCAGGGCGTGGGCGTCTACCGGCAGTACCGCGACTACGCCGCCGACTACGGCGTGGCGCTGGCCGTCGTCGGCAACAAGGTGCACGGCCCGTCCGACGTCGACTTCCTGCGCGAGCACGTCGGCTCCGGCCTGCTCACCTGGATGGAACACTCCGGGGCCGTGCGCGCGATGGAGCAGGGCCGCCCGTTCGCCCTCGACGACCTGGAGCCGGCCAACTCCGACGCGCTCGCCGTGCTGCTCAAGCACCTCGACGAGCAGGAGAAGGACTGGGCGCGGTTCGGCAGGCAGGCGGCCGAGTTCCACCTGCGCAACGCCAGAGCGTGGGCCAACGCCAAGACCGGCGTCGACCTCACCGGTCAGATCGACCCCGGCTTCGTCTACGGGCCCTGACCACACGACTGTCCCCCTCCAGCCATCTGGAGCGTTTCCAGATGCTCACCTAGCGTCAAAAGGCGATGTTCTTCTGAAAGGAGACAGCATGTCGCTGACCGTTCCGAACGATCTGCTCGACCGGGCCCGTGCGGGCGACGTCGACGACGCGGCCTTCGTGGCCTGCGTGCGCGACTCCCTGCCCTACGCCTGGTCGGTGATCAGCGAGCTGGTCGAGCAGCGAGACAAGACCGGAGCCGAGTTCGCCGACAACCAGGTGCCGCCACCGGACGAGCAGGCGCGCGGGGAGCTCCTGCGCTGCCTGGCCAGCGATGCCATGCGCGGTGCCCTGGAGCGTCACTTCGGCGTTCGCCTCGCCTTCCAGAACTGCCACCGGGTGGCCGTGTTCGCGCCGTCCGCCGGCGAGGCGCTGCGCGAGTTCGTCACGCCCCGCGCGCAGATCCTCAACCAGAAGCCGGAGCTCGTCGACTGCTAGCTCCGCGCGCCTCCGGTGGGCGACCCGCCTACCGGAGGCGCGGCAGCACCTCCGCGCCCAGCCGCCGGACGTTCTCCACCACCCGATCCTTGTCTCCCGCGCCCTCCACCATGAGCAGGAACCTCTCGACGCCGGTCGCCTCGGCCGTGCGGGTCAGCCGTTCCACGCAGAGCTCCGGTGAACCGACCGGGTGGATGCGGGTGAGGAGGTCCACGTACGCGCCGACGTCCCTGGGCGGGCGCGGCCGGCCGTCCACCGGCACGTAACCGGCGAGCCCCGGCTCCAGCCAGGCGGGCATCGCCCGCTTCAGCTCCCCGACCGCCTCCGGCGTGCTGTCGGCGACGTGCGCCACCGCCGCCGCCACGTGCCCCGGACCCGCCCCGGCGTGGCCCGTCCCCTCGGCTCGCCGGGCGTAGCCGCTGACCATGGCGGCCTTCTCCGCGTCCCCGACGTGCATGCCGAGCAGCATCGGCAGGCCCCGGTCGGCCGCCAGCGCGGCCGTCGCCCCGGACGTGCAGGCCACGACAGGCCGCATCCGGGCCGCGGGCACCAGGTTCACCTCGCGGAAGGCGAAGAACTCGCCGCCGGCCTTGACCGGCCCGCCCGACAGCGCGGCGGTGAGCAGGTCCAGCGCCTCGGGGAAGCCGCGCTCGAACCGCGCCGGCCCGGTGCCGAACACCTCCAGGTCCACCCACGGCCCGCCCCTGCCGACGCCCAGCGTGAACCGGCCGCCCGACAGGTGGTGGAGCATCGCCGCCTGCTCGGCCAGCGCGATCGGGTGCTGCGTGGACAGCACGCTCACCGCGGTGCCGAGGCCGATGCGCGAGGTCCTGCCGGTCGCCACCGCCGCCAGCGTGGTGGGCGACGGGCAGACGCCGTAGGACATGAAGTGGTGTTCGGCGATCCACGCCTCGTCGAACCCGGCCCGCTCCGCGGCCACGATCAGATCGACGGTGTCGGCCAGGACCTGCCCTGGCTCGCGACCGGGGAAGCCGGCCGCGATGAGGAAGATGCCGATGCGCACCTCTCCGATGATGTCAGCCGAAGAGGCTGACCTGCCCCTCCCCCACGGCTGGATCCCGGTGTCGCTTCAGGTGCCGCCACGCGGGCAGGTCGTCGAGGTACGACCAGGAAAGCCGGTGATGCGGTGTCGGCCCGAGCCGGGCCAGCGCCTCCTGGTGGAGCGGCGACGGGTAGCCGGCGCTCTCCGTGAACCCGTACTCCGCGAACCCGATCGCCGCCATGTGAGCGTCCCTGCGGACCTTGGCCAGCACCGACGCGGCGGCCACCGACACGCTGGCCGCGTCGCCCCGGACCTCCAGCCGCACCCGCCAGGGCGGACCGATGTAGTCGTGCTTGCCGTCGAGGATCACCGCGTCGGGCCTGACCGGCAGCGCCTCCAGCGCCCGCCTGGCCGCCCTGCGCAGCGCCTCGGTCATGCCCAGCTCGTCGATCTCCAGGTGGGACGCCTCGCCGAAGCCGACGCCCGCGGCCCACGGCTCCAGCTCGGCCGCCACCGCCTCGCGCCTGGCCGCGGTGAGCCGCTTGGAGTCGGTCAGCGCGGCCGGCGGCTCCCCGTCGCCCGCGACCACGGCGCAGACGGTGACCGGGCCCGCCCAGGCGCCCCGGCCCACCTCGTCCACGCCCGCGACCGTGCGGATGCTCGGCTGGGACAGCAGCAGGTGCTCGATGTCGTACGAGGGCGGCATGGCCCCAGAGGCTACCGGGCCGCGAGCCGTACGGCGGCGAGGTCGGCGGCGATGAGCCGGGCCGCGACGTGGATCGCGCGCAGCGTGACCGAGACCGAGGGCCGGTTCACGCTGGAGGCGCGGGCGACGGCGAGCACCTCGCGGGCCACCGGGTTGCCGGGGAAGTCGCGCACCGACAGCCCGCGCACCCCGGCGGCCAGCGCCAGCGCGGGCACGGCGGCGATGCCGATGCCCTTGGCCACCAGCGACAGGATCGTGCCGAGGCCCTCGAACTCCCACGGGACCGGCTTGGTGCCGCCCACGTCCATCAGCAGCCGGTCCATCGCCAGCCTGGACGGCTCGCCGTCGGGGGTGGCCATCCACGGCTCGTCGCGCAGTTCGCGCAGGTCGAGCGGCACTTCCGGGTCGGCGAGCCGGTGCTTGCGCGGCACCACGAGCACGAGCGGGTCGGACAGCAGCGGGAAGACGCGCAGGTTGTCGCTGTCGGCGGCTCGCCCGTACCAGTCGTCGACCAGGGCGATGTCCACCTCACCCGATTGCACCTCGCGCATTCCCCTTCCGGACCGGCTCTGCCGCAGGCGGAGCGTGAGTTCGGTGTGGCGGCGGAGGGAGCGGGCGAGCGCCGGGGCGAATGCCACCGCCGCTGTGGGGAAGGCAGTGACCACGACGCGCCCGGCGGGACTCCCCGCGTGGGCCGACAGGTCTGATTCCGCCTCTTCGACCATGGAAAGGATGCGTTCCGCGTGGGCCACGAGCCGCCGTCCGGCGTCGGTGAGTTCAGCGCTTCTGGCCGTCCGGTCGATGAGGGCGGTGCCCGCCTCGCGTTCCAGCGCCGCCAGCTGCTGGGAGACCGCGGAGGGACTGTAGCCGAGGGATTCGGCGGTCCCGGCGATGCTGCCCCGGCGGGCGAACTCGCAGATCAACATCAAACGCCGCAGATCAAGCATCAGACTTCCTTATGCCTACCCACAACAAGCCTCGCTTGTACTGATGCCTTCATCCAACCACCCTGGGAACGTGACAAACATGGCTGTGACTCTGTCTGCCACCCTGGCGGCGAACGAGGACATCGAGCGAAGACGACGCGCCGGGGAACGCGTGCTGAACCTGGCCTTCGGCGAGGCCGGTCTGCCCGTCCACCCGGCGCTGCGCGAGCAGCTGGCCGCCGCATCCCATCGCAACGGCTACGGGCCGGTCGCGGGGGCGGCCGGACTCCGCGGCGCGGCAGCGGGCTACTGGACTCGACGGGGGCTCATCACCGACCCCGAGCAGGTCGTCTGCGGGCCCGGCAGCAAGTCGCTGCTGTACGGGCTGCTGCTGGCGATCGGCGGTGACGTCGTCCTGACCATGCCCAGCTGGGTCAGCTACGCGGCGCAGGCCGATCTGGTCGGCTCCAGCCCGATCCTGCTGCCCCCGCCGCCGGGCGAGGGGGGCGTGCCGGATCCCGACCTGGTGGCCGAGGCCGTGCGCGGCGCCCGCGCGCGGGGCAGGACCGTACGCTCCGTGCTGGTGACGCTGCCGGACAACCCGACGGGGATGCTCGCGCCGAGGCGGACCATCAGCCGGCTGGTGGAGGTCGCCCGCGAGCTGGACCTCTACGTCATCTCCGACGAGATCTACCGCGACCTGCTGCACGATCCCGGCCAGGAGTACACCTCGCCCGCCGACCTCGCGCCCGAGCGCACCCTGATCACCACCGGGCTCAGCAAGAGCCTGGCGCTGGGCGGCTGGCGGATCGGCGTGGCCAGGCTCCCCGACGGCGCCGACGACCTGCGCGGACGGTTGCTCGCCGTGGCCAGCGAGATCTGGTCCGCGCCGGCCGCGCCGGTGCAGGAGGCGGCCGTCTACGCCTTCACCGATCCGCCCGAGCTGACCGAGCGCATCACGCGCAGCGGGCGCCTGCACGGCACCGTGGCGCACGCCGTCCGCGACCGGTTCCTGGCGATCGGCGCGTCCGTGCCGGCCCCGCAGGGCGGTTTCTACCTCTACCCCGACCTGGGCCACCTGGGCCTCGGCGGCTCGGCGGAGATCACCCGGCTCCTGCTCGACACGCACGGCATCGGCGTGCTGCCCGGCCACGCGTTCGGCGACGACCCGGCCGCCGCGCGGGTCCGCGTCGCGGTCAGCCTCATGTACGGGGAGACGCACGAGGAGCGCATGGCCGCGCTGGAGAGCTCCGACCCGCTCCGGCTGCCGTGGATCAAGGCCAGCCTGGACCATCTGGCCCTGGGCCTGGCGGAGCTGTCGCTGACGCGCCCCGCCCTGGTCTCCTGACCCCCTTCAGACATGCGGAGGCCCCGCCCTGTCCCCCCAGGGCGGGGCCTCCGACGTCTCGGCAGATATGCGCTCCCGATGCGGCCGCCCCCGCGGGCCACACCGTCCTTGTCTGAAGGGTCGCCCGTGAGGCTCAACGGGGAATCAAAGCCGGATCAACACGAGAATGAAGGAATGGGTTCCTTTCTAGGTGCCGGCTGAGGTTGGATCTATCATTTGGTACCAATTCGTTCCATTGCTGTGGGGACAGGCGGCATGGCTGGTCAGGGAGTCGAGGGCGGGCTGCGGTTCGCCGTGCTGGGTCCCGTCCGTGCCTGGCGCCACGGGCAGGAGCTCGACCTCGGCACCCCGCTGCAGCGCTCCATCCTCGGCATGCTGCTGCTCAAGGAAGGGCGGGCGGTCACCCCCACCGAGATGATCGACGCCATCTGGGGCGAGGAATCACCGCCGCGCGCGCTGGGCGCGCTGCGCACCTACGTCTCCCGGCTGCGTACGGTGCTGGAACCCGACCGGCCCGCCCGCTCGCGCCCGGAGCTGCTGACCTCCGTCGGCAAGGGCTACGCGCTGCGGCTGGCGGCCGACGCCCTGGACCTGACCAGGTTCGAGCGCGGCATCGCGGCGGCCGAGTCCGCCCGCAAGAGCGGCCGCCCGCGCGAGGCCGCCGAGAAGATGCGGGCCGCGCTCGCGCTGTTCGAGGGCGAGCCGCTGGCCGGAGCCGTCGGCCCGTACGCCGAGCACCAGCGCGACCGCCTCGTCGAGCGGCGGCTCGGCGTGGTCGAGGCGCTCATGGACGTGGACCTGGAGCTGGGCGACCACGCGGCGGTGGTGGCCGAGCTGATCGCGCTCACCGCCGACCACCCGCTGCGCGAGCGGCTGCGCGCCCAGCTGATGCTGGCCTACTACCGGTGCGGACGGCAGGGCGACGCGCTCAACGTGTTCACCGAGACGCGCGAGGCGCTGATCGACGAGCTGGGCGTCGAGCCGGGGCCGGAGCTGACCGCCCTGCACCAGCGCATCCTGGCCGCCGACCCGACCCTGGCCGCCCCGGCCGCGCCCGCCCACGCGCCCGCCCACGGGGCCGCCGCCGAGGCCGGGCAGGACGCGCCCGAGCCCGGCGAGGAGCCGGCGCCCGAACTTCCCAGGCCCGCCCAGCTCCCGGCCGCCGTCAACGACTTCACCGGGCGCAAGGAGATCGCCGGGCGGCTGCGCTCGCTGCTGTCGGCCCAGTCGTCGGCCGAGGGCGTGCCGGTCGTGGCGATCTGCGGGATAGGCGGGGTGGGCAAGACCACGCTGGCGGTGCACGTGGCGCACGCCACCGGCGATCTGTTCCCCGGCGGCCAGCTCTACGCCGACCTGCGCGGCTACACCGACGAGGCGGCCGACCCCACGTCGGTTCTGGGCTCGTTCCTGCGCGCGCTGGGCATCCCGGCCGACGTGATCCCCGAGAGCCCGGCCGACCGGTCGGCGCTCTACCGGTCGATCCTGGCCGACCGGCGCATCCTCGTGCTGCTCGACAACGCCCGCGACGCCTCCCAGGTCAGCCCGCTGCTGCCGGGTTCACCGGGCTGCGCGGCGATCGTGACCAGCCGGTCCAAGCTCGCCGACCTGCCCTCGGCCAGGCTCGTCGACCTGGACGTGATGGAGCCCGACGAGGCGCTGTCGCTGTTCGCCGCGGTGGCCGGGCCCGAGCGGGTGGCGGCCGAGCACGGCGCCGCCATGGACGTGGTCGCCGCCTGCGGGTTCCTGCCGCTGGCGGTGCGGATCGTCGCGGCCAGGCTGGCCGCCCGCCCGTCGTGGACGGTCGCCTCGCTGGTGCCCCGGCTGGCCGACGAGCAGCGCCGGCTGGACGAGATGCGGGTCGGCAACCTGGCCGTGGAGGCCACGTTCGCGCTCGGGTACGGCCAGCTCGACCAGACGCAGCAGCGCGCCTTCCGGCTGCTGTCGCTGCCCAACGGGCCGGACATCTCGATCGGGGCGGCGGCCGCGCTGCTGTCGATGACCGCGATCGAGGCGGAGGACGTGCTGGAGTCGCTGGTCGACGCGAGCCTGGTGGAGGCTCCCGCGCCCGGCCGCTACCGGTTCCACGACCTGCTCAAGCTGTTCGCCCGGCGGGAGCTGGACAGGGCCGAGCGGCAGCAGGCGCGCACGCTCGCGCTGCGCCGCCTGCTCGGCTTCTACCTGGCCTCGACCCAGTCGGCGCACCGGCTGGCCTACGAGGGCAGCATGATCTCCGACAACCTGGTGGTGGTCGGCAGCGGGCGCACGTTCGGCACCGCCGACGAGGCCGTCGCCTGGCTGATCGTCGAGGGCGACGCGCTGTTCGCCACCATCAACCAGGCCGCCGCCTCCGCCCGCGCGGGCGAGCAGCTGCTGCCCGCCGGCGACCTGCTGGTGGCCATGGAGCCCCTGCTGGAGTCCGGCACCCACACCCGCGAGTTCGACCACGGCACCCGCGCCGTGCTGGCCACCGCGCTCCGGCTCGGCGACCGGGGCAGCGAGCTGCGTGCCCGGTACGTGCTCGGCCGGGTGCTGTTCGCCGGCAACCGGCTGCCGGAGGCCGAGGAACAGTTCACCCGGGTCCACGAGCTGTCGGCGACCCGCGGGGAGAAGATCGTCACCGGCGAGGTGCTCAACGCGCTGGCCGTCGTGGTGGGCCGGCAGCGCCGCCACACCGAGGCGCTGGCCTGGTTCGAGGCGGCGATGCGCTGGTACCGGGAGAACGGCGTGCCTGCGGGCGAGGCGCTGGTGCTCAGCTACTCGGCCCGCGACCATCTCGGCCTGGGCCGGCCCGAGGACGCCATCGCGGCGGCGGAGAAGGGCCTGGCCATCTTCACCGAGATCGGCAGCGGCGCCGGCACCGCCAGGGCCCGCTACCACCTCGGCATCGTGCTGTCGCGGGTCGGCCGGCTGACCGAGGCCGTCCACCACCACGCCGAATGCCTGGCCTTCTTCCGGGCCGGCAAGCAGCGGGTGTGGGAGCAGCGGGTGTGCTCGCGGCTGGCCGAGACGTTCATCGCCGCCGAACGCTACGAGGACGCGGTGCGCCACGCCGAGCAGGCGCTGGTCGTCTCCCGCGAGATCGGTCATCCGTACGGGGAAGCGCTGTCGCTCACGGTGCTGGGCCGCGCGCTCAAAGGGCTGGGCAGCGCGGCCAGGAGCGCCGAGTGCCTACGTGGGGCCCTCGCCATCTTCACCCGGCTCGGCGCTCCCGAGGCCGGCGACGTCAGGAGCCTGCTCGACAGCGTCCCCGTCGCCGGGAAGGCCGGCGGGAAGGTCGTCGAGTCCTGAGTACAGCTCGTCGTCCAGACGTGTCATCCACACATGGTTAAACAAGGCTGTCCTTTGGGAGTCACGAACCCCCGTGGTCCGTACAGGTGGATCGGCGGCCCGGCCGGCCGCCTGACCACCGCGCGTCGCTAGGGGGCCCGGTCATCCGGATGCTCCGCGCGGCGGCTAGCCGCCTCACAACGGCGACCGGCCGGA
This sequence comes from Nonomuraea sp. NPDC049486, assembly GCF_040676925.1. Taxonomy (NCBI): domain Bacteria; kingdom Bacillati; phylum Actinomycetota; class Actinomycetes; order Streptosporangiales; family Streptosporangiaceae; genus Nonomuraea; species Nonomuraea sp. NPDC049486. Next base: position 93,101 of record NZ_JBFAPV010000012.1, read on the forward strand.
CCCGACACGGTCCTCGAACCCCCCAGGGCCGCGTCGTGGTCAGAAGTTTCCACGGCGCCGGTCAACAGCCGATCAACGCCGGATCGCAGCCCTCCGGCGAAGCGGTCAGAGGAGGAAGTAGCCCTCGGCGATGAGGGGGCGGATGGCCTCGGTCTGCGGGGCGCCGCCGTCGCCGACCAGTTCGGCGATGACGTTGAGCAGGGGCCCGAGCGCCAGCTCGCCGTCGCACACGCCGGCCAGCGCCGCCTCGACCGTGCCGACCTCGCGGGTGCGGCGCAGCCCGGTGGTCTGGCGCAGCACGATGCGCATCGGGTCCTCCGCGCCGGGCAGCCCGACGCGCTCGTCCAGCAGGCCGTCGGCGGTGCGCAGCCGGACCGACGGCAGGTCGCGCACGCGGTGGGCGGCCGCGATCGCGTCGAGCACGCCGTCCACGTAGTCGCCGACCGGCAGCGCCACCTGGTGGGTGAGCTGCTCGACGCGGACCACCGGGTCGAGGGTGCCGGAGTTGCGCATGCTGATCCAGCCGAAGCCGACCGCCTCGACCTTGTGCTCCTCGAACCAGGCCAGCCACCGGTCGTAGCGCTCGGTGTAACCGGGGGTGCCCTGCTCGGCGGCGTCGCGCAGCCACAGCTCGACGTACTCGGCCGGGTCCTGCACGTCGCGCTGCACCACCCAGGCGTCGCAGCCGCCCTCGCGCAGCCAGCCGCCCACCCGCTCGCGCCAGTCTTCCCCCTCCACGTGCAGCCAGCTGGCCAGGAAGTGGGCCTGGCCGCCGGGGCTGAGATGGCGCGGCGTCTCCCGTACGAGATCGCGGCAGAACGCGTCGCCGCCGGCGCCGGTCTCGCGGTAGGTCAGCGTGCCGCCCGGAGAGATCACGAACGGCGGGTTGGCCACGATCAGGTCGTAGTGCTCGTCCGCGACCGGCTCGAACAGCGAGCCGACGCGGGCGTCCACGCCGGACACGCCCGAGAGCCGCCAGCTCAGCCGGGCCAGCTCGATCGCCCGCGGGTTGACGTCGGTCGCCGTCACGTGAGAGGCCCGGCCGTCGAGCGACACCACCTGCACGCCGCAGCCGGTGCCGAGGTCGAGCGCCCGGTCGGCGGGGCGGCGGGTGACGAGCTGGGCGAGGTTGGCGGACGCGCCGCCCGCGCCGACCACATGGTCGGGGCGGAGCGCCGGGTCGCCGGGGCGCACCTTGCGGTCGGAGACCACGTAGCCGTCGCTCTCCCAGGGCTGCAGGTGCACGTCGGCGCGGACCGTGTCGCCGTCGGCGCTGACCAGCCCGGACTCCAGGACCACCGCCGGCAGGCTCGCGGCCTCGACGGGAACGCCGAGCCACCAGAGCCGGATCAGCGCGCCGAGCGGGTCGCCGTCGGCGGTGGCGCGCAGGGCCGGGACCAGCTCTTCGCGGGCGAGCGCGGAGGCCGCGACGTCGCCCAGCCGGTCGCGCACGCCGTCCACTGTGTAACCGGTCTCCAGGAGATGATCGCGCAGTCGTTCCACGACACCATCCTTTCACCGTGAACCAACACGCATGATCCGATACTGTCAGTGATCATACTGTTACGAGATACCGCAGCATTCTCCAAGCGAGGCACAAGTGTGGCGGGGTATCTCTTGGATGCTCTCCCCCGCCGTTCGAAGAGGAGCGGATCCCGTGCTCATCCCCTGTCTGGCCTGCGAGGCGCGTTTCGTGCCCGACGACTACTTCGCCGCCTGCTCCGACTACAACCGCGGCCTGGACCTGGTGTCGTGGACGTGCCCGCACTGCGGCAACCGCGACGACCTCCGGGTGCTGCCCGGCGAGCTCGGGTTCGGCTACTCGCGCGGCGGGCGCTTCGACGTCCAGGACCGCGTGCGCGTGCCGGGGCTGCGCCGGCAGCGGGGAGAGCTGCGGTTGGACATCTCGCTCGACGCGGCGAGCTGGAGGGTGCGGACGCGGGTGCGGCAGCCCGCCTGACCGCTAGTCCTCGTCGCGCTGGCGCAGGCTGTGCCAGGCGGCCTCGGCCAGGCCCTTGACCTCTTCGTCGGTCGGGGTGTGCGCGCCGGCGAACCACAGCCGGCAGATCTCCTGCGCCGGCCCGAGCCACAGCACGTAGCACATGGTCGGGGAGACGGGCTGGAGCATGCCGTTCCTCATGTGCGGCCGCCACCAGTCGGACACCTGGCGGAAGAACTCGCGCCGGGCCTCGGCCACCTCGGCGCCGCCCGGCTCCTGCTTGCGCGGCGGGCGCTCGCTGACGAGCAGCCTCGCCCGCTCGGGGTGCTCGCCCGACCAGCGCATGTGGAAGGCGACCACGGCCTCCACACCGTCGCGGGCGTCGTCGTGGCGCCTCAGCTCGGCGACGAACTCCTGCTGGTAGGCCCGGAGCGTCTCGGCGTAGAGCACGCCGAAGACGTGCTCCTTGCTCGCGAAGTGGTGGTAGAAGCTGCCTACGCTCACACCACTCTCGTCACGGAGGCTGGCCAGGGTGGTGGCCGACACCCCATCCTGGCTGAATCGGCGGAGGGCCCCCTCGATGATCCGGGTCCGGCCGTCGCGTCCGTTCTTGGCACTCTTCACACTGTCAATGGTGAGCCACCAGAACCTTGTTCCGCAAATATCTGGGCCTCTCGGATCATAGCGGTCACCTCCACCGATCCGGCGGATACTTTCATCTGCGCGCCCGGCCAGATCCTGCGGATCATGCCCAGCACCTTGCGGTTGTCACCGAGCACGTCCATGCCGACGGTGCTGGCCCCGCGCACGGTCGCCCTGGCCAGCAGCGTGTCGATCAGGGCGGGGCCGAGCCCGAACCCCTGCCACTGGTCGGCCACCACCACCGCGATCTCCACGTCGGTCTGGCCGCCCCGGTAGCTCATGGCGTGGCCGACGACCTCTCCCTCCAGCACGGCGACGAGCGCGTCCCTGGTCTCGTTCACCTCGATGAGCGCGCGCACCAGACTCGCCGCCGGACGGCTGACGCCGGCGAAGAAGCGCAGGGTCTGCGTGTGCAGGGAAAGGCCCGTCAGGAAGCGCCGGACGCGCTCGGCGTCGTCGCTCACGGCCGGACGGATCAGCACGCCGCACGGAGGTTCCCCCTGAGTTCCAGACATGAACTCAGCTTGCTTCAGCACACCTGAGTCTGTCAATTGAACTCAGGTAGAATGTGCGGCATGAACGTGCCTTTCCGGGTGAACAACTGCTCGATCGAGAGCACCCTGGACGTCGTCGGGGAGAAATGGACCTTCCTCGTGCTGCGTGAGGCGTTCAGCGGCGTGAGACGGTTCGCCGACATGCAGTCCAACACCGGCGCGCCGCGCCAGGTGCTCAGCGCCCGGCTGACGCGCCTGGTCGACGAAGGGCTGCTGCGCAAGGTCCCCTACCGCGAGCCGGGCCAGCGGCAACGCGACGAGTACCGGCTGACCGAGAAGGGGCGCGACCTCTATCCGCTGCTGGTCGCGCTCATGCACTGGGGCGACAAGTACCTCACGGGCGAGGAGGGGCCGCCCGTGCTGCTCTCCCACCGCGACTGCGGCGCCCTCGTCGAGCAGCACTTCCGGTGCGCCGAAGGCCACGAGGTGGCCGGCCCGAGCGAGGTCACCCCGCTGCCGGGAGCTGCGCGGAAGACCGCCTGAGCCGCGTGCGGGACCACCCGCCCCGGTGCCTACCCTTGAAGCGTGTACCGGTTCCTGCTCACACCCCGGTGGATCGCGCTCCACGTCGTCGTGCTGCTCGTGATCCCCGCCTTCGTGCTGCTGGGGCAGTGGCAGTTCGGGCGCTTCGAGGAACGCTCGGCCAACAGCGACCTGGTCACCCGCAACATCGAGAGCGCCCCGGTGCCCCTGGAGACCCTCGTCCAGCCGGGCCGGCCGGCCAAGGAGTCCGACCGGTTCAAGAACGTCACGGTCACCGGCACGTACGACCCCCAGCAGGAGCTCGTCGTACGCAGGAGGCCGCAGGGCGGGCGGCCGGGCTACTACGTGCTCACTCCCCTGTCCATCGGCGGCGGCCACGCCGTTCTGGTCAACCGGGGCTGGGTCAAGGCGGGCGCCACCGCCGACGAGTATCCCGCGGTGCCGCCGCCGCCCACGGGTGAGGTAACTGTCACCGGGAGGCTACGCCCGAGCGAGACCGAGGCCGGCAGCGGCATCAGGGAGCGGTCCGGGCTGCCGCCCCGGCAGGTGCTGCTCATCAACCCGGCCTCGATCGGCCGGTCCCTGCCGTATCCCCTGCTCGACGGGTACGTCGAGCTGACCGGGCAGGAGCCTGCGGGCGCCGCCGCCCCCGAGCCGGTGACCGAGCCCGACGTGGGCGCGGGCGGCGGGCTCAACCTCGCCTACGGCGTGCAGTGGTGGCTCTTCATCGGCATCGCGATCGGCGGCTGGGTGCTGCTCATCAGGCGCGAGGTGGCCGACAGGAAGGCGCAGGAGTCCGTACCCGAGCCGGAGGAAGTCCGCGCCGATTAAGGTGTTGGACGTGATCCGGCACATCAAATTCGCCAACATCCACAATTTTCGTGACGTTGGCGGATATGCCACCGCCGACGGCCGGTCCGTCCGCTGGCAGCGCCTCTACCGCGCCGACTCCCTCGGCTGGCTGGCCGGCGAGGACCTCGACACGTTCCGGGCGCTGCGCGTGCGCACCGTCATCGACCTGCGCAACCCCTTCGAGGCGGAGAAGTACGGCCGGGTCCCCGAGGAGCACGGGCTGGCCTACCACAACCTGCCCATCGAGGGCCGCCGCTGGGACTTCGCCCTCTACGAAGAGGACCGGGGCGTCGCCCGCTACCTGGCGGACCGCTACCTGGAGGTGACCGAGGACGGGGTCGCCAACCTGCGCACCGCCATGGAGACGATCTGCCGCGCCGACAGCGCGCCCGTCGTCGTCCACTGCGCCGCGGGCAAGGACCGCACCGGCCTCCTCCTGGCGATCGTGCTGTCCCTCCTGGGCGTCGCCGAGGACGACATCGTCACCGACTACGCCCTGACCGGCCTGGCCACCGACCGCTTCATCGCCGACTGGACGGCCCGCCACCCGGACGGAACACTCTGGCCCGGCTTCGGCCTGGCCCCGGCGGAAGCCATGCGCCTGTTCCTCACCGACTTACGCGCCCGCCACAACTCCATAGAGTCATACGCGACGAAAACCCTCCACCTCACCCCCGACGCCCTCACCGAACTCCGCCAACACCTCCTCACCAACTGACGGATAGCCCCGGTGCCCGACCTTCCCCTGGGGAAGTCCTTGCGAGGAGCGCCGGTGCCTGGACTGAGGAGGGAGGGAGCCCGCGAGGAGCGCCGGTGTCTGGACTGAGGAGGGAGGGAGCGCAGCGACCGAGCGACGAGGGAAGACACCGGGTCTGAGCGACGAGCCGGCGATCCGCAGGATCGCCATAAGCACAGCGACTGAGCGACGAGGGAAGGCACCGGATCTGAGCGACGAGCCGCGATCCGCAGGATCGCCATGAGCACAGCAGATCGCAATTAGAGACCTCGCAGCTTGTTCCACGTTATCCAGCCGTCGTACGGTTACCTGCGTGACTACGCCGCTGCTTCCCGACCCAGAGCCGAGGCGGCGCGACTACGTGATCATTTCCGCCGACGATCATCTGATCGAGCCCCCCGACCTTTTCGAGGACCGGGTGCCGGAGAAATTCGCCGACGTCGCGCCGAAGGTGGTGGAGACCGAGGCCGGTCACCAGGTGTGGCGCTATGGAGGCGCCACCTATCCCTGCGCGGGGCTCGACGTCGGCGCCGGCCTGCCGCGCGAGCAGTGGACGCTCGACCCGGTCAGGTTCGAGAACATGCGCCCCGGCTGCTACGACATCGAGGCCCGCGTCAAGGACATGGACACCGCGGGCGTGTGGGCCGCGCTCTGCTTCCCCGGCATGGTGGCGGGCCAGTCCGGCATGGCCTTCGCCAGGACCCGTGACCAGGAGCTCGGCCTGGCCCTGGTCAAGGCCTACAACGACTGGCACATCGACGTCTGGGCCGGCACCTTCCCCGAGCGCATCATCGGGCTGCAGCTGCCCTGGCTGCCCGACCCCGACGTGGCCGCCAAGGAGATCAGGGCCAACGCGGCGCGCGGTTTCAAGGCCGTGGTGTTCCCCGAGTTCCCGACGCGGCTGCGGTTGCCGTCCATACACAGCGGCCACTGGGATCCGTTCTTCGCGGCCTGCGAGGAGACCGGCACCGTGGTCGCCCTCCACACCGGCGCGTCGAGCTGGTCGCCGGTGCCGTCGCCCGACACGCCGATCGAGGCGATCACCACGCTGATGCCGACCGGCGCGATGTTCGCGTGCGCCGACTGGCTGTGGTCCGGGCTGCCGCTGCGCTTCCCCAACCTGCGGATCCTCATCGTGGAGGGCGGGGTGGGCTGGCTGCCGATGCTGGCCGATCGTGCCGACTACGCGCTCGACCACCCGGTGACGGGCGGCGAGACGTCGTGGGAGGGCGGGCTGAAGCCCAGCGAGGTGCTGCGCCGCAACTTCTTCTTCGGCACGCTCAACGACCACGCGCTCTCGGGGGTGCGGCTCGCGGTCGGCCTCGACCACGTGCTGCAGGAGAGCGGCTACCCGCACTCCGACTCGACGTGGCCCGACACGCAGAAGGCCGTGGCGCGCAACCTCGGCCCGCTGCCGCCGGCCGACATCGCCAGGGTCGCGTACGGGAACGCGGCGCGGTTGTTCGGCCACCCGCTCCCGTCACGCGCCTGGCTGCGCATGGAGGAGATCTAGCCTTCCTGCGGCCGGGCCTCCACGTGCCCGGGGACGACCTTGCGCTCCCAGTCGACGTAGCGGCCGCTCTCCCCGAGCAGCGACGCCATCAGCCACAGGAAAACCCCGAAGTCGTCGGCGACCCCGATCAGGACGAGGAAGTCGGGCACCAGGTCGATGGGCGAGATCATGTAGACCACGCCCATCGCCATGAGCCCCAGCTTGCCCTTGCCGAGCCCGTCGTACCGGCCGCGCATCACGTCGCCGATCATGCGCGGGATCGCCCGCACTCTCGTCATGAAGGACGGGGAGCCCGGCTTGCTCACTTCGCGGTACGTCCGATAGACCGCGGCGGCGCGTGCTGGTTTCGGCTTCATGTGATCCCCTTACCCCGGTTTCACGACATAACGTGTTACCCACGGGGATTGGTTCCTAACGATCAGGCTTTCGGCGCGAGGTCCCGGACGGCCTGGGCGATCGGGGTCTCGCCGGGGATGGGCGCGAGCACGGGCGTGTCGAGGCCGTTGTCCACGTACTCCTGGATCCTGGCCCGGCAGGTGGCCGCGTCGCCGTGCACGATGAGCGCGTCGACGACCTCGTCCGGGATGGCCTGGAGCGCGGCCTTGCGGTCGCCGGCGGCCCACGCCTCGTGCAGCGGGCGCAGCTGCTCGCCGCGGCCCAGCCAGTCGTGGAAGGCCGCGTAGGCGGGCACCGTGAGGTAGCTGGCCAGCATCCAGCGCCCGCGCTCGCGTACCGCGTCCGCGTCCTCGCTGACGCAGACGAACAGGCGGGCGATCAGCTCGGTCTCCGGCCGGACCTCCGCGCGGACCTTGCGCACGTCGTCGGGCGAGAGCCAGTTCGTGATCGCGCCGTCGGCCTCCTCGGCGGCCAGCCGGAGCATCCGGGGCCGGAGGGCGGCGAGCACGATCTTCGGCGCGACCTTCGGCGCCCGCTCCAGCTTGAACCCCTTGACCGCGAACGTCTCGTACGTCTCCGACACCTTCTCGCCGGCCAGGGCGGCCCGCAGGAAGCGCAGCGTGTCGCGGGTGCGCGCGTACGGCTTGGTGAACTCCATCGCGTTCCAGCGCTCCACGATGGCCGGCGAGGACGAGCCGATGCCCAGCACGAACCGCTCCGGCGCCAGGTCGGCCAGCGTCGCGGCGGACATCGCCAGCAGGCCGGGGCCGCGCGTGGAGACCGGCACGATCGCGCTGCCGAGCCGCGTTCCCGGGGCCCACTGCGAGGCCAGGGCCAGGGGCGTGAACCCGTCGGCGCCGTTCACCTCCGCGGACCACAGATCGGTGTAACCGAGCGACGGCAGCTCCTCGATCAGCTCCTTCGACGCGGCGAGCGAACGGTCGTAGAAGGGAATGGTCATGCCCCAGTTCTGCGTCATGCACCGCACCATACCAATCGGTATGTGGTACGCCTATGCCCTGAGCTCGTGCATCGCCGCGATGAAGTCCTTGGTGATGCCGCGCAGTCCCGGCAGGTGTGACATCCCCACCAGCCGGTCGACCAGCGGCACGGTCACCTCGATCAGCCGGTACGTGCGCGCACACCCCGGCGAGGTGTCGTGCACCCAGAACAGCACCATGCCCATCGACAGCAACCAGAGCAGCTCGGGCAGCTCCTCGCGCAGCTCGGCGTCCATGCGGTCGGCCGCGCCCTCGACCACCTGACGGTAGATGGCGATCGACGCCTCCCTGGCCGGGGAGGACTGGGCGCTGAACGGGCTGAGCGGGTTGGCCGGCTCGGCCGCGTGCTTGAAGAACTTGACGGCGAACGCGTGGTACGGCTCCGAGACCCGTACCCACTCCCGCAGCACGCCACTCAGGCGGGCCGCGAAGGCGCGCTCGGTGGCCAGCAACTCCGCGCAGGCCTCCTCGTGCTCGGCCTGGGCGCGGTCGTAGTACGCCTGGACCAGCGCTTCCTTGCTGTCGAAGTAGTAGTAGGCGTTGCCCACCGACACCCCGGCCTCGGCGGCGATGGCCCGCATCGTCGTCGCCTCGAAGCCGCGCTCCCGGAACAGCCTGAGGGCCGTCGCGACGATGACCTCCCGGGTGCTCTCCGATCCTCGGTTTCGGGCTTCGGCCACGTTCGTCACTTTACGGCTTGATGCCGGGTTAGGTCATGAACCCGCACGGTGATCGCAGACACAGGGCAAAGATGCCGCTGAGACAGGGGTCATCTCGTGTGAAGCGTGGGATTGATGATTCCAGCGGAAGGGCTATTCCGCGAAAAGGCACAGACATGTGGATACGTAGGACAGTGCGGCTCTGCGTGGTCGCGCTCTTTGCTATAGAAACTTCCATAATCGCCATGGCCACCGCCGCCTCAGCCACTCCGATCCCTCCCGGTAAGGACCTGGGAGAGGAGCTGGTGCCGATCATTCGCATCGAGGACGCGTTCAAGGCTCCCCGCTGGATCGACTCACTCGAGAGCAGAAACGACGGCCTGGACTGGACGTACGGCGGCGCCCGCTCGCTGGCCCCTCGCCACGAGCATGCCGCGCACCGGATCCGCGAAGCCGGACGGCACGTCCGGGACATCGGCTGGTCCGGCTACCGCGCGGGCCCACCGGCCCACAGGACCAGGTGGCACGACTACGAAGCAGACTGGCGGTCCCGGGCCCACGAGGCGCTGGAGGGCACCGACAGCCGCGGCAAACGGCGCGTGAAGCTGGCCCGGGTCAAGCCCAGGTACGCGACCATGCACCTGTCGCACAGCCACGCCACCCGCTGGCTCAAGCAGGCCGGCCTGCGCTGGACCTCGTCGGGCGGCTGCGCGAATCGGCACGTCCGCCACTGCACCTCGCTCGAATCCGTACGCACCGCGACCGTGCAGCGGATGGTCCAGCTCAAGAAGCGCAGCGGCTGCTCCGTCACCGTCACCGGTGGCACCGAGACCGGGCACGCGCCCGGCCGCTTCAGCCACGGCAGCGGTCACAAGCTCGACATCGGGCACAACAAGTGCATCGACCGCTACATCAAGAAGACCGCCGAACCGGCCGGGGTGCGGGGTGACGGCGCCCGGTTGTACCGTTCGCCGTCAGGCACCGTCTTCGCCGACGAGGGCGACCACTGGGACATCCTCTTCAGGTGACGGGCCCGTACCCCGGCCGTTCGGTCAGAACTCGGCGGCGACCAGCTCCGCGATCTCGGCCGCGTTCAGCGCGGCGCCCTTGCGGAGGTTGTCACCGCAGACGAACAGGTCGAGCGTGTTGGGGAAGTCGACCGCCTGGCGGACCCGGCCGACATAGGTCGGGTCGGTGCCGACGACGTCGGCCGGAGTGGGGAAGACGCCGTTGGCGGGGTCGTCCATCAGGACCACCGTCGGCGCCGCCTCCAGCACCCGGTGCGCGTCGGCCACCGTGATCTCGCGCTCGAAGCGCGCGTGCACCGCCAGCGAGTGGGTGGTGATCACAGGCACCCGGACGCAGGTCGCGGAGACCTTCAGGCCGGGGATGCCGAGGATCTTGCGGGACTCGTTGCGGAGCTTGAGCTCCTCCGAGGCCCAGCCACCGTCCTTATAGGAGCCCGCCCACGGCACCACGTTGAACGCGACGGGCGCGGGGAACGGCGAGTCGTCAGGCAGCTTGTTGGCCAGCGCCTTGCGCACGTCGCCCGCCGCCTGGCCGATCGACCGGTCGCCGGCCAGCGCCTCGACCTCGTCGTAGAGCCTGGCCGAGCCCGCCACGCCGGCGCCGGACACCGCCTGGTAGGAGGCCACCACGAGCTCCTGGAGGCCGTACTCGGCGTGCAGGGCGCCCATGGCCGCCATCATCGACAGCGTGGTGCAGTTGGGCGTCGAGATGATGTTGCGCGGGCGCCGGCGCGCGTCGTGCGGGTTGACCTCCGGCACCACCAGCGGGACGTCGGGGTCCATCCGGAACGTACCGGACTTGTCGATCACGATCGCGCCCCGCTCCGCGGCGATCGGCACCCACTCGGCCGACACCTCGTCGGGCACGTCGAAGATGGCGATGTCGATGCCGTCGAACACCTCGGGCGCGAGCGCCCGCACGACGACGTCCTCGCCGCGGACCCGCAGCACCTTGCCCGCCGAGCGCGGGGAGGCGACCAGGCGGACCTCGCCCCAGACGTCGTCACGCGACGAGACGATGTCGCGCATGACGGTGCCCACGGCACCGGTCGCGCCGATCAGGGCCAGATTGGGTCTGCTCATCGTCCGGTACCTCCATACACAACGGCTTCGACCTGGTCGACGTCGAGGTCGAAGGCGTGGTGGGCGGCGGCGACCGCCGAGTCCACGTCGTCCTGCCCGACGACCACGGAAATCCGGATCTCCGAGGTGGAGATCATCTCGATGTTGACCCCCGCGTCCGCGAGAGCCGCGAAGAACGTGGCCGTGACGCCGGGGTGGGAACGCATGCCCGCGCCGATCAGCGAGACCTTGCCGATCTGGTCGTCGAACAGCAGCGACTCGAACCCTATCCGGGCCTGGATCTTCTTCAGCGCCGTGAGCGCCGTCTGGCTGTCGGCCGTCGGCAGCGTGAAGGAGATGTCGGTGCGGCCCGTCGCAGCGGCCGAGACGTTCTGCACGATCATGTCGATGTTGACCTCGGCGTCGGCCAGGGTTTTGAAGATCGCGGCAGCCTCACCGACCTTGTCGGGGACCCCGACAACAGTGATCTTGGCCTCGCTCCGGTCGTGTGCCACGCCGGAGATGATCGGCTGCTCCATCTCGGTTCCTTCGGAGTAGGGGTCGGAGACGACCCACGTGCCTTCCTTGTTGCTGTACGAGCTGCGTACGTGGATCGGCAGGTCGAAACGGCGAGCGTACTCGACGCAGCGCAGGTGGAGGATCTTCGCGCCGCAGGCCGCCATCTCCATCATCTCGTCGTAGGAGATGCGCGGGATCCGGCGGGCGGCCGGCACGATGCGCGGGTCGGCGGTGAAGATGCCGTCGACGTCGGTGTAGATCTCGCACACGTCGGCCTCGAGCGCCGCCGCCAGCGCGACCGCGGTGGTGTCGGAGCCGCCGCGGCCGAGCGTGGTGATGTCCTTGGTGTCCTGCGAGACGCCCTGGAAGCCGGCCACGATCGCGATGTGGCCCTGGTCGATGGCCTCCTGGATGCGGCTCGGCGTCACGTCTATGATGCGCGCCTTGCCGTGGGTGGAATTGGTGATCACACCCGCCTGCGAGCCGGTGAACGAGCGCGCCTCGTGGCCGAGGTTGGCGATCGCCATCGCCAGCAGCGCCATCGAGATGCGCTCGCCCGCGGTCAGGAGCATGTCGAGCTCGCGGCCCTGCGGCAGCGGCGACACCTGCTCGGCCAGGTCGAGCAGCTCGTCGGTGGTGTCACCCATGGCGGAGACGATGACGGCGACGTCGTTGCCGGCTTTTTTCGTCGTGACGATACGCTGCGCCACCCTTTTGATGGAGGACGCGTCGGCAACGGACGAACCACCGTACTTCTGCACAACGAGTGCCACGAGAGTCTCCCGATCTGGACTGTGAAAGCCCAGTCTACTTGGGACGTCTCATGCCACTGATGTGCCAACCACTATGTGGACACCTACCCGGTCGTGACCTCTTCCGCCACGTCGAGCCGCGAGTGCGCGGCCAGGGCCTGCAGCGCGCGCATGGCCGCGCCCGCGTGGTTGCCCCAGGTGTTGAAGTAGGAGTATTGCCACCACCACAGCGCCTCGTGCGGCCGGCCCGCCTGATAGTGGCGCAGTCCGTGGATGAGATCGGCGGCCACCGCCGTCAGGTCGTCGGACAGACGGTAGGGAGTCACCCCGGTGTCCTTGTACGGGTCGAACACCTCGGCGTAGTCGTCGACCGGGCCGAGCCGCTCGGCCAGGGCCGTGCGCACCCCGTCGATGTCGGGATCCTCGCTCAGCGGCGGTTCGTAGTTGCCCGAGAGGATCACGTCGCGGTTGGCGCCGAGCTTGGCGCCCGCCAGGCTCACCTGGGCGACCTCGACCAGGAGCAGCGACCAGATGGCGTCGCCCCCCTCGCCGCCCGCGACCCTCGCCAGGCCGTCGACGTAGTTCTGCGCGTGACCGGCGATCTCCTCCGCCAGCGCTCCCCACTCGTCAGACATCCAGCAGCCTCCGTCCTTCGAACGCGCGGCCCAAGGTCACCTCGTCGGCGTACTCGAGATCACCGCCCACGGGCAGACCGCTGGCCAGTCGTGTCACTTTCACACCCATCGGCTTGACCAGACGGGCAAGGTAGGTAGCCGTCGCCTCACCCTCGAGATTGGGGTCTGTGGCGAGGATGAGCTCCGTCACCCGGCCGTCGGCCAGCCGGGTCATGAGCTCGCGAATCCGCAGGTCGTCGGGGCCGACACCGTCGATCGGGCTGATGGCACCGCCGAGCACGTGGTAGGTGCCGCGGAACTCGCGCGTCTTCTCGATCGCGACGACGTCCTTCGACTCCTCCACCACGCAGATCACGTGAGTGTCGCGGCGCGGGTCGCGGCAGATGCGGCACTCCTCCTCGGAGGCCACGTTGCCGCACACCCGGCAGAACCGGACCTTCTCCTTGACCTCCAGCAACGCGTGCGCCAGCCGCTTGACGTCGGCCGGGTCGGCCGCCAGCAGATGGAAGGCGATGCGCTGCGCGCTCTTGGGACCTACGCCGGGCAGCAGGCCCAGCTCGTCGATCAGATTCTGGACGACCCCTTCGTACATCGCTAGAACCCTGGCAGCTGGCCGAGGCCGCCGCCGCCCAGCCCCTGGGCCAGCGGCCCGAGCTTCTCCTGCTGCAGGTCGCCGGCCGCCCTGACGGCGTCGCGCACGGCGGCGATCACCAGGTCGGCGATCGTGTCGGCAGTGTCCTGCGCGTCTCCGGCGTCGATGACACTCGGATCGATCTTGAGCTCCAGCAGCTCGCCCGAGCCGTTGACGACGGCGGTGACCATCCCGCCGCCGGCCGAGCCCTCGATCTGCGCGTCGTTGAGCTCCTGCTGGGCGCTCACGAGCTGCTGCTGCATGAGCTGGGCCTGCTCCAGCAGCTGCTGCAGGTTGACATCCCCTGGGTTCACCGTCGTGCGCTCCTCGTGGCTCCGCGTTCTTGACTGCCACGAGCCTACGGTGTTTGGGCCTCGGCATGTACTGGAGGCTTGCAGGTGTTTCGCTCCCGGGCCGTGAATCCGGACATCTTCTTGGCCGGGTCCCGGCCCCCCTCCAGCGTCCGGGACCCGGCCAATCGCGTCGACCGGAGCGGCCGCACCACGCCGACGCGGTACGCCGGAACGCTAGCGGCAGTGACGTTGCACACACGTTGCTATCGTTCAATCACCCTCGGCAATCCCCTGAACTGCTTGCGCGGGCGGCACCCCAACGCGGATGCTCCCCCTAGGGGACGATTACTTGGAGTGGCTGATGAGTTACGCTCACCTTGACGCATACTCCCGCCGTCTGCAGGCCGCGCACGAGGTGGTGACCGCTGCCGCCCCGGTTCCCGCAGGCCCGCGCAAGCTGATCCGCGACTCCTGGCGCCGCTCGCTCGCCGCCGGCATCGACCCCGACGCCCCCGGCGCGCCCGCCGCCCACGACCCCGGGCAGGTGAAGAACGCGTTCGAGACCCACCCCCTGCGGCCCCTGCTCCCGCTCATCAAGCAGACCCTGCGCACGGTCGCGGACGAGGGCGAGCACATCATGGTCCTCACCGACCGCGAGGGCCGCGTCCTGTGGCGCGACGGCCACACCGCCACCATGCGCCGCGCCGACGAGGTCGGCCTCGCCGGCGGCTACCGCTGGGCCGAGGAGGCCGCCGGCACCAACGGCATCGGCACCGCGCTCGCGCTCAGGCGGCCTGTTCACGTCTACTCCGAAGAGCACCTCATGCGCGTGCTGCGCGTCTGGTCCTGCAGCGCCGCCCCCATCACCGACCCGGAGACCGGGCAGCTCCTCGGCTGCGTGGACGTCAGCGGCACCGCGCCCAGCCTCCACCCCGCCACCGTCGCCCTCGTGGCCGCCACCGCGAAGCTGGCCGAGACCCAGCTCGCGCTCCGCATGCGCGACCACGACGATTCCCTGCGCCGCCGCTACGAGTCGCTCCGCGCCCGCCCCGCCGTGCTGCTCTCCGCCGGCGGCCGGGTCATCGCCGGCGACCCCGGCGGCCAGCTCGGGCCGCGCCTCCAGCTTCCCGTCACCGGCGAGCGCATGATCCTGCGCGACGGGCGGATCGCGCTCCTGGAGCCGTTCTCCGACGGCTACCTGCTGCGCGCCACCTCCAACACCGCCTCCACACCCGCCGCGCTCGCCCTCACCTTCCTCGGCGACGGCCCGCCGACGGCCATCGTCGGCGGCCGCAAGGTGCTGCTGTCCCTCCGCCACGCCGAGATCCTCGCCATCCTGGCGCTCCACCCGCGCGGCCTCACGGCCGAGCAGCTCTCCTTCCACCTGTACGGCGACCTCGGCAACCCGGTCACCATCCGCGCCGAGATCCACCGGCTGCGCACCCAGCTGGACGTCCCCATCGACGCCAAGCCCTACCACCTGGCCTGCCCCGTCGAGGCCGACTTCCTGGACCTGCGCCGCCTCCTGGCCGCCGACCACCCCGCCTCCCTGGTGGCCCGCGCCTACCCCGGCCCCCTGCTGGCCCGCTCCGAGTCCCCCGAGATCCGCCGCGAGCGCGACGAACTGGAGGTCCTGGTACGCACCTGCCTCCTGCAACGCGGCGCCCCCGAGGACCTGTGGACATACGCCCAGACGATGAACGGCCGCGAGGACTTCCAGCTCCTCGAACGCCTCACCTCCAGCCTCCCCCAGGCGGACCCCCGCGCCGCCGCCGCCCGCGCCCGCCTGCGCGCCCCTTGACCCCTCACACCGCGAAACCCCTACGGCGCTCACTGAAGTCACATCCCGCCGCCCGCCCCCCGCCCGGCCGTCACCCACCTCAGACCTGAGAACCCCCGCGGCACTCACCCCACGACCCCCGCGCGGCCCCATTTGCCGTCTCCGCCCGCACGGCAAGGCCCGCGCCGAATCACAAACACGCCGCGCCCGTACGACCGGGAGTACAAGCATCCCGAAGCCCGACCTGCGGCCATGTGAAAGGTGGGACCGGTTACCGACTCCGACGTGCCGCCCGTACAGCTACCGACCCTTCCGTACGACCGTGAACGCGAGTATCGGGAAGACGCATCCGAAGCTCGACCGGCGGCCCTCTGGAAGGTCAGATCGGCCACCAGCTCCAACGCTTCGCCCGTACGGCAACCGGTCCCTTTCCGTACGAACGCGAGCATCGGGAAGACGCACCCGAAGCGGCCCTCTTAGAAAGTCCGAGCGGTCCCAACTCCGACGTGCCGCCCGTACGGCAACCGGTCCCTTACGGCCGGGAGTGCGGTATCGGAGAAGGTCGGCCTTCGGGAAGGGCTGGCGGCTCGCTGTCAGGAGTGGTCGATCTCGCCGATGACCTGGGCGCCCAGTTCACGTTGCAGGAGAGCCATCCCCGAGAGCTCGTCCACGTCGGCGTCGGCGTCGTTCAGCGGGTCCACGTCATCCGTGTCGGGAGCGCTGGCTCGCTTGGGGATGGCGCTGGGCCACCCGCCCGAGCCGCCTCCCTGCCGGGCGGCCGGAACCCTGGGGCCCGCCTGCGCCGCCGCTCTGGCCGCCGATCGAGCGGCAGCCAGCCCGGTCCCGGTCATCACACCGGCGGGAGCCGCCTGCGACGGATCCGGCCCAGGCGGGGACCCGGGGCCGGGTTCGTCGGGAGCCGACGGCCAGGACTCGTCCGTCGTCGGCCGCTGCTGGGACCCACCCGCCGCCTGAACGCCTCCAGCCTCCGCGAACTGTCCAGACGACACGGCACCCACGGCAGCGCCCGGCCCGGAGCCGACGCGACCGTCCGCCCCCGCTCCGGCGCCATGCGCCGCAGAGCCGGCGTGACCATTCGCACCGGTCGCCCCGGAGCCCGCCCGGCCATCCACACCGGTCGCCCCGGAGCCGGCCTGGCCACCGGCACTGGTAATCCCAGAGCCGGCGTGACCATCCACACCGGTCACCCCCGAGCCCGCGCGGCGATCCACACCGGTAATCCCAGAGCCCGCGCGGCCATCTACACCGGTTACCCCAGAGCCCGCGCGGCCGTCCACACCAGTCATCCCAGAGCCTGCACGGCCATCCGCAGCGCCCGCGTGCCCGCCAGCGTCAGGCATCCCGGCACCGGCGCGACCCTCAGCACCGTGCGTCGCGGAGCCCGCGTGGCCATCCGTGCCAGGCGTTCCCGCCCCGGGGCCGCCGGTGGACGGCCGCGTACCGCCGGAGGCGTGCGCGCCGGGGGAACCGGCGGCGTCACCCCAAGAATCCTGGGAACCCCCGTACGGTCCAGCGGCTCCTCCTGGAGAACCCGCAGGCCCCGAACCCCCGGACGGCCCGGAGTGGGCCCCACGAGACGGCGGAGGCCCGTTGCCGACCACGGCCTCGACCCGCCACGTGCCCCCCAGCACGTCGGCGAGCGCCGTGGCCACGACGGCGTCCTTGCCGCCGCCGGTGAAGTTCTTCATCGCGCCGATCTGGGTGAACCCGAGCGTCACCAGGTTGCCCTCGACGCCGACCACCTGCGCGTTGGTGCTGACGTTCGCCCACACGACGATGCTGCGCTGCTTGAGCGCCGCCAGCACCGCGGGCCACTGCTGCTGCAACGCCGCCGTACCGCCGCCCGACTGCGCAGCCCCCGCCTGTCCGGAAGCCTGGGGACCACCATGAGCCGGACCACCCTGCTCCTGGCCGCCGCTCTGGGGTTGCCCACCGTACGCGGGAGCACCCGAGCCGGAGCCCGGCCGAACGGTCTCGGGCCAGTCGTCGGCCGCAGGCCCACCGGTCCGGGCCGGGTGAGGCCCGTCCAGTGCCTGACCGCTCGGCGTCGCGACGGTGCCCGGCCCTCCCACCTGCGAGGCCGCGGGCACACCACCACCGGCATGCCCCGTACCGACGCTCCCGGAAGCACCGTGACCAGACGAGGCCCCCGCAGCCCCGGACGAGGCGTGCCCAGAAGCCGCAGACCCAGAAGCGCCAGGCCCAGAAGCGCCAGGCCCGGAAGCCGCAGGCCCGTAGGCCGCAGGCCCGGAACCCCCCGGCCCAGAAGCCGCGGGCCCGTAGGCCCCCGGCCCAGAAGCCGCGGGCCCGGACGAAGGGTGCCCCGTGGCGGCGGGCCCGGACGAAGGCGGCCCGGCGGACGGAGGCGCGGCGGGGACCGCGCGGGCGGCCATGCCGGCGACGGCGCTGCCGCGTTCGAGGCGCTCCAGGCGGGCCAGCAGGGCGGCCTCGCCCTGTTCGGCCGCCGGGAGGAGGACGCGGGCGCACATCAGCTCCAGGAGCAGACGCGGCGAGGTGGCGCCGCGCATCTCCGTCAGACCGGCGTTGAAGATCTCGGCGGCCCTGGTCAGCTCGGCGGGCCCCATCGAGGCCGCCTGCTGGACGAGCCGCTCCAGCTCGTCGGCGGGCCGGTCGAGCAGGCCGTTGGCGGCCGCCTCGGGGACGTTGGCCAGGATGACCAGGTCGCGGAAGCGTTCGAGGAGGTCGGAGGCGAAGCGGCGGGGGTCGTGGCCGCCTTCGACGACCCGGTTGACCGCCTGGAAGACCTGGCCGCCGTCGCGGGCGGCGAACGCGTTGACCACCTCGTCGAGCAGATCGCCGTCGGTGTAGCCGAGCAGGGAGACGGCGCGGGCGTAGGTGATGCCGTCGTCGCCGGAGCCGGCGAGGAGCTGGTCGAGGATCGACTGCGAGTCACGGGCGGAGCCGGCGCCCGCGCGGACGACGAGCGGCAGCGCGGCGGGCTCGAACGGGACGTTCTCGGCGGTGAGGATCTCTTCCAGCAGCGCGCGCAGTGTCGCCGGCGGGATCAGCCGGAACGGGTAGTGGTGGGTGCGCGACTTGATCGTGCCGATGACCTTTTCCGGCTCGGTCGTCGCGAAGATGAACTTGAGGTGCGGCGGAGGCTCCTCGACGAGCTTGAGCAGCGCGTTGAAACCCTCGCGGGTCACCATGTGCGCCTCGTCGATGATGTAGATCTTGAAGCGCGCCGACACGGGGGCGAAGAACGCCCGCTCGCGCAGGTCACGCGCGTCGTCGACTCCGCCGTGGGAGGCCGCGTCGATCTCGATGACGTCGAGGTGGCCGGGCCCGGTCGGGGCGAGCGCCACGCACGACTCGCACTCGCCGCAGGGGTCGGGGGTCGGGCCCTTCTCGCAGTTGAGCGAGCGCGCCAGGATGCGCGCGCTGGAGGTCTTGCCGCAGCCGCGGGGCCCGCTGAAGAGGTAGGCGTGGTTGATGCGGCCGGTGCGCAGCGCCTGCCGCAGCGGGTCTGTGACGTGTTCCTGACCCTTGACCTCCGCGAAGGTCCCGGGTCGGTACTTGCGGTAAAGCGCAAGGCTCATGCGACCATCCCGCCTGCGAGGGGCTTCCCAACGAAGGAACCCCTCGCACACCCGCCAGAGCCCGCTTATCCTTGCTGCCTTCCGGCCCTGGGGAGGTTCACAGGATGACGCCGCGCGAGGGGTCCGGGGACAGTCTATCCACATGCGGCAGTGCTCGCTGCCACGAAATGGTGGTCCCGAGACCCTGCCGAGTCCGGTAAGCTCGTCGGCGGAGGATTCGCCTAGTGGCCGAGGGCGCACGCTTGGAAAGCGTGTAAGGGGCAACCCTTCGGGGGTTCAAATCCCCCATCCTCCGCGCCTGGTTGAGGCAGTAAACGCGAAGGGGCCGACCCTATCCAAGTCGGCCCCTTCGCTGTTTTCCGACCTCATCATGCTCGCAGCATGCCTAGGGCGCTGACCCGGCGGCGCGTCAGGTTCGGCGGATCCCGGTGAGCTTGTCGGGGTTGGTCACCGAATAGATGCCGGCGATCCGGTCGCCGTCGGGCGCGAGGTCCACGACGACGACGGCCAGCGGGCTGTCGCCGGAGAAGACGAGCGCGCACGGGTCGCCCGCCACCCGCCGGTAGCGGATGTCCAGCCCGCCGTCGGGCAGCGTCGCGGCGACCGACACGAACAGCGCCGCCACCCGGTCGCGGCCGTGCACGGGACGCAGGCTGGTCGCGGGCCCCTTGCCGCCGCCGTCCGTCCACAGGGTCACGTCCGGTGCCAGCACCTCCAGCAGCGCCCGCAGGTCCCCGCCGAGCGCGGCGGCGGCGAAGCGCTCGGTGACCTGGGCGTGGACGTCCGGCTCCGTCCGGTGGCGGGGACGGCGCGCGTGCACGTGGCGGCGCGCGCGGGCCGCGAGCTGGCGGACCGCCGCAGGCGTGCGGCCCAGCATGCCCGCGATCTCCGGATGGCCGAAGCCGAACACCTCGTGCAGGACGAACACCGCCCGTTCGAGCGGTGACAGGGTCTCCAGCACCACCAGCATCGCCATCGACAGCGACTCGGCCCGTTCGGCGGCCCCGGCCGCGTCCTCGACGGTGACCAGCGGCTCCGGCAGCCACGGGCCCACATAGGTCTCCCGGCGGCGGCTCAGGTCGGCGCGGCGGGCCAGCGCCCGGTTCACCGCGATCCGCACCAGATAGGCCCGGGGGTTCTCGACCGGCTCGGCGGCCGGCCTGCCGTGCCGGGCGGCCCAGGCCAGCCACACCTCCTGCAGCGCGTCCTCGGTGTCGGCGACGCTGCCGAGCATGTTGTAGACCACCGAGAACAGCAGCTCGCGATGGCCGAGGAACTGCTCGGTGACGGTCGCGTGCATCATGGCGAACCTCCTCATCTGTCGCGACCGCAGAGACCCGTGACGCCGGGAGTGTGACATGGACGCCCGGGATGTGATCCATGCCATGGCCGGTCGTGGCCATGTCACAGCCGGCCGCCGACAGCCCTCTGTGGTGGCGTCCGTGACTCACGACCTCCAGAGGAGATGTTCGATGCGTACGCTGATCCGCGACGTCCGGGTGTTCGACGGCGAGCGGTCCATCGGCAGGGCCGACGTGGTGATCGAGGGCGAGCTGATCGCCGCGGCCGGCGCCGGTGCGGGTGACCAGGCCGACGTGGAAATCGGCGGGGCGGGCAGGACGCTCCTGCCGGGGCTGATCGACGCGCACACGCACGTGTTCGACGGCAGCCTGGCCCAGGCCCTGCGGCACGGGGTCACCACCGAGCTCGACATGTTCTGCCTGCCGGAGATCCTCGCGGAGCAGCGCCTGCTGGCCGCGGGGAACGACGACGTGGCCGACCTGCGCAGCGCGGGCACCCTGGCCACCGCACCCGGCGGGCATCCGACCCAGCTGCTGGCGGCCCTGGCCGGCACCGTGCTCGACGGCGCCCCGGCGATCGACTTCGTGTCGGACCCGGCGCAGGCGCCGGCGTTCGTCCGGGCCCGGCTGGCCGAGGGAGCCGACTACCTCAAGATCGTCATCGACGACGGCAGGGTGCACGGCGCCGACCTCCCGGCGATGACGCCGGACGTCGCCACCGCCCTCACCGAGGCGGCGCACGACGCCGGGCTGCGGGTCGTCGCCCACGCGATCAGCGCGGCCGAGGTGGGGATCGCGCTCGACGCCGGCGCCGACGGCCTGGCCCACGTGTGGACCGACCTCGCGCCGGGCGACCCGGCTTCCCGGCGGCTGGCCGAGCGGGTACGCGCCCAGGGCGTCTTCGTCGTGACCACGCTCGCGTACTTCGAGGCGATCACCGCTCGGCACGTCGAGACCGCCGACCGCGCGCGTCCCGGCAGCTCGGCCGGGGCCGCCGGCGCGCTGCGGGACCTGCACCGGGCCGGGGTGCCCCTGCTCGCGGGGACCGACGCCACCCCGTTCGCGCCCGCCCACGGCGCCGGGCTGCACCGCGAGCTGGAGCTGCTCACCGAGGCCGGGCTCAGCCCCGAGGAGGCGCTCGCCGCCGCGACCAGCCTGCCCGCCCGGCACTTCGGCCTGGACGACCGCGGCCGGATCGCCCCCGGACTCCGGGCGGACCTGGTGCTGGTCGAAGGCGATCCCACCCGTGACATCACCGCCACCGGCGCCATCGTGGACGTCTGGCGCCGAGGGGTGCGCCAGACCCGTCAGTGACGCACTGTACCTTTCTCCTTATTGCACATGGATTGCAATAAGGAGGCCTTTATGTCCGACACCAGCCCGCCGGTCCGGCGCTCGCTGTTCCTGCACGCGCCGATCCGGCGGGGGCCGCGCATGATGCTGGAGCGGATGCTCGCCCTGGTCGACGACGACACCCCGGCCGACGGCCCCGAAGGCCCCGTCGCGGTGCTGGAGCGGCGGCTGGCCGAGCTGCTCGGCAAGGAGAGCGCGCTGTTCTTCCCCAGCGGCACGATGGCCCAGCAGACCGCGCTGCGCGTGCACGCCGACCGGCGCGGCCGCCGCACGTTCGCCGCGCACCCGAGGTCGCATCTGGACGTGTGGGAGGAGCAGGGCTACAACGCCGTCCACGGCCTGCGGTTCCGCAGGGCCGGAGACCCGCACGAGCTGATGACCGCAGAAGACCTGGCGGCGATCGGCGAACCGCTCGCGGCAGTCGTCTGGGAGCTGCCGCAGCGCGACCTCGGCGGCCTGGTGCCCGGCTGGGACGCCCTGCGCGAGCAGGTCGCGCTCGTGCGCGCCACCGGCGCCGCCACACACCTGGACGGCGCCCGGCTGTGGGAGGCCCAGACCTACTACCGGCGGCCGTTCGACGAGATCGCCGCGCTGTTCGACACCGTCTACGTCTCCCTCTACAAGAGTCTGCAGGGCGTGCGCGGCGCGGTGCTCGCCTCCGACGCGGCCACCGTGGAGGTGGCGAGGGTGTGGCGGCAACGACTCGGCGGCGGCATCGGCGACGCCTGGCCGCTCGCCCTGGCCGCGCTGGTCCACCTCGACACCCTGGCCGGCGAGATGCCCGCGTACCGCGAGCACGCCATCGCCATCGCGGCCGCGATCAACGCGGACGGCGCCGCCCGCGCCTGGCCCGACCCGCCGCAGACGCCGCTGTTCCACATCCACCTGCCCGCCGACCGGCGCGCCGTCGAGCGGGCCGGCGCGGAGATCCTGGCCGAGCGCGGCATCCAGCTCTGGGGCCGGGTACGGTCCGCGTCCGAGCCCGGCCGCTGCGCCTTCGAGGTCAGCGTCGGCGAGAACGCCATGGAGTTCACCCCCGGCGAGGTGGTCGCCCTCATCCGCGACCTGCTCGCCCGCGCCGCCCCTTGAGCGACACGATCAGGAATCGAGAAGCGTCGCCGGGCGCGGCACGCCTAACGTGGCAGCCATGGACATCACCATTCACGCGAGCTTCCTCCCGCACTCCGACCCCGACGCCTCGCTGGCCTTCTACCGCGACGCCCTCGGCTTCGAGGTGCGCAACGACGTCGGCTACGAGGGGATGCGCTGGATCACGGTCGGCCCCGCCGGCCAGCCCGACACCTCCATCGTCCTGCAGCCCCCGACCGGCGACCCCGGCATCACCGACGACGAGCAGCGCACCATCGCCGAAATGATGGCCAAAGGCACCTTCGCCGGTATCGTCCTGTCAACCGACGACCTGGACGGCACCTTCGCCCGGCTCCGCGACAACAGCGCCGAAGTCATCCAGGAGCCGACCGAGCAGGACTACGGCGTGCGCGACTGCGCGGTCCGTGACCCCGCGGGCAACATGATCCGCATCCAGGAACGGCCCTGACCCTCCGGCGTTCACCGCGGTGGCCGCCCAGCTGACGAGCGACCACCACGTACCCATGGAGACACGATGACCACGAGAACGGACACGCGGTCGCCCGAGCCGCACGCCGCCGACACCCACGACCTGATCCGCGTGCACGGCGCGCGGGTGAACAACCTCAAGGACGTCAGCATCGAGATCCCGAAGCGCCGGCTGACGGTGTTCACCGGCGTCTCCGGCTCGGGGAAGAGCTCGCTGGTGTTCAGCACGATCGCCGCCGAGTCGCAACGGCTGATCAACGAGACCTACAGCGCCTTCGTCCAGGGCTTCATGCCGGTGCTGGCCCGGCCCGAGGTCGACGTGCTCGACGGGCTGACCACCGCGATCATCGTCGACCAGCAGCGGATGGGCGCCGACCCCCGCTCCACCGTCGGCACCGCCACCGACGCCAACGCGATGCTGCGCATCCTGTTCAGCCGGCTCGGGGAGCCGCACATCGGCTCGCCGCAGGCCTTCTCCTTCAACGTCGCGACGGTACGGGCGAGCGGCGCGATCACGGTCGAGCGGGGCGCGCGCAAGACCGAGAAGGCGACCTACACCCGCATCGGCGGCATGTGCACCCACTGCGAGGGCCGCGGCACGGTCTCCGACATCGACCTCACCCAGCTCTACGACGACTCCAAGTCGCTCTCCGAGGGCGCGTTCACCATCCCCGGCTGGAAGTCCGACAGCTTCTGGACGGTGCGGGTCTACGCCGAGTCCGGCTTCGTCGACCCGGACAAGCCGATCCGCGACTACACCAAGAAGGAGCTCCAGGCCTTCCTCTACAAGGAGCCGGTCAAGGTCAAGGTCGACGGCGTCAACCTGACGTACGAGGGCCTGATCCCCAAGATCCAGAAGTCGTTCCTCTCCAAGGACCGGGAGGCGATGCAGCCGCACATCCGCGCGTTCGTGGACCGGGCGGTCACCTTCACCACCTGCCCCGAGTGCGACGGCACCCGGCTCAGCGAGCTGGCCCGCTCCTCGCGCATCCGCGGCGTCAGCATCGCCGACGCCTGCGCGATGCAGATCAGCGACCTCGCCGCGTGGGTCCGCGACCTCGACGAGCCGTCGGTCGCGCCGCTGCTCGCCAAGCTGCTGCACACCCTCGACTCGTTCGTGGAGATCGGGCTGGGCTACCTCTCGCTCGAACGGCCCGCCGGCACGCTGTCGGGCGGCGAGGCGCAGCGCACCAAGATGATCCGCCACCTCGGCTCCGCGCTCACGGACGTGACGTACGTGTTCGACGAGCCGACCATCGGCCTGCACCCGCACGACATCCAGCGGATGAACGACCTGCTGAAGCGGCTGCGCGACAAGGGCAACACCGTCCTGGTCGTCGAGCACAAGCCGGAGACGATCGCGATCGCCGACCACGTCGTGGACCTCGGCCCCGGCGCCGGCACGGCGGGCGGCGCCATCTGCTTCGAGGGCACCGTCGAGGGCCTGCGGGCCAGCGGCACCATCACCGGCCGCCACCTCGACGACCGGGCGTCGCTCAAGCCGGAGGTGCGCACCCCCACCGGGAAGCTGGAGATCCGCGGCGCCAGCCGTCACAACCTGCGCGACGTCGACGTGGACATCCCGCTCGGGGTGCTCTGCGTGGTCACCGGCGTCGCCGGCTCCGGCAAGAGCTCCCTGATCCACGGGTCGATCCCGGCCTCCGCGGGCGTGGTGGCGGTCGACCAGTCGGCGATCAAGGGCTCACGGCGGAGCAACCCGGCGACGTACACCGGGCTGCTCGACCCGATCCGCAAGGCGTTCGCGAAGACCAACGGCGTGAAGCCGGCGCTGTTCAGCGCCAACTCCGAGGGCGCCTGCCCCGACTGCAACGGCGCCGGTGTCATCTACACCGACCTGGGGATGATGGCGGGCGTCGCCACCACCTGCGAGGAGTGCGGGGGGAAGCGCTACCAGGCGTCGGTGCTGGAGTACCACCTCGGCGGCCGGGACATCAGCGAGGTGCTCGCGATGTCGGTGACCGAGGCCGCCGAGTTCTTCGGCGCCGGAGAGGCGCGCACGCCGGCCGCGCACGCCATCCTCGGCAGGCTCGCCGACGTCGGGCTCGGCTACCTCAGCCTCGGCCAGCCGCTCACCACGCTGTCCGGCGGCGAGCGGCAGCGGCTCAAGCTGGCCACCCACCTGGCCGACAAGGGCGGCGTCTACGTGCTCGACGAGCCGACCACCGGCCTGCACCTGGCCGACGTCGAGCAGTTGCTCGGCCTGCTCGACCGGATCGTGGACTCCGGCAAGTCCGTGATCGTCATCGAGCACCACCAGGCGGTCATGGCGCACGCCGACTGGATCGTGGACCTCGGTCCCGGCGCGGGCCACGACGGCGGACGGGTCGTCTTCGAGGGCACCCCCGCCGACCTGGTCGCCGCCCGCTCCACCCTCACCGGCGAGCACCTGGCGGCCTACGTCGGCGCCTGATGCGCGTTCGTAGCATGATTGACATCCGCGCGCAGGACAATGCCTCATGGCCGAACGAGAGCAGCGCACCGGCGACCCCGAGCTCGACCGCGTCATGGCGGAGTTCCGGGCGAACTCCACGGAGCTCGCCGACGTCATGGGCGCGGTCGGCGAGGTGACCGGCCACGCGGCCACCCCGGACGACAAGATCAAAATAAGGGTCTCGGCGTCCGGGCAGCTGGCCGCGCTGCACATCGACCCCCGGGCGATGAGGATGGGCTCACGCGAGCTGGCCGACACGATCGTGGACCTGTCGCGCCGGGCCGCCGAGGACGCGGCGCGACGGCTGGTGGAAGTGACGCGGCCCTACCTCGGCGAGGGCGACCGGAAAGTCACTTGAGGCGCGGGATCAGGCTCCGCGTGCCGTGGACGATGAACTTCTGGTACATCTCCTCCTCGGTCAGCCCGTGCTCGGTCCCGGGCAGGGGGTTGTCGCCGCGCTGCGCGTCCAGGGACATCGAGTACGCGGTCGAGCCGGTCAGTCTGGGGACGAAGTTGCCGGTGTTGAGGGTCGTCCCGTTCGGCAGGGTCAGGTTGGCGGTGACGGCCCGCAGCCCGGGCACCTTCGCCATCAGCGCCGCCGTGCCGTCGAGGACCCCGTTGAAGGTCATGTTGGCCACGAAGTGCTCGCGGAAAGCGGTGAGGTTGTGGCCGAGTGACCTGACGTCGTTGCCGGACAGGTCGGTCTTGATGCCGCCCGCGTAGTTGAGCGCCAGGGGCAGCGCCACCTCGCCGGTCGCGTACGACACGCTGTCGGCCACCCAGTAGGAGAAGGTGGGCAGCAACAGGGTGACGAAGCGGTGCGCGCCCAGTCGGAGCAGGATCGCCTGTCTCTTCATGATCGCTTGCAGGAGCTTCCAGGTGAAGACCTGATAACCGATGGTGTACATCATGTCCACGGTCAGGATCCAGCACAGCACGTGCAGCGCGTGGTTGACCTTTTCCACGACGTCGGCGTAGGCCCGGCAGGCGTTGGCCGCGTTGCGGTGTTTGAGCGAGACCGCGAGAACCGCGGGGCCGTATTCCTCCTGCCAGAACTTCTTGAACGCGTCGACCGCCTCGTCGGAGCTTTTCTCCCATACCGTTTCCGCGGCCGTGTTCGCCTCCCGGAAACGCAGGTCGATCGCGTCGGCGAGGTCGTCGAGGACGTCGGCCGCCTGGCGGATCCGTTCGGGGTCGCCTTCGAGATAGGAGATGCCGAACAGCACCTCGGGTGCCAGCGCACCGGCCACGCCGGCGCCGGCCATACCGCCCAGGGCGACCTTGGTCGCGAGGCCGACGGGCATGTCAGGCCCTCTCCACCGGGGTGGTGGGCACGCTGACCTCGTCGTTCTCGCGCTCGGCGAAGGCGACCAGGTCGCGTACGGACGCGTTCCGGTCGACCATGCTCGCCCAGTCGGCCGCCTTGACGTTCTTGCTCATGGCCACGACGGCGGACCCGATGTCCCGGTACGCCTTGCCGAGGTTGTCCACGGCGGTGCTCAGGTCCTCGTAGGCGCTGTCGAAGCCGGGGTGACCGTCGGCGCCCCTGCGGAAGATCCGCGCGGCCTCGTCGCTCGCCGGGTTTCCGAAGTAGGGAATGAGCGGCTCCAGGTCGGCGTGGAGCCGGCTGATCTTGCGGGCGAAATCACCATCCTCGCCGTGGATCGCCTTGCCGCTGCTCTCCATACTGGAATGGTCGATATCCAAGGTGGTCGCCTCCTCAGATGGCAATCAGCGGCCAGCCTTCACCTCATGTGTTACTCGTGGATGACTTCTCAGTTTCCGTTTGTGCGCTATCGCGCGGGCAGGACTTCGAGGGCGCCGGAATCGCTACGCAGGGTGATCTTGCGCGGGGCGGCGCCGTCGTGTGCGGCGTCGACGCGCCTGCGGCCCGAGTCGGTGGTGGCGGTGATGTCGTACGGGCCCTCCGGCACGCGTACGACGCTGGAGCCGGAATCCGAGTTGGTCTCGACCTTGTCCGGCGCCGCGGCGAAGGACAGGGAGATGCCGCCCGAGTCGGTCCCGGCGACGACCTGCTTGCCGGTCAGGTCGGTGGCCTCGATCCGGCCGGAGTCGGAGTTCGTCTCGACCTCGCCGGACAGCCCGCGCAGCGTCACGGCGCCCGAGTCGGTGCCGGCCTTGACGCGCAGCCCGCGGGGGATCTCGACCTTGTAGCCGACGTCGCAGTGGAGCATGCCTCCCCAGCCGGTCGGGCAGGTGTACGCGAGCACCAGCGTGCCGCCCTCGACCTCGTGGGTGGACTGGGGAGGCCGGTCGCCGGTCCAGGTGAGCGTCTCGGTGACGTGCACGCCCTGCCTGTCGGACTCGATCACCTCGATGGCGCCCCCGTCGGCCCCGACGTCGAGCGCGGTCACCGTGCCGGTGACGTCGTAGGAGGCGGTTTCCGTGTTCTCGGGACCGCCGATGCCGCAGCCCGCCGTCACCGCCGCCAGCCCGAGCAGGCCGGCGATCATCACTGTTCGCCTGACGTCCATGGGCTCAAGTGTCGTGGGTCAAGGTCCGGGGGACCTCAGGTGACTCCCTGAGACTTCCCCTGAATCCGGCTAGGCGGTCGTCAGGGCTCTGGACCGGTCGGTCGCCAGATGGACGGCCATGCCGCCGAGCACGGTGCCCATGAAGTAGCGCTGGACCCGTACCCAGACCGGGCGGCGGGCGAGGAAGGCGGCCAGGCCGCCGGCCGAGATGACGATGAGCCCGTTCACCAGCGTGCCGACGGCGATCTGGGCGGAGCCGAGCACGAGGCTCTGCAGCATGATGTGGCCCATCGAGGGGTCGATGAACTGCGGCAGCAGCGACATGTACAGAATGGCGATCTTGGGGTTGAGCAGGCAGGTGAACAGGCCCATGGCGAAGAGCCGGCGGGCCGGCTCGACCGGGAGCTCGCGGGGCTCGAAGGCGGAGGTGCCGCCGGGCTTGATGGCGCTCCAGGCGAGGTAGAGCAGGTAGGCGGCGCCCGCCAGCTTGAGCGCGGTGTAGGCGGCGGGGACGTACGCGAAGATCGCCGTCAGGCCGAGACAGGTGGCGGTCAGGTAGACGCTGAACCCGAGGAAGACGCCGGCCAGGGAGATGAGGCCCGCCCGCCGGCCCTGGGTGATCGACCGGGAGACCAGGTAGATCATGTTCGGCCCCGGGGTGAGGACCATGCCCAGGGAGACCAGTGCAATCCCTACTATTCCGCCCGTCATAGGGGAAGACTAACGGAACAACATAGGGATGACCATCTGCCCAGGGGGAAGCAGTGATCCACCCCCACGGAAGGGACACCGGGCAATGGACTTCAGGGACGACGTCAATCTAGACCCCTCACAGGTGGAGGACCGCGGCGGCGGGGGCGGCGGCGGCCGGTTCCCCGGCGGCATGGTCGTCGGCGGCGGCGGGATCGTCAGCCTGATCGCGCTCGTCCTGGTCTTCGTGCTCAACAACGTGGGCGGCGTGGACACCGAGGCCGGCCAGGGGCAGCCGCCCGCCAACCTGGCCGAGGAGTGCCGCACCGGCAAGGACGCCGACCAGGCCGGGAAGTGCCAGGTCGTCGGCGTGGTCAACAGCATCCAGGACTACTGGAAGACCGAGCTCCCGGAGTACCGCCTGGCCAAGACCGTCCTGTACTCCGGTGGCGTGCGCACCGCCTGCGGCGCCGCCGACTCCTCCGTCGGCCCGTTCTACTGCCCCGGCGACCAGCGGGTGTATCTCGATCTGACCTTCTTCGACGACCTGGAGACCCGGTTCGGGGCCAAGGGCGGCCCGTTCGCGCAGGCGTACGTGATCGCCCACGAGTACGGTCACCACGTGCAGAACCTGCTCGGCGCCCTCGACTCCGGCAGCTCGGTGGCCGTCGAGCTGCAGGCCGACTGCTACGCCGGGGTGTGGGCGAAAAAAGCGTACGAGGGCGGCTTCTACGCCGCCGAGTTCACCGCGGCCGAGATCGCCGAGGCGCTCGACGCGGCGGCCGCGGTCGGCGACGACCGGATCCAGCAGCGCAGCGGCGGCCGGGTCGATCCCGAGTCGTTCACCCACGGCAGCTCGAAACAGCGGACGGCGGCGTTCCAGCGCGGTTACGACACCGGAAATCCGGGCCGATGCGAGGGCGCCGAGCTGATGTGAGGAGTGCGGAGAACACGAGCGTGCGAAATCCAGCCTAAAATCGGGGGGGTGATCTTCAAGATGGTCGGCGACGGACGCCCTTATCCCGAACACGGATTGTCCAACCGCGATTGGGCCCAGATACCACCGCGGCAGGTCCGGCTCGATTCGCTGATCACCACCAAGGCCATGCTCGACCTGCACTCGCTGCTCGCCGCCGATTCCACGTTCTACGGCGATCTCTTTCCGCACGTCGTGCAGTGGCAGGGCGAGCTCTATCTGGAAGACGGCCTGCACCGGGCGCTGCGCGCGGCCCTGCACCAGCGGTCCATCCTGCACGCCAGGGTTCTCGAACTTCACAGCTAGGGGAAAGCGCGCTCTTTTCTTCCGGGCCGCGGCGGCCCGGACATTTCGCGCGACCTGAAAGGCGAAGGGGCCCCCGCTCGACGCGGAGGCCCCTTCGGGTGGCGGTGGTGGTGGGATTTGAACCCACGGATGAGTTGCCCCATCACACGCTTTCGAGGCGTGCGCCCTCGGCCACTAGGCGACACCACCGCCGACGAGCTTACCGGATCCGGCGAGTGCCGAAGAACTTCTTGAGGACGGCCGCGGACTCCTCGGCCAGCACGCCCATGACGACCTCGGGCCGGTGGTTGAGCCTGCGGTCGCGGACGACGTCCCAGAGCGAGCCCACGGCCCCGCCCTTCTCGTCGACGGCTCCGTACACGATCCTGTCGACGCGCGCCAGGACGGCGGCTCCCGCGCACATCGTGCAGGGCTCCAGCGTGACGACGAGCGTGCAGCCGTCGAGCCGCCAGGCGCCCCTGCGGCGGGCGGCGGCGCGGAGCGCGAGGACCTCGGCGTGGCCGGTGGGGTCGGCGGCGGACTCGCGGTCGTTGCCCGCGGCGGCGAGCACCTCGCCCGAAGGGCCGAGCACCACCGCGCCGACGGGCACCTCGCCGCGCTCGCCGGCGGCGGTCGCCTCGGCGAGCGCCTGCCGCATCGCGGCGGTCCAGGTCACCGCAGGCGGTCGAGCTCGTCGGCGAACGACAGCCGCTCGGCCAGCACCGAGACGATGTCGGCCGGGAGCATGTTCTCTTCCATGCTGAGTTCGAGCAGCTCCTCTGAGCTGATGCCGAGGTCGCTCAGCAGCTCGAAGTCGCCGGCCGGGCGCACCCCCAGCTCGTTGCCCTCCTTGTCGGGCGCCACGCCGGCGAACTCGGCGAACAGCTCACCCAGGTGGTCGGACATGATCGCGTGAGCGTCGGAGAGGAACACCCGCGGCTCCTCGTCGCCGCGGTAGCGCACGATCGCGAACCATTCGTCCTCGACCTCGACGCAGAGCAGGGCCAGCTCGTCGCCGACCAGCCCGAGCGCCTCCGTCACGGCGTCGCCGAAGTCGTCGACGATCTCGGTGGCGGACAGGTCGACCTCGGCGCCGCTCCAGCCGTCGGAGGTCCTGACGAAGGCCGCAGAGAAGGTGTTCGCCGCCATGTGCGCTCCAGGGGTCAGTCGAAGACCGATTCGATGGCACGCTCGAACGGCTCGGAGAACCCGAGCCGCGCCGCGATGCTGGACAGGACCTCGTCCGGCAGCAGGTCGACGTCGCCGGAGAGGATGCCGAGCTCCATCTCGTCCAGCCCGAGGTCCGCGAAGATCGACAGGTCGCCGGCCGGGAGCGCGGTGTCCTCGTCCTGGAGGATCTCGTCGAGCTCCTGCTCGTCGGGCACCGGCACGTCGAGGTAGTCGAGCACCTGCCTGGCCAGCGGGAAGTCCCACGAGGCGGCGATGTCGGAAAGGAAGACATCGACCCGCTCACCCAGGACCCGCAGCGCCACGAAGAACTCATCCCCCACGGCCACGAGGCCAATCGTGCCGCTCTCGCTCGGCTGCTGGCGGAGCGCCTTGACGAGCCCCTGCAGATCGGACGTGAGCGCCACGGGGAGCAGCTCGGCGTCCCAGCGCTCGTCCTCTCGATAGACCACGATGGCGAAATCGAGTGCCTCTTCGTCTGTCATCGCGATCCCCCACCCGACCCTGACACCAGAGTCTTCACAGGTTTCCAATCGTTCCAGACCAGGCTGCCCGTCGTGGGCCGCTCCGACCAAATTGTGATCAAAACCAAGACCGGGACGTGCCGGTACGTAACACACAAGATAGCGTTGTCCCTTATGGAAACCCTCGTCGTCGATCATCCGCTCGTGGCCCACAAGCTCACCGCGCTGCGCGATGTCCGCACCGACTCCCCCACCTTCCGCAGGCTGGCGGACGAGCTGGTGACGTTGCTGGCGTACGAGGCGACCCGCGACGTGCGCGTGACCGAGGTGACGGTGCAGACCCCCGTGTCCCCGGCGCGCGGCCTGCGGATGGCCAAGCCCCACCCGCTGGTGGTCCCGATCCTGCGGGCCGGGCTGGGCATGCTCGACGGCATGACCCGGCTGCTGCCCACCGCCGAGGTCGGCTTCCTCGGCATGATCCGCGACGAGGAGACGCTCCAGGCGGAGACGTACGCCACCCGGCTCCCTGACGACCTGTCGGGCCGGCAGTGCTACGTGGTCGACCCGATGCTGGCCACGGGCGGCACGCTCGCGGCGGCGATCAAGTTCCTGTTCGACCGGGGCGCGGTGGACGTGACCGCCATCTGCCTGCTGGCCGCCCCGGAGGGCCTGGCCTACATGGACAAGGTGTTCGCCAACTCCGGCAAGCCGATCCGGGTCGTCACCGCGGCGCTGGACGAGCGGCTCAACGAGTACGGCTACATCGTGCCGGGTCTCGGCGACGCCGGCGACAGGCTCTACGGCGTGGTCTGACCTGCGCCAATCCCCCACCCAGGGTGGCCACTTCGTTACATACTGTGATTGCATGGGTACGTAGAGCCATGAAAGACACTGGGGTGTGGGGGATCACCATGTGCGTTTGTCCGAGCTCCGGAGTGTGCTCGTGAACGGTCACACCGAGTCGGAGCCGAGCCCGTACGCGGAGGTCGAGGCGGCGCTGTGCGACGAGTTCGCCGGCGTCCACTCCGCGGCCACCGTGACGAGATGTGTCGAGGCGGCACATTACGGCGCGCTGGAGGTCACCGGGTTCGCCCACCCCAACCTTGTGGAGCGGATCGCTCGCAAGCATCTCCACGTGCTCGCCCTCGTGGCCAGCGACCGTGGCTAACAAGATCGGAACCAAACCGTCGAGTCACCTTTACCCCGGCATGGGGGTGGGTAATGTATGAGACGGGTGGAGTGGGTAAGTCGGTTCGGAGGCGACAGTGCAGGTCAAAAAGGTCCTCACATACGGCGGCATCGGTTTTGTCGCCTACTACCTGTTCGCACGGCCCGCTGACGCCGCTGACGCGGTCAGAGGGGCGTTCGACACCGTGTTCACCGCGGCCGATTCGCTGGCCCAATTCGTGAACAACCTCGCATGAGACTTGTGACCCACGGGGACTCTGCTCCGTCGTCGGTCAACCGCTACCTTCTCCCCCACGAGCAACAAGTCATCATGGTGCGGCGCCACCCCGCCGTGCTGCTCCGCCCCGTCGCCGAGGTCTTCGGGGGCCTGATCGTCGCCGGACTCCTCAGCCGGTTCTTCAGCGGCGAGGGCAGCGCCGGCACGGCCCTGGTGGTCGTCTGGTGGCTGTGGCTGCTGTTGTTGATCCGTTTTGTCTGGAAAGTGGCCGAGTGGTCGGTTGACTACTTCGTCGTGACTTCCAAACGGATGCTCTTGACCACCGGGCTGATCACGCGCAAGGTCGCGATGATGCCGCTGGGAAAGGTCACCGACATGAGCTTCCAGCGATCTCTGCTGGGGCGCATGCTCGGCTACGGTGAGTTCATCCTGGAGTCCGCCGGCCAGGACCAGGCACTCTCCACCGTGGAGTACATCCCGTATCCGGAGACCCTGTACCTGGAGGTCTGCTCGATGCTTTTCCCGGGCAAGGACGACGGAGACGATTAATCTCCAGGTAGAGAATTCTTCACGCGGGTATACCCCATTCGGCTACTTCATGCAATCATTGCGGGGTGTTGACCCTTCCCCGCCTTGAGAGATGAGATGCCGAGTCAGGGAACCATCGGTGACCGCGTCCGAGGATTGCGGCTTAACAGGCGGATGTCGCAGGCCCAGCTGGCCGGACCCGACCTGTCGGACAGTTACGTCTCGCTCATTGAGTCGGGCAAGCGCACGCCGACTCCCGTCGTCGCCCGGCTTCTGGCCGAGAGACTCGGCTGCACCACCGAGTTCCTCCTCCATGGCATAGAACCCCGCCAGCGCATCGACACCGAGCTCGGCCTGCGTCATGCGGAGCTGGAGCTGCACCACGGTGATCCCGCCGTAGCGGCCGACCGATTCACGGAGATCGTCAAGGCCGCCGACGAGGAGAACGCCATGCTGACGGCGCAGGCCCGCTTCGGCAGGGCTCGCGCGCTGGAGGCCCAGGGCAGGCTCGGGCAGGCCGTCGAGGCCTTCGAGCGGCTGCGCAGGGAGGCCTCGGCCCACCCTGAGCGGCTGGCCGACCTGCCGATCACGGTCGCGCTCAGCCGCTGCTACCAGCGGGCCGGCGACCGGCTGCGGGCCCGCGACCTGGCGTCGAAGGCGCTGGAGCAGGCCGAGCGGATGTCGATCGTGCAGGGCGAGCTCGCCGTCGACCTGGCCTGCGCGCTGGTGGCGCACGCCGGCCGCGAAGGCGACTCCCCCGAGCTCGTCTACGTCAAGAAGGTGCTCGACGTCGCTGGCTTGTCTGATGTTATGGACCGTTCCGGAGAGGTCCGCGCTCTCTGGCGGGCGAGCGGCGAGGCGGCCGCGGGCGAGGACTCCGCGCTGGCGGTGCGCCTGGCCGACGACGCCATCAGCGCAGGTCGCGACGGCCGGATCGCGCTTCAGCTGGCTCGCCTGGGCATGCACTGGGCGCGGCTGGAGTGGGCTCCCGCGGACGAGGCGGAGCGGTTCGCCGCCGCGGCCGCCCGCACGTTCGCGTCGGCGGGCCTCGGTCACGAACGGGGCGAGGCCCTCATCGTGCTGGCCCGGGTCATGCTGCGCGCGGCCGATCCGGACCGCGCGGCCGAGCTCGCCGCCGAGGCGCTGGGACTGCTCGGCGGCGGCAGCGCCGTGGCCGAGGCACACCTGGTGAGCGCCACGGTGGCCGTCAGGCGCCAGGCCGACCCGGCCGACCACCTCACCGCCGCCCGCGTCGTCCTCGACGGAGCAGGCCGCCAGCCGTACGGCGCCGACCGGGTCTCCGCCCGGTGCTGGCGTGAGCTGGGCGACCTGTTCGGCCAGGTCGGCGACCGGGCCGAACAGACGGCCGCCTACCGTAAGGCCCTGGAAGCCGCCGGGGTGCGCTCGATGATGGCGGGGCTGACCGTCGACACGACGATCGCCCGCTGACCGCCGAGGGGGGTTCCAGACTCGGGCATTCCCGGGTCTGGAATACACTGGGGTTCCAGTCATTGACTCATAGGATGATTGGTTTCCCCAGAGGAGGCGGACTGTGAGTCTGCGTACGGCGCAGCGGGCTTCGCTCGTCGACCAGGTGATCGATCAGCTCAAGGAGCAGATCACCACAGGGTCGTGGCAGATGAACGGCAAGATCCCGACGGAGACCGTGCTCGCCGAGCAGCTCGGTGTCGGGCGCAACACCGTTCGGGAGGCCGTGCGCGCGCTCACCCATGCCGGCCTGCTGGAGTGCCGCCAGGGCGACGGCACCTACGTGCGCGCCACGAGCGAGCTCTCGGGGGCCATGCTCAGGCGCCTGCGTCAGGCCGAGCAGCTGGAGATCTTCGAGGTCCGCCGCGCGCTGGAGGTCGAGGCCGCCCGGCTGGCCGCCACCCGCCGCACCGACGAGGACATCGCGCTCATCGAGGCGGCGCTGGCCGAGCGCGACCACGCCTGGGAGCAGGACGACCCCGCCCGGTTCGTGGAGACCGACCTGGCCTTCCACATGGCCGTCGCCTACGCCACGCACAACCGGGTGCTCATCGACCTGTACGAAGACTTCTCCGCGGCGCTGCGGGCCAGCATCACCGCGGCCGGCACGTCGCTCAACAAGACCTACATCCCGCATGACGCGATCGCCCGCGCCATCGCCGCCGGCGACGCGTCCGCCGCCGAGCGCGCCGGACACGCGTGCATGGAACACATCCTCATCGCGCTCACCGAGGGCTGAGGCCGGCCCGAGGGCCGGGTCAGCCGCCGAGCCGGTCGGCGTGGTCGGCGGCGAACGCCTCGAACGCGCGGGCTTGGTGTCCCATCACCTCGGCGAAGTCACCGGTCGTGTAGTCCCCCCAGCCTCTCGCGTACGCGCGGGCGTACTCGACGTTGACCGCCGCGTCCCACTCCGGCAGCCCTGCCTGGATCATCGCCTGGCGCGCGTCCTCAGGGCCGACGGGCTGATAGCCGGCGCCGATCCTGGCGGCGGCCTCGCGCAGCGAGATGCTCTCCGGGCCGGTGATCGTGTAGGTCCTGCCGTGGTGTGGCCGCGCGTCGGCGAGCACGCGGGCGGCGAAGGCGGCGATGTCGCGCACGTCGATGAGGCCCATCCTGCCCTCACCCGTCGGGCCGTACAGCGTGCCGGCGTTGACCGACCCGAACAGGTTCTGCATGAAGAAGGCCGGCCGGATGACGGTCCAACTCAGCCCGGAGGCGGCCAGTTCGATGTCGGACAGCACGTGCAGGCGACCGTTGCGGGTGGGCGCGTCGTGCCCGGCGCCGATGGCCGACATCCGCACCACGTGCCGCACCCCCGCCTCGCGGGCCGCCCACACGGCGTTGGAGCCGGCGTGCGGCGCGTCCGGCCCCATCACGGTCAGCAGCCATACGGTTTCGACCCCCTTGAAGGCGTCTTCGAGCGTTTCCGGCCTGTGCAGGTCGCCCACCGCGACGTCCACCCCTCGCGGCGCCCGCGCCGGGTCACGGACGAGCACGCGCACGTCGTCGGTGCCGGGCAGGGCGCGCAGCAGCGCGCCGGAAACGGTGCCGGTGGCACCGGTTATCAGCAGAGTCATGTCAGCTCTCCTTCTTCGGTGGAAACCAGGTCGTCGATCAGATCGAAGAAGGCTCGGATGCCGGGCAGGTCGCCGCCCTTGGCGCGCGAGGCGGCCAGGTCGGCGGGGCTGCGCCACTCCACGATGTCCAGCCACTCTCCGCCGGGCAGCCGGACGAGGCGGGCGCCTAGGAAGCCGGTCCGGCCGGTCCGAAAGCCGGCCAGCATGCCGGGGCGGGCGGCCAGCAGTTCGCCGGTACGCTCCGGGGCCACACGGAATCTCGTCAGTTCCACTGTTGCGGTCATATCGGAAGCCTAATAGTAAAAATTAATGACCGTCAATATTAGTGACTAATTGGAGGATGGCATGCGCCGGAGCGAGCGCAAGAGAAACGAACCCGACCTCGGCATCCTGAGCAGCCGCACCCTCTTCAGCCTGCAGAAGGAGTTGTTCGCGGCGCTGGCCGAGCAGGGGCACCCGCGGCTGCGGCCGCGCCACGGCGCCGTGCTCGCGTACCTGGACGAGGAGGGCAGCCGGGCCACCGACCTCGCCGCCCGCTCGGGGCAGCACAAACAGGTCATCGGCACGCTCGTGGACGAGCTGGAGGAGCTCGGTTACGTGGAGCGGCGGCCCGACCCGGCCGACCGGCGGGCGAAGCTCATCGTGCCGACCGGCAGGGGCCTGGACCAGATGGCGCGTTCGGAGGAGATCCTGGCCGCCATCGAGGAGCGGCACGCCGAGGCGGCGGGCGCGGCCGACTACGCGACGTTCAAGCGGGTCTTCAGGCTGGTCGCCGAGCGCCAGTCAGGTCAGGCGGAGTGACATCACGAGATAGCGGAAGTCGGGGCCGGCGTCGCCGGGCACGTCCTGGATGAGGGCCGGCCGGGTCGTGGACTCCATGTTGATGCGGGCCAGCTCAGTCTCGATGCCGGTGAGCCCGTCGAGCAGGAACTGCGACTGGAACGCGATCTGGATGTCGTCGCCGCGCAGCTCGCAGTCCACCACCTCGGCGCCGCGGCCGATGTCGCCGCCGCCCGCCTGGATGAGCACCTGGCCCTGGCTGAACGACAGCCGGATCGCGGTGTTGCGCTCGGCCACCAGCGCCACCCGCTTGATGGCCGCCACGAACGGCGCCACCCGCACGTCGGCCCTGATCGACCACTGCGAGGTCAGCCTGCCCCGGTAGTCGATGAACTGCTCGTCGAGCAGCCGCACGGTGGTGCTGCGGCCCACGCTCTCGAACCCGGCCACCCCGTCGCCGAGCGCGACCTGCACCTCGCCGCCGCGCAGCGACCTGGCCACCTCCACCAGCACCCGGGCGGGCACCATGGCGGAGACCGCGGCGTCGGGGCTGACAGGCCGCCAGCCGAACTCGCGGGCGGCGATGCGGTAGCGGTCGGTGGCGGCCATCGTCACCGACTCGCCCTCCACGTCGACCCGGATGCCGGTGAGCATGGGCAGCGTGTCGTCGCGGCTGGCCGAGGGCGCCACCTGGCCGACGGCGGAGGCGAACACGCCACCGCCGATGGCGCCGATGGCGGGCGGCATCGTCGGCATGGTCGGGAAGTCTTCGACCGGCATGGTGATCAGGCCGAACTCGGCGCTGCCGCAGGTCAGCACCGCCTCCTGGCCCTCGGTGAGGATCTCCACGTCGTCTTCGGGCAGGCTCCGGCTGATCTCGGCGAGCAGCCGGCCGGGGATCAGCACGCGGCCGGACTCGGCCACGTCGGCGTCGACGGCGGCCCTGGCCGAGACGTCGTAGTCGAACGCGGACAGGCTCAGCTCCTCGCCCGCCTCCAGCAGCAGGCCGGACAGCACGGGGGTCACCGGGCGGCTGGGCAGAACCCTGGCGGCCCAGGCGACGGCGTCGGCCAGCACGTCACGGTTAACCCGGATCTTCACCTGATCGACCCTTTCTTCTCGGCATGCCCTTAGAAGGTATCCGAGGCCACCGACAAAGCCCGCCTAGCGGTTGTTGAGGTAGGCGAGGACCGCCAGCACCCGGCGGTTGTCGTCGTCGGACGGGGCCAGGCCGAGCTTGCCGAAGATGCCCGCCGTGTGCTTGGCCACGGCGCTCTCGCTCAGGTAGAGCCGCTGGGAGATGGCGGCGTTGGAGCGGCCCTCGGCCATCTGCTCCAGCACCTCGCGCTCGCGCGGGGTGAGCGCGGCCAGCGGCTCGTTCTTGGCGTTGCTGGCCAGCAGCTTGGAGATGACCTCGGGGTCCATCGCGGTGCCGCCCGCCGCGACCCGGCGCACCGCGTCGATGAACTGCTCGGCGTTGAACACCCGGTCCTTGAGCAGGTAGCCGATGCCGCCCGAGCCGTCGGCCAGCAGCTCGCGCGCGTAGAGCTGCTCGACGTGCTGCGACAGCACCAGGATCGGCAGCCCCGGCACCTTCTTGCGCGCCTCCAGCGACGCCTGGAGCCCTTCGTCGGTGAGCGTCGGCGGCAGCCGCACGTCCACCACCGACACGTCGGGACGGAGCTCCAGCAGGCCCTTCAGCAGCTCGGGGCCGCTCTCCACGGCGGCGACCACGTCGAACCCGTGGGCCTGCAGCAGGTGGACCAGCCCGTCTCTGAGCAGGTAGAGGTCTTCGGCGACGAGCACCCTGTTCATCAGCAGAACCCTACGCCCTCAAGCGGGTTGCGGGGCGCCAAGGGGTGGTCCTTGTGGTGGGCCGGGATGGCGACCGCGGTCGCGTACATGGCCGTGCCGAGCAGGATCATGAAAGCGATGCAGGGCCACTGCCACGCATCGGGCAGGTGCAGCGCGAGGAACCAGGCCTTCTCGTCGAAGCCGACCAGTTTGAAGATGCCGGCCACGACGCCCTGTGGGAACAGCGGGCACCAAGCCGTCCCGTACAGGGCGATCACGGTGGCCAACTTCCAGCGAGGCAACTTGGCCACGTCTCCGGCCCAGTGCTGGGGCAGCACCTTCGGCAGCTCCAGGGTCACCGTCGTCGGCCCGCCCGCCGGGCTGTGGATCGCCATCACGCCGTCGAAGGCCGCCAGCCGGCGCTCGATCCCGGTCAGGCCGCTGCCCTTGGACGGGTCGGCGCCGCCCCAGCCGTCGTCGGTGACCGTGATGCGCAGGTTGGCTCCGCTGGTGCTGATGTCGATCTCCACCGACTCGGCCCCGCCGTGCCGGGCGGCGTTGGACAGCAGCTCGCTGACCGCGAAGTACGCCGCCGCCTCGACCGGCGCCTCGGGCCGGTGCGTCAGCTCCACCTGGACCGACACCTTCAGGGCGCTGTCCATCGCCAGCGCCCGCACCGCGTCGCCGAGGCCGCGCTCGGCCAGCACCGGCGGGTGGATGCCGCGGATCACCCGGCGCAGCTCGGTGAGCGTCTCCGCCGACGCCTCCCTGGCCTTGGCCATCAGCGCCCTGGCCGCCTTCGGGTCGGACTCCATGAGCTGCTCGGCGGCCCCGATCGTCATGCCGAGCGCCACCAGCCTGGCCTGCGTGCCGTCGTGCAGGTCACGCTCGATCCTGCGCATCTC
Organism: Nonomuraea sp. NPDC049486; assembly: GCF_040676925.1. Classification (NCBI taxonomy): domain Bacteria; kingdom Bacillati; phylum Actinomycetota; class Actinomycetes; order Streptosporangiales; family Streptosporangiaceae; genus Nonomuraea; species Nonomuraea sp. NPDC049486. Next base: position 133,416 of record NZ_JBFAPV010000012.1, read on the forward strand.
GGCGGCCTGCGTGTCGACGGCGAGGTTGCGTGCCCGGTTGAGACTGCTGAGCTGGCCGGCCATCCGGCTGGACGCGGTCGCGGCCAGCAGCAGCTCGCACCAGAGCCCGTACACGCGCAGCCCGCGGCCCGGCAGCAGGATCAGCAGCGGCAGCAGCACCATCTTGACGCCCGGATCGAGCAGCAGCCAGAACCCGTCGCGCCAGGTCGCCGGGTCGGTGAGCATCCACTTCCAGCGGTCGTTCCAGGCCGGCATCCGGGGCGTCTTGTAGAGCGTGCGGTGCGACCGGTAGAGCCCGTCGGGCTGCCGCTGCGGAGGCGGCGGCTTCGGCAGGTACGGCGGCTCGATCACGATCCCGGACGAGGCGCGCACCAGGTAGCGCGCCATCCCGGTCACCCATCTGATCATCCGCACCTGCGGCGGGAACAGGAACACCATGCCCAGGCCGAAGCAGAGGACCAGGCACAGGAACGTCGACACGAGCGTCAGGAGCTGCACGACGACGAGCGCGAGCAGCGCGAGGACGTGACCGATCTTCCGCACCATGACAACCAGTGTGCGCGATGGAGCGGGATGCGCACACTGCACCTAAGTACACCTATGCCCGGCAACCAGCTCGATTCCCCGGCAGAACCGGCGTCCCTAGCGTCGTAGCCATGAACGTCATCGAGGTCAAGAACCTCCACAAGCGCTACAAGGACCACGTGGCGGTGGAAGACGTGTCGTTCGAGGTCCGGGCCGGAGAGATCTTCGGCATCCTCGGCCCGAACGGCGCGGGCAAGACCACCACCGTGGAGTGCGTGTCGGGCCTGCGCGTGCCCGACGGCGGCACCCTGCGCGTCGCCGGCATCGACCCCGTACAGGACAGGGACGGGCTCCGGCGCGTGCTGGGCGTGCAACTGCAGAGCTCCGCGCTGCCCGAGAAGATCAAGGTGTGGGAGGCGCTCGACCTGTACGCGTCCTTCTACCAGGACCCGGCCGACTGGCCGGAGCTGCTGGAGCGGGTCGGCCTGGGCGCCAAGCGCGACGCCATGTTCGGCAAGCTGTCCGGCGGCCAGCGCCAGCGGCTGTCCGTCGCGCTCGCGCTCGTCGGCAAGCCGCGCATCGCGGTGCTCGACGAGCTGACGACCGGGCTCGACCCGCAGGCCCGCCGCGACACCTGGGAGCTTGTCGAGCAGGTGCGCGACTCCGGCGTGACGATCGTGCTCGTCACCCACTTCATGGAGGAGGCCGAGCGGCTCTGCGACCGGATCGCGCTCATCGACTCCGGCCGCGTCGCCGCTATCGACTCGCCCGCCGGGCTCGTCGCCCGGGTCGGCGGGGAGCAGAAGGTGCGGTTCAGGCCGTCCGCGCCCGTGGCCGACTCGGTGCTGACGTCGCTGCCCGAGGTCAAGGAGATCAGCCGCACGGGCGACCAGGTGGTCGTCACCGGCATCGGCAACCTCGCCCCCGCCGTCACGCTCGCGCTCGCCGAGCAGCGGATCGTCCCCAACGACCTGCGGATCGAGCAGGCCACCCTGGACGACGCGTTCCTCGCACTCACCGGAAGGAAGCTGGCATGAAGAAGATCCTGCTCGTCGAGACCAAGCTGCTGGCGCGTGACTGGCTCGGCGTCGCGCTCTCGCTGGCGCTCCCGGTCGGCCTGCTGCTGGTCCTGGGGCAGATCCCCGACCTGCAGAAACCCGACCCGAACCTGGGCGGTCAGCGGTTCGTCGACGCCCAGCTGCCGGCCCAGATGATCCTGCTCGCCCTGCTGACGACCGCTTTCACCATCCTGCCCGGCGCCATGGCCACGTATCGGGAGCAGGGCGTGCTGCGCCGGATGTCCACCACGCCGACGCACCCGGCGCGGCTGCTCGGCGCGCAGCTCCTGCTCAACCTGATCATCGCGCTGTGCAGCGCCGTGGTGGTGATCGTCGCCGGGTGGCTGGTGTTCGGCTCGCAGATCCCCGGGCAGCTCTTCGGGTTCCTGCTGGCGTACCTGCTCGGCGCCGCCGCGATGCTGGCGCTCGGCCTGGTGATCGCCGCCGTCGCGCCGAACAGCAAGACCGCGCCCGGCATCGGGTCGGTGGCGATGTTCCCGCTGCTGTTCGTGGCCGGCATGTGGATCCCGCGCGAGATCATGCCCGACACGCTGCGCACGATCAGCGACTTCTCCGTGGTCGGGCCGTTCGTCAACGCCATGCGCGACACCTGGGCGGGCGACTGGCCGCAACTGCCGCACCTGGCCGTCATGGTCGGCGGGCTGGTGCTGTTCAGCGGGCTCGCCGTGCGCCTGTTCAAGTGGGAGTAGTTTGTTCCCATGGTGGCCTTCGCACAGATCAGCGACATCCACATCGGCGGCTCGCCGGCCAGCGAGGAGCGAGCCGCCGCCGTCCTGCGCCATGTCGACTCCCTCGGCCTCGACGCGATCCTGGTCACCGGCGACATCGCCGACCATGCCCTGCCGGAGGAGTACGACACCGCCGCCGCGCTGATGCGCGTCGGCACCCCGCTGATCGTCTGCCCGGGCAACCACGATTCGGTGCCCGAGTTCGACAAGCGGATCGGGCCGGCCAACCAGGTGCTCAGGCTCGGCGCGGTGACGCTCGCGCTGGCCGACTCCAGCGTCCCGGGCGAGGCGTACGGGTTCCTCGCCGACGAGACGCTGACCTGGCTCGACGAGGTGCTGTCCGAGCGGCCCGGGGTGCCGGCCTTCGTGGGCCTGCACCATCCGCCCGTCCCGCTCGGCATCCCGTACGTGGACAGGATCGCCCTGCGTGAGCCGGAGCGGCTCGCCGACCTGCTGGCCCGCCACCCACACGTGACGGCGGTGCTGGCCGGGCACGCGCACACCGCCGTCCAGGCCCGGTTCGCCGGGCTGCCGCTCGTCGTCGCGCCCGGCGTCGTCTCGACCTGCCTGACGAGCGTGGAGACCGCCGACACGTTCCCTGTCTCGTACGAGCTGCCACCCGCGTTCGCGCTGCACCTGTTCGACGGCGGGAACCTGGTCACCCACTTCAGGCCGGTCGTCCCTCAAGTAATGTCGAGGTCGTGACCAAGGTTGCCTGGAACTCCAAGGAACTGACCGTGGGCCAGCTCGCCGAACGCAGCGGCGTCGCCGTCTCGGCCCTGCACTTCTACGAGGCCAAGGGCCTCATCTCCAGCCGGCGCACGGCCGGCAACCAGCGCCGCTACACCCGCGACACCCTGCGCAGGGTCGCGTTCATCCGGCTCTCCCAGCGCCTCGGCATCCCGCTCAAGACCATCAAGGACGCCCTCACCGAGCTGCCCGAGGGCCGCACCCCCACCAGGGACGACTGGGCCCGGCTGTCGGCCGCCTGGCGCGGCGAGCTCGACGACCGCATCGAGCAGCTCCAGCGGCTCCGCGACGACCTCACCGACTGCATCGGCTGCGGCTGCCTCTCGCTCGACCGCTGTGTGCTCGCCAACCCCCACGACCGGCTCGGCACCGAAGGGCCGGGCGCCCGGCGCATCGACACCCGGATCTGTCCCCCCAGCACCTGCCGCTAGCCCGGCCGGGGACGATACGGCAGGGGACGGCAAAAAGGTCAAATACCTCCTGTCCGGATTATGGGGTGAGGCCGAGGAGAAAAACCGAGAGGTACCGGCATTCGCGCCCAAGGAGGAGTCATGGCTGATACCCAGACGCAGCCGTCCACAGCCCAGGACAAGAAGGTCACGCTGGACCTGCCCATGATGTCCATCCAGCTCCACAAGCCCGACATGAAGCTGCCGCACGTCCCGATGCCGCACATCAGCAAGCAGGAGATGGGCCACGCGGTCGACGTCGCCAAGTCGATCCTGCCGCCGCCGGAGCGCGTCGCCTACTACGGGGCGCTCGGCGCGCTCGCGGTGTTCGGCGTCGTCGAATGGCCCGTGGCGGCCGCCATCGGCGTGGGCACCGTCATCGCCCAGCGCGCCCGCAGGAACGGCAACGGCAAGCCCACCTCGGCCCGCAAGCCCGAGAAGCCCAAGCAGAACGAGATGGAGACGAGGCAGAAGACGGCGAGCAAGGCGGCCGAGGCCGCCACCGCGAAGAACAAGGCCGCGGCGGTCAAGAACGCCTTGACCCGGCAGAAGGAAGCGGTCGAGCGCACCCGTCCGAGCAAATAGGCCGAACCAGCCGAGAGAACAGGGGGCGGCATGCCGGCGTTCGGCCTGTTCTCCGCTGACACCTTGCTGGACCTCCTTCCTGAGCCGGTACGCGGCCTCGTCCCGCGCCCCCGCCGGGTGCGGGCGTGCCCCGGCGGGACCCGCGTGGAGCTGCGCCACCTGGGCGGGCCGGGAACGGAAGAGCGCGTCCGCGAGCTGGAAGGGCGGCTGCTGGCCCACGGCGCGCGCCGCGCCGAGGTGAACGGGACGCTCGGCTGCGTGTTCGTCGACTGCCCGCCTGGCGGCGAACTGGACGAGCTCATCGAGCTCATCGAGGAGCACGACACCGAGGGCCCGCCCCCCGCCCGGGTGCTCGACGGTGCGGAGCAGCAGGCCAAGGCCGCCGTGAGCCTCGGGCTCAACCTCGTCGGCGCCGCCCTGGCGCTGACCGGCCAGGTCGCCCGCGTCCCCCGGCTGTCCGACGCGGTGCCCAGCTTCGCCGCGCTGGCCGACGAGATCCCCCGGGTGCGCCTGGAACTGGAGCGGCGCCTCGGCGCGTCGGCCACCGACGCGATACTCGGCACGGCCAGGATCGTCGCCAACGCGCTGGCCGCGCGACCCGTGACGCTGCTCGTCGACTCCGCCGCCGCCGCGGGCCGGTACGCCGCCGCGCACACCGGCCGCCGCGCCTGGGAACGGCGCGAAACGGCGCTCGCCGGCCACGACGGCTCCTACCGGCACATCAGGACCGAGGAGGCCGAACGGCCCGCCCCGCTGCCCCGCGGCCCGCTCGAACGCTACGCCGACCTCGCGGGCCCCGGCGCGCTGGCCGCGCACGGCGCGACCACGTTCCTCACCCGCGACCACCGGCGCGGGCTTCCCCTGCTCATCTCCGGCACGCCCAAGGCCGGCCGGCTCGCCAGGGACGGCTACGTCAGCGCGATCATGGCCGCTCTGGCCGGGCGCGACGCGATGGTGCTCGACCGCCGGGCGTTGTCCCGCATGGACCGCGTCGACACCGTCGTCTTCGACGCCGCCGTGCTCACCTCCGGCCGGTGGGCGATCGAGAGCGTGCTCCCCCTCGTACCCGACGTGGACCTGGACGAGCTGCACGCCTGCCTCTACACGCTGCTCGACCTCAGCGACCCGGACGCGCGGCGTGAGCAGGACGGCTGGACCGCCGCCCCCGCCGGCCTGGACGTCGCCCGCTCGGAGTGGGTCGACCAGGGCATCCGCCCCGTCACCGTCTCGAAGGACGGCGCGGAGGTCGCGCTGGTCGGGCTGGCCAGGGAGCCGCATCCGATGGCCGAGGCGCTGGTCTCCGCGGCCAGGAGCGCCGGCACCGTGATCATCGCGGGCGACGAGGACGGCCTCGCCCTCCGGCTCGGTGTCGATCCGTCCCCAGGGTCAGAGCCGGCTGAGCTGGTGCGCGAGCTGCAGGCTGACGGGCACGGCGTCGCCGTGGTCTCGCGGCGCTCGCGGCGCGCGCTCCGCGGGGCCGACCTGGGCATCGGCGTGCTGGAACCGTCCAGGCGCTTCCCCTGGGACGCCGACGTGGTGGGCGGGCTGGACGCGGCGCACCTGGTGCTGCGGTCCCTGCCGGTCGCCAGGAAGGTGAGCACCCGCGGCGTGTGGCTCGCCGCCTCCGGCGCGGTCGCGGGCTCGGGGCTGGCGTTCATCGGCCCGGAGGCGGCCGCCCCCCGGCGTGCCAGTTGGGTGCGGGACGCCGTGTCGGCGGTCGCGCTGGTCTTCGGCTACTGGTCGGGCCGCGCCACCGGGCGCGGCACCCCGCCCGTCCAGGCCGACCCCACGCCCTGGCACGCCATGGCCATACCCGACGTGCTCGCCCGGCTCGACACCTCACGCAAGGGACTGACCGAGGAGGAGGCCGCCCGCCGCAGGACCCCGCCCGCCGCGACGGAGGAGGCGCCGGAGTCCCTGGCCGGCGCGGCGGTCCGGGAGCTCGCCAACCCGCTGACACCGGTGCTCGCCGCCGGCGCGGGCGTGTCGGCCGCCGTCGGCTCGGTCCTGGACGCCGGGCTCATCGGCGGCGTGATGCTCATCGACGCCCTCCTGGGCGGCGCCCAGCGGACCGGCGCGGACCGGGCGCTCAACCGCCTCTCCGAGATCACCGCGGTCACCGTGCGCGTGCGCCGGCCCGGCGGCACGGTCGACTGCGACGCCGGCGTCCTCGTCCCGGGAGACGTGATCGAGCTGCGCGCGGGCGACGCCGTGCCGGCGGACGCCAGGTTGATCAAGGCGTCCGGGCTGGAGCTCGACGAGTCCACGCTCACCGGCGAGTCGCAGCTCGTCACCAAGACCATCAGCCCCACGGCTGCGCCCGCCGTCGCCGAGCGCAGCTCGATGGTGTATCTGGGCACCACCGTCGCGGCGGGCAGCGGCCGCGCCGTGGTCGTCGCCACCGGCGAACGCACCGAGGCCGGCCGGACCGCCGCGCTCGCCGCCCTGGAACCGCCACCGAGCGGCGTGGAGCTGCGGCTGCGCGAGCTGAGCCGCAGGATCCTGCCGGCCGCCGTCGGCTCCGGCGTGGTGCTGATGGGCATCGACCTGCTCCGCGGCTCGCCGCTGGCCACCGCGCTCGGGCCCGCCGTGAGCATGATGGTGGCCGCGGTGCCCGAAGGCCTGCCGTTCGTCGCCACCATCGCCGAACTCGCCTCCGCCAAGCGGCTCTCGCAGCGCAACACGCTGGTACGCAACCCGTCCACGATCGAGGCGCTGGGCAGGGTCGGCGTGCTCTGCTTCGACAAGACCGGCACCCTCACCGAAGGCCACATCAGCCTCGGCCGGGTGTCGGACGGATGGCACCAGAGGTCGCCTGACGAGCTGACCGGCGAGATGCGGGCCCTCGTCGGCGCGGCGCTGCGCGCGGGGCCCAAGTTCGGCGACGACCGCAGGATCGCCCACCCCACCGACCGGGCCGTCATCGAAGGCGCGAACGCCCTCGGCATCACCCTCGACGAGGGCCTGAAGTCCTGGAAACGCGTCGACGAACTGCACTTCGAGCCCGCCCGCGGCTACCACGCCGTGCTCGGCACGTCCGGGCCCGGACACCTGCTCAGCGTCAAGGGCGCCCCCGAGGTCGTGCTCGGCCGCTGCTCCACCGTCCTGCGCGACGGCCACCACGTCCCGCTGGACGACCGGATCAGGCTGGAGCTGGGACAGGAGGTGGAACGGCTGGCCCGGCAGGGCTACCGCGTGCTCGCCGTCGCCGAGCGGTCCGCCTCCAGCCGCGCCGACCTGGACGAGTCCCGCATCGAACGGCTGTGCTTCCTCGGCTACCTCGGCCTGGCCGACCCCATCAGGCCCACGGCCAAGGCGAGCGTGCGGCAGCTCATCGGCGCGGGCGTCCGGGTCATCATGATCACCGGCGATCACCCCAGCACCGCCGAGGCCATCGCCGCCGAGCTGGACGCGATCAACGGCCGGCGGATCATGACAGGGCCCGAGATCGACGCGCTCGACGACGAGCGGCTCGGCGAGGTGCTCTCCGACGTGGCCGTCTTCGCCAGGACCACGCCGGAGCACAAGGCACGCATCGTGACCGTCCTGCGCGACACCGGCAAGGTCGTCGCCGTGACCGGCGACGGCGCCAACGACGTGCCGGCCATCCGCCTCGCCGACGTGGGCGTCGCGCTCGGCTCCACGGCCACCCCGGCCGCCCGGTCGGCCGCCGACATCGTCGTCCTGGACAACCGCATCGAGACCATCATCGACGCGATCGTCGAGGGCCGCGCCATGTGGGGGTCCGTACGTGACGCGCTGGGGATCCTGCTCGGCGGCAACGTCGGCGAGATCGCCTTCACCCTCGGGTCGAGCCTGCTGACCCGGCGCAGCGCGCTGAACGCCCGCCAGCTGCTGCTGGTCAACCTCCTGACCGACATGCTGCCCGCGCTGGCCGTGGCCGTGCGGCCGCCCAGTGCCGCCAGCCCGGAGAAACTGCTGGCCGAAGGGCCGGAGGCCTCGCTCGGCACCGCGCTCACCCGCGAGATCTACCTGCGCGCCGTCACCACGGCGGCGGCGGCCGCCGCCGCGTGGCTGCTGGCCAGGATGGGCGGCACCCGCGGGCGCGCCGACACCGTCGGGCTCATCGGCCTGGTCGCCGCCCAGCTCCTGCAGACCCTGGCGCTCGGCCGGCGGGACCGCCTGGTCGTGGCGGCGTCCGTGTCGTCGCTGGCCGCCCTCTTCGTGGTCGTGTCGGTGCCGGGCCTCAGCCAGGTATTCGGGTGCCGCCCGGTCGGCCCCATCGGCTGGGGGATCGGGCTCACCAGCGCGGCCGCGGCCACGCTGGCCGCCGTCGCGGTCGAGAGCCTCGGTATCAGATAGACATCGATCGTTCACCTTCCGGTCACTCGGACTACAGTTCCCGGCGTGTTTTGTGGTTAATTATGCGAGGAAAGACACACTCGTCCCCGCGAGGTACCTAATGTCCGAATTCCTGGCGTCCCTGCTGGCCAAGGCGGCGGTCATGCTGCTCGAAGCCCTCATCATGCGCCTCGTCCAGTCGATCGTCACGTCGCTCGTGAGCCCTGCCGGAGTGCGCCTGGCCTAGTGTTGCGCCATGTCGACGAAGCGGCTGTAGTGGCCCTGGAAGGCCACGGTCACGGTCGCCGTCGGCCCGTTACGATGCTTCGCCACGATCAGGTCGGCCTCGCCCGCCCGTGGCGACTCCCTCTCGTAAGCGTCCTCACGGTGCAGCAGGATCACCATGTCGGCGTCCTGCTCGATGGAGTTGTGCAGGCTGATCCCGTTCGCGATGAAGTTGTGCGTGCCCAGCACCGTGGCGTCGAAGACCGGCTGCTCGCCCAACGACTCGACTGAGGCGATCTCATCCCAGAAGACGTCGTTGGTGGCCAGCAGTTCGAGGTCCGAGGCGTCCAGGACTGCGGCGACCCGTCCGAGGCGCTCCCGGCTCGGCGCGTGTTTCCAGAGCGTGGTCCCGCAATAGCTCGTCCCCATGCCGGCGGCGAACTCACGCTGTGACATCCCTCGTTCCACCAGCGCTGTGCGGACGCGCGTCCAAACCTCCTTCGGCACCGTGTCGATGTTGGTGTTACCGGTGATCAGCCGTAGGCGCCCGGCGCACTGACGCGCAGCCGTCTCGCGCCCGCCGTGGACACCGATCTCGTCGAGGAAACGCAGCTGGTTCTCCGCTCCGTAGACGAACAGCTGGTAAGAAGGGCGGTGATCGCCCTTGCGGGACTGCTTCACCCGAGTCATCACGTTGAACCGCAGCAGGAGCCGCGCCACGTCGTCCACCAGGCGCCTGCTGGTGGACGCGTAGGAGATGCGCGCCTGCCCGGCCTTCTCGTCCCACCACACGCACCCGTCGGTGGCCCACAGATGCCTGAGGAAGAGCGCGGCCTGCCGCTTCGGCAGCGCGAACAGGCCGTCCGGCATGAACTTCTCATGACTGCGCAGACCGAACAGGCCCAGCCCGTCGAGCCAGGCGGCGATGGGATTCCGCTTGCCATGGGTCAGCCGATACGGCGCGGGCAGCCGCAGGGAGGTGCACCGAGCCACGGCGTGCTCGTCCCGCACGGCGGTGATGTGGAAACGCCGGGCGGCCGCCTCCGTGACGACGGCCAGGTTCGCCTCGTCGGTGCTGCTGTAGCGGATCGGCTGCCCGCGTACGAACGAGCCGTCGCCGATCAAATGGGCGAGCAGGACCAACTCGTCCTCGTCCCAAGACTCGACGTCCAAGGGAGCGGGGACGTGTCGCGGCACGGCCACCCGCGCCCCGGCGGCGAGATCCGCCAGGGGACGCCAGCCGTCGTAGGTGAGGAACGGGTGGCTGGCCGTCGCCTCCACCTCTCTGCCTGACCGGAGCCGGACCCGGTAGACCTCCCTGACCCCGCTCGGGAAGACGTGCGTCATCGTCCGGGGCACGAGCTTCAGCCGGTCGTCGAGGGACCAGACCGGGATGTCGCGCGCACCCGATTCGAGCAGATCTCCCAGCGAGACCTCGGCGCCCGTGTCGGCCCGCATGACGCGGGTGGCGGCGGTCAGGCAACCGGACTCACGCAGGTCGCTCACCTGGGGGCGCTTGTCCGTGCGTTGTTCGGGGCCTCGGTTGAGCTGGGAGATGGCGATGACGGGGACCTCCAGCTCCTTGGCCAGCAGCTTGATGGCACGGGAGATCTCCGACACTTCGTTCTGACGGCTCTCGGTCTTCTTCGGCGAGCTCATCAGCTGCAGATAGTCGATGACCACGAACCGCAGGTCGTTGCGCTGCTTGAGGCGGCGGCACTTGGCCCGGATCTCCATCATCGACATGTTGGGCGAGTCGTCGATGAACAGCGGCGCCTCCGCCACCTCGCTCATCCGCCGCGCCAGGCGTGTCCAGTCGTCGTCGGTCATCATGCCCGAGCGCATGGCGTGCAGCGCCACCCGCGCCTCGGCCGACAGCAGTCGCATGGTGATCTCGTTGCGCGACATCTCCAGCGAGAAGATGACGGTCGACATGCCGTGCTTGATCGCCGCCGACCGGGCGAAGTCCAGGCCGAGCGTGCTGTTGTGGGTCGGGATCCAGGACCGGCTCGCCAGGTAGAGGTGGTCGGCGTTGTCGACCTGCACGCAGCGTACGGGCCGGGACGGGACGGGGCGCACGTCCACGATGTGGCGGACCGACGCCTTCGGGTCGGCGCCGCCGACCTGCCCGACGGCCTTCCCGGGGAACCGGAAGACCTGGTCAGGCGTGGTGAAGCCGATCACGTAGGTGGATGACGCCTTCATCCGCTCGGTGCGGACGGTCGGCTGGTAGCCGAGGCTCAGGATCAGCTCGCGCGCGTCGCGGGCGAGGCGCCGGTCCGTCACGGCGAACCGGATCCGGCCCGCGGCGTCGACGCGTCCGCCGGAGTCGAGCAGCCCTGCCAGCAGGGCGCGGCGCTGCCGCTCCGACGCGCGCAGGTAGCTGACCGGGATGTGCCTGTCATCCAGGACGCCGAGGGAGCGCAGGACACCCTGGAGGCTGGGGCTCACGCTCGCGCCCCGGCCGTCGCCCAGCCAGATCCCGAGGGCGTAGGGCGGCAGGGGAAGGTCCGCCTCCTCTCCCTGGAGAGCCGCGGCCACCTCGACGGCGTGGTGGGGCCGCTGATCGGCGGGACACCGCAGGGTGGCGGCGATCTCCTCCGTGGTCACGACCGAGCGGACGGCCGCGCGCGTGCCCCCCTCTCCGCCAGGTCGGGAGAGCGATCGGCGGGAGGCACGGGTCGTGGTGCGCCACTGATGGCCGGCGTCGGCCACGATCACCGTGCCGTCGCTGAACTCCACCTCGTAGCAGGGCCTGCCGTGCATCACCTCGGTGGCCGCGACGACGCGGGTCGGCCTGCCGTCGGCGCCGATCAGGTGGTCGCCGACCCGGACCTCGCCCATCGTGGTCCAGCCCGTCGGCGTGGGCAGGGGGGTGTCGAGGGCGAGAGCCTTCCCGATGGCCGGTCGGGCGGCGACGACGATCATCTGGCCCGGGTGGAGGCCGTTGGTGAGCTGGTCGAGGTCGGCGAAGCCGGTCGGGACGCCGACCATCTGACCGCCGCGGCTGCCGATGGCCTCCAGCTCGTCGAGGGCGCCGGGCATGATGTCGGCCAGGGCCGCGTAGTCTTCGGACGTGCGGCGCTCGGTGACCTTGTAGATCTCGGCCTGGGCGCGGTCGACGAGGTCGTCGACCTCTTCGTTCTGGCCGCCGTAGCCGTAGGAGACGATGCGGGTGCCGGCCTCGATGAGGCGGCGCAGCACCGCCTGCTCGCGGACGATCTTGGCGTAGAAGTCGGCGTTGGCGGCGGTCGGGACGACGGCCGTGAGGGTGTGGAGGTAGGCGGCGCCGCCCACGCGGGCCATCTCGCCGCGTTTCTGCAGCTCGGCGAAGACCGTGACCGCGTCGGCCGGCTCACCGCGGCCGTAGAGGTCGGTGATGATGTCGAACACCATCTGGTGGGCGGGGCGGTAGAAGTCGTCGGAGCGGATGATCTCGATGACGTCGGCGATCGCGTCCTTCGACAGCAGCATGCCGCCCAGCACCGACTGCTCCGCCTCGATGTTGTTGGGCGGTGTGCGCTCGAACCCCGGGCCCGCACCGATCTCTTCGTCAATGCTCACCGCGCCCCCTCAACTGCTCGCAGCGGTCGAGCCACCCCCAGTTGTAGCCGACCGGTCTGACAGTTTCGCGGCTCTGCGGCCCATCAGCAACGCGGCCTGTGGACAAGGTTGTGGTCAAGCTGTGTACGCAGCCCGCTCAGGGTGTGAAAGGCCTGTGGACGAGCCTGGGGATAACTGTGGACATCATCATCCACATGCCCTCCGACCTGCGGATACGATGTCCACCGGCTGTGGAGGGAAGAAAGTTGGCAACCTGCGTCCCGTAAGGGGCATAATCGATGAATGCCCATTACGCCCCAGGATAGGGAGATATTGCGGCTGGCCGTGCCCGCATTCGGCGCGCTGGTGGCCGAGCCGCTCTTCCTGCTCTCCGACTACGCGATCGTGGGCCACGGGCTGGGCACCACCGCAGTGGGCGCGCTGGGCGTGGCCGGCACGGTCCTGACGACGCTGGTGAACCTCTGCGTGTTCCTCGCGTACGGCACGACCGCGTCGGTGGCGCGGCAGACCGGGGCGGGCCACCACGAGCGGGCGATGCGCCACGGGGTGGACGGCATCTGGCTGGCGCTCGGCATCGGCGCGGCGCTGATCGCGGTCATGTGGCCGCTCGCGCCGCCGGTGGTGGACCTGTTCGGCGCCGCCCCGGACCAGGCCGAGCAGGCCGTGACGTACCTGCGGATCAGCCTGCTGGGCACCCCGGGCATGCTGGTGGTGCTGGCCGGTACGGGAGTGCTGCGCGGCCTCCAGGACACCGTGACGCCGCTGGTGGTGGCGGTCGGCTCGTTCGCGCTCAACGCGGTGCTGAACGCCTGGTTCGTGCTGGGCCTGGACTGGGGCATCGCCGGGTCGGCGTGGGGCACCGTGCTGGCGCAGACGCTCGGCGCGGCCGTCTACGTGGCGGTCGTGGTCAAGGGCGCGCGGCGGCTGCGCGTCCCCCTGCGGCCGGACCCGGCGGGGGTCCGGCAGGCGGGCACGGCCGGGTTCGCGCTCCTGGTCAGGACCGTGTGCCTGCGGGTGGTGCTGGTGGTCGCCATGGTGATCGCCACCAGGATGGGGCAGGCCGAGCTGGCCGCGTACGCGATCGCCACCCAGGTGTGGACGATGCTGGCGTTCGCGCTGGACGCCATCGCCATCGCGGGGCAGGCGATCACCGGGCGGGCGCTCGGCGCCGGGGACGTCGAGGCCACCCGGCGGGCCACGCGGCGGATGGTGACGTGGGGCGTCTGGTCGGGTGCGGTGCTGGGGCTGCTGGTGCTGGCGGCGCGGCCGCTGCTGCCGGGCCTGTTCGACGCCGACCCGCAGGTGACCGAACAGCTGCTCGCCGTGCTCTGGCCGGTGGCGCTGTTCCAGCCGATCTGCGGGGTGGTGTTCGTGCTCGACGGCGTGCTGATCGGCGCGGGTGACCAGCGTTATCTGGCGTGGGCGGGGGTGTGGACGACGCTGGCGTACCTGCCCGCCGCCGCCCTCGCGTCCGGGATGGACATCGTGGCCCTGTGGTGCGCGCTCGGGGTGTGGATGGTGGCCAGGCTCGTCACCCTGGCCCGTCGCGCCACCGGCTCCGCCTGGCTGGTGGTCGGGGCTTAGCACCGTGACGCTTCCGTGCTTGCTGTGGCCGGAAGTGGTGAGGCACTGTGGGCGGGTCTCATGAGCGGGGTGTGTCACTTTGTCCGCAATGATGCGACGGCTGCCACCAGCCGAGGCGACCGGCCTCCGCACCGGCGCGCGCCATGCGCTGGCCCAGGTGTACCGGACCTCCGACCTCGTGGTGCTCGGACTCGGCGTGATGATCGGCGCCGGGATCTTCAGCATCGCCGGGCAGATGGCGGCGACGAAGGCCGGTCCCGGCGTCATCCTGTCCTTCATGATCGCGGGCATCGCCTGCCTGCTGGCCTGCCTGTGCTACGCCGAGCTGTCGTCGACGATGCCGACCTCCGGCAGCGCCTACACCTTCACCTACGTCATCTTCGGCGAGATCTGGGCGTGGATCATCGGCTGGGCGCTGATCCTGGAGCTGCAGCTGGCCGCGGCCGTGGTGTCGCGGGCGTGGGCGCAGATCACCGTGGGCGCCATCGGCAACTTCGGCGTGCGGGTCCCCCGGCCCGAGGTGGTCGAGAACGTCCTCGTCCTGGTCATCCTGGTGCTGCTGACCGGGGTCGTGGCGGCCGGCGCGCGGATCGGCCTGCGCGCGCTGTGGGTGATGGTGACCGCGAAGCTGCTGGCCATCGGCGCGGTCATCGTGGTCGGCGCGACGTACGTGGACGTGGCGAACTTCGGCGACTTCCACGCCGAGCCGCAGCCGGTCACCACGCCGACGGCGACCGTGCTGGACCTGTTCGTCGGCCAGGGCCAGACGTTCGGCTGGTCAGGCGTGTTCGCCGCCGCCCCGGTGATCGCGTTCGCCTACATCGGGTTCGACATCGTCGCGACCGCGGCCGAGGAGACGGTGAACCCGCGCACGGTGGTGCCGAAGGGCATGATCCGCAGCCTGGTCGTGGCCACGGTGATCTACATCGCGGTGGCCGCCGTCATGGTGGGGATGGTCCCGTACACGAGCATCGCGGTGGAGGCGCCGCTGGCGAGCGCGTTCCAGGCGGTGGGCGCCGGGTGGATGACGCACGTCATCGACGTGGGCGCGGTGCTCGGGCTGACCACGGTGATCCTGGTGCTGCTCGTGGGGCAGACCCGGGTGCTGTTCTCGATGGCGCGCGACGGGCTCATCCCGCGCCGGTTGGCGGTGATCAGCCGGGCCTACCACACGCCGTCGCGGGTGACGCTGGTGATCGGCGCGGTCGCGATCGTGCTGGCCGAGTTCGTGCCCGTGCTCACGATGCAGGAACTCGTCGTCATGGGGACGCTGTTCGCGTTCATGTTCGTGGCGGCCGGGGTGATCGTGATGCGGCGCAGGATGCCGGAGCTGGAGCGCGGCTTCCGGGTGCCGCTGTCGCCGCTGCTGCCGATCCTGTCGCTGGTCGCCACGTTCTGGCTGATGGTGAACCTCCAGGTGCACACCTGGGCGTGGTTCGCCCTGTGGATGGCCTTCGGGGTGCTGGTCTACCTCGGGTACGGCAGACGCCGCAGCCTGCTGGCCGACCCCGGCCGGGCCGCCGCGGCGACGCCCGGACGGGGCAGGCACCGGCGTTAGAAGCGGCCCGACTCCAGCACGCTGCCCAGGAAGGCGCGGGTGCGGTCGTGCTCCGGCTCGGTGAAGATCTTCTCCGGCGGGCCCTTCTCCAGCAGCACGCCGCCGTCGAGGAAGCACACGGTGTCGGAGATGTCGCGGCAGAAGGACATCTCGTGCGTCGTCAGGATCATCGTCATGCCCGACTCCTTGAGCTCCCTGATGACGGCGAGCACCTCGACGACCAGCATGGGGTCGAGCGCGGAGGTGACCTCGTCCAGCAGCATCACCCGCGGCTTGGTGGCCAGGGCCCTGATGATGGCCACCCGCTGCTGCTGGCCGCCGGAGAGCCGGTCCGGGTAGGCCCCGGCCTTGTCCGCCAGCCCGAACCTCCGCAGCAGCTCGTGCGCCTCCTCCTCGGCCTGCGCGCGGCCGACCCGGTGGACCTGGCGCGGGGCCAGGGTGATGTTGTCCATCACGGTCATGTGCGGGAACAGGTTGAACGCCTGGAACACGGTGCCCAGGCGCTTGCGCACCGCGTCGACGTCGACCCGCGGGTCGGTGATCTCCTCGCCGTCGAGATGGATGGTGCCGTCGTCGGCCGTCTCCAGCAGGTTGACGCAGCGCAGCAGCGTCGACTTGCCCGAGCCGGACGCGCCGATCAGGCTCACCACCTCGTGCTGCTCGACCTCCAGGTCGATGCCGCGCAGCACGACGTTGCCGCCGAAGCTTTTCCACAGGTTGTGGATGGTCAGCACGCTCATGAGCCCTGCCTCTTACGCGCCTTCGCCGACAGGTGGTCGGTGTACCGGGCCAGCGGAATCGTCAGCAGGATGAACAGCAGCGACGCCACCAGATAAGGGGTGTAGTTGAACGTCTGCGAGGCGATGATCTGGGCCTGCCGGAGCACCTCCACCAGGCCGATCGTGGACACGAGCGCGGTGTCCTTCTGCAGCGAGATGAAGTCGTTCAGCAGCGGCACCACCACCCGGCGCGCGGCCTGCGGCAGCACCACGAACCGCAGGGTCTTGCCGTGGCTCAGGCCCAGCGAGCGCGCCGCCGCCACCTGGCTGGGGTGGATCGACTCGATGCCCGACCTGAACACCTCCGCGACGTACGCACCGTACGAGAGCGTCAGGGCGATGACGCCGAGAGTGACCAGGTCGTTCGGGATGCCTTGCAGCTTCAGGGCGGGGAGCCCGAAGCCGACCATGAGGATGACCAACAGGGTGGGCACACCGCGGAAGGCGTCGACGTAGAACGTGGCCAGTGCCCTGAGCGGGAAGAGCGCGGGGTTCTTGGTGCCGCGGACCAGCGCCACGAGCAGGCCCACGACCAGGATCAACGGCTCGGCGATCAGGAAGATCTTGATGTTGATCAGGAAGCCCTCGGCCACCGCCGGCGCCGACCTGAGGAACATCTCCGGGTCGAAGAACGTCTCCTGCACCCGGGACCACCCCGGCGAGTTGACGACCACCACGACGACCAGGGCGACGAACAGGATCGTGGAGATCGTCGCGACCGAGGCCGTGCGGCGGCCCTGTGACGCGAGAACCCGCTCGCGTTCGCGCTGGCGTTCACTCTTGACCCAGACCGGGTCGGCGGTCACTTCAGCTCCGGCGCGCCCGCGGCCTCGCTCAGCCACTGCTGCTCGATCTTGTCCAGGTCACCGTTGGACCTGAGCTTGTCGACGGCCTTGTCGACGCAGGACTTCAGCCCGCTGCCCTTCTCCATGACCAGCCCGAACTCCTCCGGGGTCTCGCCGGTCGAGCCGAACTGGCCGACGATCTTGGAGCCCTCGACCTGCGCCGCCGTCACGTAGAAGGCCGTCGGCAGGTCGAGCACCAGAGCGTCGATCTGCCCGTTCTTCAGCGCGTTGATGGAGTCGATCTGCTCGTTGTAGACGTTCGGCTCCGCGGTGGGCTGGATCACGCTCTTGACGGCGTCCAGCGCGGTGGTGCCGACCTGCACGCCGATCTTGGCGTCCTTGAGCTCGGCCAGTGAGGCGGCGCCGGCGAACTTGCCGTCGCCCAGCGTCACCACGGACTGCTTGACCGTGTAGTAGCCGTTGCTGAAGTCGACGGCCTTGGCCCGGTCGGGCGTGATCGAGACCTGGTTGATGTCGAAGTCGAACCGCTTCTCGCCCGGGGCGAACGCGGTGTCGAACTTGACCGTCTCCCACTGCACCTCGTCGCGGTCGAAGCCCAGCTCCCCCGCGACCGCGTACGCGACGGCGCTCTCGAACCCCTGGCCGTTGGCCGGGTCGTCGTCCTTGAACCACGGCTCGAAGGCGGGCTTGTCGGTGCCGATGGTCAGCTTGCCCTGGTTGACGAGCGTGAGCTGGTCCTTGGTGCACGCCGTGGACGAGGTGGGAGAGGCCGCCGCCGTCGTCGCCGTTTCGTCGACGGGCGCGCAGGCGACGGTCGCGGCCGCCAGCGCACCGAGCGCGATCAGCATCGAAGGACGGGCCATGGGGAGCCTCCAGGGGGAACGCGAGAGGAAGAACGTGAGAATTCTACGCGGCCATGGCGGGGATCAGGTCCCCCACCTGCGCGTACGGGCCGCCTAGCGGCGACCCCGTGAGCACCGGCCCTGGCCGCGGCAAAAGGCAGGCCCCCTTCCCGCGGACGGGAAGGGGGCCGTGAGGCCGGGGCCTGGTGTCAGCCCGCGACGACCTCGACGTCGACGGACGCCGAGACCTCGGGGTGCAGCTTGACGGTGACCTTGTGGGCGCCGGTGCTCTTGATCGGGTTGACGATCTCGATGCGACGGCGGTCGAGGATCGGGCCGCCGGCGGCCTTCACGGCGTCGGCGATGTCGCCCGTGGTGACCGAGCCGAACAGCCGGCCGGACTCGCCGGCGCGGGTGGCCAGGCGCACGCGCAGGGCGCCGAGCTGGCCGGCGACCTCCTTGGCGGTGCCGAGGTCGCGGATCTCGCGGGCGTCGCGCGCCTTCCTGATGGACTCGATCTGGCGCTCGGCGCCACGGGTCCAGCGCATGGCGTAGCCGCGCGGGATGAGGTAGTTACGGCCGTAGCCGTCCTTGACCTCGACGATGTCACCGGGGGTGCCGAGGCCGGAGACCTCGTGGGTGAGGATGAGCTTCATGTCGACAGACCTCCTTAGCGCGCGGTGCTCGTGTAGGGCAGCAGAGCCACCTCACGGGCGTTCTTGATCGCGGTCGCCACGTCGCGCTGGTGCTGGGTGCAGTTGCCCGTCACCCGGCGCGCACGGATCTTGCCGCGGTCGGAGATGAACTTCCGCAGCAGCGCCGTGTCCTTGTAGTCGACGTAGGAGATCTTGTCGTGGCAGAACAGGCAAACCTTCTTCTTGGGCTTGCGCAGTGCCGGCTTGGCCATCGTGGTGCTCCTCTCAGAGCCCCGCTGTCAGAAGCGGGAATGGACTCGGACTGGATTTCTGGTGGGTTAGAAAGGCGGTTCGTCGCTGAAGTCGCCACCGCCGCCGAAGCCGCCGGAGGAGGACCCGCCGCCCTGCTGCTGGCCGCCGCCCTGGTAGCCGCCGCCACCGCCGAAGCCGCCGCCCTGGGGCGGGGCGGGCGTGGCGGACGCCCAGGGGTCGTCGGCCGGGCCGCCGCCGAAGCCGCCGCCGCCACCCTGCCGGGAGGTGCGGTTGACCTTGGCGGTGGCGTTGCGCAGGGACGGGCCGACCTCGTCGACCTCGACCTCGTAGACGGTGCGCTTCTCGCCTTCCTTGGTCTCGTAGGAGCGCTGCTTGAGCCGCCCCTGGACGATGACCCGCATCCCGCGCTGGAGGCTCTCGGCGGCGTTCTCCGCCGCCTGGCGCCACACGTTGCAGGTGAGGAAGAGGCTCTCGCCGTCCTTCCACTCGTTGGTCTGGCGGTCCATAAAGCGCGGAGTGGACGCGATGCGGAACCGGGCCACCGCTTGCCCCGTCGGGGTGAAGCGCAGCTCGGGGTCGTCGACGAGGTTGCCGACGAGGGTGATTACGGTGTCGCCTGCTGCCATGGCTTGCGCTCGCCTTCCTGCACGTCTTCGCTTGGGATTACGGCTCAGACTACGGTCGCGGCCCGACAAAAAGCCGGGCTACGAGCGGCTCCTTCAGTGGTTGTCCGGACGCAGGACCTTGGTGCGCAGAATGCCCTCGTTGAGGTTCATCTGCCGGTCGAGCTCCTTGACCGTGGCCGGCTCGGCGGACAGGTCGATGACGGCGTAGATGCCTTCGGACTTCTTGTCGATGTCGTAGGCGAGACGGCGACGGCCCCAGACGTCGACCTTCTCCACGGTGCCGCCGTCGTTGCGGACCACGGTGAGGAACTGGTCGAGGGACGGTGCCACGGTGCGCTCATCGAGCGAAGGGTCCAGAATGACCATTACTTCGTAACGACGCATGCGGGACTCCTACCTCCTCTGGACTGTTGCGGTCACGACGCTCTGCCGTGACAGGAGGACGCTGACGTCTGACCCGGACGCCCCCTTCGGCGCTCCGGGGTGACGGGTCTCCCATCACAACGCAGCCTGACCAGGTTACCAGCAGCCCGCTGATGGGAAAGCCTGTCAGAAAGCCAAGGAGGTGCTCCGCAGTGCCACACTTCCTCCAGCCCGCCCAGACCGAGCGGTTCCGGCTCACGCTCAACACCGACGGCCGCCGGCATCCGGTGGAGAACACCCTCGCCGTGGCCGCGGTGGTGTGCGGGCTCGTCGCCTTCGTATCCCTGTTCTTCCCTGGCGGGCACGTCGTCGCTTCCTGGGCGGGCACGCTCGGCCTCGGCATCGGCTTCTACTCGCAGTACGTCTCGGTGACCACGCCGCAGCGTTCGCTCAACATCGTCGGCATGGTGTCCGCGTTCGTCGGCGTCGCGCTCGGCATCGCGGGCGGCGGCTACCTTCCGTAAAGCGAACGGCCCGGGCCGGAGCCGGGGCCGTTCGGTGATATCGGTCATCCTCCGATGTGCAGGTCCACGCCGAGCAGGACCAGGAACCAGAGGAAGATGGCGAGCAGCGCCTCGGCGACGTCCCTCAGGACGGCCGGGGTGATGTAGTCGTACACCCACGCCACGTAGATGCCGATGATCACGTAGACGAGCAGGATCAACGACCGCCAGCGCCAGCGGGTCATATCGTCTCCTCGGGTAGGGGGTGCAAGCCGACTGCCCCGCCGCAGGTCAGTCAAACGGATAGGCTCCATGACATGGTGCGCATCGGAGCTCACGTCCACCAGGACGACATCACGGCCCACGCCGAGGCCGTCGGCGCCGAGGTCGTGCAGTTCTTCCTCGGCAACCCCCAGGGCTACAAGAAGCCCGTGCTGCCCGCCCAGCCGGTCGAGGGCGTCGACATCTACATCCACGCCCCCTATCTGGTCAACGTCGCCACGACCAACAACCGGATCAGGATCCCCAGCCGCAAGCTGCTCGCCCAGCACCTGGAGGCGGCGGCGAGCATCGGCGCCAAGGGCCTGATCGTGCACGGCGGCCACCTCGGCAAGGACGAGGACCCGCAGGTCGGCTTCGACAACTGGCGCAAGGTGTTCGAGCGCATGGAGTGCCCGATCCCGGTGCTGATCGAGAACACCGCGGGCGGCGACAACGCGATGGCCCGCAGGCTGGAGAGCATCGCCCGGCTGTGGGACGCGCTCGACGGCTTCGACGTCGGGTTCTGCCTCGACACGTGCCACGCGCACGCGGGCGGCGAGGAGCTGCTCGGGCTGGTCGACCGGGTCAAGGCGATCACCGGCCGGATCGACCTGGTCCACTGCAACGACTCGCGCGACGACTTCGGCTCGGGCGCCGACCGTCACGCCAACATCGGCAACGGGCGGATCGACCCGGAGCTGATCCTGGAGGTGTGCCGGATGGCCGGGGCCCCGGTCGTGGTGGAGACTCCGGCGGAGGGCCAGGCGGACGACATCGCGTTCCTGAGGAAGAATCTGTAGACGATGTACACAACCTGTGGATAACTTCCCTGGATTACCGATGCCGTCTAACGGGTATAGAGATCAGCCCGCCCAGGCGCCTTCCAGGAACCGGGCCGTGTTCAGCACCATCAGCGGCCCCGAGACCAGCGCGTACGCCACGATCACCCACCGTCTCCTGGTGGCGAGCAGGGCCAGGGCCACCCAGAGCGGAAACCACAGCAGCAGCGAGCGCGGCACCGACAGGTAGTACGCCGACGTCATGAGCGCGGCCGCCTGCAGCCCCGTGTAGACGGCCTCGCTCCACCTGCGCAGCGCCAGCAGCCAGATCAGCCCGATCACCGCCACCACGGCGCCGGCGATCTCCATCCGGAAGGCCGGCGCCATGTCGCCGCCGCCCATCGCGTTGTTCCAGGTGACCGCCCAGGCGTCCCAGGGCCACACCGTCTCGCGCCCCCAGCCGGCCTCCTGCGCGTGCTTCCACGCCAGCCAGTCGCCGGTGCGGGTGTAGTGGTAGAAGGAGTAGCCGACCAGCGGCAGGAACGGCACGGCCAGCCAGGGCGCGCGGCGCAGCGGGGCCCTGCTCAGGGCGAACTCCGCGATCAGCGCCGCGGCCAGGAACAGCCCGGTGATGCGTACGCACGAGGCGCCGGCGGCGAGGGCCGCGGCCGCCGGCCAGCGGCCCTGCCGGGCGGCCAGCCAGGCGGGGATCGCGAAGGCCAGGAACAACGACTCGCTGTAGCCGGCGCTCAGGAACACGGCTGCGGGGAAGAGCACCAGCCCCAGCACCGCCATCCAGCCCTGCGCGCCCTCGTGCTCGGCCAGCCTGGCCAGCGCCACCATGGCCACCGCCCCGGCGACGAGCGAGACGATCAGCCCGGCCGCCGACCAGTCCGGCACCACCAGGTGCACCAGGCGCAGCGCCGCCGGCAGGCCGGGGAAGAAGGCGGGCAGCCCGCCGTCGGCCGGCCGGGCCGGGTCGCCGTCGTAGCCGAAGCGCGCGATGGTGACGAACAGGTGCGCGTCCCACCGCTCCCACCGGCCGAGATACTCGTGCAGCGACACGCCCAGCAGCGTCGTCACGAGCAGGCCGATCCGCGAGCCGAACCAGATCAGCAGCGCGTCCCGGCCGGCCGAGCGGGTGATCATCGGAAGGCGAGGCTCCGCAGCGTGAACCGGTCAGGCGCCTCGTCGAACACCCCGCCGATCTGGTCGTCCACACCTCCCTGGCGCACCAGGTCCTTGTCCGGGCGCAGGATGTCGCGTACCACGAACGCCATCATGATCCCGATGGTGATGACCCGTCCCCAGACGGCGGTGAAGTACGTGTCGTCCCCGATGCCCAGGTCGGTCCGGGAGAGCGGCGCCTGGTTGAGCAGGTAGAGCCAGATCGCGAAGAAGTACCAGACCTCGGCCACCTGCCACAGCGCCAGCGGCTTCCAGTTCGGCCTGGCGAGCACCGCGAGCGGCACCAGCCACAGCACGAACTGCGGCGACCACACCTTGTTCGTCATCATGAACGCGGCCAGCGCCAGGAAGCAGATCTGCGCCAGCCGGGGCCGGCGCGGCGAGGTCAGCGTGAGCACCGCGATGCCCAGGCAGAGCAGCGCCAGCGACACCATGCCGAGCGTGCTGACGTCGGTCTCGCCCAGGATCGGCCAGCCCTTGTTGTGGAAGAACAGCCACGGCGAGCCCCAGTCGACGCCACGCTCCTGGGAGAAGACGTAGAACCGGCGCCAGCCGTCCCAGGCGAAGACCATGAAGGGCAGGTTGACCGCGAGCCACACGCCGGCGGCGTAAGCCATGGTGACCAGGAACGGCCGCCATCGCCCCGTACGCCAGGTGAGCAGGAACAACGCCCCCACGAACATCAGCGGGTAGAACTTCGTGGCGATGGCCAGCCCCAGCAGCACGCCGGCCAGCACCTGCCGCTTGCGCGCCCAGGCCAGGAGCATGCCCATGGACAGCGCGCCGGCGACGAGGTCCCAGTTGATGTAGGCGGCCAGCACGACCGCGGGCGCGAGCGCGTACCAGACGGCGTCCCAGCGGCGGGTCGGCCCGGCGGCGGCGGCCATCAGCAGCACGCCGGCCACCAAGGAGAGGCCCATCAGCACGACCGTGATGTCGTAGAAGCGCGCCGCCTGCGCCGCGACGTCCTGCTCCAGCCACCGCACGATCCAGGCGATGACCTGCATCACCTCGCCGAGCACCACGGGGTACTCGACGTGCTTGTCGAACGGGACGTCGGCGAAGTAGGGGTTCTGGGTCGCGAGCTGCCGGTCGAAGTAGAGCGGGTAGATGTCAGTGTAGCAGAAGTTGGTGTACGTGGCGGTCTGGTCGTTCCAGCCGCCGTTGCGACAGGGCAGCCGCATCACGTACGCAAGGGTCGCCCCCAGGACCGCGAACAGCCCCAGGGGGAGATACGGCACGACCCGCGCCATGGACGGGCCGCGCCTCAGTATCGCCGTCACCGTTCCTCGCGCCTGCCCGGCGGGGAGTCCGGTGCGTTCCTGCTCCCGCCCATGAAGCCGTCGTCCACGGGGATCTCGTCGTCCTGGTTGGGGTCGACCGACACGTTGCCGTCGTCGTCGGAGCACGGCCCGATGACGCAGTCCTGCTCGGTGCCCTGCTGGTCGTTGTCGAACGGGTCGCCGGTGTCGAGCTCCAGCGAGTCCTCCGTGGGCGTCGGGGTCGGGGTCGGCTTGGGCACGAGGTCCTCGGTGACACCGGTGTCGGCCCGCTCGGGGAACGGCACGACCTTCTGGCCCTTGGTGGCCTCGGTCATGAACGTCTTCCAGATCGACGCCGGGTAGGTGGCGCCCTGGAACGCGGAGCCCAGCGGGATCTCGTACGGCCTGGAGTACGGGTTCTCCATGGTGTACTTCTTGCTCTTGCCGCGGGCCCAGGGGCAGTTGTCGTTCACCGGCTTGACGACCTTGCCGCTGTCGGTACGACACTGCTGCCTGAACATGCCGACCGCGGTCGACACCTGCGGCGTGAACCCGACGAACCAGGCTTCCTTGTTCTCGTTGTTGGTGCCGGTCTTGCCGGCCACCGGGCGGTCGTAGAGCGCGGCGTTGCGGCCGGTGCCCTGCTTGACCACGGCCTCCAGCGCGATGACGGCGTCGGCGGCGGCCTCCGGCGAGATGACCTGGGCGTAGCTCTTCTTCTCGGTGAGCACGGTGTCGCCGTGCTTGTCCTTCACCTCGATGACGACGTGGTTGTCGTAGTGCCTGCCCTGGTTGGCGAAGATCGAGTAGCCGCCCGCCTGCTCCACCGCCGACACCGTGCCGCTGCCGATGGTGATCAGGTAGTGGTGCTGCTCCATGGCGGCCTCGAGCCGCTTCTTGCTGAGGCCCGACTTGCTCGCGATGTCGATGACCTTGTCGAGGCCGACCTTCTCCCCCATCTTGGCGTAGGCGGTGTTGACGGAGCTGGCCGTGGCGCTCACCACGTCGACGCCCGGGGCCTTGAACGGGTGGTCGTTGTCGATCGGGGTGGTGCCGGGCAGCTTGACCGGGCCCTTGGTGGGCACGTAGCTGCGCAGGCTGTAGCCGGCGTCCAGCCAGGCGGCCAGCACGTACGGCTTGAACGCCGACGCGGCCTGCTTCTGCGACTGGAAGGCGTCGATCCACTGGTCCTTGGCGTAGTCGGCGCCGCCGTAGAAGGCGAGGACCTGCCCGTTGCGCGGGTCGACGGCCGCCAGGGTGGTGTTGATCTCCGGGTCGAGGCTGCCGGTGTGCTTGTCGACCGCGGCCTTGGCGGCGCGCATGAGCTTGAGGTCGAGCGACGACTTGATCCTGTAGCCGCCCTTCTCGACGTCCTCCCTGGGGATGTCCAGCGACTCCAGCTCGTCCAGGACCACCTGGACCATGTAGCCCTTGATGCCGTTGAACGGGTTCTTCGGCTTGTACTTGGTCCGCTTGGGCGCCGTGGGCGACTTGGCCGGGAGTGCGCCGTACGCCTGCGGGTCGAGCTTGGCCATCTGCCCGAGCGCGTAGTCGTAGCGCTCCTCGGTCGGGGCGAGGTTGCCCGCCTTCTCCTCGCGGTCGAAGCGGTCCGGGTTCTGGATGCGGCCGGCGAGGTAGGCGCCCTGCTCGGGTGTGAGCTTCTCCACCTTCTTGCCGAAGAACGCCTCGGCTGCCGCGCCGATGCCGTGGGCGCCGCGGCCGAAGTAGATGGTGTTGAGGTACTGCTCCAGGATCTGCTCCTTGGAGATCTTGTCGCTCAGCTTGACCGCGACGAAGATCTCCTTGACCTTCCGCTGGATCGTGCGCTCCTGGGAGAGGCCGTCGTAGTAGGCGCGGGCCATCTGCTGGGTGATGGTGGACGCGCCCTGCACCTGCTGGCCGCTGACCGTGCTGTAGAGGGAGCGGACCATACCGCTGAAGGAGATGCCGGAGTCATCCCGGAAGGTGTCGTTCTCGGCGGCGATGACCGCGTCCTGCACCGCGCGCGGCACCTGGTCGTAGGTGACCGGGATGCGCTTGGTGCCGAGCCTGGCCAGCTCCGTGCCGTGCCGGTCGACGATGATGCTCTCCTGGTCCTCCACACCGTCCTGGACCTGGTCCTGGGTGGGGACGGGAGTGTTGGCGTACGCGACCGCGATCATGCCGAAGACGCCCGCGGACAGCACCACGAAGCTGGCCACGACGAGCTTCCAGCTCGGCAGGAACTTGCGCCACTTGGGGCGGTCGCCGCCGCCCTTCGGCGGGCCGTCCGGCGGCTCCGACGGGCCGCCGGGACCGCCGCCGCTCCTGCGCGCGCGCCTGGGCGCGTCGCTGACCATCGTCTCCTGGTTGCTGCGGGCCCGGGTCTCCTGCTCGGGAGCCCGGCGGCGGGAACCGGCCGCGCGCCTGCGACCGGGCTGGCCGGGAGCCCCCGGCTGCTGACCGGGCTGACCCGGCTGGGGGCCGGGCTGAGGGCTCGGCTGGCGGCTGGGCTGCTGACCGGGACCGGGCACGCCCGGCTGGGCGGGCGGCGCCGAGCGCGGGTTGGCGCGGGTGGGCGGGTCGTTGTACGGCTGCGCGGCCATCGCGCCGGTCTGCTCGTACGCGGCCTCGGGACGACGGGCGGGCGGCCCGCCCCAGCTGGACTCGCCGGTTTGCGGCGGCGGCTCCTGGGGCACGGAACGAGTTGAGCCGGAGCGGCGGCGCCTCCCCGGGCGGGCCGTCCCTTCGTTGCTGCTGTAACTCACGCGTCCTCGCATCGTCGTCGGATAGCACGGCGGATTGGGGCGTGACTCCTCGCCGTCCTCGGTTCTGTCGTGCGGCCGTTTGCCCTAGCTCCGGCCGACGAGGCCCGGCGGCCCGTTCCCGAGGACGAACGAGACCGTCAGGTGATTCCAGGAACAACCTTGGCAGACCTCGACCACGTACACCCGGAACTCGTCGTAATCATGAGCCATCTCGGTCAGGTCTGAGGTCACCTTTGCCTGACCGGCATGGCGTCCGAGCGAGTCCCCGTACACATAGGTCACGTTGGTGACGTTCTCCCGCTCGCACATCGGGCAGAGGCGATCGGTCGGCTCGCCGAAGTGGCGGGCCGCCCGGAGGAGGTACGGCTGTGCGTCGCAGACGTCGCCGGGCGGAGTCCGCCCCGCGCGCACGGCGTGGACGACCGCCCGCTTGGCGAGCCCGTAGTCCACCACCCTTCGCTGTGACCACATGGGCGCCAGACTACGGCTTTTTTCCGATTGATCCCAACGACTTGGGGAAGTCGTCAATTGCTCGATATAGCGGCGCGACGTATCCTCTGGATGTATCGGCTCGATACATCGACGCGAGAGGAGGGCGGTTCCCATGGCCGGCGGACAACGCAGGGTGCTGGAACTGGCCGTGCTCGGGTCGCTGCACGAGACGCCGCTTCACGGCTACGAGCTGCGCAAACGGCTTAACACGCTACTCGGCATGTTCCGCGCGTTCTCCTACGGGTCGCTGTATCCCTGCCTGCGCTCTCTGCTGGAGCAGGGGCTCATCGCGGAGGAGCAACCGGCCCAGGCCATGATCGTGGGCGGCCGATCGAAGATCGTCTATAAGCTCACGGCGGAGGGCAAGGAGCGACTGCAGGAGCTGCTCACCCAGGCCGGCCCGTCGGCCTGGGAGGACGAGAGCTTCGGCGTCCACTTCGCGTTCTTCCGCCACACCGAGGCCGAAGTCCGCCTGCGCATCCTCGAAGGCCGGCGCAGCCGGCTGGAGGAGCGCCTCGACAGCGTGCGCACCGCCCTGGCCCGCACCAGGGAGCGGCTCGACAGCTACACCCTCGAACTCCAGCGTCACGGGCTCGAGTCCGTCGAGCGCGAGGTGCGCTGGCTCAACGAGCTGATCGCCACGGAAAGACGGGCCTCAGAGCGGGGCCCGGCAACAGACACCACATCAAGTGATGAGTAAGGGAGCGAGTGCGATGGGTTCGGTTCGCGTGGCCATTGTCGGTGTCGGCAACTGCGCGGCGTCACTGGTCCAGGGCGTTCACTACTACAGGGACGCCGACCCGGCCGCGCGCGTGCCGGGCTTGATGCACGTGAAGTTCGGCGACTACCACGTGGGCGACGTCGAGTTCGTCGCGGCCTTCGACGTGGACGCCAAGAAGGTCGGTCGCGACCTGTCGGAGGCGATCGTCGCCAGCGAGAACAACACGATCAAGATCACTGATGTGCCTCCGACGGGGGTGATCGTCCAGCGTGGCCACACCTACGACGGCCTGGGCGAGTTCTACAGCGAGATCATCGAGGAGTCCGACGAGACTCCCGCCGACGTGGTCCAGGTGCTCCGCGACAACCGGGTCGACGTACTCGTCTCCTATCTGCCCGTGGGCTCCGAGGACGCCGCCCGGTTCTACGCGCAGTGCGCCATCGAGGCGGGGGTGGGCTTCGTCAACGCGCTGCCCGTGTTCATCGCCTCCGACCCCGAGTGGGCGGAGAAGTTCACCGAAGCGGGCGTGCCGATCGTCGGCGACGACATCAAGTCGCAGGTCGGCGCCACCATCACGCACCGCGTCATGGCCAAGTTGTTCGAGGACCGCGGGGTCGAGCTGCTGCGCACCTACCAGCTCAACTTCGGCGGCAACATGGACTTCATGAACATGCTGGAGCGCAAGCGCCTCCAGTCGAAGAAGATCTCCAAGACGCAGTCGGTGACCTCGCAGATCCCGCACGAGATGGCCAAGGCCGACGTGCACATCGGGCCGTCCGACCACGTGCCGTGGCTCGACGACCGCAAGTGGGCCTACGTGCGGCTCGAAGGCCGGTCGTTCGGCGACACGCCGCTCAACCTGGAGTACAAGCTCGAGGTCTGGGACTCTCCCAACTCGGCCGGCATCATCATCGACGCCGTGCGCGCGGCCAAGATCGCCCTCGACCGCGGCATCGGGGGCCCGATCCTGAGCGCTTCTTCGTACTTCATGAAGTCGCCGCCCGTGCAGTACTCCGACGACGAGGCCCGCGAGCAGGTGGAGAAGTTCATCCGCGGCGAGGTCGAGCGCTGACCCCGGTCTTCGCGGCGCCGCACGGCACGTGCGGCGCCGCGGCGCGTTTCTAGGGGGCGTACGGCTGGCGCGCGGCGGGCGGCAGCTCGTCCTCCGAGGCCGTCGGCCACTGGAGCGGGTCGGGGCCGAGCGCCGACAGCAGCGGCATCTGCTCGCGGCACCACGGCGAGATGGAGATCAGCTCGCTGAGCACGCCCTCGGCGAACTCGGGCCACGGCATCCACCTCGTCTCCCCCACCTCGTCGGGGTTGGGGCTGGCGGAGCCGTCGACCAGCACGCGGTAGACGGGGCACAGCTCGTGCTCGACGATGCCGTTGCCCATGACCGCGCGGTAGGAGAAGCCGGGCAGCACCAGGTCGGCCCGCTCGACGGACAGGCCCAGCTCGAAGGAGAGCCGGCGCAGGACCGCCTGGTCGAGCCGCTCGCCCGGCAGCGGGTGGCCGCAGCAGCTGTTGGTCCACACCCCCGGCCAGGTGAGCTTGTGGCCGGCGCGCCTGGTCAGCAGCACGCGGCCGTCGCGGTCGAAGGCGTAGCTGGAGAAGGCCAGGTGCAGCGGAGTCTCCCGGCCGTGCACGGACAGCTTGGGCGCGGTGCCGAGCGCGTGGCCGGAGCCGTCAACGAGTACCACGTGTTCCACAGTCGTCACGCTATGAAGCGTATGTGATCACGTGCTTCCCCTGAACCCGTTCGCCCACCTGATGCGCCAACCTCTTGTGTCCCCGTGCATCACAGGCTCAGGGCTAGGCTGGCGGGGTGTCATTCGTCGCCGATCTGCGCGTGGTCCTCCGAGGCCGGGATTTCCGGCGGCTTTTCGGCACGAGACTGGTCTCCCAGTTCTCCGACGGGATCTTCCAGTTCGGCGTACTCGGGTTCGCCTTCTTCAACCCGGAGAGCCAGACCACCGCCCTGGGCGTCGCGGCCGGTCTGGCGGTGCTGCTGTTGCCTTACAGCGTGCTCGGGCCGTTCGTCGGGGTGTTCATCGACCGGTGGTCGCGACGGCAGATCCTGATGATCGCGCCGATCGTGCGCGGCGCGCTGCTGCTCGGCGCGGCCGCCCTGGTGGCGGCCGACGTGCCCGACCCCGTCTTCTACATGGCGGCGCTCGCCGTGCTGGGCGTCAACCGGTTCTTCCTGGCGGCGCTGGGCGCCTCGCTGCCGCACGTGGTGCCGAGAGACCAGCTGATGGCCGCCAACGCGGTCACCCCGACCTCCGGGACCGTCGTCACCTTCGTCGGCGTGGGCGCCGGGTTCCTGCTGCGCGAGCTGTTCGGCATCGGCGACACGGGGGTGGCGTGGCTCCTGGCGACCTCCGGCGTGGTGTTCGGGCTCAGCGCCCTGATCGCGCGCACGATGGAGCGCTCACTGCTCGGCCCCTCCCACGACCCCGACCGGCCGCAGACGCGCGAGGCGCTGCGCAACGTGGTGGCCGGGCTCGCCGACGGCGCCCGCCACCTGGTCGGACACCGGGTCGCCGCCGCCACGATGGGCGCGATGGCCGCGCACCGGTTCTTCTACGGCATGGCGACCGCGCTGGGCATCATCCTCTACCGCTACTACTTCACCGACGGCGATCCGGAGGCGGCGCTGAACGGGGTCAGCCTCGTGGTGGCCACCTCCGGCGTCGGCTACTTCCTCGCCGTGATCATCACCCCGTACGCGACCGAGTGGTTCACCATCACCCGGTGGGTGCCGATCGCGCTGACGTCCGCGGGCGTGCTCGCGGGCGTGCTCGTGGTGCCCTTCCAGGAGTGGGGGCTCCCGGTGGCCGGGTTCGTGCTCGGCCTGGCTGGGCAGAGCGTCAAGATCTGCGCCGACACGACCGTGCAGCGCGACCTCGACGACGTCTATCTCGGCCGCGCGTTCTCCGTCTACGACATGCTCTTCAACGGCATGTACGTGCTCGCGGCGGCCCTGTCGGCGGCCATCCTGCCGCCCGACGGCAAGTCGTACGCCGCCGTGGTGATCATCACGGCCGGCTACCTGGCGAGCGCGCTGGCCTACCGGATGATCACCCGGACGCGCGAGACGGTCAGCCCGTGACGACGTCGTTGGCCTCGGCCCAGTCGCGCAGCGCGGCCGTGGCCTCCTCCTTGCCCAGCACGCCTTTGTCGAGCCGCAGGTCGAGCAGGAACTTGTAGGCCTTGCCCACCACCGGCCCCGGGCCGACGCCGAGCACCCGCTGGATCTCGTTGCCGTCGAGCTCGGGGCGGATCTTGGCGAGCTCCTCCTCCTCGGCCAGCCGGGAGATGCGCTCCTCCAGCTGGTCGTACGTGCGCGACAGGGCGGCCGCCTTGCGCTTGTTGCGCGTGGTGCAGTCGGCCCTGGTCAGCTTGTGGAGGCGGGTCAGCAGGTGGCCGGCGTCGCGCACGTAGCGGCGCACCGCGCTGTCGGTCCACTCGCCGGTGCCGTAGCCGTGGAAGCGCAGGTGGAGCTCCACCAGCCGCGACACGTCGGCGACGACGTCCTTGGGGAAGCGCAGCTCGGTCATCCGCTTCTTCGTCATCTGCGCGCCCACGACCTCGTGGTGGTGGAACGACACCCGGCCGCCGGGCTCGTGACGCCTGGTCTTGGGCTTGCCGATGTCGTGCAGGAGGGCGGCCCAGCGCAGGATGCGGTCGGGCTGGCCGTCGTCCTCCTGGGCGATCGCCTGGTCGAGCACGGTCAGGCTGTGCTCGTAGACGTCCTTGTGGCGGTGGTGCTCGTCGATCTCCAGGCGCAGCTTGGGCAGCTCGGGCAGCACGTGGGCGGCCAGGCCGGTGTCGACGAGCAGGCGCAGGCCGTCGCGCGGGCGGGCGCCGCAGACCAGCTTGTCGAGCTCGTCGCGGATCCGCTCGGCCGAGACGATCTCGATGCGCCCGGCCATCTCCGTCATCGCGGTCACCGCCGCCTGGTCGACGGTGAAGCCGAGCTGCGAGGCGAACCTGGCGGCGCGGAGCATGCGCAGCGGGTCGTCGCCGAAGGAGCGCTCCGGCGGGCCGGGGGTGCGCAGCCGCTTGGCGGCCAGGTCGGGCAGGCCGCCGTAGGGGTCGACGAACTCGTTGGAGGGCAGCCGTATCGCCATCGCGTTGACGGCGAAGTCGCGGCGCTCCAGGTCGGCGTCCAGGGTGTCGCCGTACATGACCTCGGGTTTGCGCGACTTGGGGTCGTAGCTCTCGCTGCGGTAGGTCGTGATCTCGATCAGCCAGCCGCCTTTGCGCAACCCGACTGTGCCGAAGTCGATGCCGATCGTCCAGACGGAGTCGGCCCAGTCGCGCACGATGTCGAGCACCCGTTCGGGCCGCGCGTCGGTGGTCAGGTCGAGGTCCTTGCCGACACGGCCGAGCAAGAGGTCGCGCACGGGGCCGCCGACCAGGGCCAGCTCGTGGCCGTGGTCGGCGAACACGCGGCCGAGCTCGTCGGCCACGGGGGCGATCTTGCGGAACAGGTCACGCATGGCCCGCTGCTGCGTTTCGGTCAGATTTGAGTCGGACAAGCTGGGTAGGTCCTTCGATTCCGGAACATATCCCCCGAGCCACACCGGGTCCGGGTTACCTTCGGTCAGGGGACCGACGGCGCGATGGAACGAGGCAAGGAGGTCTCATGAAGGACGCCCTCGCGATCCACCGCTGGCTCCTCGCACACCAGGTCCACCATGAGATCGTACGCCTTCCGCGCCCCATCACTTGCGCGGACGAGCTTCCCGAGACGATCTCCGCCGCGCCCGAGAGGTGCGTGACGGTCACGGTGTTCGAGGTCGCTCCGAGGATAGGGCGCGAGTTCGTCGTCGCCGTCGTCCACCCTCTCGCCACTCCCCCGGGACCGGCCGCCGTCGGCGGCCTGCTCGGTGTCCGTACGGTACGCCTCGCGCGCGCGCACGTCGTCAACAGGGCCACGGACTACGCGGCCGGGCTGGTCGGCCCGCTGCTGCTGCCCGAAGAGCTGCCGCTGTTCATCGACGACCGCCTGAGCGCCGACACCGAGCCGGTCTTCTCCGCCACCGGCGAACGCCACGCGGTCCTCAGCATGCGCGCCCTCGACCTGCTCACACTCGTGTCAGGGAAGACCGTCGACCTCCGCGTGCCGCAGCCCCGCGGAAGCCTGGAGGCGGTCGCGCCGGGGCACTGAGCCCGTACCATTGCGGGCGTGTGTCGTAATCCAGCCAGGGCGCAGGCGTGATCCGGAAGGCCACGCTGCTCGCCGTGCTCTCGGCCGCGCTGCTCGTCCCCTCCACGGTGGCGGCGGCGCCGGGCGCGGCTGCCGCGAGCGCCGCCGCGCGGCAGGGCATCGACCTGACCCTCACCTCCGTCACGCCCGATTACGCCACCGAGCGGGCGACCGAGATCAAGATCACCGGCACGGTGCGCAACAGCGGCTCCGTCGCCACGCCGGGCCTGCGGGTCAGGGTGCGCTACTCCTCCCAGCGCTTCGCCGACCGGGCCGCGATGGCCGCCTACGCCGACGGCACCACGACGGCCACCCAGCCGCCCAACGTCTCGACCCAGTCGAGCATGGTCATCTCCGAGCTGGCCGCCAGCGCCTCCCAGGACTTCGAGCTGACCATGACGCCCGCGCAGTTCGGGCTGACCTCGTTCGGCGCCTACCCGCTCGCCGTCGAGGTGGTGCAGTGGGACGCCGTGCAGCTCGCCTCCCAGCGCACCTTCCTCACGTACGCGCCCGCGACCGGCCAGCAGCAGCCGGTGCGCAACCGGCTGGCGCTCGTGCTGCCCGTGATCGACCAGCCGCGCCGGTCCGACGACGGCACGTTCGTCGACGACGAGCTGGGCGCCGAGCTCACCGGCAAGGGCCGGCTGGCCGACCTGGCGCGCATCGCCGAGATCGCGCCCCCCAGCGTGACCTGGGTCGTCGACCCGGCGCTCTTCGACGACGTCCAGGCCATGACCAAGCCGTTCCGGGTCAAGACCGGCGACGGCAAGCCCGAGGAGCGGCCCGCCGACGCCGCGGCCTCCCAGTGGCTCGTCGGGATGCGCGCGGCGCTGGCCGACAATCCCGTCATCGCCACCCCGTACGCCGACCCCGACGTGACCGCGCTGGCCCACCGGGGCCTCGACCGGCAGCCGGGGCGCGCGCTGGAGCTGGCCGCGAAGAAGGCCGCGCTCATCAAGAGCGACGTGTCGACCTCGACCTACTGGCCGGTCGGCGGCATGCTCGACGCCGACGCGCTCGACCTGCTCGCCGTCGGCGCGCCCGGCGCCACCCGGGTCGGCAAGGTCCTGCTCGACCCGGCCAGCCTGCCGACCCAGCAGGCCGCCTCCGCGGCGACCGTGCTCCCCGCCGTCACCCCCGACGCCGCCACCACGCTCGACACCGTCATGGGCCCCGTCACCGCGCTGGTGGCCGACGCCGAGCTGAGCCACGTGCTCGAACCCACCCCCGGCACCCGCGGCTCGATCCTGCTGAGCAGGCAGCGGTTCATCGCCGAGACCGCGATGATCTCCGTCGAGCCGGGCCAGACCCGCGCGCGCTCCCTCGTCATGGCCCCGTCCCGGCGCTGGAACCCCAGCCCGACGCTCGTCTCGACGCTGCTGAAGACCGCGGGCAAGCTCCCGTGGCTGTCGCTCACCCCGCTCGACTCGATCAAGGTGCCCCGCGACCGGGTCCCGCGCGCCGGGCTGACCTACTCCGACCGCGACCGCAAGCAGGAGCTCAGCGGCAAGTACCTGGAGCCGGTCCGCGAGGTCGCCGCGCAGGCCCAGCTGGCCGCGGAGGTCACCGGCCAGCAGCAGTCGTCCTTCGACGCCGCGGTGCTCAGGCTCGCCTCCTCCGCCTGGCGCGGCGACACCAAGGCCGGGCGCGCCGTCACGGAGCAGGTGAGCGAGGCGGTCAAGGACCGCATCGGGAAGGTGTCGATCACCGGCGCCGGCCCCGACCAGCCGCGCACCCTCGCCGGCAGCGACGGCGAGGTCCCGATCAGCGTGAAGAACGAGCTGAGCACCCCCGTCTCGCTTTACGTCGACGTCAAGTCCGACGACCCAGGCCTGCTCGAAACCCATCTCCCGCAGCTGGAGCCGCTGCAGATCGACGGCGAGCAGAGCGGCACCGTCCAGATCCCCATGACCGTGACCTCCTCCGGCGGCGGCGACGCCTCGGTGACCGTCCAGCTGCGCACCGCCGACGGCCGGGCCTACGGCGAGCCGGTCAAACTGATCGTGCGCACCACCGGCTACACCGGCATCGCCCTGGTCATCGTGGGCGGCGCGCTGACCGTCATGCTGGCGGCGGTGGTCACCCGGATACTCCGGCGCAGGTCGCAGCGGCGGGTCGCACGGGCGGCCCGGACACGTGAGAGTGAGGCCATATGAGCCGCCTGCTGCGTGCCAGCGCCATCATGGCCGCCGGCACGATGGTTTCGCGCGTCACCGGGTTCGTCCGCACCATGGTGCTGGCCTACGCCATCGGCACGGCCGCGCTGGGCGACGCCTACAACGTCGCCTACGCCATCCCCTACAGCATCCTCGACCTGCTGCTGCTCGGCGTGCTCAGCAGCGTCGTGGTGCCGATGATCGTCAAGGCCCAGCAGCGCGACGCCGACGGCGGCCGCGCCTACGAGCAGCGGTTGCTGACGCTCGCCACCATCGCGCTCATCGTCGTGGCCGCGCTGGCGGTGCTGGCCGCCCCGATGATCATCGACCTCTATACCGACTGGGACCGCGGGGAGCGCCAGTTCGAGGTGGCGGTGCGGCTGGCCCAGTTCATCCTGCCGCAGCTCGCCTTCTTCGGCATCGGCGCGGTGGCCGGGGCGATTCTCAACACCCGTGACCGGTTCGCCGCCCCGATGTGGGCGCCGGTGGTCAACAACCTGGTCGTCATCTGCGTCATGGTCGCCTACGCGATCATCGTCTCCAACGGTTCCGACGTCGACGCGGTCACCAACGGCGAGCTGGCCCTGCTCGGCCTCGGTACCACGGCCGGCATCGTGGCCCAGGCGACGGTGCTGGTGATCGCGCTGAAGCGGGCCGGGTTCCGTTTCGTCGCCCGCTTCGACCTGCGCAACGCCCGCCTCGGCGAGATGGCCAAGATGGGCGTCTGGACGATCGGCTACGTGGTCGTCACCCAGCTCGGGTTCCTGCTCACCACCAACCTCGCCAGCGCGGCCGGCGACGTGGTCAGCGGTCACGGCGTCTCCCCGTACACCCTGGCCTTCCAGCTCTTCCAGCTTCCGTACGGGGTCGTCGGCGTCTCGGTGATCACCGCGATGCTGCCCAGGATGAGCCGGGCCGTGGCCGAGGGGCGCTTCGACGAGGTGCGGACCGAGTTCGGCTCCAGCGTGCGGCTCATCGGGGCGGTGATGGTGCCGGTGTCGCTGCTGCTCATGGTGCTCGGGCCGGCGATCGCCGTGCCGCTCTACGGCCACGGCGCCAACACCGTCGCCAACGCCGTCTACATCGGCAACGTGCTGCAGGTCTACGGCCTCGCGCTGGTGCCGTTCGCGGTCTTCCAGCTGCTGTTGCGGGTCTTCTACAGCTTCGGCGACACCCGCACGCCCGTCTTCGTCGGCGCCGGCACCACCGCCGTCAACGCCGCGCTGATGGTGCTGCTCTACAACCTGCTGCCGGCCCGCTACGCGGTCATGGGGCTGGCCCTGGCCTACGCGATCGCCTACGCGCTCGGCGCGCTGCTGGCCTGGGTGCTGGCCTCCCGCCGGGTCGGCGGGCTGGGCGGCTGGCAGGTCTGCATGTCGATGACCAGGATGTATCTCGCCGCCCTGCCCACGGCGGTGCTGGCCCTGGCCACGGTGTGGAGCATGCAGGAGATCTTCGGGATGCCCGGCTTCCTCGACTCGGTGATCACTTTGACCGTCGGCGGCGGGCTGGGGATGATCCTTTACCTGTGGGTCGCCCACCGCGCGCGCATTCCCGAGGTCAGCTCGGTCGTTGGGATGGTCGCCGGGCGGGTACGCCGCTAAAGAGCGCGGGGAGCAACCGGCTCGGGCACTAGCATGGTGCCGACACGCGCGAATGGAAGCAGGAGGGGCGTGGGCGGATCCATCCGGCATAGCGTGCCTGCGCAGGACACCGCCAGGCAGGCACGTCGAGCCGTGACCAGGGATGATCGGGCGAGCGAGGTGAGCCAGTGAGCACATCGGCGATCGAGCCCGGCACCCGCCTCTCCGACCGGTTCCGGCTGGAGGACCGGGTCAGCGAATCCGACGGCGCCACCTACTGGAAGGCCATCGACGAGA
Organism: Nonomuraea sp. NPDC049486; assembly: GCF_040676925.1. Taxonomy (NCBI): domain Bacteria; kingdom Bacillati; phylum Actinomycetota; class Actinomycetes; order Streptosporangiales; family Streptosporangiaceae; genus Nonomuraea; species Nonomuraea sp. NPDC049486. The sequence goes on from NZ_JBFAPV010000012.1 coordinate 170,293, forward strand.
TCCTCGCCCGCCCCGTCGCGGTGCTGACCTTCGCGCCCGACTTCCCGCGCGTGCAGGAGGTCGTCACCGCCGCCCGGGCCGCGAGCAGGCTCACCGACCCCCGACTCACCCAGGTGTTCGACGCCGCCCAGGACGCCGATCGCGCTTACGTCGTCAGCGAGTGGGTGACCGGCGACACCCTCGCCGACCTGCTCTCTTCCGGTCCCCTGGATCCCGAGCGGGCCGCAGGGCTGGTGGCCGAGGCCGCCGAGGCGCTCGCGCACGCCCACGAGGCCGGCCTCTACCACCTGTGCCTGCGCCCCGGCAACCTGGTGTGGACCACCGGAAACACGGTCAAGGTGCTGGGCGTGGCCGTCGACTCGGCGCTCTACGGACTGACCACCGACCAGCCCGGGCTCGACGACGCCGAGGGCCTCGGCCGCCTGTTGTACGCGGGGCTGACCGGCCACTGGCCCGGCGACGAGGAAGAGGGCACGCTCCCGGCCGCGCCGATGACCGACGGCCACTTCTGCACCCCCCGCCAGGTGACCGCCGGCGTGCCCGGTTATCTCGATACGGTCACGATCCGGGCCTGCCTTCCCGAGTCGCGCCGGGGGCAGGGCGCGCTGTCCAGCCCCGCCGAGATCGCCGAGGCGCTCGCCGACGTGGCCAGGCCGATGCCGATCTCGATCCCGTACGGATCCGCGCCGTCGGTGACGACGTCGGCCTCCCCCAGTGAGGGCCTCGACACCGACCGGCGCAGGCCCACGGCGCCGCAGCACCTCCAGCCGGCCGTCCAGACCGGGCCGCAGGGCGGCGGCAACGTGCTCAACCGGGCGCTGATGACCGCGGTCGTGCTGCTGGTGATCGTCGCGGTGGGCGTCGGCGCCTGGACGATCGGCCGGAGCCTCGGCAGCCCCGACGGCCAGGAGGCGCAGCCCACGCCGACCACCGCCACCACGTCGCCGCCCGCCCAGGCGCAGGCGGTCAAGGCCGAGAAGGCGACCGGGTTCGACCCGCTCGGCGACCAGGAGGAGAAGGCCGAGCTGGCGGCCCTGACCATCGACGGCAAGCCCAGCACGTTCTGGAAGACCGACAACTACAACAGCGCCGCGCTGGGCAATCTCAAGGACGGGGTGGGCCTGCTCCTCGACATGGGCAAGTCCATGCAGATCAGCGACGTGGTGGCTACGCTGGGCGAGGCCCCCGGCGCGACCGTCGAGCTCAAGGTCGGCGACCAGGCCGACCTGTCGTCGCTCAAGACCGTCGCCCGGGTGAAGGGCGCCTCCGGCAAGACGACCTTCAAGCCGGAGCAGACTGCCAGCGGGCAGTACGTTTTGATCTGGTTTACCCGTCTTCCGGCGGACGCGGGCAAGTTTCATGGCACCATCTATGAAGTAGTCGTGCACTCTCCAGGATCGGCATAACCAGGAATCCCTCTTGTGAACTCCCCACCCGAGACCCCCTCACCAGCGGATCGGCCTGCGGTCAGCGACGCCGATCTGCTGGCCGCGCACATCACCGGGGATCCTCACGCCTTCAGCGAGATCGTCAAGAGGCACCGCGACCGGATGTGGGCCGTCGCGCTGCGCACGCTCGGCGACCCCGACGAGGCCGCCGACGCCGTCCAGGACGCCTTCGTCTCCGCCTACCGCAAGGCCGGCTCGTTCCGCGGCGAGGCCGCCGTCACCACCTGGCTCCACCGCATCGTCGTCAACGCCTGCCTCGACAGGATGCGCCGCAAGTCCGTGCGCCCGGTGGCCGACGACGAGCTGATCGAGGCCGCCGAGCGCGACGCCCAGCTGCCCGACCAGACGGTCGAGCGTGAGGTGTCGATGGAGGTCTCGGCCGCGCTCAAACTGCTCCCCGCCGACCAGCGGGCCGCGCTCGTGCTGGTCGACATGATGGGCTACTCCGTCGAAGACGCAGCTCAGGTGCTGCAGGTGCCCAGCGGGACGGTGAAGAGCCGATGCGCCAGGGGCCGCGCGAAACTTGCCCCGATTCTTTCGCATCTGCGGAACCGATCTGACTTGAGTCGCGTCTCATCCGCGAAGGGAGACAGAACTTCGTGACGGGTGAAACGCACTACGATCTGGACGCCCTCGCCGATTTCGCCGAGGGCCTCCTAGACGCCGACACGGCCGGCCTGGTCCGCGACCACCTCGCGGTCTGCCCCCCATGCGGGGAGCTGCTGGCCGATCTAGCGGCGGTTCGAGAGGTGCTCGCGGCGACTCCCACACCGGCCATGCCGATGGGTGTCGCACTGCGCATCGACAAGGCGCTGGCCGCCGAGGCGGAGTCCCAGCGCGGCGGAGTCGGCCTGGCGGATGCGCCGGACTGGGACAAGCTCATGCGCGACGCTCCATGGGAGCGGCAGGAGCCGGAGCCCGTGCGACTCGGGGTGGTCTCCGACGACGGCACGGTCGTCCCGGCCCGCACGCGCACCACCCGGCGGCGCCGGTGGGCGATGCCCGCGGTGGCGGCGGCCGCCGCGGCCGCGGTGGTGGGCACCGCCGCGGTGTCGGCGAGCCTGCTCGCCTCCGGAGGGGGCGAGCCGACGGTCCAGCCGCCACCGGTCGTGGCCCAGAGCCAGCCGTCCCGGGAAGAGGCCAAGGCCCGGGCCTACGCGCTCACCGACAGCGGCCACAACTACAGCGACCAGGAGCTGGCCCAGGCGCTCGGCGACTTCCTCGCGCCCGCCCCGATCGTCGGCGGCGAGTCCGGCGGCAACCAGGTCGACCACTGCGTCGGCACGGTGTCCAGCCGGGCCAAGCTCGAGGTCTTCGCCGTCGACCAGGGCCAGTACAACGGCCAGGAGGCCATCATCATGGCGTCCTGGAAGAACAAGGAGACCAAGCGGCTGCGCATCGACGTCGTCGACCCCTTCAACTGCAAAAACTTGCGCAAGCCCGCTCTGGGCCGCTGGTAAGTCCCTGACCTGTGAAGAGCCCGCCTCGGCGGGCTCTTTCGCGTGTGCGCCCGAGGGCCGGGAATGGCGACGGCTTAGGATCTGTTGAGGCCAAAGGCAACATCAGACTAGAGAGGCGTGGGAGCGTTGGACGACGTTCGTAACGTGATCATCATCGGATCCGGTCCCGCCGGATACACCGCGGCCGTCTACTCCGCACGCGCCGAACTCCAGCCTCTGGTCTTCGAAGGCTCCGTCACCGCCGGCGGCGCGCTCATGAACACCACCGACGTGGAGAACTTCCCCGGGTTCCCCGACGGCATCATGGGCCCCGACCTGATGGGCAACCTGCGCAAGCAGGCCGAGCGGTTCGGCGCCGAGCTGATCGCCGACGACGTGGTGGAGGTCGACCTCAAGGCCGATCCCAAGGTCGTCAAGACCTACGACCAGACCTACTACGCCAAGTCGGTCATCCTCGCGATGGGCTCCGGCTACCGCGAGCTCGGTCTGGAGAACGAGAAGCGGCTGTCCGGCCGCGGCGTCTCCTGGTGCGCGACCTGCGACGGCTTCTTCTTCCGCAACAAGGACATCGTGGTCGTGGGCGGCGGCGACACCGCCATGGAAGAGGCGACGTTCCTGACCCGCTTCGGCCGCATGGTGACCGTGGTGCACCGCCGCGACCAGCTGCGCGCCAGCAAGATCATGCAGGATCGGGCGTTCGCCAACGACAAGATCCGCTTCATCTGGGACACCGAGGTCGTCGACGTCCTCGGCGACACCAGGGTGGAGTCCGTCAAGCTGCGCAACGTCAAGACGGGCGAGGAGTGCGACCTGGCCACCGACGCGCTGTTCCTGGCGATCGGCCACGACCCGCGCACCGAGCTCGTCAAGGGCCAGGTGGACCTCGACGACGACGGCTACATCAAGGTCGCCCACCCGACCACCGCCACCAACATCGACGGCGTGTTCGCCGCGGGGGACGTCGTCGACCACATCTACCGCCAGGCGATCACCGCGGCGGGCACCGGCTGCTCGGCGTCCCTCGACTCCGAGCGCTGGCTCGCCAACAACGAGAAGTAAGGGAGCGCATCCGTGAAGGCAGTTACCGACGCCACGTTCGAGGCCGAGGTCCTCAAGAGCGAGAAGCCCGTTCTGGTCGACTTCTGGGCCGAGTGGTGCGGCCCGTGCCGTCAGGTCGCGCCCATCCTCCAGGAGATCGCCAACGAGCACGGCGACAAGCTCGAGATCGTCAAGCTCAACATCGACGAGAACCCCGAGGTTCCCCGGCAGGCGGGTGTCCTCCAGATCCCGACGATGAACGTCTACAAGGGCGGCGAGCTCGTCAAGCAGATCATCGGCGCCAAGCCGAAGGCCATGCTGCTCCGCGAGCTCGACGGCATCATCTAGGTCCGTCCAGCCGAGAGCCCTCCGCCGCGTGGCGGAGGGCTCTCGCGTTCACAGCTCGCCTCGATACCAGGCCTCGGCCTCGGCTCTCAGCGCGTGCTCGTCCGGTTCCGGCGGCCGCGCTCCGGCGGCCTTCCCCAGCAGTGCCCGTACGAACCGGTCCGGATCGTACGGAGGAGTGAAGGACGCGACGAGAGGGTCGCCCGCGTCGCAGCGGGCGCACAGGAGCACCTCGCTGATGCCCCGGACCTCGTTCCCCGAGGCGTTCGTCCAGATGTGGGGCAGGCGCAGGACGGCGAGGACGTCGCCGGTGCGGCACCTCGGGCACGCCGGGGTCATGCGAACGCGCCGGCGCCGAGCAGCGCCTTGACGTCGCCGTAGAACGCCGGCTCGGCGGCGACCCGGAACGGGCGGAGGTCCAGCAGCACGGCCCCGACCCGCACGTGCACGGGAGCTCTGCCGGGATGGGTGGTCAGGATGTGCTTGAACTCCCGGACGAGTCGCGGGTTCAGCTGGTTCTCCCTGACCGAGATCACCACGGGCGGCTCGGCGTCCGCCCGGGTGACGTCCAGGACGGCGATCTCCTCGGCGTAGACGCTCGTCGTCTCGTCGCGCACGTTGACCCGTCCGCGTACGGAGATCACCCGGTCCTGGGCCAGCGCCTCCCCGTACAGGATGTAGGTCTTGGGGAAGACGAGGCACTCTACGGAGGCATCGTGGTCCTCCAGGGTGACGATCGCCCACGGGCTGCCCTGCTTGGTGACCTTGCGCTGCAGGCCGGAGACGATGCCGCTGACCCGGGCCGCGGCGTCCTGCCGTCCGGAGGCCAGCAGGTCGGCGATCGTGGTGTCGCGGTTGGCGTCGAGGATGTGCTCGGCGCCGTCGAGCGGGTGGCTGGAGACGTACAGCCCGAGCATCTCGCGCTCGAAGGTCAGCAGCGTGGCCTGGTCCCACTCGCCTTCGGGGATCACGACGGAGAACCCCTCGCCCTGCTCGGTGTGCTCGCCGAAGAGCGAGTCCTGACCGCGCGCCTCGTTCCGCTTGACGTCGGCGACCAGGTCGACGGCCTGCTCGTGCACCGCGACCAGGGCCTTGCGGTGATGGCCCAGGCTGTCGAAGGCCCCCGCCTTGGCCAGTGACTCGATGACCCGCTTGTTGCAGACCACAGAGGGGACCTTGGCGAGGAAGTCGTTGAAGCAGGCGTAGCGGCCCGCGGTCTCCCTGGTGGTGACGATGGCGTCCACGGCGCCGGCGCCGACGTTGCGGACGGCGCCCAGGCCGAAGCGGATGTCGGAGCCGACGGCGGCGAAGTCCAGCCGGCTGGCGTTGACGTCGGGAGGCAGCACCCTGATGCCCAGGCGACGGCAGTCGGCCAGATAGACGGCCATCTTGTCCTTGTCGTCGCCGACCGAGGTGAGCAGCGCCGCCAGATACTCCTGCGGGTGGTTGGCCTTGAGGTAGGCGGTCCAGTAGGAGACCAGGCCGTATCCGGCGGTGTGCGACTTGTTGAAGCCGTAGCCGCTGAACGGGACCAGCACGTCCCAGACCGCGCCGATCGCCTCGGCGGAGAAGCCGCGCTCGCGCATCCCGGCGGAGAAGCGGTCCCACTCGGCGTCCAGGACCTCCTTCTTCTTCTTGCCCATGGCCCGGCGCAGCATGTCGGCGGCGCCGAGGGAGTAGCCGGCCAGCTGCTGGGCGATGGCCATCACCTGTTCCTGGAAGACGACCAGGTGGTAGGTGTCGCCCAGGATGGGCTCCAGCGCCTGTTCCAGCTCCGGGTGGATGGGCTCGACGGGCTGCCTGCCGGTCTTGCGCAGCGCGTAGTTGGTGTGGGCGTTCATCTCCATCGGGCCGGGCCGGTAGAGCGCGTTCACCGCGGCGATGTCGGTGAACGTGGTGGGCCGCATCAGCCTCAGCAGGACCCGCATGCCGCCGCTGTCGAGCTGGAAGACGCCGAGCGTGTCGCCGCGCGCCAGCAGCTCGTACGTGGTCGGGTCGTCGAGCGGGATGTCCAGGATGTCGAGGTCGACGCCCTTGTTGGCGCGGACACCCGCGATGGCGTCGCCGATGACGGTGAGGTTGCGCAGGCCGAGGAAGTCCATCTTCAGCAGGCCCATGTCCTCGGCCTGGGTGAACGGGAAACCGGTGATGACCGGGCCGCCGGCCTTGGGCTTGACCAATGGGAGCACGTCGATCAGCGGCTCGCTGGAGAGGATCACGCCCGCGGCGTGCACGCCGGTGCCCCGGGTGAGGCCCTCGATGCCGGCCGCGGTGTCGATCACCCGCTTGACGTCGGGGTCCCGCTCGTACATCTGACGCAGCTCGCTCGCCTCGCCGTGCCTGGGGTGGGCGGCGTCGTGGATGGCGGCCAGCGGGATCTCCTTGCCGCCGTCCGCCGCGGGGAACGCCTTGGTGATGCGGTCGCCCAGCGCGTAGGGCAGGCCGAGCACCCGGCAGGAGTCCTTGATGGCGGCCTTGGCCTTGATGGTGCTGAAGGTGACGATCTGGCAGACCCGGTCGTCGCCGTACCTGCGCGTGACGTAGTCGATCATCTCGTCCCGCCTCCGGTCGTCGAAGTCCAGGTCGACGTCGGGCATGGTGACGCGTTCGGGGTTGAGGAAGCGTTCGAAGATGAGCCGGTGCTCGATCGGGTCGAGCTGGGTGATGCCCGTGCAGTAGGCGACCATCGAGCCCGTGGCGGAGCCGCGGCCGGGGCCCAGGCCGATGCCGTTCTCGCGCGCGTACCGGCAGATGTCGGCCACGACCAGGAAGTAGCCGGGGAACCCCATCGCGTCGATGACGGACAGCTCGTAGTCGATGCGGTCGAGCACCTCCCGCGGCGGATCGCCGCCGTAGCGGCGGCGCGCCCCGTCGAGCGTCTCCGCGCGCAGCCAGCTCGACTCGGTCTCGCCCTCGGGTACGGGGAAGCGCGGCGTCAGATCGCGGTGCGCGAACACCTCGTCGTAGTCGCCGACCCGCTCGGCGATCAGCAGGGTGTTGTCGCAGGCGCCGGGCACCTCGGCGTCCCAGAGCGCGCGCATCCGGGCGGGAGACTTGATGAAGTAGCCGCTGCCGGAGAACCGGAAGCGGTCGGCGTCGGCCAGGCGCTTGCCCGTGCCCACGCACAGGAGCGCGTCATGGGCTCCGGCCTGGTCCTCCGTGACGTAGTGGGAGTCGTTGGTGGCCAGGGGCGGCAGTCCGAGCCGCTTGCCGAGGCGCAGGAGGTCGTCCCTGACCCGGCGCTCGATGGCCAGGCCGTGGTCCATCAGCTCCAGGAAGTAGTTGCCGGGGCCGAAGAGGTCGCGGTAGCGCGCGGCGGCCTCGACGGCCTGGTCGTACTGGCCGAGGCGGAGCCTGGTCTGCACCTGGCCGGAGGGGCAGCCAGTGGTGGCGATGATGCCGGGGGCGTGTTCGGCCAGCAGTTCATCATCCATACGCGGATATTTCTGGACATGCCCCTCCAGCCAGGCCCGTGACTGGAGGCGGAACAGGTTACGCAGCCCCTGCGCGCCGGTCGCCCACATGGTCATGTGCGTGTAGAGGCCGCGCCCGGAGACGTCGCCGCCCTCGCCGGTCTCGTCGTCGGACCGGCGCAGCGCGAGGTTGTCGCTGTAGTACACCGGCTTCCGGTGGAGCCGCGACTCCGGGGCGACGTAGGCCTCGATGCCGATGATGGGTTTGACTCCGGCCTTGCGCGCCGTCCGGAAGAACTCGTACGCACCGTGCACGTTGCCGTGGTCGCTCATCGCCACGGCGGGCATCTCCTGGCGGGCGACCTCGTCCATCAGCAGGCCGACCTTGGCTGCGCCGTCGAGCATGCTGTACTCCGTATGCACATGCAGATGGACGAAGGACACCACGTCTCCCAGTTGTAGGCTCGCTCGCGAACCCGAGCATTCGACCCGAGAGGCGGCCCGGTTGTCCAACAATCGACACGCCGATCCCCCACATCCACCGGTTGTGGACCTGGACCTCGGCACGGTCCGGGCCTTCGTCGCCGTCACCGAGGACCACTCCTTCAGCGAGGCCGCCACCCGGCTGGAGATCAGCCAGCAGGCCGTCTCCAAGCGGATCGCCAAGCTGGAGTCCGACCTCGGCGTGCGGTTGTTCTACCGCTCACGCAACGGGGCCGCCCTCACCGAGGACGGCCGGGCGTTCCTGCACTACGCCCGCAGCCTCGTCGGCCTCGCGGACCAGGCGCTCGGCGTGCTGCGCGGCCGCTTCCGCCCGCTCCGGGTCGACGTCCTGGACACCAGGCTGGCCTCGGTCGAGCTGGTCAGGGCGTTCCACAGTACGGCCGAGGATGTGCACATCGACGTCACCACCTCGAACGGCCTCAGGTCGGCCCGCGGCACGCTCACCAGGGGATCCGTCGACGCCGCCTTCGTCCGCGTCAGCGGGACGCTGGAGGAGGACCTCCAGCACGTGCCGGCCTACTTCGATCCGGTGCACCTGCTGATCAGCCGCGACCACCCGCTGGCCGACCGGCGCGCGGTGGAGGTGTCACGGCTCTCGGGATCGACCGTGTGGATGCCCGGCAACGCCCCCGGCAGCGAGTGGGCCGAGTTCTACGGCCTCCTCGGCGCCGCGTTCGACCTCCGGATCGACGCGACGGGGCCGGACTTCGGCTGGGAGCACTTCGTGGCCGACATCGCCACGGGCGAACGCCTCGGGTTCGTCGGCGAGGGCTGCCGCCTGCCCTGGCATGCCGGTGTCGTGCAGATCCCGGTCGTCGACCCCGTCCCCGTCTACCCGTGCTCGCTGCTCTACCACCGGCAGAACCACCACCCGGTGCTGGCCTCGCTCGTCGACTTCGTGTCCGAGGGGTTCCGGCCGCTCGACCCGCGGCGCCAGTGGGTGCCGGACGCCGACCGCGCCGCCCTGGCCGCAGGAGGGCGCTGACGGGCCCGTACGAGGGCGGGCGGGGGCAGACTGGGGTCAGACCGGGCGAAGGGCGCGTTCGGGGCTCATGGAGCCCAGGAGACGTTCCAGGGCGACCTCGACGTCCTCGCGCCAGGACACGGCGGTTTTCAGCTCCAGCCGTAGCCGCGGAAATCGCAAATGCGGACGAACAGTTTTAAAGCCTACGGAAAGCAAATATTCAGCAGGAACCACGCAACTCGGCTCCTCCCATTTGAGGTCCCCGAATGCCTCGATCGCCTTGACCCCCCGGCGCGTGAGGTCCTTGGCCACGCCCTGGATGAGCATCCGCCCCAGCCCGCCGCCGGAGAACTCCTGCACGATATGGGCCGTCATCAGCAGCACGGCGTCGGCGCTGACCGGGGACGTGGGGAAGGCCACCGAACGCGGGCTGTAGAGCGGGGGGCTGTAGAGCACGAACCCCGCAGGCACCCCGTCGACATAGACGATCTTCCCGCAGCTCCCCCATTCGAGGAGCGTGCCGGAGATCCAGGCCTCCTTCTCCAGCCCCGGGTCACCCGACTTCACCGCCCGCTCTCCGCTGACAGGGTCGAGCTCCCAGAAAACACACTGGCGGCAGCGCCTTGGAAGATCTTCCAGATTGTCCAGGGTGATATTGACCAGCCGACGCGACAACTACGGCCCCAATCGTAGACCCGGAAAAGCGCGGAAAACCGCGTCCCCACCTGGCATCGTAGCCCAGTGACGGTCTCGCCAGCGGTCACCACGGCCGTACCGCCCCGTCATGGGCGACATGTCCGGCTGGCGTAACCTGGAGTCTCGGATCGATATACACCTAGGAGGTGGGCCGTGACAGAAGAGCAGGATCACGGTCAGACGCCCGCGACCCAAGGGTCGCGCATCGACGCCTACGTCGACCGGTACGCCGCGCGAGCTACCGGGATGGTCGCCTCCGAGATCCGAGCTCTCTTCGCCGTCGCGTCGAGGCCCGAGGTGGTCTCGCTCGCGGGCGGCATGCCGTACGTCACGGCGCTTCCCCTCGACATGGTCGGCGAGCTGGTCTCGGATCTCGTGACCAGGCGCGGGCCCGTAGCGCTCCAGTACGGCTCCGGCCAGGGCGACCCGCATCTGCGCGAGCAGATCTGCGAGGTCATGGCGCTGGAAGGGATTCAGGCCGGCGGCAACGACGTGGTCGTCACCGTCGGCTCACAGCAGGCACTCGACCTGATCACCCGGATCTTCATCGATCCGGGTGATGTGGTCCTGGCGGAGGGCCCCTCGTACGTGGGCGCCCTCGGCACCTTCGCCGCATACCAGGCCAAAGTGGTGCATATCGCCATGGACGATCAGGGCATCCTGCCCGAATCCCTCGCCCAGACCATCTACGCCCTGGAAACGGCGGGAGCTCCGATCAAGTTCCTGTACACGATCCCGACCTTCCACAACCCCGGCGGCGTCACGCTCAACACCGCGCGGCGCCAGCAGGTGCTCGACATCTGCCAGCGCGCCGGGGTGCTCATCGTCGAGGACAACCCGTACGGGCTGCTCGGTTTCGACGGCGAGCCGATGCGCGCGCTGCGCGCGGACAACCCCGACGGGGTGGTCTACCTCGGGTCGTTCTCCAAGACGCTCGCCCCGGGCTTCCGCGTCGGCTGGGCGCTCGCCCCGCACGCCGTCCGCGACAAGCTCGTGCTCGCCATGGAGTCGGCCGTGCTGTCCCACTCGTCGTTCACCCAGCTGGCCGTCGGCCAGTACCTCGCCACGCAGCCGTGGCGCGAGCAGATCAAGACGTTCAAGGAGCTCTACCGCGAGCGCCGCGACGCCATGCTCGACGCCCTGGAGTCGCTGATGCCTCCGGAGGTCACCTGGACACGGCCCGCGGGCGGGTTCTTCGTCTGGGCGACGCTTCCCGAAGGGCTCGACTCGAAGGCGATCCTGCCCCGCGCGGTGGCCGAGCGGGTGGCGTTCGTCCCGGGCACCGGGTTCTTCTCCGACGGCAGCGGCGCCCGCCACATGCGGCTGTCGTTCTGCTATCCGGAGCCGCACCGCATCCGGGAGGGCGTCCGCCGTCTGGCGGGCGTCATCGAGCAGGAGATGCAGCTGCGCGACACGTTCGGCACCGGCTCCACCCGGGACCACCCCGGCGTGGACACGCCCGGCCCCGACCTGGCCTGACCACCTCACGAACGACCGGCGTCCGCGCGGACGCCGGTCGTTCGCCGTTCCACCCGGCCGGCGTGAACCACGCCCGTCGTACGCCACCGCCCCTTCTCCGCCGGTACGGTTGGACCTCGGGCGATCAGCGAGGAGAAGAGATGAGCGACCTGGGCCACGTGCTCGTGCTGGCCGGCGGCCTTTCCTACGAGCGTGAAGTCTCCCTGCGCTCCGGCCGCCGGGTGAGCGAGGTGCTCAGGGCGGCGGGCATCGACGTGGAGGCCCGCGACACGGACGCGTCGCTGGTGCCGTCGATCCTGGCCGACCCGCCCGACGCCGTGTTCGTGACGCTCCACGGCGGAGCCGGCGAAGACGGCGCGATCCGCTCGGTGCTGGAGCTCCTCAACGTGCCGTACGTGGGAGCCGACCCCGACGCGTGCCGGGTCGCCTTCGACAAGCCCACGGCCAAGGCCGTCGTCCGCTCGGTCGGCCTGCGCACGCCCGCCTCGATCACGCTGCCCAAGGAGACGTTCCACGACCTCGGCGCGACGGCCGTGCTCGGCCGCATCGTCGACCAGCTCGGCCTCCCCCTGTTCGTCAAGCCCGCCCGCGGCGGCTCCGCCCTGGGCGCCTCCATCGTCCGCACCGCCGAGGAGCTCCCGGCCGCGATGGTCGGCTGCTTCGCCTACGGCGACACCGCGCTGATCGAGCGGTACGTCGAGGGCATCGAGGTCGCGGTCTCGGTCGTCGACCTGGGCCAGGGCCCCGTCGCCCTCCCGGCCGTGGAGATCGTCCCCGACGAGGGCGTGTACGACTACGCCGCCCGCTACACGGCCGGCCACACGGAGTTCTTCGCCCCCGCCCGCCTGTCCCCCGCCGCGGCGGCGGCCTGCGCCGAAACCGCCGTAACGGCCCACACGGCGCTCGGCCTGCGCGACATCTCCCGCACCGACCTCATCGTCGACGCCACCGACACCCCCCACTTCCTGGAGGTGAACGTCGCACCCGGCATGACGGAGACCTCCCTCTTGCCTATGGCGGCGGAAGCGGCCGGCCAGGACCTCGGCGACCTCTGCCGCGCCCTCCTCCAGAACGCCGCCTCCCGCCCCCGCCCCAACCTCTCCACCCTCTGACTTCCCTCCCCAGGACGCGCTTCCCCCCTGAGGTCGGGAGGACTGTCTCCACCGGCCACGCGAGGTTCTCAGCCGAACTCGGACTCGTCCTGAGGGGTGCAGGAGCGCATCCCGCCGAGGTCGATCGCAGCGCCTCCCGTCAACCCAGCCACGTCGGAATCCATGGAGCCCTCCCGCAGGGGACTCGCCGTCCGCCGAAGCTGTGAGCTGCCCCGAGAAGCGTCGGAGCGTCCCATCGCACACGACCGCTGAAGTCGAGAGCAGCGCCCTCCGCCAAGGTCTGTGGGAGCGCCTCCCGCCGGACGCGCCACACGCCGAGATCGGGAGCAGCACTTCCCGCTGTCTTCCACGCCGATATCTCACGGAGCTTCGCCTCCTCAGGAGTCGCCAACCACCGAAGCGGGAACTTGCCTCCCACCGAGAGGCGTAGAAGTGCCTCCTACGGGACCCGCCCTCGCCAAGGTCGAGAACAACTCCTCCCATTAGGAGTCCATGGAGCCCTCCCGCGAAGGACTGGCCATCCGCCGAAGCTGTGAGCTGCCCCGAGAAGCGTCGGAGCGTCCCATCGCACACGACCGCTGAAGTCGAGAGCAGCGCCCTCCGCCAAGGTCTGTGGGAGCGCCTCCCGCCGGACGCGCCACACGCCGAGGTCGCCACACCAACGTCCATGGGACGATCCCGTCCGATGCGCAACACGCCGAGGTCGAAAGCAGCGCCTCCCGCTGTTCTCCTACGCAGCCTCAGCAAGCATCTCCCCTCTCGGGAGTCGCCACTCACCGAAGCCGGTCCTTACCTTCCATCGAGAGGCGTAGGAGCGCCTCCTGCGAGGCTCGCGCTCGCCGAGGTCGAGAACAACTCCTGCCATGCCCCGGCCATGCCGGGTTTCATGGAGTCGCCACCCGCCGATGCGGGCCTCGCCCCGAGGAGCGTCGGAGCGCGTCCCGCCGCACTCGCCAAGGTTCAAGGAAGGACCTCCCACGGAACTCGCCGCCCTCTCCGAGAGCCGGGGGCAGCGCCCTCCGCCGAAGTCCGTAGGAATGCCTCCCGCCAGACGCACCACCCGCCAAGGCCGGGAGCAACTCCTAGCGTCGACCCCGCCGCACAGGGGCCGTGGGGCTCTCCCGCCCGATGCGCCGCGCCGAGCTGGGACGCCCCCGCTGAAGGGCGTGGTGGCGCCTCGTCATGCGCGCCCAACCACCGGGATTGAGGCGCAGCGCCTCCTACTGGACTCGTCCTCTCCAAGAGCGGGAGCAGCGTCCTCTGCCGAGTCTGTGGGAATGCCTCCCCGTCGTAAGCACCACCGCCTTCTACTGGACTCGCCCTCGCCGAGGTCCAGGTACAGCGCCTGCCACCGACCCGACCGTAGTGGCTCTCCTGCCTGAGACTCGCCTCCTATCGAAGCCGGAACTCGCGTCGAGGGCGTGGGAGTGTGTCCCTTCTGATTTGCTGTCCGCCGAGGTGCTGGGGTCACGCCTGTGGGAATCGCCGGTTGCCGTGGTCCGGGGTAGCGCGTTGGGCGGCTTTCTCGATGTCGCTCAGGTCGCCGGTCGTCGGCGTGCTCGTTCCTGGATGCGGGTGCGGCCATCCTCGATCGGATGCGACGGATCTCGTACGAAGGGGCGTCTCTTTCGTAAGTAGCCTTGGCGTGTGATCGAGCCGACCTACCCGAAGAGCTTCGCCAGCGACAACCACGCCGGCGTCCATCCAGCCATCCTCGAAGCCATGGCCGCCGCCAATCAGGGCGACGCACCCGCATACGGCGGCGACACCTGGACGGGGGCGTTCGAGCAGCGCGTCAAGGACGTGTTCGGCTCTCATGCCGAGGGTTTCGCCGTGCTCAACGGCGCGGGCGCGAACATGGTCGGCCTGGCCCTCATGCTCGGCCGCTATGACGCGATCATCTGCCCCGACACCGCCCACATCGCCACCCACGAGACCGGTGCTACGGAACGCATCCTCGGCGTGAAGCTCATGACCGTCCCGACTCCGGACGGCAAGCTCCGCCCTGGTGACATCACCTCCCGGCTGTCCGTGCTGGGCGACCACCACCAGCCCCAGCCGCGCGTCGTCTCCATCTCCCAGGTCACCGAACTCGGCACCTGCTACTCCCCCGACGAGATCGCCGCCCTGGCCGAGACCGCCCACGCCGCCGGCATGCGCCTGCACGTCGACGGCGCCCGGCTGGCCAACGCGGCGGCCCATCGCGGGTGCGGCCTCGACGCGATCACCACGGCGGTGGGCGTGGACGTCTTCAGCTTCGGCGGCACCAAGAACGGCGCGCTGGCCGCCGAAGCGGTCGTCGTCCTGGATCCGTCCCTCGCCGACTCCGTCCCGTTCCTGCGCCGCCAGTCGCTCCAGCTCGCTTCGAAGATGCGCTTCATCTCGGCTCAGCTCAGCGCGCTTCTCACCGACGACCTGTGGCGGCAGAACGCGGCCCACGCCAACGCCATGGCCCTCCGCCTGGCGAACGGCCTCGCCGACGTCCCCGGCGTCACCCTGGAGTATCCCGTCGAGTCCAACGCCGTCTTCGCGCGGCTCCCCATCCACGTCGCCACCGCGCTCAAGCGCCGCTATCTCTTCCACTTCTGGGACGAGACGGCAGGCGTCGTCCGCTGGATGACCGCCTTCGACACGACACCGGAACATGTCGACGACTTCCTCGACGCCATCCGCAAGGCAGCCACCGCGTAACACCCCACCCGTGTTTCACGTGAAACACGTCCTGGGCGCCCTCGCCGGGCGGGGAGAGTCACGGGCCATGGGCAAGGACGCTCACCGCCGCCACGAGACAGGCAGTCTCACAGCGCCAGAAACACCAAGCCCTACGTTTCACGTGAAACACGCCCCCAAGCCCTCCCCAGATGGAGAGCCATGAGCCATAGGCAAGGACCTTCACCACGACACGAGGAGCGAAAGCCCACAGCGCCGCCAACAAGAAGCCCCGTGTTTCACGTGAAACACGGGGCGTGGGCAGTCGGCGGACGCTTCACGTGAAACCGAGGACTTGAACCGGAACTACTCCCCGGCCTCCCGCATGGCACGGGCCGCCTCAGGCGCCATGGTGCCGATGATGCGCTCAAGGTCGTCGATCGTGGCGAACTCCACCACGATGCGCCCCTTCCGGCGCCCGAGGTCGACCTTCACCTTGGTCTCGAAGTGATCAGAGAGCCGGTCCGCGAGATGGGAGAGGCCCGGGGCGGTGGGCTTGCCGGCCTGGCGTTCACGGACAGGCTTGGCCGGTGCGGCCTGGGCGCTGCCGAGGGCGACGATCTCCTCCACCGCGCGCACCGAGAGCAGCTCGGCGCTGATGCGCTTGGCGAGCAGGATCATCTCCTCCGGTGTGGAGAGGCCGAGCAGAGCGCGCCCGTGACCGGCCGTGATGGAGCCGGCCGCGACCTTGAGCTGAACTTCCGGCGGGAGGTTGAGCAGGCGGAGGGTGTTGGTGATGTGTGAGCGGGAACGACCGACCTTCTGGGCGAGCTGGTCGTGGGTTGCATCGAAGTCGTCGAGGAGTTGCTGGTAGGCGGCGGCCTCTTCCAGCGGGTTGAGCTGCTCCCGCTGGAGGTTCTCGATCAGGGCGTCGCGGAGGAGGTCGGTGTCACGGGTGTTGCGGACGATCGCCGGAATCTCCTGCAGGCCCGCCATCTTGCAGGCCCGCAGCCGCCGCTCCCCCATGATGAGCTCGTACTGTCCGCCACCCACCGGGCGCACCACCACGGGCTGCAGGAGACCGACCTCGCGGATCGACGCCTCCAGCTCCAGAAGGCGTTCGTCGTCGAACACCTCACGCGGCTGGCGCGGGTTCGGCACGATCGCGGAGACGGCGACTTCCTTGAAGTACGCCCCGGCGACGGGTTTCGGCCCGGCCTCCGGCGCCGCCGAACCGTTGGCAGGGGGCACCGTCCCCGCGCCGTCGACAATGGGACCGGTCGGAATGAGCGCCCCCAGCCCCTTGCCCAATCCCCGCCGCTGCTGGCTCACTGCGTCTCCTCATCCACCCGAACCGATTCCGGTCACTCCAGGAGAGGTTACCGTTGCCTGCCCCGGCCAGGGCCGCCTCTACACACCGTCCCACCGGATTTACACCACCATGCCCTGAACACACCCGATGCCAGAACCCCCGAGAGGGGGCACAGCGGGCATGCACGACTCAATCAGCTCAGGCGGCCGACCCTCATCAGGTGCTCGGCGGCTGCTGAGCCTCTGGCCACTGCCGTTGAGCCGCTGGTCGCTGCCGTCGAAAGGGCACCGTCCCGTCGTGACCCAGAGAGATCACACCAACGCGCGGTGGGCGATCTCCCTGGCGGCGTCCATGTAGGCCATCGCGCCGCTGGAGCCCGGATCGTACGTCATCACCGACTGCCCGTAGCTGGGCGCCTCCGAGAGGCGGACGCTACGCGGGATCAGCGTGTTGAGCACCGTGTCCCCGAAGTGCGCCCGGACCTCCTCCGCCACCTGTGAAGCCAGCCGGGTGCGGCCGTCGTACATGGTGAGGACGATCGTGGACAGGCGGAGCGTCGGGTTGAGGTGGACCTTGATGAGGTCGACGTTCCTGAGGAGCTGCCCGAGACCTTCCAGCGCGTAGTACTCGCACTGGATCGGGATCATCACCTCGTCCGCCGCGACCAGGGCGTTGACCGTGAGCAGGCCGAGCGACGGCGGGCAGTCGATGATGATGTAGTCGAAGTCCATGGAGTCGTACGCGGCCAGCGCCCGGCGCAGCCGCGCCTCCCGAGCCACCAGGGAGACGAGCTCGATCTCCGCGCCGGCCAGGTCGATGGTGGCGGGGGCGCAGTAGAGGTTGGGCATGTCGGGGACCTGCTTGACGATGTCCGCCATCGGCAGGTCGTCGACCAGCACCTGATAGACATCCGGCACGTCACCACGGTGCTCGGTGGCCAGCGCGGTGGACGCGTTGCCCTGCGGGTCCAGGTCGACCACCAGCACGCGCTCGCCCTTCATCGACAGCGCGGCCGCGATGTTCACCGAGGTCGTGGTCTTGCCGACGCCACCCTTCTGGTTCGCCACCGCGATCATCCGGGTCTTCGCCGGCTTGGGCCAGGCGTCACTGTCGCCCAAGGGGAGATCACCCGCCTGGGCGGGCAACTGTGCGGCCGGTGTTTCACGTGAAACCACTGAGTTGAGCGCCTCTCGTACCAACGGCGAATCACCTGGGTTCAGGGGGGTCTGGGTCACGATGGCCATCCTTTCAACCCGTGGCGTATCGGTGACGGGGATTCGCTGTCGGGACACGCCCGTTTCGGGCCAGCCAACCCCGGTGGGATTCTCGGACAGAGGCCTGTCCGGCCAGCCCAGACCGCATTGCGCGACTGGCATGCCGTCACCTCCTTCGTCGCCGCCTTTTCTGCTCCGGCGCGCGACCCGCTACGACTCGCACCAGTGTTGCAGGCGGCTCGACCTTACCGTGCCCCACGGTCACAAGCTCGGCCGTGAGGGCGCCGACGGCCTTGAGTCGCGGCTCCGCCTCGGCGAGCTCCTCGGCGGCCCGCTCCCCCTTCATGGCGATGAGCTCGCCGCCCTCACGCAGCAGCGGCATCGCCCAGGTGAGCAGCCGATCGAGCGGCGCGACGGCGCGGGCGCTCGCGACGTCGAACTCCCGCTTGCCCTTCAGCTCCTCGGCGCGGCCGCGCAGCACCTCGACGTTGTCGAGCTTGAGCGCCTCGACGCACTCCTCCAGGAACACGGTACGGCGGAGCAGCGGCTCCAGCAGGGTGACCGTGAGATCCGGCCGGACGATGGCCAGCACCAGCCCGGGCAGGCCCGCACCGGAGCCGATGTCGACCAGGCGGGCGTCATGAGGCACGGCCTCCGCGACGACGGCGCAGTTGAGCAGGTGACGGTCCCAGATCCGCGGCACCTCGCGCGGGCCGAGCAGCCCTCGCACCACCCCGGGGCCGGCGAGCAGTCCGGCGAACTCCTGGGCGCGGTCCCAGGCGTCGCCGGTGAACACGTCCCGCGCGATGTCCGGCGGAGGCGGCAGCTCGTCGCTCACTGCTTGGTGGCCCTTTCTCATGGGTGACGGTTTCTAGGCTGGGCAGGCGATCTCACCGAAGACTATCGGCCCTGCCTGAACGGAACCCCAGAGCGCGCCGCGCCGACTTTTCCACAATGCGGAAGCGCAGCTGGGGAGGGGGTCTGTGGATAAGGCTGTGGACAGAATGGATGCTCGCTCGTACCCCTGAAAGCTCCTGGGAGAGGCCCGGAAACGCGAGCGGCCGCCGGCGCCCGAAGGCGGGCCGGCGGCCGGGATGCCAGAGGAGTGGTCAGGCGGGCATGACCACGACGTAGCGGTTGGGCTCCTCGCCCTCGGACTCGCTGCGGAGGCCGGCGGCCGCCACCGCGTCGTGAACGATCTTGCGTTCGAAGGGGGTCATCGGCTCCAGAGCCCTGGGCTCACCGTGATCCTTGACCTGGTCGGCGACCTCGGTGCCGAGCTTGGTGAGCTCCGCGCGGCGGCGCTCGCGGTAGCCGGCGACGTCGAGCATGAGGCGCGACCGCTCCCCCGTCTGCCTGTGGACGGCCAGCCGGGTGAGCTCCTGCAGCGCCTCCAGCACCTCGCCGTCGGGGCCGACCAGCTCGTTGCTCTTGATGCCGACGACGGAGACCATCGCGCGGTCTCCCTCGACGTCCATGTCGATGTCGCCGTCGATGTCGGCGATGTCGAGAAGGCCTTCGACGTAGTCGGCCGCGATCTCGCCTTCCTGCTCCAGCGCGTTGAGATCAGGAGCTTTCTCCTGCTCGGCCTCGGTCATGACCGGCCTCTCCTTCGTAATCACGACTTCTTGCTGCCGGTGCGCTTGCTGCGGCTCTGGCGGCTGGGCTGGTTCCTGACGATCTTAGGCTCAGGAGGCGGGGCGGGGGCCTCTTCTTCCGGAGTCGTCCCGCGCAGCCGCTGGGCCAGGCTCGGCTTGGGCTTGACCGGGATCACGTTGCCCTTGGCGTCGAACTGCGGCATCGGGTTGCGGCTGTAGAACCAGTGCTGCTGGCCGAGCGTCCACACGTTGGTGGTGACCCAGTAGAGGATCAGGCCGAGCGGGAAGTTCAGGCTGAAGAACGCGAACAGCGGCGAGATCCACATGAGGATCTTCTGCTGCTGGGCCATCGGGTTGTCGGGCATCTGCGCCATGGATCGCGTGACGCTCTGCCGGACGGTGAGGAAGGTGGTCAGCGAGCTCAGCGCGACGAAGATCGCCATCACGACCCGCGTCTGCACGGGGCTCGCGTCCAGGGCGATCATGTCCGCTTCGGGCATGAAGAAGTAGGCCGGCAGCGGGGCGCCGAAGATGTGCGCCTTGCCGGCGCTGTCGACCAGCTCCTGGGTCATGCCGAACTTCGGCTCGCCGCTGGCCATCGCCTGCAGCACGGTGAACATGCCGATGAAGATCGGGAACTGCGCCAGAACGGGAAGGCACCCGCCCAGCGGGTTCGCGCCCGCGCCCTGGTACAGCGCCATGACCTCTTGGTTCATGCGCTGTTTGTCGTTCTTGTAGCGCTTGCGGATGTCCGCCACCTTGGGGGCGAGCTCCTGCATCTTCTTCGACGAGCGCATCTGCTTGAGGAAGAGCGGGAAGATGCAGATCCGCATCAGCACGGTCAACGTGATGATGGTCAACGCCCACGTCAGGCCACTGTCCGGGTTGAGGAAGGTGGCGTATCCCGTATGGATCCAGGTGATGACGAAGGCTACGGCTTCATAGAGCCAGCTCAGCCAGGACAGCTCCACTGAGCTATCTCCCTTGCAATTCGTGAGACCGAACCGGGCGTGGGGGCACCGGGTCTATACCTCCGGGGTGGAATGGGTGGCACCGCCCGATGCGCCGGACAGTCAACCATGTGCCGCGCAGGGCTCCGTGTACGGACATCGCCTCAAGCCCGTACGCGCTGCACGATGGGTAGAAGCGGCAGCGTGGACCGAGCAGCGGGCTGATGAACGCCCGATAGAACCGGATGGGGACGATCAGCACGCGAGCGGCGAGGCTCGGCGTCCCTTGCGGCTGCTCCGTCATCTCTGCTGCCCATCCATCGCGGACTCGTGCCGCCTGAGCAATCGGTCCAGGGTGGAGTCGAGCTCGGCGGCGAGGTGCTCGTATCGCGCTGACGCGGCCGGGGGGTTGGCGCGTACCACAAGCAGGCTACCTCTCGGAAGCCGGTCGAGACGCTCGCGCATCAGGTGTCGGAGCCGCCGCTTGACCTTGTTGCGCACCACCGCGCCTCCGACGGCCCGGCTCACCACGAAACCCACCAGAGGCGTCTCTTCCCCAGAAACGGCGAGATGTATCACCAAAGTAGGGCGACCGGCGCGATTTCCGCGCTTGATCGCCTTCTGGAAGTCGTCGCCCCGCCGCATGCGGGATGGCCGGGAAAGCATGGGAATACACCTATCGCCCGCCGGCACAAGTCACCGGCGGGCGGAAAGTCGGGCGCGGGTCGATCAGGCCGACAGCTTCTCGCGGCCCTTGCGGCGGCGAGAGGCGAGGATGGCACGACCGGCCCGGGTGCGCATCCGCAGCCGGAAGCCGTGGGTCTTCGCGCGGCGACGGTTGTTCGGCTGGAAAGTACGCTTGCTCACGAGTGGGCTCCAGGCTTGAGGGTGCGCACGAGGCGCTGAACACACATGGCTGGCCTGTCATTAAGGCGAGGGCACGCGAAATAGCCGACGCGTGACAAGCCGACCGTCGTACGTTACGGGTCAGGAGCGCCCCAGGTCAAACCGGAACCGTCATCCACGGATCCACAGGCGACTTTTCCACCGGCCCGCCGACGTCCACATGTTGTGCACTCAGGTACCACTAGGCTGTGGACAACGCCTTGAACACAGCTGTGCACATAGATACTGTCGGCCCTTCCAGACCCACTAGCAGGGCTGTGCACAACTTGTGGATCTCCTGTGGAGACCCTGGGGGTTCCCACCCGGGCTCGACGCTGTGGACGGCAGGGCTGATCGCGAGGCGGTGGCCCTCTGGGTGTGGATAACACTCGCGGGGGGCCGCGATAGGAAGGAGGGGGAAACGCCCGATGACCAACGTCGACCTCGGCGCGGTATGGGCCAGGGCTCTGGGCAACTTTCTCAACGAGAACGTGCCCATACAGCAGCGCACCTGGCTCGGGATGGTGCGCCCCATCGCTCTCGCGGACGACACGATCGTGCTCGGCGTCCCCAACGACTTCCTGAAGGACCTCATCGAGGGCAAGCTGCGCCCGCTCGTGGCTCACGCGCTGTCCCAGGAGCTGGGCCGCGCCATGCGGCTGGCCGTGATGATCGACACCACCGCCCCCGAGCCGCCCAAGCAGGATCTTCATCCCCAGCCTGGGGGTAATGGTTATCCCCAGGGGCAGGACCCCCAGCCGCGTTTTCCACAGGGTGCGCCGCCCCAGCATTTCCAGGTTTCCGAGCCCCCGCAGTTCTATTCTCCACAGCCGGAATCCGGCCAGCCGTCCACCGAATATCCACAGCCTTCGTTCTCTTTCGACCCGGGCACGTTCGACCAGGCTCCGTCGTACACACCGCCTGTGGAGAAGGCGCCGGAACCGGCGCCGAACCGGTGGGAAGCCAAGAGCAGCAAGCCCAGCGAGCCGGCCCGGCTCAACCAGAAATACACCTTCGAGACCTTCGTCATCGGCGCCAGCAACCGCTTCGCGCACGCCGCGGCCGTGGCCGTCGCCGAATCGCCGGCCAAGGCGTACAACCCGCTGTTCATCTACGGCGACTCGGGGCTGGGGAAAACTCACCTGCTCCACGCGATCGGGCATTACGCGCAGAGCCTGTACGACGGCGCCCGGGTGCGTTACGTGAGCTCCGAGGAGTTCACCAACGACTTCATCAACAGCATCCGCGACCACAAGGCCGACGGTTTCCGGGGCCGCTACCGCGCGATCGACATCCTGCTCGTGGACGACATCCAGTTCCTGGAGGGCAAGGAGCAGACGCAGGAGGAGTTCTTCCACACCTTCAACACGCTCCACAACGCCAACAAGCAGATCGTGATCTCCAGTGACCGGGCGCCGAAGCAGCTGATCACGCTGGAAGACCGGCTGCGCAACCGGTTCGAGTGGGGCCTGATCACCGACGTGCAGCCGCCCGAGCTGGAGACGCGGATCGCGATCCTCCGGAAGAAGGCCATACAGGAGGGCCTGGCGGCGCCGCCGGAGGTGCTGGAGTACATCGCCAGCCGGATCTCCACCAACATCCGCGAGCTGGAGGGGGCGCTGATCAGGGTCACCGCGTTCGCCAGCCTCAACCGGCAGGGTGTGGATCTCCAGCTGGCCGAGGTGGTGCTGAAGGACCTGATCACCTCGGAGTCGGGGCCGGAGATCACCATCGCCACGATCATGGCGAAGACGTCCGAATACTTCGGCATCAGCATCGACGACCTGTGCGGCAGCTCGCGCAGCAGGGCTCTGGTGAACGCGCGGCAGATCGCGATGTATCTGGCGAGAGAGCTGACGGAGCTGTCCCTGCCGAAGATCGGGCAACAGTTCGGCGGCCGCGACCACACGACCGTGATGCACGCCGAACGCAAGATCCGCTCGCTCATCGCGGAGCGCCGCTCGATGTACAACCAGGTCAACGAGCTGACAATGCGCATCAAACAGACGTCGCGCGGGTCCTAGCCGTCATGCACACCCTGTGGAAAACGCTGTGGATCAGGGGAAACGCGCCAAGCCGCCGTTCGTACGCCCCGCTATGCCCGGAAATTTCCTGCACAGAGGCTGGGGATAACAGTGGGGACATCCTGAGGAGAACCTGGGGACTACCGGTGGATGACTTGGGGACGGCCTGTGAACAGTCTCCGAGGGCGGAACGGAAGACCCGTTTACCCCGTGGACAACCGGTGGAAACCCGGTGGATGACCGGTGGACGAAGGCACCAAGATCTGGGGACGGCCTGTGGGCGACGCGGCTTCATCCCCAGCCGCCGAAGTTACCCCCAGGCGTCACCCACACCCGCAGTGGATGAAAATCGGGCCGTCGAGCTGCGGAGACGCAGGTTTTCCACAGTATCCACCGCCCCTAGTGTGATGACTCCACTTATCTCTTAAGAAGAAACTCAAGACCCATAGAGGGGTTCTCGCTGTTCGCGTCTGCCGGAGGCGAGACACTTGGAATCAACGACGAAGCAGGAGGCTGATCACCGTGATGTTCCGAATCGAGCGAGACGTCCTCGCTGAGGCGGTGGCATGGACGGCACGCAGTCTCCCGGCACGGCCGTCCGTGCCCGTCCTCGCGGGCATGCGCCTGGAGGTCACCGAGGAGCAGCAGTTGAAGCTGTCCGGCTTCGACTACGAGGTCTCGGCGGAGGTGACGCTCGAACTGCACACCGGCGAGCCCGGCATGGTCCTGGTCTCCGGCAAGCTGCTGGCCGAGATCACCCGCTCGCTTCCCGCACAGCCTGTGGACTTCGTGGTGGAGGGCGCCAAGGCGGTCGTCACGTGCGGCAGCGCCCGGTTCACCCTCCTCACCATGCCTGTGGAGGACTACCCGACGCTCCCCGCCATGCCGCCCGCGGCCGGCCGGGTGGGCAGCGACGTCTTCGCCTCCGCAGTCAGCCAGGTGGCCGTCGCCGCCGGACGTGACGACACGCTGCCGATGCTGACCGGCGTGCGCATGGAGATCGAGGGCGACACCGTCACCCTCGCCGCGACCGACCGCTACCGCCTGGCCGTGCGCGAGCTGAAGTGGCAGCCGGGCCAGCCCGACTTCTCCGCCATCGCGATGATCCCCGGCAAGACCCTGGCCGACACGGCCAAGGCCCTGGGCGCCACCGGCGCCGAGGTGGAGATCGCGCTCAGCTCCGCCGGCGGCACCGGCGAGGGCATGATCGGCTTCTCCAGCGCGGGCCGGCGCACCACCACGCGCCTGCTCGACCCCGAGTTCCCCAAGTACCGCTCGCTGCTGCCCACCGAGTTCTCCGCGCGCGCCGACCTGTCCACAGGCCCGTTCGTCGAAGCAGTCAAGCGCGTCGCCCTGGTCGCCGAGCGCAACACCCCGGTGCGGCTGGCCTTCAGGAGCGGCGAGGTCGTGCTGGAGGCGGGCAGCGGCGACGAGGCCCAGGCCGTCGAGGCCCTGCCCGTCGAGTACGAGGGCGAGGAGATGAACATCGCCTTCAACCACCAGTTCCTGCTCGAAGGGCTGGGCGCGATCGACTCCGACGTGGCCCGCCTGCAGATGACCACCTCGACCAAGCCCGCCATCCTCACCGGTGGAAAGCCTGTGGACGAGGGCGGCACTCCCGATTACCGCTACCTGATCATGCCGATTCGCCTGTCTAGCTGAATAATCGGTCGGAGATGGTGGAATCCGGACGAGGGGGTAGTGGGGCAACATGCAGATCGGCATGGTTGGACTCGGCAAGATGGGCGGCAACATGGCCGAGCGGTTGCGCCGCGGCGGTCACGACGTGGTCGGTTTCGACCGCGACCCCTCCCTCAGCGACGTGGCGAGCCTGAAGGAACTGGTCAGTCGGCTGCAGACCCCCCGCACGGTCTGGGTGATGGTGCCGGCGGGCGCGCCCACCCAGCAGACGATCGACGACCTCGGCGAGCTGCTGTCAGCGGGCGACGTGGTCGTCGACGGCGGCAACTCCCACTATGTGGACGACCAGAAGCACGCCGCCGAGCTGGCCGGCAAGGGCGTCGGCTTCGTCGACTGCGGCGTGAGCGGCGGCGTCTGGGGTCTCGACAACGGCTACGCCCTCATGTGCGGCGGCGACCGGCCGCACGTCGAGCGCCTCATGCCGATCTTCGAGACGCTCAAGCCCGAGGGCGAGGACGGTTTCGTGCACGCCGGCGACGTGGGCGCCGGCCACTTCGCGAAGATGGTCCACAACGGCATCGAGTACGGCATGATGCAGTCCTTCGCCGAGGGCTGGGAGCTGCTCGAGGCCTCCGACGTGGTCAAGGACGTGCGGGGCTGCTTCAGCAGCTGGCGCACCGGCACCGTGATCCGCTCCTGGCTGCTCGACCTCATGGTGCGGGCGCTCGACGACGACGAGCACCTGGAGGGCCTGCGCGGCTACGCGCAGGACTCCGGGGAGGGCCGGTGGACCGTGCAGGCCGCCGTCGACCACGAGGTGCCGCTGCCCGTGATCACCGCCGCGCTGTTCGCCAGGTTCGGCTCGCGGCAGGACGACCCTCCGGCGATGAAGGTGGTGGCCGCGCTGCGCAACCAGTTCGGCGGCCACGCGACCACCTCGGCCGAGGGCTCGACGGCCAAGGGCGCCGACGCGCCGGGCGCGGACGTGCCCCCGCTGCCCCGCGACGGCGAGCGGGAGTGAGTTTTCCACAGGCTGTGAGCCGGTGACCGCAGAGGTCGGCGCGGCCGACTAACCTTCGTGGGGTGCATGTCGCCCACCTGTCGCTGACCGATTTCCGGTCCTACACGTCCGTGGAGCTCGGCCTGGAGCCGGGCGTCACGGCCTTCGTGGGGCCCAACGGCCAGGGCAAGACCAACCTCGTCGAGGCGCTGGGCTACGTGGCGACCCATTCCAGCCACCGGGTGGCGAGCGACGCGCCGCTGGTGCGCCACGGCGCCTCGCGGGCGGTCGTCCGCTGCGCCGTCCACAGGGACGACCGGCGCGCCCTCGTGGAGCTGGAGATCAACCCCGGCAGGGCCAACCGGGCCCGGCTCAACCGCTCCCCCGTGTCCCGCGCGCGCGACGTCGTCGGGCTGCTGCGCACGGTCCTGTTCGCCCCCGAGGACCTCGCCATGGTCAAGGGCGACCCGTCCGAGCGCCGCCGCTTCCTCGACGACCTGCTGGTCTCCAGGACTCCGCGGTTCGCCGGCGTACGCGCCGACTACGACCGGGTGCTGAAGCAGCGCGGCGCGCTCCTGCGTACGGCCGCGCAGGCCCGCAGAGGCGCCAGGAGCGGCCGGAAGGCCGAGAGTGAGGCCGGGTTCGCGGCGGCGGGCGCCGGCGACGTCCTGGGCACGCTGGAGGTGTGGGACGCCCATCTCGCGCGCCACGGCGCCGAGCTGTTGCGCGCCCGCCTCGAGCTGATCGAGTCGCTGCGCCCGCTGGTCGCCGGGGCCTACGCCGCGCTGGCCCCCACCAGCGCCCCCGCGACGCTGGCCTATCGCAGCACGTTGTCCACAGGCGACGACGCCTCTGAGGACGAAATCCCCGGTGAGAGGGGATCTTCCGATGCGCCGACGTTATCCACAGACCTGGGGAAAACTCTTGAGGAGCGGCTCAAGGAGCGGCTGCTGGAGGTCCGTCCCGCCGAGCTCGAACGCGGCGTGACGCTCGTCGGCCCCCACCGCGACGATCTGGTTCTCGGCCTCGGCGAGCTGCCCGCCAGGGGCTACGCCAGCCATGGCGAGTCCTGGTCGTTCGCGCTGGCCCTGCGGCTGGCCGCCTACGACCTGCTGCGGGCCGACGGCGGTGACCCGGTGCTGATCCTCGACGACGTGTTCGCCGAGCTCGACGCGCAGCGCAGGCGCCGTCTCGCCGAGATCGTCGCCCCGGCCGAGCAGGTCCTCATCACGGCGGCTGTGGACGACGACGTGCCGCCCGAGCTGTCCGGAGCCAGGTTCGAGGTCGCTGAAGGGAGCGTGCGACGTGTCCGCTGACCACGACGCCACGGCCAGGGGCGCCGCCCTGGCCAGGGAGAAGCTCGCCCAGGCCAAGGCCGACGCGGCCAAGCGGGGCCAGCTGCCGCGCAGCGAGCCCCGGCGCAGGGCGGCCGGTCCGCGCCGGGACGCCGGCGACCCGCTGCTGTTCGGCCGGGCCATCGCCGACCTGCTGGCGGCCCGGGGCTGGGAGCAGTCCGCGGCCGTGGGCGGCGTGTTCGGCCGGTGGGCCGACATCGTCGGTCCCGACCTGGCCGCCCACACCAAGCCCGAGTCGTTCGAAGACGGCGAGGTGCTGGTGGCGGCCGACTCGACGGCGTGGGCGACGCAGGTCAGGCTGCTGGCGCGCACCCTCGTCCGCCGCCTCAACGAGGAGCTCGGCGACAACACCGTGACGAAGGTGAAGGTCAGAGGCCCGATGAACGCCCCGCGCCCCACGGGCGGATTGCGGGTGACCGGAAGCCGGGGTCCGGGCGACACCTACGGATAGCCGGTCCGCCGGCCGTCCACAGCAGGCCTTTCGCGCCGCCGCAGCCGGCCGCGGGCGCTCGCGTGGCTCTGGGCAGGCTGTTGGGCGATCAGAGGGCTCCCAGACGCGCTGACCCCCCGATCGGGAGGGGGGATGCTGATCCGGGGGGAAAACGAGCCAGAGAGCATCACAGGCGCGTTCAATGCCACCTTCGGGCTCCGGACCCGGTAGAATGAAAGCGGATTCCGGACACGTCCGCTTGCGTGTCACCCCGGCAGGCAAGCCGACTCCCCTGGGTGACCGCGCATCGGGGCACTCACGACGGTGACGGGCACGGCAGGGGCAGCTTTTTCGCATTCGAGCGTCCCCGCCGCGTGTCCGCGGCAGGAGGATTACGCAGTTGTCCTACGACGCTAGCTCAATCACCGTACTCGAGGGGCTTGAGGCCGTACGCAAGCGCCCGGGTATGTATATCGGCTCGACCGGCGAGCGCGGCCTGCACCACCTCGTGCAGGAGATCGTCGACAACGCGGTCGACGAGGCGCTCGCGGGCTACGCCGACCGGATCGAGGTCACGCTGCTCGCTGACAATGGCGTGCGCGTGGTCGACAACGGCCGGGGCATCCCCACCGGCATACACCCCGTCGAGAAGCGCTCCGCGGTCGAGGTCGTGCTGACGACCCTGCACGCCGGCGGCAAGTTCGACAGCCAGGCCTACGCCGTCTCCGGCGGCCTCCACGGCGTCGGCTCGGCCGTCGTCAACGCGCTGTCCACGGCCATGGACGTCGAGATCAAGCAGAACGGCCACTACTGGCGCATCTCCTTCGACCACTCCAAGCCGACCGCTCCCCTGGCCAAGGGCGAGGAGACCGACGAGACCGGCACCAGCGTGACGTTCTGGCCCGACCCCAACATCTTCGAGACCACGACATGGAACTTCGAGACGCTCTCGCGCCGGTTCCAGGAGATGGCCTTCCTCAACAAGGGCCTCGCCATCGTCTTCACCGACGAGCGTCCCGACCACGTCAACGGCGAGCCGCACCGGGTCGAATACCTGTACGAGGGCGGCCTGGCCGACTTCGTCAAGCACCTCAATGACAAGAAGGAGCCGGCCCACGCGTCGATCATCTCCTTCGAGACCGAGGGCGACGGCATAGCGGTCGAGATCGCGATGCAGTGGAACAACTCCTACGCGGAGTCCGTCTACACCTTCGCCAACACGATCAACACCGCCGAAGGCGGCACCCACGAGGAAGGCTTCCGCGCCGCGCTGACGACCATCGTCAACCGCTACGCGCGCGAGCAGAAGTTCCTCAAGGAGGGCAAGGACGACAACCTGTCCGGCGAGGACGTCCGCGAGGGCCTCACCGCGATCATCTCGGTCAAGCTCTCCGACCCGCAGTTCGAGGGCCAGACCAAGACCAAGCTGGGCAACACCGAGGCCAAGTCGTTCGTCCAGAAGGCCTGCAACGACCACCTGCGCGACTGGTTCGAGCGCAACCCGGGCGAGGCCAAGGACATCATCAACAAGTGCCTGCAGGCCTCACGCGCCCGCATGGCCGCCCGCCAGGCCCGCGACCTGACGCGCCGCAAGTCCCTGCTGGAGTCCGGCAGCGGGCTGCCCGGCAAGCT
This sequence comes from Nonomuraea sp. NPDC049486, assembly GCF_040676925.1. Lineage (NCBI taxonomy): Bacteria > Bacillati > Actinomycetota > Actinomycetes > Streptosporangiales > Streptosporangiaceae > Nonomuraea > Nonomuraea sp. NPDC049486. Next base: position 199,442 of record NZ_JBFAPV010000012.1, read on the forward strand.
GGCCGACTGCCAGTGGAACGACCCCGAGAAGTGCGAGCTGTTCATCGTCGAGGGCGACTCGGCCGGCGGCTCGGCCAAGGGCGGCCGCGACTCGCGCTTCCAGGCGATCCTCCCCATCCGCGGCAAGATCCTCAACGTGGAGAAGGCGCGGATCGACAAGGTCCTGAAGAACAACGAGGTCCAGGCGCTCATCACCGCACTCGGCACCGGCGTCCACGACGACTTCGACATCGCCAAGCTGCGCTACCACAAGGTCATCCTGATGGCCGACGCCGACGTCGACGGCCAGCACATCAACACCCTGCTGCTGACGCTGCTGTTCAGGTTCATGCGACCGCTCATCGAGGCCGGCCACGTCTACCTGTCCTGCCCGCCGCTCTACAAGATCAAGTGGGACCGCAAGGGCGAGGACGCCTCCTACGCCTACTCCGACTCCGAGCGCGACGCCATCATCCAGGCGGGCATCGAGGCCGGCAAGCCCGACCCCCGCCCGCGCGACAACGTCCAGCGGTTCAAGGGTCTGGGCGAGATGAACGCCGCCCAGCTCTGGGAGACCACGATGAACCCGGAGACCCGGCTGCTGCGCCTGGTCACCCTTGACGACGCCGCCCAGGCCGACGACCTGTTCAGCGTGCTCATGGGCGAGGACGTGGAGGCGCGCCGCGACTTCATCATCCGCAACGCGCGCGATGTCCGCTTCCTCGACGTCTGAGCGGCCTAGCCGCATCTCGATAAAGGACCACAACCTGTGACGGAAGTGAACACCACTCCCCCAGCTGACCGCATCGAACCGGTGGACATCCAGTCCGAGATGCAGCGCAGCTACATGGACTACGCGATGTCCGTCATCGTGTCCAGGGCGCTGCCGGACGTGCGCGACGGACTCAAGCCGGTGCACCGCCGGGTGCTGTACGCGATGTACGACGGCGGCTACCGCCCCGACCGCGGCTACTTCAAGTGCGCCCGCGTCGTCGGTGACGTGATGGGCACCTACCACCCCCACGGCGACACCTCGATCTACGACGCGCTCGTCCGCCTCGCGCAGCACTGGTCGCTGCGCTACCCGCTGGTCGACGGGCAGGGCAACTTCGGCTCGCCGGGCAACGACCCGGCGGCGGCGATGCGCTACACCGAGTGCAAGCTCGCGCCCATCGCCATGGAGATGCTGCGCGACATCGACAAGGAGACCGTCGACTTCCGGCCCAACTACGACGGCAAGTCGCAGGAGCCCGACGTCCTCCCCGCGCGGTTCCCGCAGCTGCTGGTCAACGGCTCGGGCGGCATCGCGGTCGGCATGGCCACCAACATCCCGCCGCACAACCTGCGCGAGGTCGCCGCCGCGGTCAAATGGTGCCTGGAAAACCCCGAGGCCGACGACGAGGAGCTGCTCGAAGCAGCGATCAAGCTGGTCAAGGGGCCCGACTTCCCCACCCGCGCGCTGATCGTCGGCCGCCGCGGCATCGAGGACGCCTACCGCACCGGCCGCGGCTCGATCACCATGCGGGCCGTGGTCGAGGTCGAGGAAGACGGCAAGGGCCGCCAGGCGCTCGTCGTCACCGAGCTGCCCTACCAGGTCAACCCTGACAATCTCGCCCTCAAGATCGCCGAGCTGGTCCGCGAGGGCAGGCTGACCGGCATCGCCGACGTCCGCGACGAGAGCTCCTCCCGCGTGGGGCAGCGGCTGGTGATCGTGCTCAAGCGCGACGCGGTCGCCAAGGTCGTGCTCAACAACCTCTACAAGCACACCCAGCTGCAGGACACCTTCGGCGCCAACATGCTGGCGCTGGTCGACGGCGTGCCGCGTACGCTCCGCCTCGACCAGTTCGTCCGCCACTACGTGGCGCACCAGATCGAGGTCATCGTCCGCCGTACGCGCTACCTGCTGCGCAAGGCGGAGGAGCGCGCCCACATCCTGCGCGCGCTGCTCAAGGCGCTCGACCGGCTCGACGAGGTCATCGCGCTCATCCGGGCGTCGGAGTCCGCCTCCCACGCCCAGCAGGGCCTGATGTCGCTGCTGGAGATCGACGAGATCCAGGCGCAGGCCATCCTCGACATGCAGCTGCGCAAGCTCGCCGCCCTGGAGCGCCAGGCGATCCAGGACGAGTACGACCACCTCATGACGCAGATCGCCGAGTACAACGCGATCCTCGCCAGCGAGGCCCGTCAGAGGGAGATCATCGGCGAGGAGCTGGGCGAGGTCGTCTCGCGTTACGGCGACGAACGCCGCACCGAGATCATCGCGCACGACGGCGACATGTCCATCGAGGACCTCATCGCCGAAGAGGACGTCGTCGTCACCATCACCCGCGGCGGCTACGCCAAGCGGACCAGGACCGACCTCTACCGCGCGCAGAAGCGCGGCGGCAAGGGCGTGCGCGGCGCGCAGCTGCGCCAGGACGACATCGTCGACCACTTCTTCGTCACGACGACCCACCACTGGCTGCTGTTCTTCACCAACAAGGGCCGCGTCTACCGGGTCAAGGCGTACGAACTGCCCGACGCGGGGCGCGACGCCCGCGGCATGCACCTGGCCAACCTCCTGGCCATGCAGCCGGACGAGACGGTCATGGAGGTCCTCTACCTGCGCGACTACGAGGTGGCCCCCTACCTTGTGCTCGCCACCCGCAGCGGCCTGGTGAAGAAGACCCGCCTGTCCGAGTACGACTCCCCCAGGTCCGGCGGCCTGATCGCGATCAACCTGCGCGACGACGACGAGGTCATCGGCGCCCGCCTGATCTCCGAGGAGGACGATCTGCTGCTCGTCTCCAGGGGCGCGCAGTCGATCCGGTTCACCGCCTCCGACGAGGCGCTGCGCCCGATGGGCCGCGCCACCAGCGGCGTCATCGGCATGCGTTTCCTCGAAGGTGACGAACTTCTGGCCATGAACCGGATCTCCGACGGGCAGGATGTGCTTATCGCCACAAAGGCTGGGTACGCGAAGCGGACACCCGTTGAGCAGTACCCGGTGCAAGGACGTGGCGGAAAGGGCGTGCTGACTGCAAAAATCGTGAGCTCTCGTGGCAAGCTGGTCGGAGCCGTCATGGTCAACCCGGAGGACGAGGTCTTCGCGATCACGTCCGCAGGCGGGGTGATCCGGACGAGTGCCGGTGAGATCAAGCAGTCCGGCCGGCAGACCATGGGAGTCCGATTGATGAACCTCGCCGAAGGCGACAGCGTGGTGGCCCTCGCCCGGAACGCCGAGTCGATGGAGACTTCGGTGGAGAGTGAAGCAGACGGGGGAGGAGAGTAATAGATGAGCGCCCAGGGTGGCGCCGCCAGGACCCAGGCGGCTCGGGACAACGGCCAGCAGCAGCCTGGCAAGGCCCCTGACAAGGAGCCTCGCCAGGCACAGGAGGAGGAAGGCAACCCGACGAAGCCGGCACTCAAGCCGGACGGACAGCAGCCCCGACCCCAGTCGGGCCCCGCCCCGTCAGCTCCCCCGCGGGCCCCGGCCCCGTCGGAGCGCGACGGCAACGACACCGCGCGCTCGCGCCCGTCACTCGCGACCGAAGCTCCCCCGCCGGCCGTCGAGCTCCCCGGCAAGAAGAAGTCGTCCGGCGGCGGAGGCTCGCGCCTCCCCCGCAAGGCCCACCTGGTGCTGCGCCGCATCGAGCCGTGGTCGGCCATGAAGTTCAGCTTCGTGGTGTCCCTGGTCTGCTTCGTGGTGCTCTTCGTCGCGGTCGCCGTCCTGTACGGGGTGCTGTCGGCCCTGGGCGTGTTCGACTCGATCGTCGACCTGGTCAACCAGCTCAGCCAGGGCGAGCAGGGTGAGGGGTCGCTCCAGATCGACATCGCCTCCTGGTTCGAGCCGGTGCGCATCCTGGGCTACACGGCTCTCATCGGCGCCGTGAACGTCGTTCTCATCACCGCGCTCGCCACCCTCGGCGCGGTCATCTACAACGTCTCCAGCGACCTCGTGGGCGGCGTCGAGGTGACCTTCAGCGAGGCCGAGTAATCCTGTCCCACGCACGCTCGCGCCGCCCCCGCGGCGGCGCGAGCAGCGTGCGGGAGGCGGTAAGCTTTTCCTCAGCCGAACCGGTTCGCCTCCGCGCGGCGGATGCGATACGGTTCCATGTGTTGCGGGGCTATAGCTCAGACGGTTAGAGCGCTTCCCTGATAAGGAAGAGGTCCCAGGTTCAAGTCCTGGTAGCCCCACCCAGCTAGAAGGCCCGTCGGGATGATCCGGACCGGGCCTTTGACGGTAATAGGCACGGCAACGGCCCTCACCTCACTCCCCGAAGAGCTGCCGCGAGATCAGACGGGAAGATCGAGCCGACCTTGCGCATGCGTGGTTACCTCGGGTTCTGTGAAGAAGACGATGCGTGCCGCCCCCGGCGGTCCGGCCGGAGGCGGCGGGGTCGCGTCACGCTACGGCGGTTCCCTCGAGTTCGACCATCAGGGTGGGGATCGCCAGACGTGTCACCCCGAGCATCGTGGTGGACGGCGCCACCCCGGCGGCGCCCAACCGTGAGGCCAGCACGCCGTAGTGCTCGAAGAGGCGGTCGACGTCGGTGGTGTAGACGTTGAGCCTCACGAGGTTCGCCAGGGACATGCCGGCCTCGCCGAGCACGGCCTCCAGGTTGTCGAGGCTCAGCGCCAGCTGCGCCGCCATGTCATCGGCGTGCTGCGGCTTGCCCTCTCCGCTCATCGCGGTCTGTCCTGAGCAGTACAGGGTCCGGGTGTGTCCGGAGACGACCTCGCCCTGGTTGTAGCCCAGCTCCGTCGACCACGCCCACGGGTTGACCGCCGTTCGTTCCATTGCCACATCAGCTCCGTTCGAATGGGTTGCCACCTGTCGATGAGCCTCGCAAACAAACCACGACATCCCCTGTCATGTATTCCGGTAGGTTTTCGTATGCGTGCCGACCGGCTGGTCTCGCTGGTGCTGCTGCTGCGGCAGCACGGCAGGCTGTCCGCGACCGCGCTGGCGCGCGAGCTGGAGGTGTCCACCCGGACCGTGCTGCGCGACATCGAGGCGCTGTCCGCGGCCGGCGTCCCGGTGTACGCCGAACGCGGCCGGCACGGCGGGTTCGCGTTGTTGCCCGGCTTCCGGACCGAGCTCACCGGGCTGAACCCCGACGAGGCCCTCGCCCTGCTGGTCGCCGGGTCGCGGCGCGGCGCGCAGGCGTTCGGGCTCGGGTCAGCGCTCGCCTCGGCGATGCTCAAGGTGGTCGACGCGCTGCCCGAGAGCTATCGGGACACCGCGGCCGGAGCGGCCGAGCGGTTGCTCATCGACCCGGAGACCGACCTCCTCTCACGCCGGCTGGTCGCCGAGGAGGTGCCCGACGCCGTCGCGGCCGAGGTCCTGCGCGCGGTGTTCGCCGGGCACAAGCTGCGCATCCACTACGCGGCCGCGGACCAGGCGCCGGAGTGGCGCACGGTGGACCCGATCGGCCTGGTCACCGTACGAGATCGGGGCTACCTGCTGGCCACGAGGTCCGGCGCGGACCGCACCTACCGCCTGTCCCGGATCCTGGCCGCCCAGGAACTCGCCGAACCCGCACAGCGAGCGGACCGGGTCGATCTGGACCTGGCCTGGCAGGAACGGAGCACGAGGTTCCGGGCCGGTGGCGACCAGGTCACCGTGGTGGTACGGCTGGACCCGGCGCGTCGTGAGGACCTGGTGGGCACCGCGCTGGCCGTCCTCGCCGAGGAAACCGACCCGGACGGCCGGCTGCGGCTGGAGGTGACCTTCCAGGACCGGAGACACGCCGAATGGGCGCTGTGGCAGCTCAGCACGAACGCTGAAGCCCTGGCCCCGCAGTGGTTGCGCGACTCCCTGCGCGCCCGCGCCACCGCGGTCGCCACCCGCTACGCAGTGTCATCATGAGCTTTCGGCGCCTCGCCGACGAAAGTCCCACCCAGGCGTGCCTTCGACAGAGGGGCCGCGGCGGAGGACCAGGGCATGATCCCCGGGGACCCTCGGCGCACAAATACCAGTAATCCCTATTGATTATACCGGAATAATAGGTAATCGTGGGAGGGCACCGAGGACCGAGAGCATGGGAGAGGCGTATGACCACCGGCCAGGCCACGTTCCCCGCCAGGGCGGTGGCCGCGGCGGGAGTCGGGTTGCGCGGGGTAGGCCACACCTACGGCAACGGCCACACCGTGCTGCGCGACCTGGAGCTCGACATCCTCCCCGGCGAGATCGTCGCCATCCTGGGGCCTTCGGGCTGCGGCAAGTCCACCCTGCTCCGCCTCGTGGCCGGGCTGGAGGCGCCCTCGGACGGCGAGATCACGGTCGACGGACGTCCGGTCCGCGGGGTCGACGCCCGATGCGCGGTGGTCTTCCAGGAGCCCCGGCTGCTGCCGTGGCGCGACCTGGCCGGCAACGTCGCCCTCGGCCTGCCAAAAGGCGTCGGCAGGGAGAGCGGCGCGCGCATCGTACGGCACTGGCTCGACGTCGTCGGCCTCGACGGCTTCCACCAGCACCGGCCCCGCCAGGTGTCCGGCGGCATGGCCCAGCGCGCGGCCCTCGCCAGGGCGCTGGCCAGGGAGCCCGGCGTGCTGCTGCTCGACGAGCCGTTCGCCGCGCTGGACGCCCTCACCCGGCTGCGCATGCAGGACCTCCTGGCCGACGTGCAGCGCGGCGCCGGAACCACCGTCCTGCTCGTCACCCACGACGTGGACGAGGCGTTGCACCTGGCCGACCGGGTGGTCCTGCTCGGCGCCGAACCGGAGCGGCCGGGCGCCACGATCGCGACCGTGCTCGACGTCCCCCACCGCCGGCCCCGCGACCGCGCCCATCCCGAACTCGCCGCCCTCCGCGCCGACCTGCTGGAGCGGCTCGGCGTGCCCCGCCCCACCCCCGCCGAGGAGCCCACTCCGTGATCCACCGCCGTTCCCTGCTCACCGCCGCCCTGCTCGTCCCCCTGGTCACCGCCTGCGTGCCAGGTGAGAGCGGCACCGCCACGCCCGCCTCGGGCCGGCTCCGGCTCGACTACGCCTACTACAACCCGCTCAGTCTGGTCATCCGGCAGCAGCGCTGGCTGGAGGACGCGCTCCCGGGCACCGAGGTGACCTGGGTGCTGTCGGCCGGCAGCAACAAGGCCAACGAGAACCTGCGCGGCGAGACCATCGACCTCGGCTCCACCGCGGGCGCCGCCGCCCTCCAGGCCCGCGCCAACGGCACCCCGATCAAGACCGTCGGAATCTACACCCGTCCCGAGTGGGCGGCGCTCGTGGTGGCCAAGGACTCTCCGATCACCGAGGTGAGCGGGCTCAAGGGCAAGAAGGTCGCCGCCACCAAGGGCACCGACCCGTACTTCTTCCTGCTCCAGGCCCTGGAGGAGGCCGGGTTGGACGGCACCGACGTCGAGGTCGTCAACCTCCAGCACGCCGACGGCAAGACCGCGCTGGAGCGCGGCGACGTGGACGCGTGGTCGGGCCTAACCCGCTGATGGCGCAGAGCCAGGTGGACTCGGGCACGAAGCTGATCTACCGGAACGCGTCCTTCAACTCCTACGGCTTCCTCAACGCCCGCGAGGAGTTCCTCGCCGAGCATCCGGACCTCGCCCAGAAGGTGCTCGACGCGTACGAGAGAGCCCGCGCGTGGATCGTCGAGCACCCCGACGACGCGGTCCAGCTGCTGGCCTCGGAGGCCAAGCTCGCCCCCGAGGTCGCTCGCGTGGTGCTCAAGGAGCGGACCGAGGTCGAGGTCAGCCCGGTCCCGGGTCCCGACCAGCGCGCGGTGCTGGAACGCATCCTGCCGACGCTGGTACGGGAGAGCCAGGTGCGCTCCGAGCAGGAGGCGAAGACGGCGCTCGACTCCCTGTTCGCTCCCGAGTTCGCCGAGAAGGCCGGGGCCTCGTGACGACACCCGGCCGGTGGGTGCGCCCGTGGAGCTTCGCCGCGGGCCTGATGGTGCCGCTGGCGGCGCTCGCCGCCTGGCAGGTCGCCACCGGCGCCGGCTGGTTCACCGCGAGCCAGTTGCCTCCGCCCGCGGCGGTCCTGGCGGCGGTGGGCGAGCTCATCCGGCGCGGCGAGCTGTGGCAGCACGTCGCGATCAGCGGTCAGCGCGTGCTGCTGGGCTTCGCCGGGGGAGCGTCGGCGGGGCTGGTGCTCGGCGCGCTCGTCGGCCTGTACGCGCCGGTCCGCACCCTGCTCGCCCCCAGCATCGCCGCGCTGCGCGCGGTGCCGTCGCTGGCGTGGGTGCCGCTGCTGGTGCTCTGGCTCGGCATAGCGGAGGGCCCGAAGATCGTCCTGGTGGCGATCGGTGCCTTCTTCCCCGTCTACACCACCGTGTCCGCGGCGCTCGCGCACGTGGATCCGCACCTGGTCGAGGCCGGGCGGGCGTACGGGCTGCGCGGCGTGGGCCTGCTCACCCGCGTCCAACTCCCCCACGCCGCCCCCGCCGTCTTCGCGGGGTTGCGGCTCGGACTGGCCCAAGGCTGGTTGTTCCTGGTCGCGGCCGAGCTGATCGCCTCGTCCATGGGCCTGGGATTCCTGCTGATCGACAGCCAGAACACCGGCCGCACGGACATCCTGCTGCTGTCGATCCTGCTCCTGGCGCTCCTCGGCAAGGCCGCCGACATGCTGCTCGGGCTGGCCGTGAGAGCCGCGCCCTTCGACCCGCGCTGAGACCCTTCGTCACAGGACCCGGAACCAGAGGTTGGTCGCCTGGGGGACCTGCGTCACGCCGAGACGTTCGAGCTTGACGTTCGTGCCGCCCGGGTGGTCGAAGAGGCGGACGCCGTCGCCGAGCATGACCGGGGCGACGCAGACCAGGACCTCGTCGAGCGCGCCCGCCGCCAGGCACTGGCGGGCCACGTCGGCGCCGATGACGTTGACGTACTTGCCGCCCGCCGCGGCCTTCGACGCGGTGATCGCGGTGTCGAGGTCGGTGACGAAGGTGACGCCCGGCACCGGATCGGCCGGGGGGTTGTGGGTGAGCACGAACTGGGGCCCGCTCCACCCTCCGCCGAACGCCTCGCCCTCGTGCTCGGTGTCCCTGTACGGGTCGTCGCCGCCGAAGGAGCGGTTGCCCACGAGAAGGGAGCCGACCTGGGGGAGCAGGTCGTCCACGGTCGGGTTGGGGCCGAGGTGCTCGGCCAGCCAGGACATGTCGCCGCCCGGCCCGGCGATGAAGCCGTCGAGCGACATGGTGACCGAGTAGAGCATTTTCGCCATGGGTTCCTCCCGCGATCGGACCTTACCTCGGTTAAGACCACGCACGGCGGCGGAAGTCATCGTGGTTCCGGCAGTACGCTCTTCTTGACGAGCGCTGCGGGGGCCGCGACGGGACGAGTCCGGAGGCTTGATCGCGCATGCCGTCCATCCCCGTGTACGAGCTGATCGACGAGGCCCAGCGCCGTCCCTCGCCCCTGGCCGGGGAGCGCAAGCTGCCCATCCTGGTGTTCACCGGCGACGCGCTGCCGACCGGCACGGCCGTGGAGACGGCGGAGTGCTTCAAGCTGCGGGCACCGTACGCGGAGGTCAACGCGGACGAGACCGACGTCGCGACGATCGTCGACCGGCTCGCGGGGGAGAAGGGCTCGCTGACACCATGGGTCAAGGGCACGCTGCTCCCGCCTCCCCGCTTCCCGCTGACCCGGTTCGTCCTCTGGGCATGGAGCGAGCGCGAGACCGCGGCCGGGGAGCCGAAGGATCCCGTGGGCGTCCGCGCCACCCTGCGGCGGTCGCTGTCCCAGCGCCGGAAGAAGGACGCGTTCACCGGGTCGGCGCTGCGGGTCATGGTCGACTACGTGGGCAGGACCATGACCACGTGGCTTCCGGCCACCGGGCTGGCCACGTTCGGGCTCCAGAAGCTCGTGGACGGCGTCAGCCTGGCGCTCTGGCTGGCCAGCCCGATCGTCGCCGTCATCGGCGCTCTGCTGCACGCCGCGCTGCTGATCCGCGGCTGGCTCTTCTACCGCTGGTTCCGCAAGGCCCCCTATGTCAGGCGCAGGAAGGGCGAGGACATCATCGCCTACGCGATCAGCGTGGGCCGCGCCGATCAGGACGCGGTCGAACGGCTGATGGTGACCGCGCTGCTGGAGGACCTCCGCCAGGCCTACCAGCGTCGCGTCCTTCCGTGGCCCGGCTGGGGGCGCAACACCTATCCCGTGGTAGCGCTCAGGAACGCCGACCCGGGCACGATGGGCCGCCGGTTCATGGAACTCCTGGACGAGGTGCGGGTCCGCGGACAGCGGGGCCCTCTCCTGCTGGTCGCCTCCACCTCGGAACCGCCGGCCGGGCACCGCTTCGACCCGCCCGCCGCCGGCGAGCTGGAGCCGGTCAGGCAGTACCGCGCATGGCGGGCGGCGATCCACCGGGCGGAGCCGAGCCCGTACCTCGTGATCAGGTTGACGGAGGCCGGCGCGTCGCGCAGCGACGATCCCGCCCGGCTGCTTCTCGCTCGTCCGCTCGCCTTCTGGGCGGTGGTGCTGGCGCTGCTCGTCGTGCCCGTCATGGCGACCGTGACGGCCACCGCGGGCTGCGGCGCCGAGCTGCGCGAGGTGGACGGGCAGTGCGTGGGCCTGGGCGCGCTCGGCAAGATGGCGCCGCACCCGCTCGTCGCGCCGGTGGCGCGACGGATAGAGGAGCAGAACGCGGCGATCCCGCTCGGTCACAAGGTGTTCACCATCGCCTATCTGGGCCCGCTGACGACACAGCCGGGCGCGCAGTTCAAGGACGGCCAGATGACGGCGGTGGCCGGCGAACTGGCCGGGATCGGGGCGTACCAGAAGAGTTACAACACGAGCCGATCCGACTGGAAGATGAAGGTCGTGTTCGCCAACACCGGCCAGGACTTCATCAGCGCCGAGCTCGCGGCGACGGGCATCGCGGAACGGGCGCGGGAGGACGCGTCGCTGGCGGCCGCCGTGGGGTTCGCCTGGAGCCGCGAGGAGGTCAAACGCGCGGTGGGGGTGCTGACGAGGGCGAACGTGCCGATGGTCAGCACGGTCACCACGGTCGGCGAGATCGCGCAGGTGGGGGACCGGCGGTCGGCGTTCCTGTTCCGGCTGGCCGTCGTGAACAGCCTGCAGATGAAGGCCACGGTCCACTGGCTGGAAACCCTCGGGCTCGCGGAGGGGGTGGGCAGGAAGCCCAAGGTGGCCGTCGTCTGGCAGCGGCAGGACGGCGAGCTCTACAGCCAGGATCTGAAAGACCTGTTCCTGGAGGAGTACCCGGGGGAGAGCGCGGACTTCTCGTTCGGCGATGACGCCTCGCTGGGCGTGGCGATGCGGGAGGCGTGCGGGTCGGGCGCCGAGGTGGTCTACTACACCGGCCGGGCCGACTTCCTGAGCAGCCTCAGGCGGGATTGGGGCGCCTCGTGCGAGCAGCGCGAGATCAGGCTGCTCGCCTCGGACGACGTCACCGGCTCCGTCGCCAAGGACGTGCGGTCGAACCCGGCCGCCCACGACGTGAGCATGTCCTTCGTGTCGCTGACCGACGTCCGCGACACCTCGCTCACCAACCAGAGCCAGCAGACCCTGCGGCGGTGGATAGCGGAGTCCGGCGTCGGCGTCTCCTTCGCGCACGCCGCGTTCGGCTTCGACGCGGCCCAGGCCGTGGCGATCGCGTTCAGCGCCTACCGCACGCAGAGCGAGGCCGACGACATCCTCAGCGGCGTCCACTACAACCTGCGCGGTCAGGCGTTCGACGGCGCGACCGGCAAGGTGTCCTTCTCCGAGCACGCCACCGACCACGACGCCCAGGGCCGGGAGGTGTGGCTCATGACCGTCGAGTCGGGCCGGCCGATCCAGGCGACGTGGGTCTGCCGGCCCACCGCGACGGCGGCCGAGTGCGCGTCGCCGTCCGAGTGATCCGGCCGGGCCCGCCCGGCCGGATCACGGTCTGTTCCGGTCAGCAGCGGTTGATGCGGGAGTTCACCAGGTTGATGTTGCGGATGACGATGTTGGTGCCGCACGGGTTCTCGTTGATAGCCGAGTTCGTCAGCGTCAGGTTCTGCAGCGTGATGTCGGAGGTCACGGGGAACTCGCTGCGGGCCGCGATGCGGATGTCGGAGCCGTTCACGGTGCCGCTCTGGGCGGCGATCGTGACGTTGTAGCAGTTCTCGATGAGGATCGAGTTGCTGCCCGTCTGGGCGATGTCCACCCGGTCGATCACCGCGCCGCCGCTCTCCGACACGCAGAAGACGCCGCGGCCGCCGCCCCGGGCCTTGACGGTGCCGACGCGGATGTTGGTCGGGTACGAGCTGCCGATGCGGCCGTTGCGGTTGGCCATCCGGAAGGCCGCGTAACCGGTGCCGGTGCCCGCGCCCTCGGCGTCGACGGTGCCGATGCTGGCGTTGATCGTGTCGTTGAGCAGCAGGCCGGACTCGCCGGTGTTCCGCGCGGTGACGGTGCCGATCGTGATGCCGTCGACGCCGTACGTCTCGACGCCGTGACTGCCGCCGCCGGAGGCGTACACGCTGTCGATGCGGACGTTCCTGGTGCGGACGTTCCTGTTGGCGTGGTTGTCGATGCGCACGCCCAGCCCGGCCGAGCCGAGCCGCAGGTCGAGCTGGCCAAGGGTGATGTTGGTGCCGTTGCGGACGAACACCGCGAAGTACGGGTTGCCGGTCACGGCGAGCCGGGTGACCTCGACGTCGGTGACGTTCTGGGCGCGTACGGCGGCGTTGTTGGCGCTGATCGTGCCGGTCACGTTGATCGTGCCGCACACTTCGAGGACGGTGTAGCTGGGCAGGTCGAGCGACTGGTTGGCGTTCATGCTGCCGGAGCCGCGGACGACCACCTTCTGCTTGGACGTGCGGCCGGAGGTGAGGCTGCCGACGGCGCGGCGCATGGCCTCGATCATGCTGCTGCCGGTGTAGAGGGTGCTGCCGCCGTTCCTGGCCGTCCAGGTGCTGCCGCTGAGCACGGCCTCGGCGTTGAACGAGCCGCCGCCGCAGTCGGCGGAACCGCTGCCCATCTTGACGAGCTGCCACTGCTGGTTGGCGCCGTTGAGGTCGTCCCACTGGGAGATACGGGCGCCGTCGGCGGTGGACCACTCCCAGGCTTCGAGGGCTTTGCCGCTGTGGCGGTTGATCAGGCGGACGTGGCCGCCGTCGGAGTCGGCCAGCCGGAACTGCTGGTTCCAGCCGTTGGTGTCGGCCCATTGGACGATCTGGGCGCCGCCGTCGGCGTTCCATTCGTAGACGTCCAGCACTTTGCCGCTGTGGCGGGACTTGAGCCGGTAGTAGCCGTCGCCGGAGCTGACGAACTGCCACTGCTGCTGGTTGCCGTCGTTGCGGGCCCACTGCACGATCGGGGCGCCGTCGTTCGTGGCGAACTCGTACAGGTCGAGCGCCTTGCCGCTGTGCCGGTTCACGAGGACGTACCAGGCGTTCGTGTCGACCGTCGCCGCGCTCGCGGGCGGCGGTTGCGCGACGAGGGCGCCTGCCAGCGCCATGACCAGGGCGGCCAGGACGGTGAGCAGGCACCGCCAGGCTTGGGCAACGGATCTCACTGTCTGCTCCCATCAGAGAAGGAAAGCGCTTTCCCCCAGGACTAGATCAGCGAGGACGCACCGCTTCGTCAAGTGCCGCGAACCCGGCAGAACGCCTGCCTGCCGAAACCCGTTGAAACTTTCATCGGATGTCTTAGGCTGGTCCTCCCCGACATTCCGGCAGAAGGGCGCGCATGCACCTCGTCAGGTCCGCTCAATCGCCCCGCTGGGTGGTCCGCGCCGAGGACGGCGACCGGGCGCTGCCCGCCGGGTTCTCCCTCGGCGACGCGCTGTCCGCCGACCTCGCCCACTTCCGCGACCAGCTCGCCCGCGCCGCCGAGCCGGTCGACCCGGTCACGCCCGCCGCCCCGGTCGACGCCGGCACCGAGGTGTGGGCGGCCGGCGTCACCTACCGCCGCTCCCGCGAGGCCCGGGTGGAGGAGAGCACCGAACCCGACATCTACCAGCGGGTCTACGACGCCGAACGGCCCGAGCTGTTCTTCAAGTCGGTCGGCTGGCGGGTGCGCGGCCACGGCGAGACGATCGGCGTGCGCGAGGACTCCACCTGGGACGTGCCCGAGCCCGAGCTGGCCGTGGTGATCGCCGCGAGCGGCGAGATCGCCGGCTACACCGTCTGCGACGACGTCAGCAGCCGCTCCATCGAGGGCGACAACCCGCTCTACCTGCCCCAGGCCAAGATGTACGCGGGAGCGACGGCGCTCGGCCCCGGCATCCGCCCCGCCTGGGAGGTGCCCGACCCCTACGACCTGGCGATGGCGGTGACCATCACCCGCGAGGGCCGCGTCGTCTGGTCGGACGAGGCGAGCACGGCCCAGCTCCACCGCCGCGTCGACGAGCTGGCCGGCTACCTGTTCAAGGCCGAGCGCTTCCCCCGGGGCGTGGTGCTGTCGACCGGCACCTGCATGGTCCCCGGTCCGGACTTCACGCTGCTGCCCGGGGACCGGGTGGAGATCGTCATCGACGGCGTCGGCACGCTCGCCAACGACGTGCGCCCCGCCCTGGAGGTCGTCTCACCGGCCTGAGCCGGTCACGGGCCGGTGGTGCTCGGCGAGCAGCCGGCCGTTGTGGCGGACCCGGGCTCGCTCGTACGGGCAGAGCCGGCGGGTCACGAAGGACCGGGCGAGGGCGTCGGCGTCCTGGCGGCCGATGCCCCAGCCGATGGTGTGCCACCGGGTGTCGTCGCCTGTGGTGTCCAGGACGGTGATCTCGAAGAGCTGCGCGGGCGTGCACCTCGTGTGGTCATGTCCGGATGGCGCCTGGTTCATGGCCAGAACGTTCTCCGTCACCGAGAGGAGTAAACCGGCTCATCCGGGGACCGCCTCCACGACGTCGAAGACGCCGCCGCCGGTGACGCCGGCCAGCCGCAGGCCGGCCCGCTCGAACAGCTCCGCGTACTCGCCCGCCGTGCGCTGCCTGGCGCCCTTGGCGATGACCAGCATCTCCAGGTCGATCACGGTGGCGGCGGTCGGCTCGCGCGGCGGGTCAGGGATGACGGCCTCGCAGAGCAGCACGCGGCCGCCGTCGTTCATCGCCCGCCGGCAGCTCGCCAGGATCCGGACGGCGTCGTCGTCGCCCCAGTCGTGGACGACGTTGGACAGCAGGTAGGCGTCGCCGCCGGGCGGCACCGACGTGAAGAAGTCGCCGCCCACCAGCTCGCACCGGTCGGCCACGCCCGCCTCCACGAGCGGCCCGCCCGCTCCCTCGATGACGTGCGGCAGGTCGAAGAGCACGCCGCGCCCCGCCGGATGCGCCGACAGGATGGCCGCGAGCATCGCGCCGTGGCCTCCGCCCACGTCGACGACGGTCCCGTACCGGGTGAAGTCGTGGCCGCGCACCGCCGGCCACACGAACGCGGCGGACACCGACGTCATCGCGTCGTTCAGCACCTCGCCGTGCTCGGGATGGTCGCGGAAGTGGTCGAAGGCCGGGCCGAAGACGCGCTCGAACGCCGACTCGCCGGTCCGCACGCTGTCGGCGAAACCCGACCAGGCCCGCCGGTGCCACGACGAGCCGAGCATCACGGCGAACCCGCGCTGCGACTCCGGGTGGTCCCGCCGCAGCCGTTCGCCCGTCTCGGTCAGTTCGAACACGCGGCCGTCGAGCTCGCGCAGCACGCCCAGGTCGGCGAGCGCCCGCAGCAGCCGGTAGAGCGCGCCTGGGTGGGCGCCCACGGCCCGCGCCAGCTGATCGGCGTCGCGCGCGCCACCGGCCAGCGCGTCGGCCACCCCGAGCTCGGCCGCGGCGCAGACCGCCGACGCCACCCAGGCGCCGTCGATGTAACCCAGCAGCCGCTGGGCCGGGTCGGGTGGCATGGAACCCTCCTGCTGGATCGGTTGCCGCGCCGTCATTGTCCATCGGCTCGCCGGGGTTCGCCGTACGCGCGAGGACGCGTGTCGTGACGTACGGCCGGGGCGAGTGAGCAGAAACCGGGCAGAAAGTGGTCTGGTGAACGGCGGGCCGTGACCGCCATCGTGTCCGGTACCCGCACCCTCACGCGGGACGGCCGTCCGGGGGTGGACGGCCGGGTGCGGCGGGGTCCGCCGGGCGCGGGGACTCGCTCGACGGACCCGCCGCGCCGGTCACGGCACGGCGCGGGGGAGCGTGGCCGTCATCACCAGGCCGCCGCCCTCCCGGGGATGGGCCGTCACGTCGCCGCCGTGGGCGCGGGCCACCGACCGGACGATCGACAGGCCCAGGCCCGCGCTCTTGCCCGTGACGGTGCGCTCGCCGTTGAGCCGGCGGAACGGCTTGAACAGCTCCGGCACGTCGTACGGCGGCACGACGGGGCCCGTGTTGGTGACCGTCACCGTGACCCGCCCGCCGGTGGCCGTCCGGCTGGCGATCCGGACCCAGCCGGTGCCGTCGCGCAGGTTGTGCCGGACGCCGTTCTCCACCAGGTTCGTCACCAGCCGTTCGAGCAGCAGCGCGTCACCGGTCGTGGGCGCGGGGAACGCTTCCTCGTACACCGTGACCTTCTCCTGCGCCGCCTCGGGGGCGGTCTGGGCGACCACGTGCGCCACGACGTCGGCGAGGTCGACCGGCGACCGGTCGGTCACCTCGTGCTCGGCCCGCGCGAGCAGCAGCAGCCCGGAGATGAGCCGCTCGTGCCTGACGTTGATCTCCAGCAGGCTCTCCCCGAGCCGCTTGACGTCGGCGGAGGCGGAGCGGCGGTGCATGGCCAGCTCGACCAGGGCGCGGTTGAGCGTCAGCGGGGTGCGCAGCTCGTGCGAGGCGTTGGCGACGAACCTGCGCTGCCCGTCGAAGGACCGGTCGAGCCGCGCCACCATGGCGTCGAAGGTGTCGGCCAGCTCCTTGACCTCGTCGATCGGCCCGTCCAGGTCGATCCGCTCGCGCAGGCTGCGGTCGGCGTCGGGGGCGGCGGCGATGCGGCGCGCGGTCGCGGTCACCTTGTGCAGCGGGGCCAGCACCCGCCCGGCCACCACCCAGCCCAGCGCCGTCGCCAGGCAGGCGACCACGACCACCGCGATCACCCCCTGGGCCAGCAAGGACGTGGTCGCGGCGGCGCGCAGGTCGGCCTCCTGCTCGGCCAG
The DNA here is from genome assembly GCF_040676925.1 of Nonomuraea sp. NPDC049486. Lineage (NCBI taxonomy): Bacteria > Bacillati > Actinomycetota > Actinomycetes > Streptosporangiales > Streptosporangiaceae > Nonomuraea > Nonomuraea sp. NPDC049486. The sequence goes on from NZ_JBFAPV010000012.1 coordinate 216,409, forward strand.
CAGCCGCTGCGACGCCTCGGGGCTGAGCATCACCCCGTCCTTCATGACGGAGATGAACCTGTGCCGGTTCCCGCCGGGGTCGCCGTACTTCTCCTCGAAGATCCGTACCAGCTCCTGGTTGAACAGCAGGTACGTGACGCCGACGAGCACCACGCCGGCCAGCATGAACAGCGCGCCGTACACGACCGTGAGCCGCAGGCGCAGCGACAGCCTCATGGGATGCGGTAGCCCGCGCCGGTCACGGTCAGCACCACCGGCGGGTCGCCCAGCTTGCGCCGCAGCTTGAGCACGGTCAGCCGAACCACGCCGGTGAACGGGTCCGCGTTCTCGTCCCACGCCTTCTCCAGGAGCTGCTCGGAGGAGATCACGGCGCCGCCGGCCCGCAGCAGCTCGGCGAGTACGGCGAACTCCTTGTTCGACAGCGGCACGTACCGCCCGTTCCGGTACACCTCGCGCCGGGCCGGGTCGAGCGTGATCCCGGCGCGGCGCAGCACCGGCGGCAGGGCCGGCCGGGCGCGCCGGCCGAGCGCCTGCACCCGGGCCGACAGCTCGGCGAAGGCGAACGGCTTGGCCAGGTAGTCGTCGGCGCCCAGCGACAGCCCCGTCACCCGGTCGTCGATCTCCCCCGCCGCGGTGAGCATCAGCACCCGCGCCGTCGAATCCGACTCCACGAGGTGCCTGCACACGTCGTCGCCGTGCACGAGCGGCAGGTCCCGGTCCAGGATGACCACGTCGTAGTCGTTGACCGCGATCCGCTCCAGCGCCGACTCGCCGTCGCCGGCGGTGTCCACGGCGTGCGTCTCGTCGCGCAGCCACTCGGCTATCGCGTCGGCCAGGATGCGCTCGTCCTCCACTACCAGCACTCGCATGCCGGGAATCGTGGCGGATCGACTGTTTACTCCCCGTTAGCGCTCGTGGAAACCGCCGGGAAACCGGCTCGTCGGTTCCATCTCCTCTCAGGCGGCCGGAACGGTTCCGGCCCGACGAGGAGAACGTGATGCGAGTACGGATGCTCGGCGTGACCGCGGCGCTCGCGCTGGCGCTGACCGGATGCGGCGCGGAGGCCCCCGGCGTGGCCTCCGCGGGAGGCGATCCCACCGCGAGCGCCGCGCCGAGTCTGGACCGCGAGGAGCGGGGCCTGAAGTGGGCGCAGTGCATGCGCGAGAACGGCGTCGACGTCCCCGACCCCAAGCCGGGCGAGGGCATACGGATGACGATGGGCCCCGGCACCCAGGAGAAGATGGAGCAGGCCCGCGAGGCGTGCAAGGAGTGGCAGCCCCCCGGCGGCGGGCGTGCCGACGGTGAGAGCAACGACGACCTGCTCAAGATCGCTGCCTGCATGCGTGAGAACGGCGTGGAGAACTTCCCCGACCCCGAGGGCGGCAGGGTCCGCATCACCAAGGACGTCGGCGACGACCCCGACTTCGAGGCCGCGCAGAAGAAGTGCCAGATGGACCGGCCCAAGTGATGGGCACGACCACGATCGACGGGGAAGCGCTGGAGACGGCCCCGCGACGCCGCCGCGGCCGTCGGGCGGCCTGGCTGACCACCGCGACCGTGCTGGCCGGCGCGGTGGCCGCCGCCGGTCTCGGCCTGCTCGACAGGGCCCCGGCCGGGCGGCCCGCCGCCGCGCTGCCGCCGGCCACCGCGACGATCGCCGAGGAGACCCTGCGGGACACACGGGAGGCCGACGGCGAGCTGGGCTTCGGCCCGGCCGCCTCGGTGACCAACCGCATGCGCGGCACCGTCACCTGGCTGCCCGGCGGCGACGACGTGATCACCCGCGGCGAGCCGCTCTACAAGGTGGACGACGATCCGGTGGTGCTCATGTACGGGAGCACGCCCGCGTACCGGGACCTGGCGGTGGGCGCCGAGGGCCGTGACGTGGCGAGCCTGGAACGCAACCTGAGCAAGCTCGGCTACGACGGCTTCACCGTCGACGACACGTACACCTGGGCCACGGCGCGGGCGGTCATGGCCTGGCAGGAGGACCGCGGCCTGCCGGAGACCGGCGTGGTCGAGCTGGGCCGGGTGGTGTTCGCCGACGGCAGGGTCAGGGTGGACACCGTGGACGCCGAGGCCGGCCGGCCCGCCGCGCCCGGCCAGAAGGTGCTCGGCTACACCGGCACCGCCAAGGTCGTCACCGTCCAGCTCGACTCCGAGGACCGGCGGCTGGCGAAGGAGAGCGCCAAGGTGACGGTCACGCTGCCCGGCGGTCAGGAGGTCAGGGGCAAGATCACCGAGGTCGCCACCGTGATCGTCCCGGGGCAGGGGAACGAGGAGCCCCAGACCAAGGTCGAGGCGCTCGTCTCGCTCACCGGCGAGAAGGCCGCGGACCTCGACCAGGCGGCGGTCGACGTGAGGTTCACCGCCGAGGAGCGCGAGAACGTGCTCACCGTCCCGGTCGCCGCCCTGGTGGCGCTGCGCGAGGGCGGGTTCGGCGTGGAGGTCGTCGAAGGCGGCGCCACCCGTTACGTCCCGGTCGAGACCGGCCTGTTCTCCGGCGGCCGGGTGGAGATCACCGGCGACGGGCTCACCGAGGGCATGACGGTGGGGATGGCGAAATGATCGAGCTTTCCCGCGTGAGCAAGGTCTACCCCGGCGGCGTCACCGCGCTGGACGACGTGTCGCTGGAGATCCGGCGCGGCGAGATGGTCGCCATCGCGGGCCCGTCCGGGTCCGGCAAGTCGACCATGCTCAACACCATCGGCACGCTCGACCGGCCCACGTCGGGCACGGTCCGCGTCGACGGATACGACGTCGCGACGCTGTCGGACAACCGGCTGTCGGCGCTGCGGGGGACCGGGATCGGGTTCGTGTTCCAGCAGTTCCACCTGGCCGCGAACGTGCCGGCGCTGGATAACGTGGCCGACGGCCTGCTCTACAGCGGCCTGCCGCGGGCCGAGCGGCGCCGCCGCGCGCGGGCCGCGCTGGAGCGGGTGGGGCTCGCCCACCGCATGGACCACGAGCCGCACGAGCTGTCCGGCGGCGAGCGGCAGCGGGTGGCCATCGCCAGGGCGGTGGCCGGCGATCCGCCGCTGCTGCTGGCCGACGAGCCGACCGGCGCGCTCGACTCGGCGTCCGGGGCGGGGGTGATGGAGCTGCTGCGCGAGCTGCACGCGTCCGGTACGACGGTGCTGATCATCACGCACGACCCGGAGATCGCCGGCAGGCTGCCCCGCCAGGTCCGGATGCGCGACGGCCGGATCGTCGCCGACCACGCCGGGGCGGCCTGATGGCCGGCCGGGAAGAGGTGACACCGCGCCGGGCCCCGGCCCCGCCCCAAGCCGGCCGTGACCTCACCCCGCCCCGGTTGCGGCCGCGCGACGTGCTCAGGGTCGGCGCGGTCGGGCTGCGCACCCGCCCGCTGCGGGCGTTCCTGTCGGCGCTGGGCATCGCCATCGGCATCGCGGCGATGATCGGCGTGGTCGGCATCTCCTCCTCGTCCGGCGCCGAGCTGGACCGCCAGCTTTCCGCGCTGGGCACGAACCTGCTCACGGTCTCGTCCGGGCAGACCCTCAGCGGCGAGGAGGCCAAGATGCCGGTGGAGGCCGAGGCGATGATCGAGCGCATCGGCCCTGTGCTGTCGGTGTCGTCGGTCGGGCAGGTCCAGGACGCCAAGGTGTACCGGTCGGAGGAGATCCCCGAGGCGCGGACCGGCGGCATCTCCGCCTACGCGGCCCGGCTCGACCTGCTCGACTCCGTGGGCGCGACGCTGCGCGCCGGCACCTGGCTCAACGCGGCCACGCACGCCTACCCGGCCGTGGTGCTCGGCTCGGCCACGGCCGAACGGCTCGGCGTCGGCGCGGTCGGGCCCGACACGCAGGTGCTGGTCGGCGGCCGGCGGTTCACCGTCGTCGGCGTCCTGGAGCCGGTGGCGCTCGCCGTGGAGCTGGACACCGCGGCGCTGGTCGGCTGGCCGGTCGCGGAGGAGCGGCTGGGCTTCGACGGCCACCCCACCGTGCTCTACACGCGGGTGGACGAGCGGCACATGGACGCGGTACGGGACGTGCTGGCCGGAACCGGCAACCCGGAGGCGCCCAACGAGGTCGACGTCTCCCGCCCGTCGGACGCGCTGGCCGCCAAGCAGGCCACCGACCAGGCGTTCACCGGCCTGCTGCTGGGCGTCGGCGCGGTGGCGCTGATCGTCGGCGGGGTGGGGGTCGCCAACACCATGGTCATCTCGGTGCTGGAGCGGCGGGCCGAGATCGGCCTGCGCCGCTCGCTGGGCGCCACCCGTGGCCAGATCCGCACCCAGTTCCTGGCCGAGTCGCTGCTGCTGTCGGCGATCGGCGGGGTGGGCGGCGTGTGCGTCGGCGCCGCCGTCACCGTCGGCTACGCCGCCTACGAGGAGTGGCCGTCCGTGATCCCCGCCGAGGCGACGGCGGGCGGCCTGGCCGCGACGCTGGTCATCGGCGCGGTCGCCGGGCTCTACCCGGCGATCCGCGCCGCCCGCCTCTCCCCGACGGAAGCCCTGGCCAGTCCCTGACCGACCGGGCCCGGGCGGTTCCTGACCGACCGGGCCCGGCGCCTACGGACGCGCCGTCAAGGCCCGTCCGCGAGCAGCGTCTCCCCGATCCAGCCGTCCGGGGCGCACCCGGGCGGGATCGCGAACACCGCCGAGCCGATCGCGGTGATCCACTCGTTGAGCAGGTCGCCTTCGGCCAGCCGCCGCTGCACCGGGACGAACTGCTTGTCCACGTCCGCCTGGTAGGCGGCGAACAGCAGCCCGGAGTCGGGGGTGCCGTCCTCGGCCAGCCCGTCGTCGTAGTTGTACGGCCGCCGCAGCATGCGGGCGCCGGGATCGTCCACCCGGGCCCGCCTGATGTGCGCGTACTCGGAGATGACGGGGAAGCCGAGCCGGTTCAGCCTGCCGAAGTCGGGCTCGTCGTGCTCGGCCCGGCCGGTGAGCGGCGCGCCGTCGGCGAGGCGGCGGCCGATCGTGAACTCCCTGCCGGTCCTGTCCAGCTCGTCCCAGGTCTCCAGGTCCATGCGGATCCGGCGCAGCACCAGCGTGGTGCCGCCGCGCAGCGGGCCCTGGCCGAGCCAGACCGCCCGGTCCAGGTCGGCCGGGTTGACGGTGCCGTCGAGCTGGCCCATCAGGTTGCGCTGGGTGGCGCCGGCGGGCTGGACGTGCGCGCCGCGCCGGAAGCCGCGCTGCGTCCAGCGCACCCGCGCGAACGCCCGCGCGTCCTTGACCACCATCCGCAGCGCGTGCGCGACGGTCAGCGGGTCGTCGGCGCAGATCTGCACCAGCAGGTCACCGCCGGACCAGCGGTCCTCCAGCTTGTCCGTCTCGAACTCCGGCAGCTGCCGGACCGGCGATTCCACCCCGGCCGCCTCGAACAGGCCGGGGCCGAACCCGAACGTGACCGTCAGCCTGGCGGGGGAGACGGCCAGCTCGGGCTCGGTGTCGGCGAGCGCGCCCCGGCCCAGGGTGAGCCGGCGCGCGTCGTCGGTCAGCAACCGCATGAGCCGGGCGATCGGCTCCCGTCCGGTGCCGCGCTTGAGGTCGAACGCCACGAACACGGCGTGCGCCTGCGGGGACGTGGCGATCCCGGCCTGGTGGACGCCGTGGAACGGTTCCGTGGCCGTACCGGACGGGACCTCCGTGGCAGCGCCGCTCGGCGAGGCGCCGGCGGCCGTGCCTGCCATCGTGCCGGCCATCGTGACGGCCACCGTGCCCGCCGCCGTGCCCACGGCCGTCGCCGCCCCGGCGGCGAACAGCCCGCGCCGGGTGATCCTCTGCTCGGCCATCAGTGGTCCGTGCCCGGCTGGTAGTCCTCCTTCGCGCCCGCGAAGTCCTTGCCGACGGCGGTGAACTCCAGCGGGGGACCTTCCTGCAGCGTCAGCGTGATCGGGATCTCCGCGCCGGGCTTCACCTCCTCCTTGACGCCCATCAGCATGATGTGGTCGCCGCCGGGCTTGAGCTCGTGGCTGCCGCGTGCCGGGACGACGAACCCGCCCTCCTTCGGCCGCATGATCATCTTTTTGTCGGACTCGACCACCTCGTGCAGCTCGATCTCCGGCGAGAGCGGCGAGGCGCCCGCGACGACGGTGATGGGGCTGTCGGTGTGGTTGACGAGGGTGCCGAACGCGGCGGTCATCCCCTCCTTCACCGCCTTCACCCAGGGGTCGGTGATGGTGAGCGCCTGGGCCGGGGCGGCGGCCTCGACGCTGGTGGTGGGCGCGGGCCCGGCGGCCGGGGTGGCGGCGCCGCAGCCGGCGATGAGCACGGCCGTGGCGGTGACGAGCAGGGCGGAACGGGTGTTCATGGACATGCCTTCCTGCGCCCGCGGCGGAAGTCGCCGGGGCGTCGGTCATCGGAAAAAGGTCAGCGGATTCCGATGACCGCGGGCGGCCCGCGCCCGCTGACGGCATGCCGGAGGATCGCCGAGCGCAGCACCGGCGGCTCGGCGTGGGGCAGCTCGACGAACGGCGTCGCCGGCACCGGCAGCAGCACGGTGACGAGCCGTGCGGCCAGGCGGCGCAGCAGCCCCCACAGCGCGGCCTCCCCGCGCGCCAGCCAGAGCGCGGTCAGCCCGACCGCCCACCCGTGGGCGACGAACATCCCGAGGTCGGGGGCCAGCCCGGCCGAGGCGTGCGCGGCGTGCGCGGCCCCGGCGGCGGGGGAGACGGCGTGGGAGAGCGAGAACATCACGTGCAGGACGAGCTGCAGACCGCCCAGCAGCGCCAGGATCGCCCGCGGGCCCCGCTCCCGCCCGGCCAGCGGGTACGCACCCCCGGCGGCCACGAAGAACCCGGCCACCATGGCCGGCCCCGGCACGCTCCCGCCCGCCAGGGAGTGGGCCACCATGCCGAGGCTGAGACACACCACGGCGAACACCGCGGTGCGGGCGAGGCGGAACGGAAGGCTGGACGGCACGATGCCGACATGATTTCACGCCACCCCCTCGGTCCTTCTCCCGACACAGCCCAAGATTTCCGGCGAGACCGGCATAATGGCGCGGGATGCTGACGCCCACGGACCCGCACGCGTACGCGGCGGCGATCGCCCCGGTCATCGACGCGGTCCACGTCAACCTGCACGCCGCCACACGCAGACCCGACGCCCTGGGACTGCTGAACGACCTGCGGTTCACGCTCCCGCTGCGCACCCTCACCAGACGCGACCTGGCCGCCGTCCACCGGTACGGGGACGACCGGGAGGAGAGCATCCGGGAGCACGTCCGGCGCGGCGAACTGGCCGACGACGACGGCACGCTGCGGCTGACGGAGCGGGGCCTGGGCCTCGTGCACGGGCTGTACGAGACGCACGCGGCCGTGGCCGGCCGGATCTGGCGGGACCATGACGTCGAGACCCTCGCCGCGCTGGCGGGACGGGTGCTCGGCAAGGCCATGGCGGAGCCGGGTGACGCGCTCGCGGTGATGGCTCCCCCGTACGAACCCGAGGGGGCACCGGCGGGGCTGCTGCTGTTCAACCGGCTGGCGGCGCTACGCTACGCCCGCGCCGACGCGCACGCGGCGGCCTGGCAGGCGGCGGGACTGACCGCGGCCGAGGTCGTCGCACTGGAGCCCGGCCCGCTGCGCGAACGCATCGAGGCGGGCACCAACCGCCGCGCGGCGGTGCCGTACGAAGCCTTTTCCGAGCCGGAACGCGAAACCCTCTATACCGGCTTGCTCGCACTGGTGTGAGAGGTCCGAAACTCACACCTCCCGGTAACTAGCCGAAAGGCGCACTATGGTACGTACCTCGGTAAGGGAGGGGCGTGGTGGATCAGGACCTGCCCGGCGGCGTGCGGCTCATCGTGGGCGTCGACGAGACTCCGGCCGCGCGCTGGGCGCTCGCCTGGGCGATCGGGACCGCGCGGCTGCGCCGCATGGCTCTCGTCGCCGTACATGTCAGCCGGGCTCCGGTGCACCCGTTCCCGGAGGCGCTGCCCGTGCAGCACGCCATCAGATCGGGTGAGGAGGCACGCTGCGGCGAGGTGATCGCCGGCGTGTTCGAGGACGTGGCGGGAGGCCTGCCGGAGGACCTCCACACGGTCATGGTGTCCAGGGTCGGCGATCCCGGCTACCACCTCGTCGACCTGGCCCGCGAGGGCGACCTGCTGGTGCTCGGGCGCAGCCGCCGCGGCCTGCTCAGCCGCATGTTCCTGCCCTCGACCAGCATGTACTGCGCGCGTCACGCCAAGACGACGGTGGTGATCGTGCAGCAGCCCACCCCGCCCGACGAACCCGAGATGTCAGAAGACCGCTCCCGCCGGTTCTGGAGCCGCAGGCACGATTGACGCGCGAAGCCCGCCGCGGGCCCGGCACTGCCGGGCCGGCGACGGACGGTCTCACCTGAAAGCGCGCAGCCGCAGGCTGTTGCTCACCACGAACACGCTGGAGAACGCCATCGCGGCCCCCGCGATCATCGGGTTGAGCAGCCCCATCGCGGCCAGGGGCAGCGCGGCCACGTTGTAGGCGAACGCCCAGAACAGGTTGCCCTTGATGGTGGCGAGCGTCCTGCGCGACAGGCGCAGGGCGTCGGCCGTCACCCGCAGGTCGCCGCGGACCAGCGTCAGGTCGGACGCCTCGATGGCCGCGTCGGTGCCGGTGCCCATGGCCAGCCCGAGGTCGGCCTGGGCGAGCGCGGCCGCGTCGTTGACGCCGTCGCCCACCATCGCCACGACCTTGCCCTCGCCCTGCAGGCGCTTGACCACCTCGACCTTGTCCGCGGGCAGCACCTCGGCGATCACCTCGTCGATGCCCACCTCGGCCGCCACCGCGCGGGCGACCTTCTCGTTGTCGCCGGTCAGCAGCACCGGGGTGAGGCCGAGCCGCTTCAGCTCCGCGACCGCCTCCGCGCTGGTGGGCTTCACCACGTCGGACACCACCAGCACGGCACGGGCCCGGCCGTCCCAGCCGACCGCGACCGCGGTGCGGCCCGCGGCCTGCGCCTGCTCCAGAGCCTCCACGAGCTCGGGGGTGAGGTGCTGCGACCACTCCTCCAGCAGCCTGGGCCGGCCGACCAGCACCGCGTGCCCGTCGACCACGCCCTGCACGCCGAGCCCTTCGACGTTCGCGAAGTCCTCGACCGTGGCGTCCGACCGGGCGGCCCTGGCCACGGCCTGGGCGATCGGGTGCTCGGATGCGTGCTCCAGCGCGCCGGCCAGGCGCAGCACCTCGGCCTCGTCCTCGCCCTCGGCGACGTGGACCTCGGTGAGCGTCATCCGGCCCTCGGTGACCGTGCCGGTCTTGTCGAGCACGATCGTGTCCGCCTTGCGGGTGGACTCCAGCACCTCCGGGCCCTTGATCAGGATGCCGAGCTGCGCGCCCCTGCCGGTGCCGACCAGCAGCGCCGTCGGCGTCGCCAGCCCCAGCGCGCACGGGCAGGCGATGATCAGCACCGCCACCGCCGCGGTGAACGCCGCGCCCGCGCCGTTGCCCGTACCGAGCCAGAACCCGAGCGTGCCCACGGCGAGCGCGATCACGATCGGTACGAACACGCCCGAGATGCGGTCGGCGAGCCGCTGCACCTCGGCCTTGCCCGTCTGGGCCTCCTCCACCAGCCTGGCCATCTGCGCCAGCTGGGTGTCGGCCCCGACCCGGGTGGCGCGGACGACGAGCCGGCCGCCCGCGTTCACCGTCGCGCCCGTCACCGCGTCGCCCGGCCGCACCTCGACCGGCACGGACTCGCCGGTCAGCATCGAGGCGTCGACGGCGGACGTGCCTTCCTCGATCACGCCGTCGGTCGCGATCTTCTCGCCCGGCCGGACCACGAACAGGTCACCCGCCGTGAGCTGGTCGGCCGGGACGCGGCGGCCGTCGGCCAGCTCCACGTCCTTGGCGCCCAGCTCCATCAGCGCCCGCAGCGCGGCCCCGGCCTTCCGCTTGGACCGCGACTCGAAGTAGCGCCCGGCCAGGATGAACGCCGTCACCCCGGCCGCCGCCTCCAGGTAGATGTTGCCGGCGCCGTCGGTGCGCTGGATCGTCAGCTCGAACGGGTGGACCATGCCGGGTATCCCGGCCGTGCCGAAGAACAGCGCCCACAGCGACCAGCCGAAGGCCGCGAGCGTGCCCATCGAGACCAGCGTGTCCATGGTGGCGGTGCCGTGACGCAGGTTCGTCCAGGCCGCCTTGTGGAACGGCCAGCCCGCGTACACCACGACCGGCCCGGCCAGCGCCAGCGACAGCCACTGCCAGTAGCGGAACTGCAGCGCCGGGATCATGGCCATGGCCACCACCGGGACGCTCAGCACCACCGCGACGATCAGCCGGTCGCGCAGGCTGTTGTCCGGCTTCTCCGCTTCTTCCTTGGGCCGCTCGTGGGGCAGCTCGGCCGTGTAGCCGGCCTTCTCCACCTCCTGGACCAGCGCCAGCGGGTCCAGGTCCGCGGGGAAGGTGACCTTGGCCTTCTCGGTCGCGTAGTTGACCGTCGCCGTGACGCCGTCGAGCTTGTTGAGCTTGCGCTCGATCCGGTTGGCGCAGGAAGCACACGTCATGCCGCCGATCGAGAGCTCGACCGCGCCCCCGCGGCCGTCGGTGAGTGATGTCATCACCCTTCTCCTCCCAGGCGTCAGTGGCCGTGCGGTCCGGTCTCGGCCGTGAAGGCCGCGGTGCGCACCTTGCCGTCGTGCTTGAAGTCCAGGAACAGGCGGTAGGAGCCGGTGCTGGGCACCTCGGCGAAGAACGTGATCTCCGGGCCCGCCTTGCCGGTCTCCTCAGGATGGACGTGCAGATAGGCGAGATCGCCGGCCCTGAGGGCCACCAGGTGTCCGTAGGCGCCGAGGTAGGGCTCCAGGTCGGTCACCGGCTTGCCGTCCTTGCTCACCTTGAGCGTCAGCTTGCTCGACCGGCCGGGCTCCAGGCTCCCGGCGAGGCTCACAGTGTAGTCACCGGTCCGCGCCTCGGTGCTCGCGTGCGGGAGCTCGCGCGGGCGGTAGTCGCCCGGCACCTGCAGGTCGAGGCCGAGCGTCAGCTTGTCGGCGCCGGTGGGCTTGAAGTCGGCGAAGGCACGGTAGGGGCCGGGCTCGTCCAGGGGGAGCTTCACGCGCCAGGTGCCGTCGGCGGCCATCTCCGGGTGGAGGTGCCGGAAGATGGTCAGGTCGCGGGAGGCGACGATGAGGTGCAGCTTCTTGTCGTGCTCGACGTCGAACTCCGTCACCGGCTTGTCGCCGGGGCCGTCGACGGTGAAGCGGAAGTCGTCGGGGTCGTCGGTGGCGAGGCGCGTGAAGGTGTAGCCGTCCTGGGAGACCTGGAGCCCCCCGGGGGTATCCGTAGCGCCTGAGTGCCCGCTGTCGGCGTGGCCGTCCGCGCTGTCAGTGTGGCCGTCCTCGGCCTGCTCACCCGTTCCGTGGTCCATGGCCGTCTCTCCCTGCTTCACCTGCTCCGCCGTGCGGCCGGTCGGGCCGGCGGCGGGCCCGATCTGGCCCGCCGCGCTCCCGGCGCCCAGCGCCGCGGCGAAGATCACCGCGAGCCCGGCGCCGTAAAGGCCCAACCGGCCTGCCGTTCTCATGACACCCCCACCAGTTCGTAGCCGGCCTCCTTGACCGCGCCGCTGATCTCCGTCTCATTGACAGGACCGTCGCTGACCACGGTCAACCGGCCGCTCTTGAGGTCCACGTCGACGGAGGTCACGCCGGCCACCTCGCCGACCTCCTCCTTGACGAAACTCACGCAGTGGCCGCAGGTCATGCCCTTGACGGTGTAGGTGGCGGTGCTCATCGCATGCTCCTTCATATGCTCGTACGTGATGCCTTGTATCGAGTCTAACACCGTACCCCCCTAGGGTATGTCTTGACCCTGGCTGTGCATACCTGGAGGGGGTATGCGGAGGACGATATATACGGCTAGGGGGTATGTCAATCCTCGGCGCCGCGTGTTCCTTGAACAATCCGACATCTGGTCCGCGCAAACACGGGGACCGCCGCCATCCCTTGCTAGGCTGCAAAGCATCCGTTGGGTCTTGCCCAGCGGGCGAGACCGTCGAAGAAGTGGGGTCACACAGTGAAGAAGCTGCTCGTTCTGGCGCTGGTCGCCCTTGGGGGGTTGCTGATCTGGCGCAAGGTGCAGGCCGATCGGGCAGAGCTCGATCTCTGGACCGAGGCGACCGGTAGCGAGAACTAACCGACCGGCGAGGCGATGAGTGACATCGTCCCCATCAAGCTGGTGTGCCTGGACCTGGCAGGCACCACGGTCGGCGACATCGCCACGGTCGAGCGCGCGTTCGCCGAGGCGATCGCCACCCAGGGCATAGTCCCCGGGACCGGAGCGTACGCACGTGCCATGGTGCACGTGCACCGGTCCCGGGGGCAACCCAAGATCGACGTCTTCCGGGGCATCTTCCCGGAGAACGAGGCCCGGGCGCAGGCCGCCAACCTGACCTTCGAGCGCGCCTACGAAGGCGCCCTCGAACGCTCCGGCCTCACCCCCGCCCCCGGCATCGTCGAGGTCCTCGACAAGCTCCGCGGCTCCGACATCCGGCTGGCCCTGCTCACCGGCTTCAGCCGCACCACCCTCGGCCGCGTCCTCGGCATCCTCGGCTGGCACGACAAGATCGACCTGGCCATCAGCCCCGAAGACGCGGGCGGCCGCGGCCGCCCCTGGCCCGACATGGTCCTGCACGCCGTCCTGCGCCTCGGCATCCCCGACGTCCGTCAGGTGGCCGTCGCCGGTGACTCCGAGAGCCACATGCTCGCCGGCCACCGCGCCGGCGCCGCCGTCGTGGCCGGCATCCTCACCGACAGCGGCCACAGCCGAGACCGCCTCGTCGGCGGCGGCGCCACCCACGTGTTACCGTCCGTCGGCGCACTGCCGGAGCTGATCCTGAGCGGCGACCTGGGAGGCGCGCGGATACCGGCGCCGGTTCGGTAGGCTATCTTCATTGTTCGAAGGGGCCTTAGCTCAGCTGGCAGAGCGCCTGCTTTGCAAGCAGGAAGTCAGGAGTTCGAATCTCCTAGGCTCCACCGCACGTCGGAGGCCACATCCCATGATCGGGAAGTGGCCTTTTCGATCTTGTGCAGCTACAGCGTCAACTGTTCTCCACACGCTCGCTGTGCTCCTGCGGGATCGCCCCAATGATCCTCGCTCCTCTCGGGCGTTCTTCCCTGTGCATGCATTCGGTCCCGCAAGAAGGTCTTCACGTGGGGCGCTTCGCGTAAGAATGAGCTCGGGCGCCCTCATTGATCCGAATACGGTCTCTTGGAGCTTGTGCAGCCGATGTATACGGCTACATCCCGGTGCCTCCGGTGGACGAGAGCCGAGAAAGCCCTCTGTTCAGGTACCTGGCTTGGTGATTCCTGTTATCTAGCCGAAGCATGCTAACTAGCATGCTAACTAGCATGCTCGTCCGCGCTGCTCAGGGAGTACAACGTGCTCGACGAAGAGCTCTCCGAGATCATTGCCAACCTCCGCGTTCTCGGCGGGGACATCTCCGACGTAGAAGTGAAGCAGTCCCAGCGCGAGCTGCCGAAGACGATCCGGGAGACGCTCTCTGCCTTCGCCAACACTCACGGTGGTGTGCTCATCCTGGGCCTGAGCGAGAGCACGGGATTCTCAGCAACGGGTGTACGTGATGCTTCAAAGCTTTCCAACGACCTGGCCTCGCTCTGCTCCACTGACATGGAACCTGCTCTGCGGCCGTTGATCCGCGTCCACGACTTCGAAGGTGTGAAGATCATCGTGGCAGAAGTCCCCGAACTGGATCCGGCCCAGCGACCGTGTTTCTACAAAGGTGCCGGGATGACCAAGGGCAGCTTCGTACGCGTAGGCGATGGGGATCGGCGACTGTCGAGCTACGAGGTTCAAATCATGCTGTCCTCACGCGGGCAGCCTCGTGAGGACGAGCAGGCCATTTCAGGAACCGGCCTCCAGCTTCTTGATCCGATCGCCCTGGAGTCGTTCATCGCAAGACTCCGTACCAACAGGCCTCATGCCTTTGCAGATCTTGACCGTGACGACCTGCTGAGACGAGCCAGGATTCTGGTAGCTGGACACGACGGCACGGAAACGCTCTCCCTGGCAGCCCTGCTCGCGCTCGGCTCCTACCCGCAAGAGTATCTCCCCCAACTGATGATCAGCTTCGTGCATTACCCCTCGGTCACCGGCCAACCATCAGCCACTGGCACGCGCTTTCTGGACAACCTCACCGTCGAAGGACCCATCCCCATCATGGTCCGCGACGCGCTGGCTGCGATCCGGCGAAATATGTCCAGGAGGGCAGTCATCGGAGGAGTCGGCCGAGAGGACGTCTGGGAGTACCCGGAGACCGCACTTCGGGAAGCCGTGGTGAATGCGCTCGTACACCGGGATCTGTCCAGCGCCGCCCGGGGTACTCAGATTCAGATTGAGATGTACCCGGACAGGCTGACAATTCGAAGCCCTGGCGGATTGTTCGGCCCGGTGACCATCGACAATCTCACCGACGAAGGGATTTCTTCCGCACGCAACGCGACGCTGATGAGGATGCTTGAGGACGTTCCTCTTCCGGGTGAGACCCGGATGGTTTGTGAGAACCGGGGCTCTGGAATCCGCGCCATGGTCTCCGCCCTCCGGGCGGCCGGGATGAGTCCGCCGCAGTTCGAAGACCGTGTGTCCTCCTTCATCGTTACCATCCCCAACCACGCTTTGCTGAACGAGGAAGTCGTGAGGTGGATCGAAAGTTTGGGCGAAGGAGGCCTCTCTGGCAGTCAGTGCATCGCGCTGGCGATGCTCCGAAATCGAGAGATCCTGGATAACCGTTCCTACCGGAGCACGACCGGTGTGGACTCGCGCGTGGCTACGGCCGAACTGGGGGATCTGGTGGCACGTGAACTAGTGACCCAGACCGGGAGCAGGCGATGGGCGCAGTACGAGTTGTCCCAGCGGGGGCACCGCCCTCTCCCCGGGGAAGCACCTGCATCGACACGGAGCGATCGACGCCCTCAGCTACTGGACGCGCTTGGTGACGAAACCCTCTCGCGAGCCGAACTGGCCCGGAGTACCGGCCTGACCGATCAGACCGTACGGCGCTGGCTCTCGATCATGCGTGACGAAGGCACGGTGGAATTGATCGGAAGCTCACCGAGAAGCTCGACCGCCCGGTACCGCCGAACACGACAGGGCTCCCTTTTTTCACCGGCTGAGCCCGGGTAACGGCTGTACAGCAGAGAGATACAGCAATGCCGCCTCACGCGATCACACTCCACCAATCTTCATCTGCCACTTGATCAGGGCAAGGTCCTCGCTTCGCTCGGGCTGTGCTTCCAGGGGCGCGCCTCCGGCGCGCCGGCTTCGCCATCAGGACATCACGTTGGCCGTCTGGCAGATCCTGACGCTCAACCCCCGCGTCCAGACGTGTCGGCGATGCTCTGGGTCGGCGTCCACAGCTGAACGACGAGGAAGGCCCCGGCGGATGAGCCGAGCACCGCACGCGGGACTACCAGCAGACAAGCTCGCGTTCGGATCACTGGCAGTCCTCGCTCACCCGCTGAGGGATGTGAAGCGCGACGAGGCAGGGTCCGCGCAATACCCTCCACGGCCATTCGCGGAGGGCCCCGCCACCTCGCCGAGCCGGTCTATCGGCCGCCTCGCCCGGCTTGCCGGAGCGCGGCGGGCGCACCTTGTCCGCGCAACATCTCAGCCGCGCCCTGGTGCCAAGGGTTGAATGCCGCCCGGTTTTAGTTTGACGACGCTGCCATCGCCTGAGATTGAGGGCTCGCCCTGGGAGTTCCGTCCAGCGGGTCCGATCAGTCGCGCAGTTCCTCCACTGGCACCGCCTCATCGGCTGGCGGCGGCTTGATGTTCGCCTTCATCCCCCAATTCGACAGGAGGATCTTTCCCTTGCCGAACCCCACGACGCCACGGACCGGTACGACGGAAGACCAACTGCCGGCCATGAACATCCGGGAATGCTCGACGACCTTCACCCATGGCCGGGACGAGTCGGCGCTGGACGGCGTCGGCGTGAACGCTTGGCCTGCGGTCAACGTCATACGACCACAGAGAGAACCGCCGCGTGATTCGCCGTCGGCCGGACCGGAGGAGAGGGGGACTATTCCGCTCTGCGCGGATCAGGCCGACTTCGAACGCGGCACCTGTCTAAGGTGAGGCATGGCCCCTTCCATCCCGCCGCTACGTTCAGCGATCGATCGGACCAACTCCAAGCCGTCTCCGGAGCGCGAGCCGCTGTGGCGGCACGTGCTCGGTGAGTGTCTCAGAGGCCTTCGTCACGAGCGGGGCGAGAAGTTGAGCGAGACGGCACGTCGCGCCGGGGTCTCGCCGCAGTATCTCTCCGAGATGGAACGAGGCGTCAAAGAGCCGTCGAGCGAAATGATCGCTGCGGTCGCCGGCGCGCTGGATGTGACCCTGGTCGATCTGACCCTCGCCGTTGCCGAGAGCTTGCGGTCTGCTCAGAACAGCACGTCGAGAGGTGCTACCTGCTCGGCGGCTTATGCTCTGGCCGCGTAGCGTGGCTTGCCCGGGTCATCCACCGGCCTAAGAACGCTCCTCGATGATCTGATCGAGGAGCCCGTACTCCAAGGCAGCGGTCGCGGTGAACACGCGATCGTGATCGGTGTCGGCGCGTAGGGTCTCGATCGTCTGGCCGGTGTGCCGCGACAGTATGCGCTCGATGTCTGCTCGGACACGGACGACCTCGTCAGCCTGCAAGATGAGATCGGGGATCGTGCCGCGTCCCTGAGCGGCTGGTTGGTGCAGGATCACTCGTGCGTGCGGGAGAGCGGCACGTTTTCCTTCGGCGCCCGCGGCAAGAAGGACGGCACCCACCGCGACGGCCTGTCCGACGCAGGTGGTCGAAACCCGGGGGCGGATATGACGCATGGTGTCATATATCGCGAGCATCGCGCTCGGATCCCCGCCCTCGCAGTTGATATAGAACTGTATTTCGGCATCGGGGTTGTCCGACTCGAGAAATATCAGCTGGGCGATGAGAGCGTTGGCGACGCCCGCGTCGATCGCGGTGCCCAGATAGATGATCCGCTCGGTGAGCAGGTGCGAGTAGACATCCATGATGCGCTCGCCACGAGAATTCTGCGTGATGACATTGGGAATCGTATACGTGCTCACTGGCCGCCTCCTTCGGTCACGTCGAATCCGAGCCGTGGGCGATTGCGCGGCGCGATTTCGTCGAAATGTTGCACGATCGCATCTATGAAGCCGTAGTCCAGTGCCTCTCGCGCCGTGTACCAGCGATCGTGCAGAGAATCCTCGAATATGCGCTCGACGGACTGCCCCGTGTCCTCGGCGATGAGGCCGAGCACTGTGTCGCGAGTATGCCGAAGGTCGCCGGCCTGCAGTTCGATGTCGACTGCGGTGCCACCGATTCCCGCCGAGCCCTGGTGCATCAGGACACGTGCGTGTGGCAGGGCGCGACGCTTCCCTCGGGCGCCCGATGACAGCAAGAACTGCCCGGCGCTGTAAGCGATGCCCAGCACGAGGGTCGACACGTCACAGGGAATGAGTCGAATGATGTCGCGGATCGCGAGCATCGAGGGAACCGACCCACCCGGCGAGTGAATCCACAATGCGATGTCCGCCGAGGCGTCCTGCGTGGCGAGCGCTATCAGTTGCGTGGCCAGCAGTGTCCCGTTGTCGTCATCGAGAGGGCCGTCGAGAACGAGCACGCGCTGGTCGTAGAGCTCGCGTCTGACCCGCGAATTGAACAGTGGAAGATTCGATTCTCCGCTCATGAGCCCATCATGTGAGGCGATCCGGACCGAGGTCGACACGATCCGCTTGGGGCAGATCTGCTCTGAGCAGCGGGACTCGAGTTCCGGTCCGTGTTCTTAGGCCACCTCCCGTGATCGGGAAGTGGCCTTTTCAATCTTGTGCAGCTGCAAAGTACGGCTGAGGTGGCGCAGAGGCGAGCACGTCCACGATCATGGTGCGCGTGGCGGTGCTCAGGTTATTGGCAGTCGGTCTCATCAGCGGCGGCGTCATGACGATCCCGTTCCTATGGGCTCAGCGTGGCAGCGACTTCGAGCACGTCCGTCTCTCGGCCCTGATAGGCCTGAACTTGGGGCAGCTCGTGACCGTCCCGCTCGGGTTGCTGATCGGCATCGTGCTTGTCGCGATGCGGTCGTGGACGCGCCCTCCCGGCTACGTGCTGGCTGCGGCCACGATCGTGTTCGGTGTGGTTGTAGCGACGCAGGCGTGGGCCATGGCGGACTGGGCCGAAGGCCGACCTGCCGGGATCGGCGATCCGGACGGAGAGGTAGGCCTCGGAGGGCTGAACGCTCTCGCGGGTGGGTTCACGGTCCTCCTGGGCGTCTCCATCGCCTTGATTCGGTGGTCTGGTTGGGAGCCGGAGGCGGCTTCGGCGCGTCAGACGTCCGCACGCAGGGCGCGACGGAGGAGGCGTAAGTCATCGGCCCACGTCAAAGGCCATTGCCCATGATGGGGGAATGGCCCAGGAGACCATCGCCGCCTAACCGAGTCTTCACGCTTTCAGGGGATGGACACACTGGCGTCTTTTCACCACGTGCGTTGGGGCAGGAGATGCCGTCGGCCCCATGTTCTTAGCTCGATCATCGACAAATATGGTGATCGCACACCGTAGGACAGAATGCGGCAGAACAGGTTCCGTGACCACATGATCGCTGTGCCCGTCGCGTGCCCGATGGGACGGGAAACGGGCCACCTCCCACGATCGGGAAGTGGCCTTTTCGGCACAGTCGTGACGCCGCCGACGATGGAACCGGCGACCAGATACCGCTAGGCGTCGCGGCGCAGGGTGAACCAGAAGGTCGGGACCGAGTTGGTGCCCGGTGTGACGTCGATTACCTCCCAGCCGGTGAACCTGGCGTGGAGTTCGTCGGCCGTGACGCCCGCCGCCCACGACGTGACGTCGGTGGTCGGATTGCCGAGCGGCTCGGGGCCGTACCCGAACATCAGCAACTGTGCCCCGGGAGCGGCGCGGTCGGTGAGCCCGGCGGCGTAGGCGTCGCGGCGGTGGAGTGGGATCCCGCAGTAGCAGCTCAGGTCGAAGAACAGGTCGAAGGGGCCGGGCGCGTCCAGCTCGTCGAGGCGGGTGGCGTCTCCGTGCAGCAGTCGCACCGCCACCCCAGCCGCCTCGGCCTTCTCCCGGGCCTGGTCGACGGCGCTGTCGATCAGGTCGACGGCCGTCACCTCCCAGCCGTGCCGGGCGAGGTAGATGGCGTTGGTCCCCGTGCCGCAGCCGAGTTCGAGGGCGCGGCCGGGCGGCGGTGCGCCGTGCCCCTCTACCAGGGCCACCAGCTCGGGGGGCGTCACGCCGGTGTCCCACGGCGGCTTGCCCGCACGGTAGTAGCCCTCCAGCGCGCGATGGACGGACTCCTCCTCCTGGTCTCGCAGTGTCGAGGTCGGGCCCGGCTTGGGGTGGTTCATCGTCTCCTCCAAGAATCTAGAGTCAAACTCTAGTGTTGTTCTCTGAAGTTATACTCGCACTATGGAAAGAGTCAATCGGCCCGACAAGCGAGCCGAGCGCTCACGGCGCACCCGGGCGAAGGTCATCGAGGCGGCTCGCGAGCTGTTCGTCGCGCAGGGGTACGGGGCGACGAGCCTTCAGGAGGTCGCGGACCGGGCGGGCGTGGCCGTCCAGACGGTCTACTTCGTCTTCCGCAACAAGCGCACGCTGTTCAAGGACGTGGTGGACACGTCCATCGCCGGGGACACCGAGCCTGTCGCCATCATGGATCGTGAGTGGTTCCGCGCCGCCTGCGCCGAACCGACCGCAGCGGGGCAACTGCGCGCGCACATCCGCGGCACTCACGAGATCCTGGGCCGGGTCGCCCCGATCATGCCGTTGATCGCGGCCGCCGCGGCCACCGACCCTGAGATCGCCGCACAGTGGCCGGACGGCCCCGACCCGCGTTACACCGTGCAGCACGCGGCGGCCGAGGCCCTGGCCGGCAAGCCCGACGCCCGTCCCGGCCTCTCTGTCGAGATGGCGGCTGACCTGCTGTTCGGCCTGCTCAGCCCGCAGCTCTACCTGATCTTCGTCCGCGACCGCGGTTGGTCACCGGACACGTGGGAAGAGTGGGCCCGCACCGCTCTGACCTCCCAGCTCTGCGCCGACCCAGGGTGAAGTGGGCGGAGGTTTTGATCTAGCCGATGAGTGCCTCGGTGATCTGACGGGTCGTCTGCGCGGCGACCCTCGGGTCGACAGCGGCATAGGCGGTGTAGGCGTTCAGGCCGGTGGCGAGGGCCCAGCCGCGACCCCGGGTCCAGGTGGCGTCGTCCACGTCGAGCGCGGCGCGGAAGGCGGCCCGGCTGCCGGCCGACATCAGGGTGAAGGCGATCATCAGATCACAGGCCGGATCGCCGATGCCGAGCCCGCCGAAGTCGATCACCGCGCTGAGACGGCCGTCGACGGTCAGCAGGTTGCCGGTGTGGAAGTCGCCGTGGAACCAGACCGGAGGGCGGTCCCATCCGGGAGCGTTCACGGCCGCGTTCCACAGTTCGGTCATGGCGGTGGCGTCGAACACCTCGCCGACCTCGGCGATGGCGGCTCGCGTCGCGCGATCCCGGTCCACCAACGGGCGGCCCTGGAGGCTTTCACGGGTCGCCAGGGCTTGGATGTCCTCGGGCGCGAACTGTCGCAGGGCTGCCAGGAATTCCGCCAGTCGGACGGCGGCCGTGGACGAGTCGGCCAGTGCCTCGACGGTCGCCACCTCGCCCTCCAGCCAAGAGGACACCGCCCACCGCCACGGATAGCCGAAGCCGGGCTCACCCACGCCCACCGGCACCGGGATGGCCAGGGGTAGTCGCGGGGCGAGCCGGGGCAGCCACTCGAGCTCCTTCTCGGCCTGTCCGATGGCGCCGCTGTGGCGGGGCAGCCGGACGGACAGCTGTTCGCCCAGCCGGTAGATCACATGGTCCGAGCCGGCCGGATCCAGCAGTTCCAGCGGCAACGCGGCCCACTGCGGGAACTGCTTATCGACCAGCTTCCTGACCAGCGCGGCATCGATCGTGGGCCGGGTGTCCGTCGTTCTCACGGCTGCCAAGAACTCCTGCGATCGGCCCGCTCCGTGCGGCGGGCGGCTGAACCATCGCAGTGCACCGCGGCTCGCCTGTCGACCGATTTTCCCGGCAGGACCGAGTCAGCGGGAGCTGGGGGAAGAGCGCGCGAGGAGCTCTTGGACCAGTCGCCTGCGTTCCGCCGGCAAACGGCGAGCAGTCATCGCCCGCTGCAGAAGATCAGGATCAAACCCATACGTACCCAGGTGGTCGAGGAGAGGCTCATATCGATCAGGCCGATCTCTCAGGAGCTCCGTGATCAACCGTAGTTCCAGGCGGACCACAGGAACACGATGAGAGCCGCACCTGATCAGGACGTAGTGCCGCCACGGACCGTGACCGGCACATTCCATCCCATCTGAGTCGACCTGCTCTTCGAGGGTGCTCATGCCTACGGCGACGCCGTTCACGTCGTAATCGGTGAAGTATTGCGAAGCTTCGGGAAGCCAAGAGGCGGCGTAGAGGCAAGGAAACGATGAGAGGGCGCCAGCGAACGCGTTCACGTCCTCTCGTCGAGTCACCAGGAGGTCGATGTCCCCGACGGGGAGATGGACGCCTTGCAGAAGAGCGGCACTCGTGCCGACCACGCGATATACCGGGTCGGCGCCCACGGCTCTCAGCGCAGTTAGGGCCGTGTCCAACGCCGCGGTTACGTCCGCCGGTCGCAGAGACGCGTCGCCATCGCCCATGGAGATCAGCGTATCGATGTCCGAGTCGCTGGAGCCGTCTCTGACGACTGCCGGAGGATCTGCATGGCCGACATGGGAAGGATCGGTCGACGGCCGTCGCGACACGCCCGCACTCAGGGTTACAGCGACCTCACAGGGAGCTACTGCTAGAACCCATCTGTGGAGCAACCGCGTGCTCCGGTGCAGAGGAAAGAGGAGTTCCCTGATGTCCTGGCAGAGATTCCGAGCGCAGGGTCCCGCCCGCAACGTCCGGCGAGCGTTTCCGGCCCGGCTCCTGGTCGCGGCGAGCCTGGCGGCCGGCGTTGTGACGCTTCCGGCCCTGCCCGCCCAGGCCGCCACCGTGTCCGTGAGGTGCTCGGTCTCGGACCTCGTCAGGGCCATCAGGAACGCCAACAACTCGCCGGGCCCCGACACGCTCAACCTGTCCCACAGGTGCCACTACCGCCTGGTGCGTCCTGATACCGCGAACCCCGCCAACGGGCTGCCGGCCATCACCAGCGACATCACGATCAACGGCAACGGCGCGGCGATCACGCGGGCCAAGACCGCCCCCGCCTTCCGCATCCTCCTCGTGGCCGGCACGGGCACGCTCACGCTCAACAGGACCACCATCAGCGGCGGCAGGGCGACGGACTGCCCCGGTGCGCCGGCCCCGCCCAATCCTCCCGGGCTGGTCTGCGGTGGCGGCATCAACAACCAAGGCACCCTGACGGTGAACCACAGCCGGGTGATCGGCAATACCGCCACGTCCGGGGTCTTCGCCGAGGGCGGCGGCATCGACAGCGACGGCACCGCGACCTTGAACAACACCGACGTCAGCTACAACACCGCCAGTTACACCGGCACCGACCCGAGCGCCGCCGCGGGCGGCGGGATCGCCAACGACGGCCCGATGACGGTCAGGCACAGCCGGGTGACCGGCAACACCGTCCACGTCACCAGGAGATCCCGTGACAGCTTCGCTTTCGGCGCCGGCCACGCCGCCTTCGCCGCCACGACGATCGTCCACAGCACGATCAGCGGCAACCGCGCCAGTGCCCCGGGCGGCACCGCGCGGGGCGCGTTGACCAGCGCGGTCGACATGACCGTGACCGACACCTTCATCCGGGGCAACACCGCCAGTGCCTGGCGTGGCACCGTGACCGGCGGCGGAGTCGCGTACACCGGCACCATGCTCATGACCCGCACTCACGTCACCGGCAATCGAGCCATCGCCGAGGGCGGCAACGCGCTGGCCGGCGGGATCCGGATCGGCCCAGGCGGTCAGCTCAACCTGCGCGACAGCGCGGTGATCGGCAACATCGTCAGTGCTCCCCGTGGCAGGAGCGCCGTGGGCGGCGGCATCGACAACTCCGCCGGCGGCACCCTGACAAGCAGCCAATCGAAGATCATCAAGAATGTCGCCACAGCTCTGGGCCCCGGCACGGCACGCGGCGGTGGCCTCTTCAACGCCATCGGCTCGGCGAGCCTGACCGACAGCGTCGTCACCGGCAACACAGCCGGCGACGGAGGCGGCATCTTCGAAGAGTCCGGCGCGGTCACGCTGAGCGACAGCGTGGTCAGGGGCAATCGGCCGAACAACTGCGCCCCACCCAACAGCGTCCCCGGCTGCGTCGGCTGACCGAGCCCGGCAGCTCAGAGCAGCGCCAGCAGGGACCTGGCGTTCGCGCCGCCCTGGCGGTCGCCGGTCTCCTCGAAGACCTCCAGCGCCGCCCGGGCCAGCTCGCGCGAGCGTACGGTCGCGCCCTCCGAACGGTTGACCTTCGCCAGGGCCAGCAGGGCCTGCGCGTCGAGCAGCCGGTCGCCGAGTCGTACGGCGATGCCCCTGGCCCGTTCGGCGGCGGCGCGCGCGTCCGGTCGCGCGCCCTGCGCCAGGTGTACGGCCGACAGCTCCAGCAGTGTGTCGGCCTGGCGGTGCCGGTCGCCGAGCTCGGCCAGGCGACCGGCGGCGGCCAGCAGCCGGTCGGCGGCCTCGTCCGGCCGGCCCGCGCGGCGCAGCATGACACCGAGGACCTGCTCGGCGTCGGCGGCGTCGCGCTGGTTCTCCGCCGCGTCCAGGCAGGCCAGCAGGGCACGCTCCGCCTCCGCCAGGCGGCCCAGCTCCAGGTGGACGCGGCCGAGCCGGCGCGTGGCGTGGGCGACCTCGCGGGCGTGTCCCCGGCTCCGGAACATCTCCACCGCCAGCCGGAGCCGCTCCTCCGCCCGCTGCCAGTCCCGCTCGGCCAGGTGCAGGTCACCCTGGTCCAGCAGGATGAGAGCCTCGCCCAGGCTGTCGCCCGCTCGCCGCGCCGACTCCATCGCAAGCCCCGCCGAGGCCCGCCAGTCGTCCAGGAACCGGTGCCGCTCCAGGTAGGGCGTCAGCAGGTGGGCCAGCCGCCAGCAGCCGTCGTCCAGCCCGGCGGCGCCCAGGTCGGCGACCAGGCTCACCAGGAACGCCCGCTCGGCCGCCAGCCACTCGACCGACTCCCTGATGTCCCTGGTCGCCACGGCCGTGGCCGGATCTCCCGACACCAGCGGGAACCGCGACGCCCGCACGCGCGACAGCGCCACGTCCGCCAGCTTCGCCAGCGTCCCCGGCGCCGGCTGCTCGCGCGCGAACAGCCGGGTCAGGTCGTGCAGCCGGTAGCGCACCTGCCCGGCCACGTCCACGCCGTGCGTCTCCAGCAGGCCCGCGTCCACCAGCGCCTCCGCCTGCCCGCCGAACAGTTCGGTCACCCAGTCGGCGAAGTCCGGCGCGGACAGCGCGCCCAGCCCGCGTAACGTCAGCCTCGCCGCCTCCGGCAGCCCGTCGAACCCGATCGCGAACACGCTGCGCACCGTCAGGTCGCCCGCGCGCAGCCGGTCGAGCCGCTGGTGCTCGTCCTCCAGCAGGCCCACCAGATAGTCGGCGGTCCACTCGGGGCGGGCCGCCAGCCGGGAGCCCGCGATGCGCAGGGCGATCGGCAGGCCGCCGCAGAAGCGCGCGAGCCGCCGCAAGGCGCCGTCCGCCGCCCGGCCCGAGCTCTTGACCAGCAGCTCCAGCGCCTCACCGTCGTCCAGCACGCCCACCGGCAGCCGCCGCGCGCCGGGCAGGCCGCCCAGCGGGGAACGGCTGGTGACGATCGTCGGGCACGAGGTCAGCAGCGGCCGTACCTGCGCCTCGCCGGCGGCGTTGTCCAGCACCACCAGGAGCTTGCGGTTGGCGGTGTAGGTGCGGAACAGCCGCTCGCGCTGCTCAGGCGCGGCCGGCATCGCCCGGGCCGGGCAGCCGAGCCAGCGCAGGAAGTCCTCCAGCACGGCCGCCGGGGCCGTGGTCTCGCGCAGGTCGGCGTACAGGATGCCGTCGGGGAAGTGGGGGCGCCGCCGCCACGCCGCGTGCACGGCCAGCGCCGACTTGCCCGCCCCCGCCTGCCCGTGCACCACGACGAGGCCGCCCGCCACGTCCTCCAGCAGCTCGGCCCGGCCGGTGAAGTCGGCCACGTCGGGCGGCAGCAGCACCGGCGGCCCGGCCGACACGTGCAGCGAGGCGTCGTCGTGCAGCATGCGATGGTAGAGCAGCTGGAGCTCCGGGTCCGGCTCGATGGCGTGGCCGCCGTCGAGCTGGTCGCGCAGCACCGCGTACGAGGCCAGCGCGTCCACCCGGCGCCCGCTGCGGTAGAGCGCCAGCATGTACTGGCCGCGGAACCGCTGCCACGTCGGGTGCTGCCGCGTCAGCTGCCGCAGCTCGGCCAGCAGCTCGCGATGGCGCCCGGCGTCCAGGTCGGCCTGCACCCGGCGCTCCAGCGCCAGCAGCCGCAGCTCCTCCAGCTCCTCGCGCAGCCGCCGGGTCTCCACCCACCGCTCGCCCTCGGGGTCCACGTCGTCCAGCGCCTCGCCGCGCCACAGGGCCAGCGCCTCCTCGTACGCGCCCCGGTCCACCAGCAGCCGGAACCGATCGACGTCGAGCTGCCCGTCGCCGAGGTTCAGCAGGTACGCGCCGGACACGGTGGTGATCGTCCCCTGTCCGATGAGCCGCCGGAGCTGCCCCACGTACCCGCGGACGAGCGAGTCGGACCGGTCGCCGCCCTCGTGCGGCCACAGCAGCCTGCGCAGCCGCTCGGCCGTCAGCGGCCGGCCCGCGTTGAGCAGGAACATCGCCAGCAGATCGCGATGCTTGCGCACGGTCGGGGTGCAGTTCTTGCCGTCGGTGTCGCGGACCTCCAGCGGGCCCATGATGCGGAACTCCACGGCTCCTCCCTATCAGGAAGCCCGCTCGCGCGGACGATGAGCGCGGGCCTCACCGCAAGGGCGGGTCGGCCAGTTGCGCCCGTTCGAGGGCCAGCTCGGCCCACCACTCGCCCGCCTCAGGTGACACGACGCCGCGCTCCGGGTCCTTCTCGCCGTCGGTGCCGCGCCGGCACCGGCCTCCTGACGTGCCCGCCCGCGCGATCCACAGGTAGGCGTCCACCAGCTCCTCGCCCGTCGCCGTGGTCGGCCGGTCGCCGACGCCCCTGCCCGGCGGGTTGCACCAGGTCTGCGGGTCGGGGTAGCTCCTGGCCGGGGCCCAGGAGCCCTGGCCGTTCCTGCCGGTGTCGACGACGAAGTGCGGCATGGTGGCCGGGTCCGCCCGCACGTCCGCGGGGCAGTCCTTCCGGCCGGTGGCGCGCCGGACGGCGACGCAGGCCGACAGCTTCTTGCCGTACGCGACGGCCTTCTCGGTGCGCTGGAAGCCGGCCGTGTTGACGAAGAAGCCGTCCGCCCGGTCGATGCTCGCGCCGATCAGGCGTTCGGCCATGGGTTCCGTGCCCGGCCAGAGGTCCTGGCCGCCGTCGAGGTAGACGGCGGTGTTCGGGTTGGACTTGAGGGCCTGGACGGCCTGGCGCAGGTCTTCGTAGCGCTGATCAGAGGAGCCCTGGGGGTCGCAGTTCGCCGTGCCGGGCAGCCTGGCGAGGCTGCCGGGCTCCAGGATGACCGCCGCGCGCGCGTCGCCGATCTGGGCGGCTATGCCCTTGATCCAGTCGTGGTAGGCGGCGAGGTCGGCGGAGGCCGCAGGGCCGCACTCGCTGCCCGGCAGGCGGTTGATCAGGAACACGGGCACGGCGTCCCGCTGCCCGGCGGCCGTGACGGCGTCCTTCACCTTGGCGCCGGCCTCGGGCTTGCCGAGGCGGATGGCGTACGGGATGGCGGCCAGTTTCGTCATGAGCTCGGCGTCCTTCGGCCGGTCCTCGGCCCAGAGCTTCGCCTGGCGGTCGGCCTCCGGCTCGGGCGGGGCGTAGAAGCGGACGTCCTTCCCGGCCCGCAGGGGGTTCCGCGCGGCGGTGGTTGGAGAGGCCGCCGGCGACGCTGTGTCGACCGTACCCTTGGCCGTCGGATCCCGGACGCCCTGCCCCTGCGACGCGAACGCCGCCACCACCCCGGCCGTGGCGACGACCACGGCAGCGGCCCCGGCCACCCACTTGCGCCGGCCGTCCACGACGCGCGCCGCTTGTGCCGGTGCGGGTCCGGGGGACGAGGACCGGGGTGGCCTGGTCGGACCGGCCCGTTCGGCGCTCCCGCCCGTCTCGTTCGGCGGAGCGACGGGTAACGGGATGGACGTGCTGAGGTGGTCCAGGATCTCCTGGGCGGTGGGACGGTCCGCGGGCGTCTTGAGCAGGGCGGCCGCGACCACGTCGTGCAGCTGGCCGGAGAGCCCGTGCAGGGCCGGGGGCTCGTTGACGATGCGGAGGAGCACCGTGGGCACCGAGCCCGAACCGAAGGGCGACGCCCCGGCCGCGGCGAAGGCCACCGTGGACCCCCACGAGAAGATGTCCGACGCGGGACCCACCTGCGAGCCCGAGACCTGCTCGGGAGACATGTACGCCGGCGTCCCCACGATCGCGCTGCTCATCTCCGCGTCGGCGAGGCGCGCGATGCCGAAGTCGATGACCTTGGGCCCCACCTGGGACAGCAGCACGTTGGCCGGTTTGAGGTCGCGGTGCACCACCCCCGCCCCGTGGATGGCCCGCAGCGCCACCGCCATGGACGCCGCCAGCCCGTCCAGCGCCGAGCCCTTCAACGGCCCAGATCGGCGCACGACGTCCTCGAGGTTCGGTCCCTCGACGTACTCGGTGACCAGGTAGGCCGTCTCGCCCTCGACGTCGGCGTCCAGCACCGGGGCCGTGCAGAAGCGGGCGACCCGCCGGGCGGCGGCGACCTCGCGGGCGAAGCGGCGGCGGAAGTCGGCATCCGCGCTCATCCTGTGGTGGATGAGCTTGACGGCCACCCGCGTGCCGTCCGGTCCCTCACCCAGGTAGACGACCCCCATCCCGCCCTCGCCCAGCCGGGCGAG
The DNA here is from genome assembly GCF_040676925.1 of Nonomuraea sp. NPDC049486. Classification (NCBI taxonomy): domain Bacteria; kingdom Bacillati; phylum Actinomycetota; class Actinomycetes; order Streptosporangiales; family Streptosporangiaceae; genus Nonomuraea; species Nonomuraea sp. NPDC049486. Next base: position 244,327 of record NZ_JBFAPV010000012.1, read on the forward strand.
CAGGACGTACGGCCCGGCCAGGCGTGGATCCCCGTCGCGCAACGCCACCAAGGTCATAGACCGTCAGGTTAGCCCGCGGCCGGTGGCCCTTCCAGACCTCACTCTTCCCGCCCGGTGCGAGCTACGGCGACATCCACGGCCGTAGCTTCCGCGGGTTGCGGACCGCCCAGATCCGGGTGACGCGGCCGTCGGCGACGTCGAACGAGGCCACGACCACGACTTCCCCGGCACGCCGGGCCACCAGGCCCGGCACGCCGTTGACCGACCGCTCCAGGAGTTCGAGCCCCGGCGCCTTGTCGGCGATGGCGACCATGTACCGGGCGATGCGCGCGCCGCCTTCGACCGGGCGCAGGACGGTGCCGACCACGCCGCCGCCGTCGGCGGTCATCACGGCGGCCGGGTCGAGGAGGTCGACGAGGGCCGCGATGTCCTTCGTCTCCCATGCCTCTTTCACCCGCCGCACCGTGTCGGCCTGCCCGGCCGCCGTCACGGGAGCGCGCGCGACGCCCACCCGCCGCCGCGCGGAGGCCGCCAGCTGCTTGCAGGCCGCAGGGGTACGGCCGAGGACGCCGGCGATCTCGGCGAAGGGGTAACGGAACACGTCGTGCAGGACGAACGCCACCCGCTCGGCCGGCGTCATCGACTCCAGGACGACGAGGAAGGCCATGGTCACCGATTCGTCCAGGACCAGCTGGTCGGCGGGGTCGGCGCCCTGGCCGTGGTTCCACTCGGCGCGGTCGGGCAGCGGCTCGGGCAGCCACGCGCCGACATAGCGTTCGCGCCGGGCCCGCGCCGATCCGAGCACGTCCAGGCAGATGCGGCCGGTCACCGTCGTCAGCCAGGCGCCGGGGGACACGATCTCCTCCTGCCGGCTCCGTGGCAGCGCGTACCAGCGCGCGTAGGCCTCTTGCACGGCGTCCTCGGCCTCGGCCAGCGAACCGAGCAACCGGTAGGCCACGTTGATCAGTTGGCGCCGCTCACCGGCCGTCTCATCGGTGCTGGCCGTCCCCACGCTGCCGACCGCCTTACCTTTCGCGGGCCCGCGTCGTCGGGCTGGTGAGACCTTATCCATGCACCGCCTCCGGGCGGAAAGGAGACCTTGTCATGGCCACCCAGGCGACGGCACAGCGCGGCCTCTCGTTTCTGCGGGTCGCGATCGCCCTGCAGACCCTGACCATCTTCCTTCAGGCGGTCTCCGCCGGACTGCTGCTGACCTTCTCCTACGGAGAGACGCTGCACAGCGCGGGAGCCCGCGTGATGTTCGGGGCGTCAGTGCTGTACGTGCTCGCGGCGGTGCTGGCGTGGAAGCCGGGCGGCGGCTCACCCCGGCCCGTCTGGCAGGCGGCCGGCTTCCTCGCCCTCGCTTCCGTCCAGGTCGTGCTCGGCATCGCGCACGTGCCGTCGGTCCATCTCCCTCTCGGCGTCCTGATGTTCGGGCTGAGCGTTCTGGCGCTGGCGCGGGGTCCTCAGGAACCTCTCGGAGTGCGGTGAGCGTCCTCCTCCGCGTCGGCCTGCTCGGGCGAAGCGGGCACCACGATCTCTTCGGTGTCCTTGTGACGGGTCACCCAGAAGTACACCAGCGCCCCGGCGAGCAGCACGATCGAGGTCCACTGGTTGATCCGCAGGTCCAGGAACATGACCGCGTGGTCCACCCCGCCGACCGGGTCGATCCGCAGCCCTTCGATCCAGAACCGCCCCAGCGTGTAACCGGCGACGTAGAGGGCGAACAGGCGGCCGTGCCGGAGCGTGAACCGTCTGCCGGCGTAGATCAGGGCGAAGCCGAGCGCGACGTTCCACAGCGACTCGTACAGGAATGTCGGGTGGTAGAGCACGCCCGGCTGGCCGCCGTGCGCCTGGTCGATCTCCAGGCCCCACGGCAACGTGGTCGGGCTCCCGTACAGCTCCTGGTTGAACCAGTTGCCCCAGCGGGCGATCGCCTGCCCGAACGCGATGCCGGGCGCGACCGCGTCGGCCACGGCGCTGACGGACAGTCCCCGGCGGCGGCAGGCCAGCCACACGCCCACGCCCCCCAGGGCGACCGCGCCCCAGATGCTCATCCCGCCTTCCCAGATGAACAGCGCCTGGTAGGGCTCCTTGATCGCGCGCGGGCCGAAGTACAGCTGCCAGTCGGTGATGACGTGGTAGAGGCGGGCGCCGATCAGGCCGAACACCACCCCGGGCACCGCGATGTCGGTGATCGCGCCTTCCTCGCCGCCCCGGGCGCGCCAGCGCCGCTGACTGAGCCAGACGCCGAAGGCGATGCCGACGATGAAGCACAACGCGTACGCCCGGATCGGAATGAATCCGAGATGCCAGACACCTTCGGAAGGGCTGGGAATCGAGGCGAGGGGCATGACCGTGACGGTAGCCGATGCGGCCCCGATTCGTCGCGTGCGCGATTCGTCCGGGGTGAGGTCGTCAGGCGATGTCGAGGACGGCCTTGCCGTGCAGGCGGCGGCCCAGGAGGGCGTCGATCGCCTCGGCGGCCTTGTCCCAGGGGCCGCGCCAGGCGATCTGTGGGGTGAGGACACCCGCGGCGACCTTGGCGGCCAGCCAGGTGAGGTCGGGGCCCAGGTCGGACTCGCCGGGCAGGTAGAAGGACACGATGGAGCGGTCGTGGCCGCGGTCGCCGGACAGCATCGGGTACGGGAAGCTCTCGCCCTCGCCTGTCACCCGGCCCACCGCGACGAGGGCGCCGCCGGGGGCGAGGCGGTCGTAGGCCGCGACGAGGTGGTGACCGCCCACCATGTCGAGGACGCCGTGCACCGGTTCGTCCACGTTCTCCGGGCCGGCGAGCACTTCGTCGGCTCCGAGGGCGCGCAGAGTGTCGCCGTGCGCGGCGGGGTCGCCGGTGGAGGCGATGACGTGGGCGCCGGCCAGCCGGGCGAGCTGGACGGCGTACCTGCCGACGCCTCCTGTCGCGCCGGTGATCAGCACCCGCCTGCCGAGGACCGGGCCGAGGCGGCGCAGGGCGCGCAGGGCCGAGAGTCCCGCGACGGGGATCGTGCTGATCGCGCCGGGGTCGGCGCCCTCGGGCACGGTGCCCATCATGCCGGTGTGCACGGCGCGCTGTTCGGCCCAGGCGCCGGCCATGCCGAGGGTGATCACGGGGGTGCCCGCCGGTGGGCTCGATCCGTCGCCGGCGGGCCGTACCACCACTCCGGCGGCGTCCCAGCCCAGGACCGCGCCCGCCGGCGCCCCCTGCCGCGCCAGGGACGCTTCGCCGTGGTTCAGGGACGTGGCGGTCACGCGTACGAGAGCCTCGTCCGGTGCGGGGACGGGGTCGGGCGTCTCGCCCAGGCGGAGCCCGCCGGGGGCCGCGGGGTCGGTGATCAAAGCGCGCATGGTGGTGCCTTTCGTCGAAGTGCGCCGACATGGCTCACTATAACGCCACTCAGTGGCATAAACCTCCTGCAGGCGTTAGCGCATCCGTTACACTTGGAGGGGTGGACAGCACCGCACCGACCCGACCGGACGTACTCGCCCGCCGGGTGATGACCGAGGACGAACTCCGTGACCTGCCGCTGCGCGAGCGCAAGAAGGCGCGGACTCGGCAGGCCCTGATCGACACGGCGCTGGAGCTGTTCACGGAGGGGGGCTTCGACGGCGTGACGCTCGACGAGCTGTGTGACGCGGTGGAGATCTCCAAGCGCACGTTCTTCCGCACCTTCACCAGCAAGGAGGACGTGGCCGGCGCGCCCACGCACGATCTGTGGATCGCCTTCCTCGACGACATCGAGTCCCGCGACCCCTCCGGCGCCGCGATCCTGCCGTTCCTGTGCGACGCGCTGCTCTCCGTCATCGACCGGATGCCCGCCGAGGGGTGGACCCGCCGCGTCCTGCTCAACCTGCGACTGGCCGACAAGACCCCGTCGCTGGACGCGCACTGCCGTTACATGTGCGACCTCATCACCCGCACCGCCCTCGACATCCTGTCCCGCCGCTTCGACGTGCCGCCGGAACGCGACGATCCCCGTCTTCGCCTGGCCCTGGACATGGCGGTCGCGGCCTTTCACCACGCCCTGGAAGGGTGGGCCGCCGACCCGGCGGAGCCCACCCGCGCCTCCCTGACGGCCCGCATACGCGACACCTTCACCGCCGTCCCCGGCGCCTTGACCCTGACCCTCACGCCCCGCTGACTACGAAGAGTTCTTCGACGCTTCGTACGGTGACCGCCTTGTGGATCCACGCTTCGAGCGTTTCCTGGTCGGTGCAGCCGAGGATGCGTTCCCGCGTCTCGTCGGACACTTCGAGGCCGCGTGTCTCGAGAACCATCAGGATCGCTTTGGCCTCTCCCTTGGCTTCTCCCAAGCTCTCGCCGTGGGCGATCCAGCCGCGTACCCACGGGTGCTTGATCTCATCCAGGACGGCCACTGCGATCTCCCTGAACTTGGTGACAACGGACTCGGGCAGCAGCGCGAGTACCAGATCAGAATAACTCCGCTGCTCCTGGGACAGGTGCTGCTGTGAGTCATGCAGTACTTGCAGGACTTTGAGGCCTTCGTCGCCATCGCCATGCACGACGGCGGACAGGGCGGTCAGCTCGGGCTCGGCGATGGCGCGGGCGATATCGGTGATCATGGGCACCTGTTCCGGGCCCACCACCACCGGGCAGAGGATCCAGCCGGGATGCCCCATGTCGATATGAGTGGCGCACCTTCTGGCTTCCGCCGCGTCGGGGCAGAAGACGAGAAGGACGCAGGGACACTTGAGGCGCGCCCGCAGCGTGGCCAGATATACCGGCCACGACCAGTGTTTTCGTCTGTCGTATCTGCGTTGCACCTCCAGTACGACGGCGAAGACTCGCTTGTCGTCGACCATGGCGACGACCGAGTCCGCGCGGTATTCGGTAGGCCGGCAGTCGTTCAGGTCGGCGCTTTCCAGCCGGGCCTCCTTGAACGCGGGCACCTTGAGGCCGACTTCGGCCAGCAGGGTCGCGACCAGGGAGGGTCGATGGCGGACGAGTTCGATGAGGAACTCGTGCTCCTGCGTCAGCATGCCTGGATATTACTCACAGCTACTGCTTGTTTACTGTGAGTTTCGGCTGTTCGCTCAGTTGCGTTCGAGGGTGAGGAGTGGCTCGGAGAAGACGGGTGCCGGGGCGTCGGGGTCCGCGGCGACCGCCTGTTCGAGGCGGCGGAAGCCGGTCTCCAGGTCGTCGGGGCTGAGCTGGGCGAAGAACGAAAGGGTACGCAGGCGCAGTCGTTCGAGCATGTCGCCGAGGGTGCCGTAGGACGGTTCGGTGACCGTGCGGAAGTCGGTGACACGCCAGCCGTCCGACGTGAACATCGCGATGACCTCGTGCAAGGGCTGGAACAGGGCGGCGTCCACCTCGTAGCCGCGGGGGAAGTGTTCCAGCCACCACGGCCTGGGGTGGTGGTCGCTGAAGTTGGCGCGCAGCAGGAGGCGCCCGCCGGGCCGGAGCACCCTGGCCAGCTCGCGGGCCGCGCGTGGTTTGTCCTGGACGTGGTGCCAGGACAGGAACATGAGCGCGTAGTCGGCGCAGGCGGACGGCACCGGCATGTCCTCGGCGGAGCCTGCCAGATAGCGCACCTCGGGATGGCGGGACTGGGCCTGCGCTGTCTCGCGCATGCGGACCGACGGCTCGACGCCGGTGACAGGGCCGAACGCGCGCGCCAGTGCGGGGGTGAACCTGCCGGTCCCGGAGCCGACGTCCAGCCCGGCGAGCGGGCGCGCCTCGGGCAGCGCCGCCTCGAAGGCGCTGATCCATGTCCGCAGTTGCTCCTCGTTGAGCGCCCGGCCGCGCGCGTAGTCCTGGTGCTGCTCGGTGTCGTAGTCGATCCGCCTCATCGCAGCTCCCGCCTCACCGGGTCACCCCGATGTATCGACTTGATATATCGGGACGATATGCAGGATCACGCCACGACGCAAGGTCGCGACGAGGGCAGGCGCACGGTCATCGTCAGCCCGCCTTCCTCGCGCGGTTCGGCCACGACGGTGCCCTGGTGGGCCTGGGCCGTGGCGCGCACGATGGACAGCCCCAGCCCGGTGCCGCGGTCGGAGCGCACCCGGTCGGTCCGCAGACGGCGGAACGGCTCGAAGATCGCTTCCAGGTCGTACGCGGGCACGGACGCCGCGCTCATGGTCCGCAGGATCGCGGGAGTCACCGACGCCAGCGCCACCGGCACCGTGGCCGCGACCATCCGCAGGACCGACCGCGTTCCCAAGGAGGACACGGGCGGACTGACCGTCCAGGCCACCTCCCTGGACCTGCTGGACACGCTCGACGGGCGCGTGGGCACCGGACGGTGGCTCGACGAGGCGATCGCCCGCCAGCCCGCGGTCGTCCTCGGCGCGGTCGCCGCCCGGAGGCTCGGCGTCACCCGTACCGGAGTCCAGGTGTGGGTGGGCGAGCGGTGGTTCACCGTGACGGGCGTGCTCACCTCGCTGCCGCTGGCGCCGGAGATCGACCGGGCCGCGCTGATCGGATTCCCGGTCGCGCGGGAGCGGCTCGGCTTCGACGGCCATCCCACGACCGTCTAAGAGCGGTCGACCGAGGAATCGGTGGCGCGGGTCAGGGGCATGCTCGCCCGGACGGTCAGCCCCGAGCGGCCGCACGAGGTCGCGGTCTCACGCCCGTCGGACGCGCTGGCCGCCCGCGCTGCCGCCGCGGGCACCTTCACCAACCTGCTGCTGGGGCTCGGCGCGGTCGCGCTGCTCGTCGGCGGGGTGGGCGTGGCCAACACGATGGTGATCTCGGTGCTGGAGCGACGCAAGGAGATCGGGCTGCGCCGGGCGCTCGGCGCCACGCGGGGGCAGATCAGGATCCACTTCCTGACGGAGTCGCTGCTGCTGTCGGTGCTCGGCGGGGTGGCAGGACTCGCGCTCGGCGGCCTGGTGACCACGGGGTACGCGCTGTCGCGGGGCTGGCCGCCCACGGTGCCGCCCTGGGTGCTGGGGGGCGCCTTCGCCGCCACGCTGGCCGTCGGTGCGGTGGCCGGGATCTACCCGGCGATCAGGGCCTCCCGGCTGGCTCCCACGGCGGCCCTCGCGGCAAGCTGACATCCGGCCGGGAACGTGGAAACGCTCCCGGCAGGACACCTATGACCGGAGTCCCGGTGCCGAGAAGAACACCGGAATCTTCAGGACATCCCTACGGCCGGGCGAGGGCGTACATCTTCGTGGAGCCGACCTTGATCGTGGTGCAGTAGTACTCGGGACCCGCGGAGTTGGCGTCGGAGTTGCACTGCTTCGCGCCCGCGGTGGTGTACGGATACCACCTGACGACGACCTGGGCGGAGGCCGGGGCCGGAGCGAGGACGACGGTCATCGCGGCGGCGGCGATGGCGGTCGACAGGCCTAGAGAGATACGCCTCATGGCAACCTTCATGCGCGAATCCTTTCGAGGTATGGAGCCTTGCGGAAAGACGACGGTGAACGCCGATTCCGACGGCCCTATCCACGGAATTTCGGTCCGAGCCTATGGATGACGTGCCTGTTTTCCGCCTGTTTTCCGCACGAGTCAGAGGCAGGGACCGGTCCCCGCGCAGCCGGAGGGATGCCCTGATCTGGGGCGATGTCGTGATCTTTCCGCCTGTCGGCCCTACACTCGTGCGGAGTCAGGAGGTGGGGAGGGGGCAGGGAGCCGCTGATGGCAGGTGGGGACGCTTCCGCGCCGGCGACGCTGTTCCGCCTCCTCGGGCCCGTCCAACTGGAGGCGGGGGCCGAACGGGTCACCTTCTCCGGCAAGCAGGGAGCCCTCCTCACGGCCCTGCTGCTGCACGCCGATCGCGTGGTCTCGACGCAGCGGCTGGCGGAGGCGGTCTGGGGCGAGCCGTTGCCCAGCGGCTCGGCCTCCCGGGTCAGGATGCTCGTCTCCGAGGTGCGCCGTGCCTGCGCCGCCCTGGGAGCCGACGTCATCGCCACCCAGCGGCCGGGCTACGTCCTGCGGCCGTCCCCTGGAGGGCTCGACCTCGCCTGCTTCAACTCCCGGGTGGCGCTCGCCCGCGAAGCGGTGGCCGAGGGCCGGTCCGAGGAGGCGCTCGGCCACTTCGACCGGGCGCTGGGCTGGTGGCGGGGCGCCCCGCTCGCCGGGGTCACCGGCTCGTTCGCCGAGGCGCAGGCCGAGTGGCTGGACGGGCTGAGACTCGACGCGCTGGAGGAGCGGCAGTCCGTGCTGCTGGCCCTGGGCAGGAACACCGACGTCGTCACGGAGGCCCGCGCGCTGGCGGCCGAGGCCCCGCTCAGGGAACGCCTCCACGGGCAGCTCATGCGGGCGCTGTACGAGAGCGGACGGCGCGGCGAGGCACTGGAGGTGTACCGGCAGTTCCGGGACCGGTCGGTCGGCGAGCTGGGCCTGGAGCCCACGAACGAGCTCCAGCGGCTGCAGCGGCTGATCCTGCGGTCCGACGCGGGCCCGCGCGAGCGACCGGGCACGGACCGCCCGCCGCGGCGGGACGAGCCGCCCGTGCTGCCCGTGCCCAGCCAGCTTCCCGCCGCACCCGCGTCCTTCACCAACAGGAGCCGCGAACTGCGGGAGCTCGACCGGCAGCCGGCCTTCGGCGCGGACAGCGTCGGCGTCGCCGTGATCAGCGGGCCCGGCGGCATCGGCAAGACCTGGCTGGCGCTCCACTGGGCGCACACCCACCGCGACCGCTATCCCGACGGACAGCTGTACGCGAACCTCCGGGGTTTCGACGACGCCGAGGAGCCGGTGCCGCCGGGCACCGTGCTGCGGCACTTCCTGGGAGCGCTGGGCGTGCCCCCCACGGTCATCCCCGTGGAAGAGGAGGCGCAGGCCGCGCTCTACCGTTCCGTCCTGGCGGAGCGCCGGCTGCTCGTCGTGCTGGACAACGCCAGGGACAGCGCCCAGGTGACGCCGCTCATCCCGGGAAGGCCGGGCTGCACCGTGCTGGTCACCAGCCGCAACCGGCTCGTGAGCCTGCACGCCACGCACTCCGCCCGGCTGCTGGAGGTCGGCGCCTTCTCCGACGAGGAGGCCCACCACATGCTCTCCCACCAGCTCGGCCCGGAGACCATGGCCGCGGACCCCGCCTCCGTCGGCGTGCTGCTGGAGCACAGCGGCGGCCTGCCCCTGGCGCTGGGCGTGCTGGCCGCCCGCGTGAGCGCGCATCCGGGCTTCCCCCTGGCCGTTCTCGCCCGGGAGCTCCGCGATCCGGCCACCAGGCTCGACGCGCTGCAGACCGGCGATCTGGGCGCCGGTCTGCGTGCCGTGTTCGCCTCCTCGTACGCGGCGCTGGACGCGCGGGCCGCGCGGCTCTTCCTCTTGCTGGGGACGGCCCCGGGCCCCGAGATCGGCCTGCCCGCGACGGCCGCGCTCGCCGGGCTCCCGCCCGCCGAGACCCGCGCCCTGATCTCCACCCTCGAGACCGCGAACCTGGTCCGGCAGGTCTCCCCCGGCCGCTACTGGATGCATGACCTCGTCCGGCTGTACGCCGCCGAACAGGCCGAGGCCGACCTGCCCGCCGGCACGCGGCGACAGGCTCTGGTACGCCTGATCGAGGCCTACACGGCGATGGCCTGCGCAGCGGACCGGGTGCTCTACCCCCACCGCCCCGCCATCGCGGCCCCTCCCTGGCAGGGGGACGACCCGGCCTTCGAGGACGCCACGGCCGCGCTGGCCTGGTTCGAGACCGAACTGCCGTGCCTGCTGGTCGCGCACCACCTGACCCCCGGGCTGGGCATGGACGCGGCGGGCTGGCAGCTCGCCTGGGGCATGAACACCTTCCTGCTGCGCCGCTCCTTCAACAGGGAGCGGCTCGCCTCCTGGGAGATCGCGCTGGCGGCCGCGGACCGGCTGGACGACCCGCACACCACCGCCGTCGTCCACTGGCACACGGGATACGCCCACGCGGCGGCCGACCGGATCGACGAGGCGATCGACCACCTCGACCGGGCGCTGGAGCTGTTCGAGCGGGCCAGGGACTGGTCCAGGCTGGCCCAGGTGCACCACACGGTGGGCTGGATGTGGAGCGTGCGCGGGCAGCCGCGGCGCGGGCTCCGCCACGCGCGGGCCGCGCTGCGGCTCCAGCGCGAGGCGGGCGACCCCATCTGGGAGGCCAACGCCCTCAGCGCCGTGGGCTGGATCCGCCTGCAGCTCGGCGAGCACGAGGCGGCGCGCGACGCCTGCGAGCGGGCACTCACGCTCTTCCGCCGCCACCACGACCGCGGTGGCGAGGCCGCCACGCTCGACAGCCTCGGCATGCTCGCCTTCCGCCAGGGCGAGTACGAGCGCGCGCTGGAGTACTACGGGCAGTGTCTCGACCTGCGCAAGATCACCGGGAACGCCTTCCAGAGCGCCGACACGCTGGTCGGCCTGGGCGACGCGCACCACGCGCTCGGAGACGACACGGCGGCGAGGGACGCCTGGCGGGACGCGCTGGCCCTGTACGAGTCACAGCATCGCCGTGCCGAGGCCGAGCGGGTGCGGGAGAAGGTCTCGGCGACGCGTGATTGACAGGGGCGGCCCCGCGCTCGGTCAGCGGAGCGCGTCCACCGGCTCCATCCTGGCGGCACGCAGCGCCGGATGGAGCCCGGCCAGCAACCCCACCACGGCTCCCACGACGGGCGCGGCGACGGCCAGGCGTACGTCGAGCAGCGGTGTCCACTGTTTGGCCGCGGACACCGCGACGATCGTCACCACGCCCAGGCTCGCGCCGATCACACCGCCGGTCAGCCCGATCAGCGTCGACTCGAGCAGGAACTGGGCGGCGATGTGCCGCCTGGCCGCGCCGAGTGCGCGGCGCAGGCCGATCTCGGTGACCCGCTCCATGACGGTGACGAGGGAGACGTTGGCGATGCCGACCGCGCCGACGACGAGCGAGACCAGGCCGAGGATCATGAACAGCGCGTTGACGTCGTCCTGGGCCTGGTCGCGGGCCCTGGTCGGGCTGGGCGGGGCGACGACCTGCAGCATGTCCTCGTTCCCCGGGCTGAGCGCGGCCGGCGCCTGTCGGGTGATCAGCCCGGTGGCGCCCAGGCTGGTGTTGACCAGCACCCTGTTCACGTCCCGGAGACCGAACCGCCGGCCCGCGGTGTGCGGGACGATCACGGCGGTGCTCAGGTTCCGTTCGCGGCGCAGGTCGCCGAGCACCCCGATGACGGTGTACGCGTGCTTTCCGATGAAGACGGCCGGCGCCCGGTCGAGCGCGGTGACGCCGAGCATCCTGGCCGCCTGGTCGCCGAGCACCGCCACCCGGTCGCCCCGCCTGACGTGCCCGCTGTCGTAGAACCGGCCCCGCACCATCCGGCCGCGCGCCGCCTCCGGCAGCCCGGTCGTCGCGGCGAGCACGGTGAGGGACTGCGTGGTGACCCGGGTCGGGTCCACGATGTCGGTGGACCGCACCGACAGGTTGGCGCCCTCCTTCGACTCGGCCACGGCGGCCGCCGACTCGACCCCGCGCAGCCGGGTCAGCCGGTCGACCGCGGCCCATCCCACCAGCGGAGCGTGCGGCGACTCCGGCACCTCGACGGTGATGGCGGTGGCCACGAGTTCGTCGAAGCGGCCGACGATCTGGTTGCCCGCGGTGGCGGCCACGCCCAGCGTGACCACGAGCGTGGTGATGCCGAGCACGGTGCCGAGCGTGGTGAGCGCCGCCCGGACGGGTCTGGAGAGCAGCCCGGCGGCCGCCTCGCCGGCCAGGTCCCGGAAATCCATCAGGCCTCCGTCAGCATGCCGTCGGTGATCCGGACCCGGCGCTCGGCGCGCTCGCTGACTTCTCGCTCGTGCGTGATGATCACGATCGTCAGCCCTTGCGTCCGCAGCCCGGCGAACAGGCTGAGCACGGCCTCGGTGTTGCGGCTGTCGAGGTTGCCGGTGGGCTCGTCGCACAGCAGCAGGGCCGGCTCTCCCATGAGGGCCCGGGCGATGGCCGCGCGCTGGCGCTCGCCGCCCGACAACCGGCCCGGTGGGAAGCCCGTACGGTGGCCGAGGCCGACGCGTTCGAGCGCCGCCAGCGCCCGCTCCCGCCGTCCCTTCCGCGGCCGCCCGCCGTAGACCTCGGCGAGCATGACGTTCTCGGCCAGGCTGCGGTGGGGGAGCAGGTGGAAGGACTGGAAGACGAAGCCGATGCGGTCGCCGCGCAGCCTGGTACGGGCGCCGTCCTTCAGCGTCGTGGTCTCGGTTCCGTCGAGGCGGTAGCTGCCCGTGGTCGGGCGGTCGAGCAGGCCCAGCACGTTGAGCAGCGTCGACTTGCCGGAGCCCGACGGGCCGACGATCGCCACGTAGTCGCCCCGGTCCACCCGGAACGACACGTCGTCGAGGGCGCGTACCGGAGGCCGGGAAGGAAACTCCTTCGTGATCGCGCGCAGCTCGATGACCGGCTCAGACATCGCTCACCACCACCCGGTCGCCTTCCTTGAGCTCGCCCGTCACCTCGACGTTCCCGTCGGCGGCCAGGCCCGTCCGCACCTCGACGTCCCTGGTCCTGTCGGGGGCGTACTCGACGCGGACGCGTGTCCTGCCGTCCGCGCCGGTGATGACCGCGGCGATCGGCACCACCAGCACCGGCTCCTCGGTCGCCCCGACCGTGATCCGCGTCGTCACCGCGGTCCCGGCCTTCAGTCCCTTCATCGAGGCGGGGGTGAGCAGGACAGGCCGGCCCCCGTCGGCGGCCGGTCCCGCGCTCTCGCTTCCCATCGCGGCCCGCTCGCCGACGGCGGTGAGCGTCGCCGGGAGCTTCCTGCCGGTGCCGGGCTCGATCTCGGCCCGCATGCCCGCCCGCAGCAGGCCCGACTCCGCCGCCTCGACCGTGCCCGTCACCATGAAGACGGAGCTGGTCACGGTCGCCACCTCGGCTTCGACGCGCTGCCCGGGCTTCACCTCGCTCTTGTGCACGCGGGCCGGCAGCTTCGGCAGGAACACCACCTCCCCTGGCGGTACGGACGTTCCGTACGTGCGCGCGAACTCGGCGAGCATCGCCTCGGCCGCCGCCACGTTCTTCCTGGCGTTGGCGACCTTGAGCCGCGCCGGCGCGAGCTGCCTGGCCTGGCGCAGCGCCTGCTGGGCCGTGGCCAGCGCCTCCCGCGCGTCGCGCACGGCCTTGCGCAGCTCGGTCAGCCGGGTCTCGCGGCCCTGCGCGGCCTCCGCCAGGATCCTGCTCCTGGCCTCTCCCGCGGCGGCGAGCTCCGCCTCGGCGTTCGCCACCCGCATCTCCAGCAGCTCCCTGTCGACGGGCGGGGCCGTGGCCCGGGGGCCGTCCGACGGGGCGGCGGTGGGCTGGTCACCGGCCGCGGCGAGGGCCCGCCGCGCCTCCGCCAGCTTCTCCCGCGCCGTGCGCGCCGCCTCGTCGGCCGCCGCCAGCCTGGTCTCGTCCTCGGACGTGAGCCGCCGCGACTCGGCCTGCTCCAGAGCCTTCTTCGCCGCCGCCAGGTCGGCCTCGGCGTTGGCCGCCCTGAGCTTCAGCGGGGACACGTCACGTCCCCGGTCGAGCGCCTGCCGCTCCGTCGCGAGCGTCTCCCGCGCCGTCCGCACGGCCTGGCGCAAGGTGTCGTAGGTCTGCCGGTCGGCGAGTGCCGGTTTCTGGGCCTCGTACCCCTTGGCCGCGTACATCCTGGCGACGGCGGCGATCGTGGCCTGGTCGAAGACGCCGGTGCGCGGGCCGCCGTACCCGAGCCTGCGCAGTGCGCGCTGCAGTTGCCCGACGTCGGCGCCCTCGGCGCCGGGTGTGATCGTGCGGTGCATCGGCACGGCGCCGCGCAGGGCGAACACCGGGCGGCCGTTGACCTCCATGAGCACCGCGCCCTCCACGAGCCTGCCCTTGCGCGGTGCCCGGGTGGCTCGCTGCAGCTCTTCCCCGCCGCCGACGGCCCCGGCGAGGCTCACGGGCAGCGGTGAGCCGTACTCCACCGTGCCGCTGACCACCACGGCGCTGACCAGCCGGCGGCGTTCGACGGCGACGGTGACGAGCGACGGCCGCGGCGCGGCGCGGCGGGCGGCCTCGTCCGCGGGTGAGCGCAGCCTGGCACCCAGGGCCCAGCCGACGCCGGCGATGACCACGACGCCGGCGAGAACGGCGACGAGAAGCTTGCGCGGGGACTTCATCGGACCCGCGGCCCGCCGATGGACGTCGTCACGGTGTCACGCCCCCGAACATCCGCGTCACCCTGTCGCTGATCTCCCGGTTCCTCGGCTCGTACGCGGCGTAGAAGTCCTTGCCGCACTCCACGTCGTCCAGGGCCGCCTTGATCTCCTTGTCGGCCCACTGCCGGGCCGTGGCGGGGGCGAGGCGCGGAACGATGTAGCGCCCTTCGCTGATGCCTTCCTCGGGGATGTCGTCGTTCAGGGCGATCCGCTTCAGCTGCTCCTCGAACGTGTTCGGGACCTGCCTGCCGATGTCCGCCGGCCTGACGGAGTCGATGCGGTAGCCCTTGCCCTTGAGGCAGTCGCCCATGGCCGCGGCCAGCTCGATCAGCTCGGGGTCGCCGTTGAGCTCGCGGTCGAGCGTCTGGTCGATCATCTGGTTGCGCTGCTCGGCCAGGTCCTCCGCGGAACGGACGACCCGGCCGGTGACCTTCTTGACCGCCTGGGCCCGGCAGGATTCGAGCGCCTTGTCGTAGGCCGCCAGCTGAGCGGGGGAGAGCTCGTTCTTGATGGTGAAGTTGGGGCTGTCCGACTCGCTCCAGACGACTTCCTTGAGGCTCGGGTCGGCGATGGTGGTGAAGATACCGAACCCGCGCTTGCGGGCGATCGCCCGCATCGCCTCGTAGTCGCCCGAGGCGGCTTTGTCCTGCTCGTCGCCGGTCTTCGGATCGGGGGTCCAGGCGACGTACTTGAAGCCTTCCCGCTTCATGCAGTCGGCGATGGCCGACTGCGTGAGCTGAGCCTGGTCGGCCTTGCTGTCCTCGGCCGGCTGGGGCGCGGATCGGGTCTCGGCCGCGGAGGCGCACGCCGCCGTCCCGGCGAGACAGAGCGCGGCCAGACCCAGGAGGAATCTGTTTGGCATGCGCGGGACCATACTACGTTCAACGAAGTATGGTCAATCGAGGCAGTGGCGCCGATGCCTGAAGGGCGCGAACGCCGCGGCCAGGGTCAGCAGGATCAGCACGCCCTCGTAGGCAAGGTGCTGTTTCGTCAGCTCCGGCGCGTGCAGGATCATCCCGCCCGAGGTCGCGAGCAGGTAGACGCTCGCGGCGAACGCCCACCGGTGGTCGCGTGCCAGATATCCGCACAGCGCCGCCAGGCCGAACGCCGTCACCTCCGCGGCCATCCTGCTCAGACTCAGGGGGTGACCCGCCTCCTCCGCCATCCAGGCCGGACCGGCCCAGGCGGCGGGCACGATCGCCGCCCACCACCACCATGACCTGACCCGCGGCGGCCGGCTCCGGGAGATGAGCACGAGCAGTCCGGCCAGCGCGACCGCGTAACCGGCCGCCGCGACGAGCGGACTGCTGTCACCGAACAGCGGCCGGTCGCCGAGCGGGTTCGGATAGACCGGGAGCACGGTCAGGTCGAACGCAGGCCGCCCGGCCGCGATCGCCGCCGCCTTCACCCCGGTGACCAGCGTGAGCGCGAACGCCGTACGCAGCCGTCCGCGCTGGACGGCCAGCAGCGCGAGCGCCGACAACAGCGTCCACAACGGCAGCGTGCCGGCGTAGGGCAGAAGCGCGGCCAGGTTCGCCGCCGTCACGGCGGTGACGGCCAGGTGGAGGCCGTCCGCCCAGGCGTTGCCCGTCGCCTGATGCAGGATGCGGCTGCGCACGCCGCCCAGAAGCAGGCCCCACACCTCCTTCGGCGGCGGGACGGTCCGTCCCGCCGCGTCGGCGAGCAGGACGTCGAGCAGTTCGTCGCCGTAAGCGGTGCGGTAGTGCCTCGGGTAGGCGAGCAGCAGCTTGCGGTAGCGCCGTTCCAGGACGGACGGGGCGGGTGGTTCGACGGCGGAGGCAGGCTTGACGATCGTCATGGACCGGCCGGGCGCAGGACGAGCGAGGCGGCCGCCTGCATCCGCCTCGCTTCGGCCTCCACCAGAGCCCGGCCTTCGTCGGTGATGCGGAAATAGCGGCGGTTGCGGCCGTTGATCAGCTCTTCGCGGTCCACCGTGATCACGCCACGATCGTTGAGGCGTTCGAGGATGCCGTACAGCGTGCCGACCGACGGCTGGACCCGGCCTCCGGACAGCTCCTTGATGGACTTGCTGATCGCGTGCCCGTGCAGCGGCCCCGCGCGCAGAGCGGCGAGCACGAAGAACATCGGCTCGCTGACTTCGGAGGTTCCTCTTGGCATGAGGCCGACATTATTCCGTTCAACGGAGCATCTGCAACGCCGCTCATCCCCTCTGGCGGCGCACGATCTCGTCGATCCAGATGGGCGCGAAGGGGGACGTGCAGCCCGGGGGAGTCGGGTAGTCCTTGAGCACCTGCAGCCGCTCGCCGATGTCGATGGCCCGGGCGCGGTGCTCGGCGTGATCGATGCCGATCTGGGCCAGGCAGTGGTTCATCGCCCACTGCAGGCGATCCGGGGCGTCCTTCATCTCCGCCTCGATGACGTCGAGCAGCCCCGCGAGGTCGAGGATCTCGGGCTTCTTCGTCACCCGTTCGGTGGTCAGCGCCCAGCCGGCGCTCGCGACCACGGGGTCCGGGTCGGCGGACCAGATCAGGCGCAGTTCCTCGGCGTGCGGGTTCTTCTTGACCACGTAGTTCACGAGCCAGTCGTGGACCTTGGGCGTGCGCGCCTCGCGCAGCATGGCGTCCAGCTCGTCACGCTCGAACGCCTTCGGGCGGCAGATCAGGATCGCCACCAGCCTCGCCGCGGTGTCACCCGTCTCCCAGAGCCGGACCGCGAGCTCCTGCTGCGTCTTCAGCCGCTTCGCGAGCGCGCGCAGCTTGCCGAGGTTCACCCCGTGATCGTCACCGTGCTTCTCGTTGACCGCGCGGGTCTTCGGGTCCTCCAGCTCGGCCAGCTCGGCCATCACCTCGGCCGCCGTCGTCTCGGCCACCTCGGCCTCCTGTCCGGTTGCGTACGACGGGGCCACAGTCTCATCTGGCGCTTATATAAGTCAAGGCTGATTGAGTCGGGCCTCGGCGCACGCTTGAAAGTGGGTCGGTCCTGCCAGCCAGAAGCCGGTGCTCCGCGTCTTCTTTGCGGGATGTGTCTGTTGTAGATATCTGATATCGGCGCGGTCAGTGTTCAGGAGGGTGACATGGCGAATTCCTCTTCGAATTCCCGCGGATGGCTGGGGCCGCGATCTGTAGCTTTTTGGACGGTAATAGCAGGAATTGTCGGCATCCTATCCCTTGTCGTGGCGGTAGTGCCGTTATGGCAGGAGACATCGTGGACCGATCCAACACCCAGTCCGACCAGCTCACCCTCTCCGGCCGACTCCTCAGAAGAGCCCAGCCAGGAGCCATCCGAGGAGCCGACCGAAGAGCCGGTCGAGGAGGAGACCGAAGAGCCTGTCGTGGAGGAAACGGAAACACCCGATCCTGATTCGTACCGATATTCGTTCACCCATGCCGGTGCCAGCGCCTACGCCTGTTCCGTGGAAGGCCGGCTCCACTCGGTGAACGGATGGCCCTCACAGCTGATGGTGATCAACGAGAGCCCGTACTCCATACAGATCCATTGGCTGGACAGCGCGGGAAACCGGCAGCAATACACGACGCTGGAGCCCGGTCACAACTACCGGATCGACTCGTTCGGCAACCACGCCTGGCTGATCGCCGACCATGGCGCCAACTGCATCCAGATCTTCGGCCTGGCCGCCAACGGCTCCACCATCACCGTCTCCTGACGAAGGAGCCGGAGTGGGCGGTGCGGACGGTGAGGCGGCCGTAGGTCAGCTCGCCGGTGATCCGGACGTGCGGCCCGCCGGCGAGCCGGGAGGCGGGGGCCTTCCACACCACGGAGCCCCATTCGGTGCGCACCCCGTCGGCGTTCGCGCTCGCCCCGGCGGGCAGGATGATCGTGGCGCTGCCGAACGGGAGCCGGAGCTCGATGTCGATGTGCGGATGCCGGATGACGGCCTGCGACAGGTCGAGCCGTACCCTGCCGTACTCGGAGCTGACGCGCAGGCGGCGCGGGACCTGCCAGTCGCCCGCTCGCCTGATGCTTCCGCCGGTGGTCTCGAGCAGGACCACGTCGTCCGGCAGGTCGGCGAGGATCGGCTCCAGGTCCTTCCATGAGGTGGCGGTCAGGGCGAGTTCGAGGCGCTGTTCCAGCTCGGCGGGCTGGAGCCGGCCGTCCGCGTACGCCTGCTGGACCAGCTCCACCGCCATCTCGCGGTCGTCGGGGGTCATCGGCTGACGGCCTTCTTGTACAGCCGCGTGGCGAGCGGCGCGAACACGGCCAGGAGCAGCACCGACCAGAGGAACGACACCGGCACCGCGTGCCGCAGCGGCCAGGCGTCGGGGACGGGCAGGGCGGGGCTGGTGTTGCCGAACAGCTCGCGTGAGGCCTGGACGAGCGTGGAGACCGGGTTCCATTCGGCGATCGGCTTCAGCGGGCCGGGCAGGCGCGCGCTGTCGACGAACGCGTTCGACAGGAAGACCATCGGGAACGACATGATCGTGGCCACGTTGTTGAAGACCTCGGGCGTGCGCAGGGCCAGCGCGACCGTCGCCGTCACCCAGGAGAAGGCGTACGCGAACAGCAGCAGCATGAGGAACCCCAGGGCCGCCTCCCACGGCGAGGTGTGCACGCGCCACCCGACGAGCAGCCCGACGAGCGCCATCGTCACGATGCTGGTGACGTTCATGATGACGTCGGCGACGGTCTGACCGGTCAGCACCGCCGAGGGCGACATCGGCAGCGTCCGGAACCGGTCGAAGATGCCCCTCTGCAGGTCCTGGGTCAGCGTGTAGCCGGTGATCTGCCCGCTGGAGACGATCGTCATGACGAAGATCCCGGGCAGCAGGTACTCCACGTACGACACGCCCGGCAGGCTGATCATGCTGCCGAAGACGTACGTGAACAGCAGCACGAGCACGATCGGGAGCATGACGACGCCGCCCAGCAGGTCGGGCGCCCGCCGGATCTTCAGGGCGTTGCGCCTGGCGATCGTCACGCCGTCGGCGACGGCGAGATGCAGGGTGTTCATCGTGCGGTCTCCTTGGTCTTCTCGTCGGCCTCGCGTCCCGTGAGGGTCAGGAACACGTCGTCCAGGGTCGGCCGGCGCAGCCCGGCGTCGCGTACGGTGATGCGTTCGGCGGCCAGGCGGACCAGCGCCTCGGTGAGCGCGGACGCGCCGCCCGCGACCGGGATCGTCACCCGCAGGGCGGTCGCGTCGCTCTGCGGGGCGCCCGCGGACAGCGGGGCCAGCACGCGCGTCGCGGACGCCAGGTCCGCGGCGCTCGTCACCGACAGCTCGATCCGGTCGCCGCCGACGTGGCTCTTGAGCTCGTCGGCGGTGCCGAGCGCGATGACGCGTCCGTGGTCGACCACCGCGACGCGGTCGGCGAGCCGGTCGGCCTCCTCCATGTACTGGGTGGTGAGCAGCACCGTCGTGCCCGCCGCGACGAGCTCGGAGATGACGTCCCACAGGCTCGCCCTGGCCCGCGGGTCCAGGCCGGTGGTGGGCTCGTCGAGGAACAGCACCGGCGGGTCGGCCACCAGCGCGCCGGCCAGGTCGAGCCGGCGCCGCATGCCTCCCGAGTAGCCCTGCACCGGGCGGTCGGCGGCGCCCGTCAGGTCGAAGCGCTCCAGCAGCTCGCGGGCGCGCTCCCGGCTGCGCCTGGTGCCCAGGTGGTAGAGGCGGCCGACCATCTCCAGGTTCTCGGCGCCGGTGAGATGGTCGTCGACGGCGGCGTACTGGCCGGAGGCGCCGATCCGGGCGCGTAACCGGCGCGCGTCGCGGACGACGTCGAACCCGGCCACCGTGGCGTGTCCGGCGTCCGGTGTCAGCAAGGTGGTCAGGATCCGCACCGTGGTGGTCTTGCCGGCGCCGTTCGGGCCGAGCAGCCCGAGCACGGTCCCTTCCGGGACGGTCAGGTCCATCCCGTCGAGGGCGACGACGTCGCCGTACTTCTTGACCAGACCTTCGGCCACGATCGCGTCAGGCATGAGCTTCTCCTCACTTGTCAGGAACGGTGGATGACGATGTCGCCGTAGGAGGTGTGGGCCCGCACCTTGACGACGTCGCCGGCCGGGCCGGGGCCGTCGGCGGAGTCCAGGCCGACGTCCACGGATCCGTACTTCGAGCTCACGTCCAGCCAGGCGGCGCTGCCGTCGCGGATGCCCAGCTCCAGCCCGCCGCCGGTGGTCTCCATGACGACCGAGCCGCGGACCGCCTCGCCGATCCGGACGCTGCCGTACGCCGTCTTGGCGACGACGCCGGCCAGGACGCGGTCGACGGCGGCGTCGCCGTGGGCCGTGTTCAGCCGCAGCTCGCCGGTGACCTCCCGGAGGCGGATCTCGCCGTGCGAGTTCCTGATCACCGCCGTGCCGTCGATCTCGCCGACGCGGATGTCGCCGTGGTCCGTGGTGATCTCGGCGTGCCCGGCCGCGCGGGTGACCGAGATGTCGCCGTACGTGGTCTTCAGGCGGAGCCGGCCGGCCGCTTCCACCTGGATGTCGCCGTAGGAGGTGGTGAACGCCACCTCGCCGAGCGGCCCGCGGCAGCGCAGGCCCGCCGCCCGCTTGACGTCGAGGCGGGAGCCCGCGGGCAGGTCGATGGTGACCTGGACCGAGCCGCCCTGGCCGAGCAGCAGCGAGCGCGCCCAGTCGGCGGGCGACTCCACGAGCTTGCCGAGAGACAGGTCCCGGTCGGAGGTGTCCTTGTCGGCCCGGACCAGGAGCCTGCCGCCGGCGTACTCGACCTCGGCGCGCTCGGCGGCCCGCACGTCGGCGTCGTCGAACTCGTCGGCCGGGCGGATCTCCGCCACCGTGTCGTCGCGGTCGCCGGCGTTGACCCGGACGGTGGCGGTCGCCATGTCGATGATGGCCAGGATCGGCTCGGGGGTGTGGAAAGCGGGCATCATGGTCCCCTCGTCATGGGTCGGCGTGGTCATCAGCGCACCCATCCGCTGTAGCGGTTGCCGCTCTGCCGGGTGGCGCGGCGTCCGGTCTCGCCGGGGTCGAGGGCGGCGGACACGGCGCGGACCAGCCAGGCGTTGACCGACAGGCCGTCGCGGGCCGCCGCCTCCTCGATGCGCGGCTTGAGGTGCTCGGGAACCCGGAGCGAGATCCGGGCCGTGCCGCCCTCGTCGGCGTCCGGCGGTGGCGGGGCGGGCGGTGGCGCGGCGGGCCGGTCGCTCTCACCCTCGTCCTCGTACGAGCTGCCGCCCGGCGGTGGCGTCACGACGAAACCGGGGTCGCGGCCGCGCAGGCGCACCTCGACGGAGCCGGGCGCGAGGTCGCGGGTGATCTCGTCGGCGGCGGCGGAAAGAGCTTCAAGCAGCGCGAGCCGGGTGGCCGACTCCAGCGTGGCGGCGAGGCGTTCGCCCAGCACGCGGGCTTCCTCGCCGCCCGCCCCTGCGGCGATCGCCAGCTCGCGGCGGAGGTGATCGACATATGGTGCGAGGTCCATGACGCCACTATGACGCTATTCTGACGCCATTGCAATCCAATAGCGGCGTCTTCATAGCGTCATAGGGGTGTCGGGCCGACCCGTCGTGGCTAGTCCCAGCGGAAGAACACCGCCGCGATCACCGTGCCGAACACCACGTTCGCCGCCAGGGCGACCAGGTGGGCGGCCTCGACGGGCGCGCCGACCCAGGCGGACGACAGGGCCTGGACGCCGGCGCCGAACGGCAGCCACTGCCCGATCGTCGCGACCGCCTCCGGCAGGTTCTGCATCCCGCCGAACATGCCGCCGGTGGCCCCCAGGAGGAAGAAGAGGGTCAGGCCGATCGCCACGGCGGAGTTCGGGGTGGGCGACAGGGCGGCGACGATCAGGCCCACGGCGTACATGGCGGCCACCGTCAGCGCCAGCACGCCGAGCGCCGCGCCGATGTTCACCGGCGTGTTGGCTCCGAACGCCAGCATGGCCACGGCGTAGGCGACCGCGATGCCCACGGCGATCTGCACGATCCCGACCACCGCCTGGGCGACCAGGACCATCATGGGCGAGGCGGGGGTCACGCCGAGACGGCGCAGGATGCCGCTGTGCCGGTAGGCGGCCAGGAAGCTCGGCATGTTGACGATGCCGGTCGTGGCCATGACGATGGCGAACACCAGGGGCAGCACGAACACGTCGAGCGCCGTGCGGCCGTGCGCGACGACGTGCTCGCCGGCGGACGAGGCGTTCATCACCAGGATGAGCACGGGCATGCCGATCGGCACGATCAGCCCGGCGGTGTCGCGGGCCACCATCTTGAGCTCGCAGATCAGCATCTGTCCGAAGGCTCGCGGGCCGGGCCGGTACACGGGGATCTCCGTCATCGGGTGCTCTCCTCCTCGGGGTCCAGCCGGTGCCCGGTCAGCGCGACGAACGCGTCGTCCAGGTTGGCCTGCACGCTGCGGGTCTCGGTGGCCACGACGCCGGCCCTGACGAGCGCGACGCTGACGGCCTGGAGCAGGTCTCCCTTGCCCTCGACCGTGACGCGGTCGCCGTCCGCCCGGACGCGCTCGACCTCGGCGAGCCCTTCCAGGAGCCCTTCCGGTACGGGGGAGGCCGCGCGGAAGGTGACCCGCTGGGCGAACCCGGCCCGCCTGACCAGCCCGGCGGGCGAGTCGAGGGCGACGACCCGGCCCGCGTCGAGCAGCGCGACCCGGTCGCACAGCCGCTCGACCTCCTCCATGGCGTGGCTGACGAGCAGGACGGTCACGCCGGACTCGCGCAGCCCTTCGACGGTCGCCCACATGTGACGGCGCGCCTCGGGGTCGAGCCCGGTGGTGAGCTCGTCGAGGATCACCACCCGGGGGCGTCCGATGAGGGCCAGCGCGATCGACAGCCGTTGCTGCTGGCCGCCGGAGAGGTTGTCGAACCGGGTGCGGGCGGAGTCGGTCAGGCTGACCGACTCGATCAGCTCCCCGGCCGGCACCGGGTCGGGGTAGAAGGTCGCGTACAGCCGGACCAGCTCGGTGACGGTCAGCGCATGGTGCAGGGTGGCGTCCTGCAGCTGGACGCCGAGGACCTGGCGCAGCCGGGCGCGGTCGCGCCGGACGTCCAGGCCGAGCACGCGGACGGTGCCGCAGTCGGGCCGCCGGAGACCGGCGATCATCTCGACGGTGGTCGTCTTGCCGGCCCCGTTGCGCCCCAGGACGCCGAAGATCTCCCCGGCGCCGACCGACAGGCTGACCTCCTCGACGGCGACCTTGGCCCGGTAGCGCTTGTGCAGTCGTTCCGCCTCCACGGCGGGCGTTGATGGCATGCCTCCGACGCTAGGAAGGGGCGGGCGCCGGGCGCCTGTGCCGATGGTCAGCAGGCGCACCCATGACTTTCGGCACCCCAGGATCGGGCAGATCGCTCGTACAGTGGCGTCATGCGGCGAATCGAGCCGGACGTGTGGGCCGGTCTGGCGATGCTGCTGGTGTGCGTCGGGGTGGGCGCTCCGACGCTGCTCGGCGTGACCGAGACGTGGGTGCCCCTGCCTGTCTGGAGCGCGTTGTTCGCGGGCCTGATGCTCGCGTGCCTGGGCGCCGTGGTCTGGGAGGAAGACAAGAAGAAGGCGGCGTGGGTCTGTTACGCCGCGGCGGTCGTGCTGGGCTGGCTGACGGTCCTGACGGCGCCCCGGGCCGGATGGCTGCCGATCCTGCTGGTCTTCACCGCGACCTTGAGCGCCTACGTCGCGCCACGGTGGGCGGGCCCCGTGGTGATCGCGCTCAACACCGCCGTCATCGCCGTGACCGCGGGCCTCGCCGGCGCCGACCCCACCGGGATCGGTCTCGGCGCGCTGCTGTACCTGCTGATTCAGACGGCGGCGGTGCTCAGCTCGGTGGCGATCATCCGGGAGCAGCGGCTGCGCCGCGAGCTGGCCGAGGCGCACGTGGAGCTGCGGGCGGCGAGCGTCATCCTGGCCGACACCGCGCGGGCGCACGAGCGCCTGCGCATCGCCCGCGAGCTGCACGACCTCATGGGACACCAGCTCACGGCGCTCACCCTGGAGCTGGAGGTCGCCAGGCACCACGAGGGCGCCGCCGCCCGCACCCACATCGAGCGCGCCGACGGGGTGGCGCGCAACCTGCTGCGGGACGTGCGCACGACCGTCGGGCAGCTCCGCGCCGACGCGCCCGACCTGCGCGAGTCCCTCGACGCCCTGGTACGCGACATCCCGGGGCTCGACGTGGGCATCAGCATCGACGACGTGAGCCTGTCCGAGGAGGTGACGCTGACGCTCATCCGCGCCGTACAGGAGATCGTCACCAACACCATCCGGCACGCCGGCGCGACCTCGCTGCGCATCAGCATCGAGAACACGCCCGGCCAGGCCGTCAAGCTCACCTCCGTCGACGACGGACGCGGCAGCCCCGAGCTGCGGCTCGGCAACGGCCTGCGCGGGCTGCGCGAGCGCATCGACGCCATCGGCGGCGACGTCAGGCTCGACGGCAGCGACGGGTTCCGCGTGACGGCGACGGTGCCCGCGCGATGATCCGGGTGATCGTGGTCGACGACCAGACCCTGGTGCGGCAGGGCATCCGCAGCCTGCTCGACCTGACCGACGACATCGAGGTGGCGGGGGAGGCCGACGACGGCATGTCCGCGCTGGCGGCGATCGAGGAGCACGCCCCCGACGTCGTCCTGCTCGATCTGCGCATGCCCCGCCACGACGGCATCTGGACGCTGAACGCGCTGCGCGAGCGGGCGGGTGACGCGCCGCCGGTGCTCGTGCTGACCACGTTCGACAGCGACACTCTCGTCCTGGACGCGATGCGCGCGGGGGCGGGCGGCTACCTGCTGAAGGACGTGACGCTGGAGCGGCTGACCCGGGCGATCCGCGTCCTGGCCGGCGGGGGGACGCTGATCTCGCCGTCCATCACCGAGCGGCTGATGCGGGCGGTGCACCGCCGGCCGCCGCCGGACGAGGCAGGGCTGCCCGCGATCCAGCAGCTCACCGAGCGCGAGCTGGAGGTGCTGCGGCTGGTCGCGGAGGGGTACAGCAACCGCGAGATCGCGCGGGCGCTGTTCCTGGCCGAGGGTACGGTCAAGAACCACGTCTCGACCGTGCTGCTCAAGCTCGGCGCGCGAGACCGCACGAACGCGGTGCTGCGCGCCCTGCACGCCCACGTCCTTGACTGATCAGAGCTTGATACGGGCCGCGACCGGCAGGTGGTCGCTGCCGGTGGCGGGCAGGGTCCACGTGGTCACCGGCGTCGCCGCCCGGGTCATGACGTGGTCGATCCTGGCCAGAGGGAAGGCGGTGGGCCAGGTGAAGCCGAAACCCTCGTCCGCCGGGGTCAGCCGCGAGGTGACCGGGGCCAGGCCGCGGTCGTCGAGGGTGCTGTTGAGGTCGCCCATCAGGACGATCCGGTCCAGCTTCTCCGCCGCGAGGGCGGCGCCCAGTTTGCCGGCGCTCTCGTCGCGCCAGGCCGAGCCGAAGCCGTCGGGCAGCCGGATGCGGACCGACGGCAGGTGGGCGACGTACGCGGCCAGGTCGCCGTACGGTGTCCGCACGGTCGCCCGCAGCCCCCGGCTCCAGTCGCCTCCGACCTCCGCCGGCCTGATGTCCACCGGCCCGGAGTCCGCGAGGGGATGCCTGGACCAGAGCCCGACGCTGCCGACCACCACGTGGTGCGGGTGATCGGGCGCGAGGACGGCCTCGTACACCGGCCGGGCCTCGGGCGTCAGCTCCTCCAGGGCGATCAGGTCGGCCCCGGCTCCGGCGAGCGCGCGGGCGGTGCCTTCCGGGTCGGGGTTCTCGTCGTTCACGTTGTGCTGGAGCACGGTCAGGTCGTGGGCCGCTCCCTGGCCGGCGGGTAACAGCCGGGCGCCGAAGAGGCCGCCCCACACCGCCGAGGGAAGCACCAGCGCCACCAGCGCGAGGGCCGAGCGGCGCAGCAGCGCCAGGACGAGCAGCACCGGCACGGCCAGGCCGGCCCAGGGCCGGAAGGTCTCCAGCAGGCTGCCGAGCCGGCCCACCGTGTTGGGCAGCACGCCGGGGAACGCCGTCAGCACGGCCACCACCACGGCGACCGCCGCCAGGACCCGCCCGCGGGTCCACGACATCCCGCCGCCGGCGTTCCGATCTTGCGCGCTCATGCCGCCGACCGTACGGGACGTCGCGGGTTCCCGGCTGGATCTCGGGGGAATCGCCGCCTGCGGACGGAGGCCGTGGTCCGCAGGCGGACGAGTGCGGAGCGGCGTCAGGCGCCGCAGTGTTCGAAGGGGCTGGTGTACGAGCTGCTGCCGACCGAGCCGCCCCACTTGACGCACTGGCCGGGGGCCGACCGCTTGACCGGGCCCGCGTAGTAGCCGTAGCTGCCGGAGTCGGTCGTGCGGGTCGAGCCCTGCGGTTCCAGGAAGGCCGACACCGGCGAGGCCGTGCCGACGTTCGTGGTCTTCAGGGTGACGACGCAGTTGTAGCCGTTGCCGGAGTTGTAGAGCAGGTAGACGCGGCCCCCGGTGAGCGCGGCGGAGTCGATGACGCCGTAGCCGCTGCCGCAGGCTTCCTGCGGGGTGTAGGGGTTGCTGCCGCCGCCGCAGGCGTTGGTGCTGGTGATGGCCTTCTTCTGGCCCAGGGAGACGGTGACGCCGTCGACGGTCGGGCTGGTGTCCATGGCGCCGGTGGAGGTGCGCTGCTCGTAGTGCAGGTGCGGGGCGTCGGTGCCGCCTGTGGCGCCGACGGTGCCGATGGCGGTGCCCTGGCCGACGCTCATGGAGCCGCCCGCCGCGCGGACCATGGTGGCGAGGTGGGCGTAGCGGGTCCTGGTGCCGTCGCTGTGCCGGATCTCCACCCACTGGCCGTAGCTCGTGCTGCCGGCGTTGTAGAAGTACGCGGTGCCGGCCGCGGTGGCGCGGACGGTCTCGCCGTTGGTGGCGTCGCCGCCGTAGCTCTGCCAGTCGATGGAGCCCGACGGGTTGTGGTTGGGGGTCCAGTTGTTGGCGTAGAAGGTCTTTCCGCAGTTGAACGGGCTCTTGTGGGACGCCAGGGCGGTGGACGCCGAGGCGGCCTGGGGGACCAGCGTGGCGGCGAGGGTGACGACGAACGCGATGATCATCGGCCGGGTCGGCTTGCCGGTTGCGGGCATGCGTACCTCTCGGAAAAAGGGGGGTGAGGGGGGTTCGCTGTGGCCACGGAACGTGATCGGAAAGATATCTCTGAAAGTTGTCTTCATCAATCCCTGATGACATGAAAGTTGACCGTGACGCGTAAGGCGGCCTGCCGACCGCCATATCTCCTGCGTCAGGGCCGGTTTGGCGAAAGTTGTCAAAAAACCCGGGTTTCATGGAAAACCTTTACAGACCGCGATCAGCCTCTTGATCACCCCCTCCCCCGCGTACACACTTGCGCTGAATCCCCGGCTTTACAGAGCGTCGTCGGAGGCATGATGGCTCGGGTCAGGAGCACCGCAACATCGCCAGGCCACCGTTTACGTCCGAGCCTCAGACCCGTCACAGCAGTCGCCGCAGCGGCTGCTTTTCTGTTGGCAGGGCTGACAGCACCGACCCCCGTCCAGGCGGGCACCCCGGTCACACACCGGGAGCCCCCGCCTGACACCGCCACCGAGCGGGGCGCCCTCGACGTGGCCCGCCAGAAGAACGAACGCGTCGAAGTCGGCTCGCTGCGCACCGAGACCCGCACCGTCTACGCCACCCCCGGGGGCAGCCTCGTCCTGGAGCAGAATGCCCGCCCCGTCCGGGTACGCCAGGACGGCCGGTGGACCCCGGTCGACACCACCCTGCGCCGCCTGCCCGACGGCTCGGTCGCCCCCGCCGCGACGGCGGTGGACCTGCGGTTCTCCGGCGGCGGCGACGCCCCGATGGCCAAGGTTGCCAGGGGCGCCAAGTCCCTCGCGATGACCTGGCCGGGCAAGCTGCCCGAGCCCGTGCTCGACGGCGCCACCGCGACCTACGCCGAGGTGCTGCCCGGCGTCGACCTCCAGGTGACGGCCGACGTGGACGGCTTCTCGCACGTCCTCGTGGTCAAGACCAGGGAGGCCGCGCTGAGCGGCCGGCTCGACCGGCTGAACTTCGCCCTCCAGCCGGAGGGCCTCACCGTACGGCGGGGCCGGGGCGGCGGGATGGAGGCGGTGGACCGGACGGGCGCGGAGGTGTTCGCCGCGCCGACGCCGCTGATGTGGGACTCGCCCGACACCGTCAGAGCCCTGGCCAAGCGGCCCGGCGAGGGGCCGGACCCCGGCACCCGGCACGAGGCGATGGGCCTGCGGGTCGACGACCGCGCGCTGACGCTCACCCCCGACAAGGCCATGCTGGCCGACCCGGACACCCGCTACCCCGTCTACCTGGACCCGTCGGTGTCCGCGCCGCGCGGCTCGTGGACCGCGGTGTGGAAGCGGTATCCGACCACCAACTACCTCAACTCCAGCGACGTGGCGCGCGTCGGGCACGAGAACGACACCGGCGGCACGAACCGCTCGTTCTTCCAGATGAACACCGGCAGCGCCATCCACGGCAAGCAGATCATCAAGGCCACCCTGCGCACGTACGAGACGTGGTCGTGGTCGTGCACCAAGAAGCCCGTCGAGCTCTGGCGGACCGGCACCATCAGCAAGTCCACCACCTGGAACAACCAGCCGACCTGGTACGAGAAGCTCAACACCCAGACGGTGGCCAAGGGCTGGGGCACCGCCTGCCCGGCCGGCGGCGTGGAGTTCGACGCCACGGCGGCGGCGGTGCAGGCGGCGGCCAAGAGCTGGCCGAACATCACGCTGGGCCTGCGCGCCAGCAGCGAGACCGACACGTACGCGTGGAAGAAGTTCCGCAACAACCCCACGCTCGTCGTCGAGTACAACACCATCCCGACCACTCCCGTCGCGGCCGACGTCTGGTCCGACCCGGGCGGCGCGTGCGTCTCCGGCACGGCACGGCCGAGGATCGGGACGGCGACGCCGAAGCTGTGGGCGAAGCTGCGCGACGGCGACAACTCGGTGAAGGCCCGCTTCGAGTGGTACGACGCGGCAGGGACGAAGCGCGGCGAGTTCCTCACCGCCGCGGCCTCCTCCGGCAACGCGTTCACCGCGACCGTCCCCGCAGGCGTCTACACGGACGGCTCGGTGATCCGGTGGCGGGCGCGCGGCGAGGACGGCCAGGCGAACAGCGGCTGGAGCCCGTACTGCGAGATCGGCGTGGACACCACCGCGCCGGGCCGCGAGCCGACGGTCTCCTCGGCGCGGTACCCGGAGAACGCCTGGGGCGACGGGCTCGGCCGGGCCGGGGAGTTCACCTTCGGCGCGAACGGCGAGGCCGACGTGACCTCGTTCCTGTACGGGCTCAACACCAGCCCCGTCACCGAGGTGAGCGCGACCGGCGGCGCGGCGACGATCAGTCTCACCCCGCTGGAGGAGGGCCCGAACGTGCTGTCCGTGCGCAGCAAGGACGGCGCGGGCAAGCAGGGCCCGATCCGCAGCTACGTGTTCAACGTGCGGGCCGGCACCGGCCCCGCGGGCTACTGGCGGCTCGACGAGGGCTCCGGCGCCACCGCGGGGGACGAGGCGGGCGCCCATCCGGTGGCGGTCACCGGCGCCGCCTGGGCCGACGGCCGGGCCGGCAAGGCGCTCAAGTTCGCCGGCGCCGGCCAGTACGCCGCCACGGCCGCCGGCGTCGTGCCGACCGATCAGAACCTCGCGGTCTCGGCGTGGGTGCGGCTGTCGTCGCTGCCCGCGGGCAACGTGGCCGCCGTCAGCCAGAGCGGGCAGGACAACAGCGGCTTCTGGCTCGGCTACAGCGGCGGCGTCAAGTCGTGGGCGTTCATGATGAACCACCCGGGCGGCACCTCGCACACCATCTGGGCGCGCAACCCCGCCGTCGTGCCCGCCGCGAACGAGTGGACCCACCTCACCGGCGTCTACGACTCCGCCACACGCAAGATGACCCTGTACGTGAACGGCACGCTCGCCGCCGGGCCCGTGACATACCACGGAGGGGCCGGACCGGCGACGGCGGTGCAGTTCGGGCAGGCCCGCTACCAGGGCAGGCAGACCGACCCGTGGCCCGGCGAGGTGGACGAGGTCAGGGTGCACGACCGGGCCCTGGCCGCTGGCGAGATCGTGAAGCTGGTCAACCACGCGGCCACGCTCACCGGCCACTGGACGCTGGACGAGGAGACCGGCACCGCCGCGGCCGACGCGGCGGGCGTGACCGGCCCGCTCACCCTCGGCCCGGGGACCTCCTGGACCAGCGGCTGGCTCGACGGGGCGCTCGCGCTCGACGGAGCCGCCGGGCACGCCGAGGCGTCGCGGGCGGCGGTGCGCACCGACGACAGCTTCACCGTCACGGCGTGGGTCCAGCTCGACACGCTGCCGCCGGCCGACGCCGCGGCGGTGGCGCAGCGCGGGACCCGGGCCCGCGGCTTCGCGCTCGGCTACGCCGCCGACGGGCCGCGCTGGTCCTTCGGCATGGCCGGCGCCGACGCGGACGGGGCGCCGGTGACGCGCACCCGATCGGACGCCGTCCCGTACGTCATGGAATGGACCCACGTGGCGGGCGTGTACGACGCGCTCGCCAAGAAGCTGCGCGTCTACGTGGGCGGGCAGCTCGTCGCCACCACCGAGACCGGCCACGCGAGCACCTGGAACGCCACCGGGCCGCTCCAGCTCGGCCGGACCCTGCACGACGGCGCGTTCACCGGGCACTGGCCCGGCATCGTCGACGATGTCCGCACCTACCAGGGCGCACTGGGCGATCTCGACGTCGCCCGGCTCGCCGCCGAATGACCCTCCGCCGGCACCCCCCATGCCCGACCCCTGGACGGTGAGGATGTACGACCACGAGGAGATCCCCGACTACGAGCGCTCGACCTTCCTGATCTTCGAATGGTTCCCGCGTAAGTTCCGCTGGTTCGCCCGGTCCTGCGCGGCCATGGCGATCGTGGTCGTCGTGCCGCTGGTGTACGCCATGCCGGCCGAGGCCGAACGCAGGGAACGGCCGGAGGTCCAGAAGGAGGAGCCGGTGCCCGGCCGGCCGGTCGCCGTGCTGCCCAAGGCCGAGGACGTCACGGCCGAGAAGGCGCTCAAGGCGGCCCCGTCCGTGGCCTGGCCGAAGCCGGGCACCGCCGAGCTCGCGCCCGCCGCGAGCCGGCCGGAGCGGGGCAAGGCCGAGCAGGGCGCGGGTGAGAAGGCCTGGGTGAAGGCCGGTTCGCTGCCGGTGCGGGTAGAGGCCCCGGCGAGCGGGCGCGCCCAGGCGCCGCCCGAGCGGGTCAAGGTCGAGGTGCTCGACCGGGCCAAGACCCCCGGCGTCCAGGGAGTGCCGCTGCGCCTGTCCCGGGGACAGGGCGCCACGCGCGGCGGCCCGGCCCGGGTCGAGCTGGACTATTCGGGCTTCCGGCACGCGTTCGGCGGCGACTACGCCGACCGGCTGAAGCTGGTCAAGCTGCCGGACTGCGCGGGCGCCGCCTGCCCCGAGCCGGAGCCGGTGCCCGCCGAGAACGACGTCAAGGCGGGCGTGCTGACGGCCGAGGTGAACGTCGAAGGCGCCCAGCTGTACGCGCTGACCGCCACCGCCTCGGGCGCCTCGGGCGACTACTCGGCCACGTCGCTGGCCCCGTCGGCGAAGTGGAGCGTCGGCCCCCAGTCGGGCGACTTCAGCTGGAACCACCCGATGCGGGTGCCGCCGTCCATCGGCGGCGAGGAGCCCGTGATCAGCCTCGGCTACTCCTCGCAGAGCGTCGACGGCCGCACCTCCTCCACCAACAACCAGGTGTCCTGGGCGGGCGAGGGCTTCGACCTGACCTCCGGCGGCTACATCGAGCGCCGCTACAAGTCCTGCACCGCCGACGGCAAGAAGACCGGCGACCTGTGCTGGGACCACGAGAACGCCACGCTGATGCTCAACGGCTCGGCCGTGGAGCTGGTCAAGGACGCCACGACCAAGCAGTGGCGGCCCAAGCGCGACGACGGCACCCGGATCGAGCTGCTCACCGGGGCGACGAACGGCGACAACGACGGCGAGTACTGGCGGCTCACCACCACCGACGGCACCCAGTACCACTTCGGCCTCAACCGGCTGCCCGGCTGGACCACGGGCAAGCCCGAGACGAAGTCGGCCTGGACGGTGCCGGTGTTCGGCAACGAGTCCGGCGAGCCCTGCTACAACTCCACCCCCGCGAACGCCTGGTGCCAGCAGGCCTGGCGGTGGAACCTGGACTACTCGGCCGACCGGCACGGCAACGCGCTCACGTACTGGTACGAGACCGAGCGCAACCACTACGGACGCAACGAGAAGCCCGACCTGGGCACCCCGTACGTCCGCGGCGGCTACCTGACCCGCATCGACTACGGCTACCGCTCGGCCGAGCTGTTCTCCGGGGCCCCGGCGGCTCGGGCGGTGTTCACCGTGGCCGAGCGGTGCCTGCCGAGCGGCTCGATCACCTGCGAGCCGGCCCAGCTCACCAAGGACACCGCGAGCCACTGGCCCGACGTGCCGTTCGACCGCAACTGCGACGCCGGCGAGAGCTGCAAGGACCGCACCTCGCCCACGTTCTGGACCCGCAAGCGGCTGGCGAAGGTGACGACGCAGGTCCGCTCCGGCAGCGCGTACCGGGACGTGGACTCCTGGACGCTCACCCACTCCTTCCCCGCCACCGGCGACGGACTGAGCCCGGCGCTGTGGCTGGCCTCGATCCAGCACGCCGGCCACGTCGGCGGCACCGTCACGCTGCCCAAGGTGACCTTCGCCGGGGTGCAGCTCCGCAACCGGGTCGACGCCGACGAGGGACGCGCCCCGCTGTACAAGTGGCGCATCCAGTCGATCAACTCCGAGGCCGGCGCCGAGACCCGGGTGAACTACGCGCCCGAGGAGTGCGCGCCGGGCAACCTGCCCGCCGCCGACCGCAACACCAAGCGCTGCTACCCGCAACGGTGGACGCCGCAGGACGAGATGGAGGTGCTCGATTGGTTCCACAAGCACGTGGTCGCGCAGACCGTGGAGATCGACCGTACCGCCCGCTCCCCCTGGCTGGTCACCGACTACGAGTATCTCGACGGGGCGGCCTGGCGGTACGCCGAGCACATCCTGATCAAGCCCAAGGAGCGCACCTGGTCCGACTGGCGCGGTTTCTCCCGCGTACGGGTGCGTCAGGGCGACGGCCAGGACGGGCCGCGCACGATGACCGAGCACCGCTACTACCGCGGCATGGACGACGACCGGCTGGCCGACGGGAGCCGCAAGGACGTCAGGGTCACCGACAGCGAGGGCAAGGCGCGCGAGGACCACGACCAGCTCTCCGGGGCCGACCTGGAGACGATCGTGCACGACGGCGACGGCGGGAAGGTCCTGTCGGCCACCGCCGAGGAGCCCTGGTGGCGCAAGACGGCCGAGTTCACGTTCGAGGGCGTGACCAAGACGGCCCACATCGTGCAGTCCGCGAAGATGACCGTGCGCGACCTGAAGGAGGACGGCACCTGGCTGCGCACCGCCGAGGAGCGGACGTACGACGAGCACGGCATCCTCACCCAGGTGAGCGACCTCGGCGACGTCACCGACCCCGCTGACGACGTCTGCACCCGCTACACCCACGCCCGCGACCCGGCCGCGTGGATGCTCGACTTCACCAGCCGCGTCGAGACCGTCGCCAAGCCGTGCTCGGCGACGCCGCAGCGGCCCGCCGACGTGCTGTCGGACGAGCGGTTCCACTTCGACGGGCGCGCGTTCGGGCAGCCGCCGCTGCGCGGCGACGTGACCCGCGAGGAGGAGCTGGCCTCGTACGAGGGGAGCACGCCGCGGTACGTGCTGGACGTGGCGCGCACGTACGACGCCTACGGCCGCGAGACGTCGGAGACCGACGCGGCCGGCGGCTCCACCACGACCACGTACGTGCCCGCGACCGGCGCGCAGGCGACCGAGGTGCGCTCCGCCAACCCGCTCGGCCACGCCGACGTCACCTACGTCGAGCCCGCCTGGGGCGAGCCGGTCGCGGAGGTCGACGAGAACGGCCGCCGCGCCGACCTGCAGCACGACCCGCTCGGCCGCCTGGTCAAGGTGTGGCAGAACGACAGGGACAAGGCGGCGGGCCAGTCGCCCAACACCGAGTACTCCTACCTGATCCGCGCCGACGGCCCGAACGTCGTCACCACCAGGACGCTCGCGACCGACGGCACGTACATCGCCAGCCACGAGCTCTACGACGGGCTGATGCGCCCGCGCCAGACCCAGGAGCCCGCGCCCGGCGGCGGGCGGGTCATCACCGACACCTTCCACAACTCCATCGGCGAGGTGGCCAAGACCAACGAGGGCTACTACGCCACCGGTGAGCCGGAGACGAACGTGTTCGCGGTGTCGGACGACGACGTCGCCGGCCAGGTCGTCACCGCCTTCGACGGGGCCGGCGAGATGGTCTCGCAGAGCTTCCGCGTCAAGGGCCAGGAGAAGTGGAAGTCCACCGTCCGGCGCGCCGCCGACCGGGCGCACGTCACCCCGCCGCCCGGCGAGAGCGCCGCCACCCTCATCGCCGACGCCGAGGGCCGGGGCGTGGAGCTGCGCCAGTACAAGGGCTCGACCCCGACCGGCGAGTACGAGGCCACCAAGTACACCTACGACAAGGCGGGCCGGCTCGCCACCGTGACCGACTCCGCGGGCAACGTGTGGCGGCACCACTACGACCTGCGGGACCGCGAGATCAAGACCGAGGACCCGGACAAGGGCGTCACCACCCGCGTCTTCAACGACCTCGACGAGGAGGTGTCCAGCACCGACGCCCGCGGCCGCACCCTCGTGCACGCCTACGACCTGCTCGGGCGCAGGACCTCGACCCGTGAGGGCTCGGCCACCGGGCCGCTGCTGGCCGAGTGGCGCTACGACGTGCTGGCCAAGGGCCACCTGGCCGAGACGGTCAGGTACGCCGGAGGGCAGGCCTACTCCGCCAAGATCGAGGCCATCGACCGGGAGTACCGCACCCTCCGCCAGAGCGTCACCATCCCGGCACGCGAAGGCCCGCTGGCCGGCACGTACCTCTTCAACACCCGCTACACCGCCGACGACCAGGTGCAGTCCATCACGTTCCCGGAGGCCGGCGGCCTCCCGGCGGAGACCGTCACCTACGGGTACGACGCGCTGCGCCAGCCCACCAAGGTCGAGGGCCTGTCCACGTACGTCACCGACGCCCGCTACGGCAAGCTCGGCGAGACGCTCCAGTACGAGCTCAGCACCGGCGCGCGCAAGACGTGGCTCACCTACACCCACGAGGAGGGCACCCGCAGGCTCATCCGCTCCCAGCTCGACAGGGACATCGGAACCGCCTCCGACCTGGACCTGAACTACACCTACGACGCGACGGGCAACGTCACCCGCATCGCCGACCGGGCGTCCGCCGACACCCAGTGCTTCACCTACGACCACCGGCGCCGGCTCAGCGCCGCGTGGACGGCCACCGACGCCTGCGCCGCCCCCGAGCCGCGCTCCACCCTGATCGGCGGCGTCGCGCCGTACGCCACCAGCTACGCCTACGACTCCACCGGCAACCGGACGAAGGAGACCCACCACGCCTTCGGCGGCCGGTCCCAGGTCGTCCGCGACTACGCCTACCCGGCCGCCGGGCAGCCCCGGCCGCACGCGCTCGCGTCCGTCACGCCCACCGGCCCGGCCGGTGAGCAGTCGTCCTCCTACGAGTACGACGCGGCGGGCAACACGATCGTGCGCCGGACCGGCAGCTCCTCCCAGCAGCTCACCTGGGACGCCGAGGGCAACCTCGAATCGGTCACCGAGGCCGGCAAGACCACCTCGTTCGTCTACGACGCCGACGGCGACCGGCTGATCCGCCGCACCCCCACCGACACCGTCCTGTACGTGGACGACCTGGAGTTGCGGCTCGACCAGGCCAAGCAGACCGTGGAGGGCACCCGCTACTACACGGTCAACGGCGAGGCGGTGGCGGTCCGCAACTCGGCGGGGAAGGTCTACTTCTTCGCCAGCGACCACCACGGCACCGCCAACGCCGCCGTCGACGCCGACAGCGGCGCGGTGGCGATCCGCCGCCAGACCCCCTTCGGCACCGACCGGGGCACCCCGCCCACCTGGTGGCCGGGCGAACGCGGGTTCGTCGGCGGGACCGTGGACCCGACGACCAAGCTCGTGCACCTGGGCGCCCGCGAGTACGACCCGGTGATCGGCCGGTTCCTGTCCGTGGACCCGGTCATCGACGAGCAGGATCCGCAGCAGCTGCACGGCTACGCCTACGCCGGCAACAGCCCCGTCTCCGCGACCGACCCCGACGGGCAGCTCTTCTGGTTCGCCGCCGGCATCGCGCTGCGGATCGCCCTCCAGGCCGCGGCCCGGCGGGCGGCGATCGCCGCGGCCCGCAGGGCAGCCGCTGCCGCCGCCCGGCGCGCCGCGCTCGCCGCCGCCCGCCGCCGCGCCGCCGCCGAGGCCCGGCGCAAGGCGATCGAGGCGGCCAGGAAGAAGGCCATCGCCCAGGCCAAGAAGAAGGCCGCCGCCGAGGCCAGGAAGAAGGCCATCGCCAAGATGCGCAAGGCCGCCGCCGAGGCGGTCAAGCGCAGAGCGGCCGCGGCGAGAGCCCGCGCGGCGGCCGCACGGGCCCGCGCCCGCGCCGCGGCGTCACGCGCACGGGCGGCCGCGTCCAGGGCGCGCGCCAGAACCGCGGCGAAGGTCAAACGCGCCGTCGCCCAGCGTCCGAAATTAACCAGGGCCAGACCCAACCACCGGCCCACCACCCGCCGGGCGCAACAACGCGCGAACCCGCCCAAGGCACAGCGAAATCCGTCCAGTAACCAGTCCCAGCCCCGAAGAGGGCTCTCCGAGGAGCAGAAACGCTCCATCGACGAGCAGATGGGAGCGCGCCGCTACAGTCCGGAAGAGCTGGGTTCCCACACCCGCACCGCGCGCAGCGAGTCGGAGCTCATGCCCTGGCAGGGCACCGGGCACGGCCCCGCGAGCAAGCCCTTCGAGTCGGACACCCCGGGCGTCGGCAAGGGCAAGGCGGTCGCCTGGTTCCTCTGGAAGATCCTCAGGCCGGTGGCCAAGGACTGACCACCCGCTGATCGGCCCCGGGACCTCCCGGGGCCGATCACACCGGTCGGAGCATGCCCGAGAGGTGGACCAGCCCTTCCCCGTACCGCTCGTCGACCTCTCGCTCCAGCTCCGGAGTGACCACCCACACGCCGGCCTCGACCCGTCCCGCCAGGATGTCGACAGAGGCCGATCGCAGGCCCTCCACCTCCTTCTCCACCCGCTCCCGCACGGCCTGGAGCTCGGCCTCGGTGTGCTCGGCCGGGCTCAGGCACAGCGCGCCGCCCCAGAGCTCGCGGATCGCGGCCTCGTGAGCGGCGGGGTCGCCGGTGAAACGGACGTTCAGGACGAGCCGCTTCGGGTCGTTGCCGTGGCGCTCGACCGACCCGGGGTCGCCTTCCATCTCCTCCAGGTAGCTCTGGTCCAGCCAGCTGCCCGCGTAGCCGGGAAGCTCCTGGGCTCTGGCGAGCGCGGCCTCCATCGCCTCCTGAGTGGCCTTCGCCGGGTCGGCCGGGCGCCAGCCGCCCGCGGGTCGCGGGCACGGTGAGGTGAAGTCCGGCCCGCCGCCCGGAGCGTCGCGCCGCCCGGCGGGGCGCGGCGGCTCGGTGAGCGTCAGTTTCGCGCCGTCCCAGGTGCCGACCACGTGGTACTCGCCCCACCGCACGCCCCCTTGGGCCGAGTGCTCGACCGCCTCCCAGTCCCACCCGGCCAGGTCGATCCCGCCGCACTGGGGCGGAAGGGACTCCATGACCAGGTCGCAGAGCTGGGGTCCGTGCTCGTCGTCGGACAGCACGGTGCCTTCGGCCTGGTATCGCGTGACGGTCGCGGCCGGGGCCGTCCCGCAGGAAACGACGGTCACCAGCGCGGCCACGAGCAGGGCACCTCTCATGCCTCTGAGACGGGTCCGGGCGCGCGGTGGTTCAACGGGCCTTGAGTCGGTCGATCAGCGTGCGGTAGTCCGTCGCGATGTCGGCCAGCAGGTCGCGCAGCTCGTCGCCGTACACCGCGGCGGCGGCGAACGCCTCGAAGGCCTCCTCGTGGGCGGCGATCTCGGACGCTCCGGTCAGGGTGAGATCACCGGTCAGGGTCTCGACCACGCTCACCGTGCCGTCGTAGATGGTGAACCCGTGGAGCGGGAAGGCCGCCGCCTCCGCCTGCCAGGGGACGACGCCGAGCCGGACGTGCGGCAGCGCCGAGACCTCCACCAGCCGGTCGAGCTGCGCCGGCATCAGGGACGGTGACCCCGGCCGGGTGCGCACCGCGCCCTCCGTGAGCACGAACGCGAACCGCCGGCCCTCTTCCAGGAGCACCGCCTGCGCGTCGACCCGGGCGGCCACCGCGTCGTCCGCGTCCGGGCCGATGGCCAGGCGCGCGTACTCCGACGTCTGCAGCAGCGGCGGGATCATCGCGGGGGAGAACACCGCCATCCACCGCGCGGACCGCACCCGCGCCGCCTCGGCCGCCTCCCGCCCGGCCGGCCCGCCGCCCGTCATCGGGTGTCCTCGCGCCCTGGCAGCTCACCGGGCGTCCGAAGTCGATCCTCCACACCGAGGGTTCTACCACGCGCTTGATTTGTCGCAAGCTTTGACGCATCATATTAAGACAATGCTTGCGACAAACTGGAGGGGTCATGTCGAGCGACGCGTTATCCGGTCACGGCCCGGCGGTGCGGCCGGAGGACCTGAAGATGGCGGAGATCTGGCTGACCGGCCACGGCCTGCCCGACGTCCGGCCGACGCCGCTGCTGGCCGTGCGGCTCGCGGTGCGCCGGCGGGCGCGGCTCGCCAACGCGATCCTGCCGGCCGGCCTGTTCATCGGGGCCGCTCTCGCCTACGTCTCCGGCGAATCCGGGCTGCACGCCATGGTGCCGGTGCTGATCCTGATCGTGCTGGTGGTCGGGATGCTGCTGGCGCAGGCGCTGCTCGACCGGTGGGTGCGCAGGGTCGACCGGCGGGCCGGCGAGGCCCTGCCGCGCCGGACGGCCCACCTGGCCCAGCCCGGCTGGCAGGCCCTGCTCGGCCGGCCGCGCGCCGTGTTCATCGTCGCCACCTTCGCCGGCGCGACGGCGCTCGTGGTGAGCGCGCTGACCGTCCAGGACGCCGACGCGCGGTACGCGGCCCTGGTCGTGCTGGTCGGCGTCGCCGGGGCCGGCGCCGGGATCGTCCTGCAACTGCGCGACCTGCTGGCGCGTCCGATCGTCGCCGAGGACGAGGCCTCGCTGACCGCCGACGTCATCATGCGGATCGAGGACGCGCGCGAGGCCGGCATGCCGACCGTGCCGTGGTCGCTGCCGGTGGTGCTGATCTTCGGCGCCGCGCCCCTCTGGTGGAAGGTCGCGTCGATCGCCCTCGTGATCATCGGGATGATCGCGCTCATCGTGATCACCATGCGGACGCCGTCGAGCGTGACGACGGCGCGGCGCGTGATGAGCCTTTCATGATCGTCATCGACGCGGCCTCACCCGTCCCTCCGTACGAGCAACTGCGCGCCCAGCTCGCCGGCCAGATCCACGACGGCACGCTGCCCGTCGGCTCCCGGCTGCCGACGATCCGCCAGCTCGCGGCCAACCTGGGGCTGGCCGTCAACACGGTGGGCAGGGCGTACCGGGAGCTGGAGGAGGCGGGGCTGATCGAGACCCGGGGCCGGGCCGGGTCGTTCGTGTCGGCCGCCGGCGAGGAGGGCCGCGAACGCGCCCGCCGCGCCGCCGCCGACTACGCGGCCGTGGTCGCCAGCGTCGGCATCGACCCGCACGAGGCGCTCCGCATCGTCGAGGCCGCCCTGCGCCCCACCTCACCGG
This sequence comes from Nonomuraea sp. NPDC049486, assembly GCF_040676925.1. Taxonomy (NCBI): domain Bacteria; kingdom Bacillati; phylum Actinomycetota; class Actinomycetes; order Streptosporangiales; family Streptosporangiaceae; genus Nonomuraea; species Nonomuraea sp. NPDC049486. The sequence continues at coordinate 284,053 of NZ_JBFAPV010000012.1, forward strand.
CGCGGGCCTCCCCCTGAGCGTCCGGTCAGGTCAGGACGACGAGCAGGATGGTCACGCCGAGGGTGAGGTCGAGGACGGCGCAGAACTCGGCGAGCGAACGGGTCACGACCTTGTCCGCCCGCCAGACGATCACGTCCAGCACGACGTGCCCGATCAGGGCCGCGGCGACGAGGCAGCCGCCCAGGACGGGCGGCAGGGATAGCCCGACCAGGGCGGCGCCGCCGAACACCAGCATCGCGGGGAGCTGGCCGGCCCTGAGCCCTGGCTCGCCCAGCATGCCGTTGACCAGGCCGAGCGCGGCCAGGGTGACGGCGCTCGCGACCAGCGCCGGCCACACGTCCAGGTCGAACAGCCGCAGCGCCGTCACCCCCACCACGGACATGCAGAACAACGTCCACACCACGCCCGGCTTCCCGATGACGGCGGTGGCCAGGTAGACGAGCGCGGCGAGGAACACCACCATCCCCTCGTCCCGCGCGTCTCCCATGTTCAGCCCGGAGAATGCGGCGAAGGCGAGCCCGGCCAGCGTCGGCCACCGGTGCGGCAGCGACCTGAGCAATCGGGCGGCGGGGGATACGGGTGTCTCGCTTGCGACGTGCATATCGCCGACTATCACCGCCAGGCCCGCCGCTCCTCCGGGCCCACGGCCCGACGTGTCCGAATACTTGGGAATGTCGTCAGTTCGGACATGATCCAGCGCTGGGTTCGCCGCCGACGCAGAATGGCGGCATGAGAGCGATCGTGCAGGAAGCGTATGGCTCATTCGATGTCCTGAAATTACGTGACATCGACATGCCGGCGGTGAAGGACGACGAGGTGCTCGTCCGGGTGCGCGCCGCCTCCGTGCACCCCGACGTGTGGCATGTCGTGACCGGCCGGCCGTACGTCCTCCGCGTCATGGGGTCCGGGCTGCGCCGGCCGAAGGTCCGCGTTCCCGGCACGGACATGGCCGGGGTGGTCGAGGCGGTGGGCGCGGGCGTGACGCGGTTCCGGCCGGGCGACGAGGTGTTCGGCGAGACCCTGCACGGCATGCAGTGGAAGAACGGCGGCACCTTCGCCGAGTACGTCGCCGTACGGGAGGACAACCTGGCGCCCAAGCCCGGCGACGTGAGCTTCGAGCAGGCCGCGACCGTGCCCACCGCCGGGCTCATCACCCTGATGAACTTCCCGCCGGGCCCGCTGGGCGAGGTGCTGGTCAACGGCGCCGCCGGCGGCGTGGGCGGGCTCGCGGTGCAGATCGCCAAGGCCCGCGGCGCGACGGTGACGGGCGTCGAGCACACCTCCAAGCTCGACCTGGCGACCTCGCTCGGCGCCGACCACGTGATCGACTACACCAAGGAGGACTTCACCCGGCGCGGCGAGCGCTACGACCTCGTCTTCGACATCCCGGGCAATCACCCGTTCGCGGAATGCCGCCGCGTGCTCAAGCCGGAAGGCACGTACGTTCTCATCGGTCACGACCACTACGGCGCCGGGGGCCATCAGGTGCTCGGCAGCCTGCCGCGCATGATCAAGCTGATGGCCCAGTCCATGTTCCACCGGCAGCTGCCGAAACCGACCGGGTCCCCGCCGCCCAGGAAGGAGTCGATGGCCGTGCTCACGGAGCTGCTGGAGACGGGCGGGCTCACCCCGGTCGTCGACCGCGCGTTCCCCCTGGAGGAGGCCCCCGCCGCCCTCCGCTACCTGACCGGGGGCACGGCCCGGGGCCGGATCGTCGTCGTCCCCTAGCCCGGTAACGTGGGGCGAATGCGGCTTCATGTGGGTTGTGCGATGTGGACGCACGGGCCGTGGCAGGGCCGGTTCCTGCCGCATCCGCTCCCGCCGGCGGAACGGCTGCGGGCCTACGCCACCTGGTGCAACGCCGTCGAGGGCAACACGACGTTCTACGCGACACCGGCCAGGAGCACCGTGGAGACGTGGGCGGCCCAGACGGCGCCCGGCTTCCGGTTCGTGGTGAAGCTGCCCAAGACGATCACGCACGAGCGCCGGCTCTCGGGGGCCGACGAGCCGCTGCGCGAGTTCCTGGACGCGATCGAGCCGCTGGGCCCGAGGACGCACGCCCTGTGGATCCAGCTGCCCGGATCCTTCGGTCCCGGTGACCTCGGGACGCTGGCGGCGTTCCTGCACCGGCTGCCGCAGTCCTACCGCTACGCGGTCGAGGTGCGGCACAAGGCGTTCTTCGAGGACGCGCGGGCCGTCCGGTCGCTGGAAGGCGTGCTGGGCCGGGCCGGCGCCGAGTGGGTGCCGTTCGACACGGTGACGCTCTTCGAGACCCCGCCGGCCACCGACGCCGAGCGCGACGCCTGGGTGAAGAAGCCGCGGGTGCCACGCCGGTCGGCCGCGCTCACGGACCGGCCGATCGTGCGCTACCTGGGCCGCGACGACGTCGACCGTACGGTGGAGGGGTGGGGCCACTGGGTGGGCGTGGTGACGGAGTGGCTGCGTGAGGGCCGCTCGCCGACGGTGTTCGTGCACACCCCCGACAACGCCGAGGCCCTGACGCTCGCCCGCCGCTTCCACGACGCCGTGCGCGCCCGGTTGCCGCAGGTGGAGCCGCTGCCCGAGCCTGTCCTGGCCGAGCCGCCGACGCTGTTCTGACGGCCGTGGACGTGTCACCGTACGGAAGGAAGGGCAGGCCGGTCGCATGGAGTACGGCGAGCTGCTGGAGGCGGCGCGCGGCGGCGACGAGAGGGCGTTCGGCAGCCTCGTCGGCCCGTTTCAGGACGAGCTGCGCGCCCACTGCTACCGGATGCTCGGCTCGGTGCACGACGCGGAGGACGCCGTGCAGGAGACGCTCGACCGGGCATGGCGGAGCATCGGCCGGTTCGAGGACCGGGACGGCTCGCTCCGCCCGTGGCTCTACCGGATCGCGACGAACCGGGCGTTGACCCTGGCCGAGCGGAGAGGCCGCCGGGAGCTGCCCGCGGACCTGCGGCCCGGGGTGACCGAGGTGGCGTGGCTGGAGCCGTACCCGGACCGGCTGATGGGCCCGGAGGCGCGGGCGGTGGAGCTGGAGAGCGTGGAGCTGGCGTTCGTGGCCGCGCTGCAGCACCTGCCCCCGGTGCAGCGGGCCGCCCTGCTGCTGCGCGACGTGCTCGGCTACACCGCCGCCGAGACGGCGGGCCTGCTGGACACGACGGTCCCGGCCGCCAACAGCGCGCTGCAACGCGCCCGCAAGGCCGTGGCCGGCCTCCTGCCCGGTACGACGCAGCGGCGCGAGCTGGGCGCCGGCGGGCAGCGGGAGCTGGCCAGGCGGTACGCGGCGGCGTGGGAGGCGGGCGACGTCGAGGCGATCGTGGCGATGCTGACCGAGGACGCCAGATACTCGATGCCGCCGCGGATCGAGTGGTACGCGGGCCACGACGCCGTCCGCCGCTTCCTCATGGAGGCGGCGCGGCGGGAGCGCTGGCGGTTCGTGCCGGCGCGGGCCAACGGTCAGCTCGCGTTCGGCACGTACCGCTGGGACGGGACCGCGTACGTCCCCGGCGGGCTGGACGTGCTGGCCGTGCGGGACGGGCGGGTGGCCGAGGTGGTGTCGTTCCTGGAGGCCGACCTGACCGCGTTCGGGTTGCCGGCCGAGCTGCGATGAGTTTCCCGATCCGGCCGGGTTGTACGGGTGAGGGAGACCATCCAAGGAAAGGCCGGAGCTCATGCGTACCGATGACAAGCGGATCAGGGAACTCGTGGAGCGGTGGGCGCGCGCCGCGCACGCCGGCGACCTGGACGGGGTGGTCGCCGACCACGCCGACGACATCGTCATGTTCGACGTGCCGCCGCCCTACGAAGGGGTCCGCGGCATCGAGGCCTACCGGCGCACCTGGCCGGAGTTCTTCACCTGGCAGGCGGCGGGGGCCACGTACGACATCGTCTCGCTGGAGGTGACGGCGGGGGAGGACGTCGCGTACGCGTACGCGCTGCTGCGCTGCGGGATGCCGGACGACGACCCGAAGGTCCTGCTCCGGCTCACGTTCGGGCTGCGCAAGGAGGGTGGGCGGTGGGTGGTGGCGCACGAGCACCACTCGTTCCCGGTGGGCGCCGGGGCTTGAATCGAATCAAGCATCAACCGTGAGCGTAAGCGAGGGCTTCCCTCTGGGCTTGTGCGGTAGAAGGAAGAACGTTTTAATCCTCCTCTGAAGCACCGACAGGAGGAGGAGCCTTGATCGGCTATGGCGGCGACTGGAATCCGGAGCAGTGGCCCGAGGAGATCTGGGCCCAGGACGTCGCCCTGATGCGCGAGGCCGGCGTCAACCAGGTCAGCGTCGGCATCTTCTCCTGGGCGCTGCTGGAGCCGGTCGAGGGCAGGTTCGAGTTCGGCTGGCTGGACCGGGTCCTGGGCCTGCTGGCGGACAACGGCATCGGCGCCCTTCTCGCCACGCCGACCGCCTCGCCGCCGCCCTGGTTCGGCCACGCCTACCCCGAGGCGCTCCCGGTGGACGCCGACGGCCGGCGGCTCCACCACGGCAGCCGCCAGGGCTTCTGCCCCAGCTCGCCGATCTACCGCGACAAGGCCCTGCGCGTGGTGGAGCGGCTCGGCGAGCGCTACCGCGGGCACCCGGCGCTCAGGTTGTGGCACGTGCACAACGAGTACGGCTGCCACAACGCCCGCTGCTACTGCGACGCCTCCGCCGACGCCTTCCGCGCCTGGCTGCGCGGCAGGCACGGGACGCTGGACGCGCTCAACGACGCCTGGGGCACCGCCTTCTGGTCGCAGCGCTACAGCGCCTGGGAGCAGATCCTGCCGCCGCGCGCCACCCCGTCGTTCACCAACCCGGGGCAGCAGCTCGACTTCCGCAGGTTCAGCTCGGACGCGCTGCTCGACCTCTACCGCGCCGAGCGCGACCTGCTCGCCGGGCTGTCGCCGGACGTGCCGGCCACCACGAACATGATGGCGGGCGCGCACTGGGACATGGACTACTGGTCTTTCGCCAAGGAGGTGGACATCGTCTCCACCGACCACTACCTGATCGGCCCCGACCCGCACATCGACCTGGCGTTCGCCGCCGACTACGCCCGCTCGCTCGGCGGCGGCCGGCCGTGGCTGCTGATGGAGCACTCCACCAGCGCGGTCAACTGGCAGCCGGTCAACCGCGCCAAGCGCCCCGGCGAGCTGCGCCGCAACTCGGTGCAGCATCTGGCCAGGGGCGCGGACGCGATCATGTTCTTCCAGTGGCGGGCCTCCAGGGCGGGCGCCGAGAAGTGGCACTCGGCGATGCTCCCGCACGCCGGCACCGGCACGAAGATCTGGCGCGAGGTGACCGCCCTCGGCACGCTCCTCGGCGCCGCCGCCGAGGTGGCGGGCAGTACGGTCGAGGCCGACGTCGCGATCCTGCTCGACCACGCGAGCGTCTGGGCGCAGGACCACCCGGCCCAGCCCACCACCGAGCTGAAGCCGGTCGAGGTGATCAAGAGCTGGTACGCCGAGCTCTGGAAGCAGGGCGTCACCTGCGACGTCGTCCACCCGGAAGCCGATCTGTCCGGCTACCGCCTGGTCCTGGCGCCCTCGCTCTACCTGGTCAGCGACCACGGCGCCGCCGGTCTCGAACGCTTCGTGGCCGCCGGCGGGACCGCCCTGGCCGGCCCGTACAGCGGCATCGTCGACGAGCACGACCGCGTTAGGCTCGGCGGCTACCCAGGCGCCTGGCGCGACCTGTTCGGGGTGACCGTGGAGGAGTTCTTCCCGCTGGAGCCGGGGGAGAGCGTCACGCTGTCGGGCGGCGGCACCGGGACCGTGTGGACCGAGACCGCGCACACCACCACCGCCAAGGTGCTCGACACGTACGCCACCGGCGAGCCCGCCTGGACCCGCAACGCCTGGGGCGACGGGACCGCCCACTACCTGACCACCCTGCTCGCGGGCGACGACCTGGCGGCCGTGCTCCGCACGGTCTGCGACGAGGCGGGCGTCACCGCCCCGGCGGCTCCCGGCGTCGAGCTGGTGCGGCGGGCCCACCCGGACGGCCCGGCCTACCTGTTCGCCATCAACCACACGGGCGCGGACACGACGGTCGACGCCACCGGCACCGACCTGGCCACCGGCGACCCGTTCACCGGCGAACTCCCCGCGGGCGAGGTGCGGATCATCCGGCTCACGCCCGCCGGATAGCCCGTGGGAGGATCACGCGCGAACCCCGGGTGGATCCGGGGCGTCCTACACACGTGGACGGACAACGGGAGGCTGTCGTGAAGTTCGTGAGCGTGCTGGGCGCCGTGGCGCTCGTGGTCACCGCCGTACCCCCGGCACAGGCGGCGGAGCGGACGGGGCCGGTGAGCGGGGCCGCCGTCTACGCCCGCTACGACGACGGCTACCGGATCGCCCACCACCGCCCGGGCTCCGGCCTGAAGACGCTGGCGGAGCTGAAGAACAGCGTGCAGTTCGCGGCCTCGCCCGACGGGCGGAAGGTCGCCTATGTCGCGGGCGGCGCGTTGCGCGTGCGCGACGGCGGCAAGGTGACGACCGTGGCACGCCGCGTGCAGGACGGCACGCCGTGCCTGACCCCAGCCTGGTCGCCCGACTCCCGGCGGGTCGCGTACGTGACGGGCTCGAAGGTGCGGGTGACCGACGGGCGGACCTCCAAGGTGCTGGGGAAGACGCGGGGCGTGTGCCACCTGACGTGGTCGCCCGACGGCCGCTACCTCGCCGGATACGCCGGCACCACCGACGGCGTCTACCGCCTCGACGTGAAGACGGGGAAGTCGGTCAGGGTCAAGGGCGTGAAGCTGGCCAACCACGTGCAGAGCCTGTCGCCGGGCGGCCGCTACGTGGTGGTGCGGACGCTCGGCCCCGACGACCCGGGCGGTGACGGCGGCTGGCCGGTGTGGTTCACGCCGACGGTGGTCGACACCGTCACCGGGCGCCGGGTGCCGATCCCGGTGAAGAGGGCGATCGGCGCCTTCTACCTGGCGGACGGCCGGCTGGTGGTGCGGGTGCGCGGGCAGGCCGCCAACACCTGGGCCGTGCTCGACCGGCGGGGCCGCGTCACCGAGCGGCTGACCGAGCCGTCCGCGGCCAGTGAACAGTCGCTGCTCCAGGTGCTCTGACCCCTGCCGGTGGATGATCTCTTCCAGTAGCATCGGCGGACGTGTCGGTCGTGCGCGGTCCCGTCCTCCTCTCGTACGTCGCCTTCGTCCTGGTCGGGGTGAGCGCCGGGGTCGCGGGGGTGCTGCTGCCCACGCAGATCGCCGACTACGGCGTCGACATGGCGACGATCGGCATCACGTTCTTCACCTTCTCCGCCGGTTACCTGCTGGCCGGGTCGACGTCCGGGACGCTCGTGCAGCGGTACGGGACGCGGCTGGCGCTGCTGGCGGGCGCGGGCTCGTTCGTGCTGTCGGCGTTGGTGCTGGGGGTGCGGCCGTCGTTCCTGGTGTTCGTGGCGGTGCAGGTGGTGGCCGGTTACGGGACGGGGCTGCTGGAGGCGGTGCTCAACGCGTACCTGGCAGGGCTGCCGTCGGCGACCACGCTGCTCAACCGGCTGCACGCGTTCTTCGGCGTCGGCGCGCTGGTGGGGCCGCTGCTGGCGACGTGGATGCTGACGTTCGCGCCGTGGAACGCCGTGTGGCTGGTCCTGGCCGGGCTGTTCGCGCCGCTGACGGTGGCGTTCGGGCTCACGTACCCGAAGGAGGCGGCCGCGTCGCAGGAAGAGGGGGCGCGCAGCGGGCTGCTCGGCACGGCGCTGCGCTCGCCCGCGGTGGTGCTGGCCTGCGCCTTCCTCGCCGTGTACGTGGGGCTGGAGACGGCCGTGGGCAACTGGGGGTTCACGTTCCTGGTGGACGAGCACGCCCAGGCCGCCGAGGTGGCCGGGCCGATGGTGAGCGGCTACTGGCTGGGGCTGACCGCCGGGCGGTTCCTGATCAGCCCGGTCGCCGCCCGGCTCGGCTGGACCACGGCGGCCATGGCGTACGCGTGCCTGGCCGGGATCGCGGCGTCGGTGGCGCTGATCTGGGCGGCCCCGGCCGGTCTGGTGGCGGGCGCGGGGCTGGCGCTGCTCGGGTTCTTCCTCGGGCCGGTGTTCCCGACCGCGATGGCGGTGGTGCCGAACCTCACGGAGGCCAGGCTGGTGCCCACCGCCATCGGCGTCATGAACGGCGTGTCGGTCGTCGGCGGCGCGGTGTTCCCGTGGCTGGCCGGGGCGGTCGCCGAAGGCGTCGGCGTGTGGACGCTCATGCCGTTCTCGCTCACGCTGGCCCTGGTCCAGCTGGCGATCTGGCGCCTGCTCATGGCCCGGACGCGCTGACCGCTCACCTCGGCCGGCGGGCCTCCTCGGGCCCGTACTTCTCGTGGACCCGCCGCAGCATGTCCATCAGCTGCTCGTCCTCGCGGATCTTCGCCCGGTACTTCTCCGGCAGCCTGCGCAGCTCCTCCTCCTCGTCCTGGAGCCTGCGGTAGAAGTGCGCGCACTCCTCCGGGGAGCACTCCTCGTCCAGGAGCCTCGTGGCGTAGCGGCGGGTGGCCGAGGACATGTTCTGCGCCCGGCCCTTGGTGCTGGCCAGAGAGGCGACGACGGTGATCGTCAGGAGGGTGACGATCACGATCAGGGACAGGCCGGTGGGGATCTCGACCACCGGGACGGGCTCGCCGTCGTTGATGAACGGCACGTTGTTCTCGTGCAGGGCGTGCAGGAAGAGCTTGACGCCGATGAACCCGAGGATCGCGGCGAGCCCGTACGAGAGGTAGATGAGCCGGTCGAGCAGGCCGTCGATGAGGAAGTAGAGCTGACGCAGGCCCAGCAGGGAGAACGCGGTGGCGGTGAAGACCAGGTAGACGTTCTGGGTGAGGCCGAAGATGGCCGGGATGGAGTCGAGCGCGAACAGCAGGTCGGTGCCGGCGATGGCCACCATGACGAGGAGCATCGGCGTGAGGACGCGCCTGCCGTTCTCGACGGTGGTCAGCTTGTCGCCGTCGTAGTGCTCGGAGGTCGGCAGGAAGCGCCGGGCCAGGCGGACCACGAAGTTGTCGCCCTTGTGGCTCTCCTCGCTCTCCGGCCTGACCAGGTGTCCGGCGGTGAAGAGCAGGATCAGGCCGAAGATGTAGAACACCCAGGCGAACGTGTTGATCAGCGTCGCGCCCAGGAAGATGAACCCGGTCCGCGCCACCAGCGCGAACGTGATGCCGAACAGCAGCACCTTCTGCTGGTCGGCCCTGGGCACCCGGAAACTCGCGATGATGATCAGGAACACGAACAGGTTGTCGACCGAGAGCGCCTTCTCCGTGACGTAACCGGCGAAGTATTCGGCCCCCATGTCGCCGCCGCCGAAGACCCACACGCCGAGCCCGAACACGACGGCGATGCCCACGTAGGCGGCCGACCAGACCGCGGCCTCCCTGAGCGTGGGGATGTGCGCCTTGCGTACGTGGAAGACGTAGTCGAACAGCAGGAGGCCGGCGATCCCGAGGACCGTCAGCCACCATATGAGCGCCGGCACATCCACGTAGGCCCTCCAGATTCCGGACAGAGATCCTTCTGTTACCCCTCGCCGGAGAACTCACGCATCAGGCGATGCAGAGCTCGTTGCCCTCCGGGTCGATGATCGTCACCCACCGGGTGGGGCCCTGCCGTCCCTCGTGGAGCACCTTCGCACCCTTGCCGACCAGCCGTTCCACCTCGGCGTCGATGCTGCCGGCCCCGGCGCGGACGTCGAGGTGGATCCGGTTCTTGACCGTCTTGCGCTCCGGCACGAGCTGGAACAGCACGCGCGGGGCGCGCTCCAGCCCGCCCGGGTGGCGGATCGCGGTGCCTTCCTTCCACACCAGCGCGCCCTTGTGGAACCCGGTGTCGGCCTCGGTGGCGTGGCCCTGCACGATCTGCCGGCGGATGAACGCCTCGTCCTGCCGCTCGACCTGCCAGCCCAGGGCGTCGGCCCACCAGTCGGCCAGATTGTGCGGGTCCTGTGAGTCGATGACCACCTGGATGTCGTGCGCCATGTGCCGATCCTAATAAGGTCTTTTCATCATGACTTCGGTACGCCGCTCCGGGATCGCACCATGAACGAACCATGGCAGGAAATCGGCGATCAGGTTTACGTCCGCCGCCACGAGTCCTATGACATGAACGTGGGCCTGGTGGTCGGCGACGGCCAGTGCCTGGTCCTCGACACGGGGATGTCCCACCGGGAGGCGGCCGACCTGGTCGCCGCAGTCCGCCGGGTCACCGGCAGCCCGTGGACGGTCGTCAACACGCACGCGCACTTCGACCACTACTTCGGCAACGCGATGTTCGGCCCGGCGGAGATCTGGGGACACGTCCGCTGCGCCGAGGAGATCGAGCTGCGCGGGGCCCACCACCGGGCCGGCGTGGTGGCCGCGCTCGGCGAGGAACGGCGGGCGGAGCTGGAGGAGGTGCGGATCGTGCCTCCCGACCACGTCTTCACCACGGCCGCCACGCTCGACATCGGCGGCCGGATCGTCCACCTGCGCCATTTCGGGCTCGGCCACACCTCCGGCGACATCGCGGCGCACGTGCCCGACGCGGGCGTGGTCTTCGCGGGCGACCTGGTCGAGGAGGGCGCGCCCCCGGCGTTCGGCGACGCGTACCCGCTCGACTGGCCCGACACCACGGCCAGGATGCTGCGCGACATGCGCGAGCAGGTGTACGTGCCGGGCCACGGCGCGGTCGTCGGCCGCGACTTCGTGATCGGGCAGCACGAGGAGCTGTCGGTGGTGGCCGAGCTGGCCCGTCGCGCCCACGTGGAAGGGCTGCGCGACCTCATCGGGAAGTTCCCCTATGACGAGGACGTCACCCGTACCGCCATCGGCAGGGCCTTCGCGCAGCTCGACGGAGAGCTTCCCTGAAGACGGGCATTTCGCTATAGTGCATATTGCACTATTGAGGGAGGCATGATGGCACGACGCCACGACCTGGTGGGGCTCACCGTCCTCGCCATGCTCTCGGTACGCGCCAGCCACCCTTACGAGCTGCACCGTTTCATCGTCGACACGCACAAGGACTACGTGACCGGCCTGCCGAGGAGCCTCTACCACGCGGTGGACCGGCTGGCCAAGGACGAGCTGATCACCCCGGCGGAGACCGGTCGCGAGGGCCGCAGGCCGGAGCGCACGGTCTACGAGATCACCGACGAGGGCAGGCAGGAGCTGACCGTCCGGATGCGCAGGCTGCTGGAGCAGCCGGAGCCCGACCGGCGCACGTTCGTCGCCGCCGTCTCGATGATCGGGGTGCTGGCTCCGGAGGCCGCGCTCAAGGCGCTGCGCACCCGCACGGCCGCACTCCAGGGCTCGATCGGGGGCATCGACGCGCACCTGGCCACCCTGGCCGAGAACGGGCTGCCGGAGATGCTCATGCTGGAGCTGGAGTGTGACCGCGCCCTCTACGGCGCCGAGCTCGACTGGGTGCGCACGGTCATCGGCCGCATCGAGCGCGGCGAGCTCGACTGGTCGGGCACGGTCAAACAGTCGCTGATGGAGCAGCTGCTCGACGAATGAAGCGGCCGCCGGAGTGCGCCAACACCCCGGCGGCCATCCGAACACGGCGCCTGCCCTGTCCAGACTCGCAGTCTCAGGATAGGCGCCGCCGACCACGGGAGTGTGCCATGTCCGCTGAGATCCGCCGGTTGCTCGACCGCGTCTACGAGATCTGGAACACCGGTGACGCCGCCGCCTACGCGGCGCTGTTCACCGAGGACGCCGACTACATCACCTACTTCGGCGCCAACTTGAAGGGCCGGCAGGCCATCGAGGACGCCCACCGGCAGCTGTTCACGATGCCGATCAAGCTGGAGAGCCGGGGCGAGCCCGCGATCAGGGAGCTCGGCGACGGGGTCGCGCTGGTCATCGCCACCGGCGGCTCCACCGTCGACGGCAAGCCCGAGCCCGAGCGCGACTCCGTCCTCACCTACACGGCGGTCCGGACGCCGGAGGGCTGGCGGTTCGCCTCCTTCCAGAACACCCGGGTGAGCCGGCCGTGAAGAAGCTCGTCACGGAGGTGTCGGGCGTCGTAGAGGCGCCCGCCGCCCAGGTGCGCGCCGCCCTGGCACGGGCTCTCCTGCCCGGCGTCAGGGACGTCCACGGGCGGTTCACCGTCCAGGACGCGCCGGGCCACACGTCCACGGTCGAGGTCACCGGCTCGGTGATCGCGTTCCAGGGCGGCTGGTGGTACCGCGGCGAGTGGTCGCTCGCGCCGCACCCGTCGGGGACGCTGCTGGTGCACCGCGTCTACAACGTCGCCCGGCGGGCGCGCTGGGGCGTGGGGCTCGCCAACCGGTTCTTCGCCGGCTTCGCCGAGGAGACCCGCCGCTCCTTCACCGACACCCTCACCCGCCTCGGCGCCGACCTGGGGACCCGCACCCGGGTGACCTGATCAGGTGGCGGCGCAGGTGTCGTGGGTGGCGTCGAAGCCCTTGAGCGCCTCGCTGTCGGCCGGGTCCAGGGGCTTGAGGCCGCGCCAGTCGTCGCCCACCACCAGCACCAGCCGGGCCGTGCGGGCTCCCGGCACCGCCCGCGGCGTGGCCGTGCGCACGTCGCGGGCGAGTGTCGGCACGCGCGCCTCGCCGTTCGTCCCGTACAGGATCACGGACTTGCGGTACGGCTTGCGCGCGGTGTCGCCGACCTCGGTGACGTGGTAGCCGCGCTGCTCCAGCGCCGCCGCGACCTCGGTGGCGATGCCGCGGCGGTAGGTGCCGTTGCGCAGCTCCACCGCCACCTCCGACCGGGGCACCCGGGTCTGGCCGCCGCGCACGCCGTCGAGGCTGCCGTCCCTGGCCACGATGCGGAAGAGCCGGTCGGCCTGCGGGCGCTCCCACTCGACGCGGCCCGGCTGGGTCGTCGAGTAGTGCCAGGGCGTGGTGATGAAGCGGATCCGGCCGGCGTTCAGGCCCTGGAGGCTCTCGGCCAGGTCCTTCATGACGCCGAGGGTGAAGTCGGGGTCGGTGGTGACGGCCCGCGTGCCGGCGTCGAGGAAGCCGATCAGCCGGGCCGGGTCGGTGAGCGTGTCGCCGCTCATCACCTTCTTCACCATCGAGGCGATGAACCGCTGCTGCCGCTGGATCCGCCCGATGTCGGAGCCGTCGCCGAAGGAGTAGCGGGCGCGGACGTAGCCGAGCGCCCGCTCGCCGTTGAGCGTGTGGCGGCCGGCGGGCAGGTGGAGCATGGCCTTGTCGTCGTCGACCCGGCGCGACAGGCACACCTCGACGCCGCCGATGGCGTCGACCATGCTCTTGAACCCGGAGAAGTCGACCTTGACGAAGTGGTCGATGTGGATGCCGGTGAGCGACTCGACGGTCTTCCAGATGCAGGCGATGCCGCCGTTGTTGAACGATTCGTTGATCATGCCGAGGTGCGGCTGCTGGCCGGAGTGGCCCTCACGGGGGCGGCAGGCGGGCAGGCGGACCACCGAGTCACGCGGGAAGCTGACCACGACCGCGTCGTCGCGCCGGGACGACAGGTGGGCCAGCATGATCGTGTCGGTGCGCTCGCCTTCGATGCGGTGGCCGTAGCGGGCGTTCTTGCCGTCGCGCTGGTCGGAGCCGACGATCAGCACGTTCACGGAGGTCATGGCGACCTTGGGCGGGCGGGTGGCGCCCAGCTCGCCGGTCACGTCGATGTGGCGGACGTTGCCGGTGAGCTTGAGCACGACGCCCACTCCGGCGGCCGTCACCAGCAGCACGGTCGCACCGGCGCCGACCGCCAGCCGCCGCAGCCAGCGGCGGCGCGGCGGCGAGCTGGAGGTCGGGGGCGCGTCGATGAGCCCGCTGGTCACGAGACTCCCCAGGGAGACGGGGCCGCGGGTGGCAGCCCTAGGCGCGTGGTGGGTCCGGCCGAACGATAGTACTGAAACGGACCGGGTGTGGTGTCCGTATCGGTCGACTGCCGGTATACGGAGCGTCACCGCTCAGCCGTCGGGCATGCAGGCGGGCGGGCGGCCCGAGGTCGGCCACACGTACTCCAGGTCGTCCGGCTCGTCGCCGAAGATCGGCCGGTAGAACGCCGGGTCCTTGCGCAGCAGCGCCGAGCGGTGGCTGAGGTGCAGGGCGGGGTCGCCCAGCCACGGCGGCAGCTCGCCCGTCCCGGCCAGCTCCGCCTGACTGCGCGCGGCCGGGGTGCCGCAGTGCTCGGCCAGCTCCCGCGTCAGGGTGCCCGCGCAGGTGTCGGCCCGGCCCAGCGAGCACCAGTGGCGGCACACCTCCAGCCCGTAGCGCACCAGCGCCTCCTCGAACCCGGCCCACATCTTCACCACCGGGTGGTGCCGCCAGCCGTAGCCGGGCACCGTCAGCGCCCGCAGCACCTGCAGGCACTCCACCCGTTGCTTGCCCAGCCTGAGCGGGTCCAGGACGTCCGCGGTGCGGGCGAAGTCCGGGTAGGGCAGGAAGGTCTGCATAGCGGTCTCCCTGCCCTGGCCAGGGTGTTCACACGTGCGCGGTGAGCCACGGGCGGAGCACGGGCAGCACCGCGGCCGGCTGCATGGCCCGCGCGTGGTCGAGCCCGTCGAGCACCACCACGTCCCAGCCGAGCGCCTCCAGCTCGGCCCGGCGGCGGACGACCGGGCCGGCGATGTCGACGCGCGTGCCGCCCCACCGCTCGTCGTACTCGATCACGTCGGCCGATCCGGCGAAGCACAGCCTCGGGCAGGTGACCGCCCGCTGCGCGGCCAGGTCGTCGAAGTCCTGGAGCGCCTCGTACAGGGTGACGAACTGCCGCGCCTGGCCGTCCGACATGTCGACCTCCACGGTCGACCAGTCGCCGGGGGTGGCTTCCTTGCCGGTCGCCGACCCCACCATCGCGAGGGTCGCCCTGGTCACGTCGAGCATCTCCGCGTACGGGCCCTCGACGGGCGGGTAGCCGCCCATGACGAGCCCGTCGAGCCGGTCGGTGCGGATCGCGAGCTGCAGCCCGCTGAGGGCGAGCCAGGAGTAGCCGTAGTAGGCGAACCTGCCGGCTCCCACGGCGTCGGCCACGGCCAGCAGGTCGGCGGCCACGTTGTCCGGGGTGAGCGTCGCGGCCTTCGGGTGGGCGAGCACGTGGCCCTCGTAGTCGAACGCGGCCACCCGGACCTGGTCGCCGAGCCCTTCCATGAGCGAGCGCCCCAGCGCGGGGTCGGCGCCCCAGGCGCGCATCGCCTCGGCCTGTGCCCCTTCGGCGGGCCTGGGGTTGACGGGCAGCAGCAGCGTGGGACCGGCGCCGTGCACCACGATCTCGATCGTGCTGCCGTCGTGCAGCCTGGCTTCGGGCATGACATCTCCATACGCCGTAAAGGATTCTCGACGAGAGAATACCTTAGGGCGTAAGGAGATCGTCCATGGCGCGGCGGCGGTTCGCCGTGGCGGGGGCGGGCCGGTACAGGATCGCCCGGGCCGCGACCAGGACGCACACGGTCCCCAGCAAGAGTCCCCACACGGTGTCGCTGACGAAGTGCATCCCCCGGTACAGGCGCGAGATCGCGACCGCGAGCGCCGCCCCCACGGCGACCACCCACACGGCCACCCGCAGCACGGGATGGCGCGTCCGCGTGGACAGCACCAGCGCCAGCCCGCAGTAGAACGCCACCGCGGCGCTGGTGTGCCCCGACGGGAAACTGGACGTGGGCGGGGCCGGGTCGAGGTGGGGCACGTCCGGCCTGGTCCGGTCGATGACCGCGGTCGTCGCCAGGAAGATCAGCGACTGGCTCCACACCGCCGCGACCAGGAAGGCGGACTCGCGCCAGCGCCCGAAGGCCCACCGGAAGGCGAGGGCCGAGATCGCGGTGAGCGCCACGATGTACGGGGTGTCCGACAGGCTGCTGCCGAAGTCGGTGGCCGCGTTCCACGGGCCGGTCCGCCCGGCGGCCAGCATGTCGCTGACGGCGGCCTCACCGGTGGGCACGGAGAGGATCAGCTCCCCCGCCGCGAAGGTCACCCCGGCCATCAGCGCCAGCGGCAGGACCAGGGATAAAGCGTAGTATCGAAGATCAGTAACGGTCATGTCCCGTCCTCACCGCCTCGGGTTCCACTCCCTCCAGATGCGGCGACGCCCGCTTGCGCCCCTGCTGCCGCCGCCAGGTCTCGAACGCGGCCACCGTCGCCGCCAGCACGGCCACGCCGAGCACGACCCCGCCCAGCACGTCGCTCACCCAGTGCACGCCCAGCGCCACCCTCGTGTACGAGACGGTCACGATCATGAAGACGGCCCCCGCCCACGCGGCGGCCCGTCCCCACGCGGGCAGATGGGGCAGGGCGAGCAGCAGCAGGATCCCGGCCCCGAGCGTCGCGTGCAGCGCGTGGCCCGACGGGAACGCCATGCCCGGGGCGAGCGCCACCGGATCGGGCAGGCTGGGCCTCGCCCGATCCACGATGATCTTCAGGAGCCAGCCGACCAGGCCGCCCACCACGATCGTGGTCACCGCCCACAGCGCCGCGCCCTCGCGCCGCCGCCGCCACAGCCAGACCGCCAGCACGAGCACGACGGCCCGCCACGACCACGGCCCGAACACGTCCGTCCACACGATGAGCAGGTCCGTCGCCAGAGGGTTGGCCCGCGCGTACACGTGCAGGTCGTGCGCCACCCGCGCGTCCAGCGGGTTGAGCGGCAGCTTGGCCAGCACGAGCAGCAGCATGAAGGGGATCGTGAGGGTCACCACCGTGACCGACGCGATCGTCAACCTGATGGGCAGCCCGTGCTCACCCCTGAGTCGCGTCGCCATCCACCGCCGCATGAGGCTCGCGGCTACCCCCAGCCGCGCGCCTCATGCGCCGCCCAGCCGCCGACGACCTTTCCGCCTGCCATCGTGAGCGTGTCGTGGGCCCGCGCGGCGGCGTCGCGCGTCGCCATCACCACCGTCTGCCCCAGGTCCTCGGCCAGCTCCGCGAGCAGATCGAGGACCCGGGCGGCGGGGCCGGGCCCGAGCCCTCCAGCGGGCTCGTCCGCGAACAGGACCGCGGGCCGGGCCGCGAGCGCCCGGACGACGGCGGCCCGCTGCCGCTGCTCCCCGGACAGCTCGGCGGGCCGGAGATGGAGCCGGTCGGCCAGCCCCGCCCGGCCGACCAGCTCCCGCAGCCACGCCCGGTCCGGGCGGAGCCGCGCCAGGCGGAGCGGCAGGGCGAGGTTCTGCTCGACGGTGAGCGACGGCAGCAGGTTGCAGGAAGGGAAGACGTGACCGGCGTTCGCGCGCCGCCACTCGTCACGCTCGGTCTCGCCGAGAGCGGTGACGTCCACGCCGTCGACGGTGACCGTGCCGGAGGTGGGCAGGTCGAGGGCGGACGCGCAGTGCAGCAGCGCGCTCTTGCCCGACCCCGGCGGCCCCACCACGGCGAGGAACCGCCCGGCGGTGACGGTGAGCGACACGTCGTCGAGCGCGACCGTCCCGCCGTGGAACTTGCTGACGTGCTCCAGAGTGACGGCTCCGGTCACGCGCCGCGCCTGTTCCGGTGGTCGACGACGAGGCCGGCGATGCACGCCAGGGCGAGCACGCCGGTGGCGGCGCCGACGAGCATGCCCCACCCGCCGACGGCGTTGGCGACGACGTTGGCCGCGACGCTGACGACCAGGCCGGTCCACAGGGCCATACGCGGCATGACGGACTTCTGGGCGGCGGAGGAACTGTATGAATCAGTCATGGCGGCAACGTTAGGAACGGCGCAGCCCTCGGAGAATCCCGCCCGCTGCCCTCTCCGCGGTACAGCAGGCTGGAGTGACGGCCTGTCCGGTTGTCCGTAGATTGGCCGGTGATGATGAGAAACGCCGTCGAGGCGCTCGACCGCCTCGCGGGCGGCCTCGGCACCGCCGTGCTCGCCCTGGCCACCGTGGCCTGCT
The DNA here is from genome assembly GCF_040676925.1 of Nonomuraea sp. NPDC049486. NCBI lineage: Bacteria > Bacillati > Actinomycetota > Actinomycetes > Streptosporangiales > Streptosporangiaceae > Nonomuraea > Nonomuraea sp. NPDC049486. The sequence goes on from NZ_JBFAPV010000012.1 coordinate 301,787, forward strand.
GGGTGATCGTCGGCACGGCGTCGCTGTTCTGGATCGGCCTGCCGCTGCTGCCCTCGGTGATGGCGATGACCAGGGTGGTGGCGGACAAGGAGCGGGTCAGGCTGGGCCGCTGGGGCGAACAGGCGCTGAGCCCGTACGAGACCTCCATCGAGGACCTGACCTGGCAGGACGCGGTGCGCGCCGCCCGGCGCGACCCGGCCACCTGGCGCGACCTGCGCTGGCTGTGCCTGCACGCGACGTCCGGCCTCGTGCTGGGGCTGCTCGGCATCGCCTTCCCGGTCATGGCCGTGCGGGACCTCTCGTTCCCCCTGTGGTACGGGCTGCTTCCCGAGACCGAGACGACCAGCACCATGTACCTGCCGGTCGACTCATGGACGGGCATCGCGGGCACGGCGCTGATCGGCCTGGTCTGGGCGCTGCTCAGCCTGACGATCGGCCCCGGCATGGCCAGGCTGCAGGCGCTGCCCGGGCGGCGGCTGCTGCCGCCGCACCCGTCGGTCGACCTGTCGCACCGGATCGCCCAGCTCACCGCCACCCGGGCAGGCGCTCTGCAGGCGCACGCCGCCGAGCTGCGCCGCATCGAGCGCTCGCTGCACGACGGCGCGCAGAACCGGCTGGTGGCCGTGGTCGTGCTGGTCGCGGCCGCCAAGCGGGCGCTGGAGCGCGATCCCGCGACGGCCGGCCCGGTGCTGGACCGCGCCCAGGAAGCCGCCGAGACGGCGCTGACCGAGCTGCGCGGCGTGGTGCGCGGCATCCTGCCGCCGATTCTGCAGGACAGGGGCCTGGCGGGCTCGCTCGCCGCGCTGGCCTCCGACTGCCCGGTGCCGTGCAAGGTGTCGGTGGGCGAACTGGGCGCGCTGCCGCTGTCGGTGGAGACCACCGCGTACTTCACGGTGGCGGAGGCGCTCACCAACGTGGCCAAGCACAGCGGCGCCACGCACGCCCGGGTGGCGCTGCACCGGCGCGGCGACACGCTGCGCGTCGAGATCGAGGACGACGGGCACGGCGGCGCGGCGGAGCGGGACGGCTCCGGCCTGACGGGCATCCGCCGCCGGGTGGCGGCGCACGACGGCGTCCTCACCCTGGACAGCCCGGCAGGCGGGCCGACGAGAATCGAGGTGGAGTTGCCGTGCGTGTCGTGATCGCCGAGGATGACGCCCTGTTGCGCGAAGGGCTGGCGCTGCTGCTGGGCGGCGAGGGGTTCGAGGTGGCCGCGGCCGTGCCCGACCCGGACGCGTTCATGAAGGCGGTGGCCGAGCACCATCCGGACGTGGCGGTGGTGGACGTGCGGATGCCGCCCACCCACACCGACGAGGGCATCAAGGCGGCGGTCGAGGCCAGGCGGCTGCACCCGGAGCTGGCGGTGCTCGTGCTGTCGGCGTACGTGGAGCAGGCGTTCGCCACCGAGCTGCTGGCCGGCGGCGCCAACGGGATCGGCTACCTGCTGAAGGAACGGGTGGGCCGGGTCGGCGAGTTCATGACCGCGCTGGAGCGGGTGGCGGCCGGCGGCACCGCCATCGACCCGGAGGTGGTGGCCCAGCTCTTCACCCGCCGCGACGGGCCGCTGGACCGGCTCACCGCCAGGGAGCTGGAGGTGCTCGCGCTGATGGCCGAGGGCCTGGGCAACACGGCCATCGCCGAGCGGCTGGTGGTCACGGAAGGTGCCGTGCACAAGCACATCCGCAGCATCTTCGCCAAGCTCGACCTGTCACCCGCCGACCGCGTCGACCGCCGCGTCGCCGCCGTCCTCCACTACCTGAACGCCTGACCCCGGCCCTGCCCGTCGCCTCCGGCGGATCGTCGGCCCGAGAAGCCCCACGCATGCGCCGGGAGGATGTCCCGTACACGAGCCCGACCAGCGGACGCGGTGTCTTGCCCTGGATGGAGTGGCCGCTCGTAAGGGGTGCCGCTTGGAGGGTGGGGTGGTCTCCCGGAGGATGCGTGCGCTGCCTCGAAGGGGTGCTTGACCAGGAGCGCACTTTCTGCGGGGTTGCGCTGCGCACCTGGAGGATGGGTTGTTTCGCGGTGGGGGTGGATGGGGTCCGGGTGTTGGGGGCGGGGTGTGATAATCCGTGCGTGGTGGGGTGTTCCAGGCGGGCGCTGTTATGGGCGGGGGTCGGGGCGCTGGTTCCGGCTCGGAGCGGGGGGAGTATGTCGCCTGGGGCGTTCGCGGGGGTGCGGCGGCGGTGGCGGGAGGTGACCGTCGATCCCGCGTACCCGGTGGGGCCGGCGAGGCGGCGGCTGGCGGAGATGGCGCCCACCGGCCGTCATCTGTGGCCGGATCTGCCGTACCCGTCCCTGAGCGCGACCCCGGGGCGGCTGCTCGCGATGGCGCGGGCGTACGCGGTGAGCGGCGACGCGCGGCTGCGTGCCGGCGTCGAGACCGGCATCGGCCACTTCTGTGAGCACGTGTACGCGGCCGGCGCGGACCCGGTGGGCAACTGGTGGGACTGGGAGATCGGCGCGCCGAAGCGGCTGCTCGACGCCGCCGTCCTCGTCGGCCTGTCGGGGCGGCAGGGCGGCGCGTTGCTGGAGGCCGTCGACCACTTCGTCCCGCCCGACCGGCTGAGCGACTACGGCGGCACCAGCACGGGCGCGAACCGGGTGGACCTGTGCCTGGTGACGCTGCTGCGCGCGGTGCTGGGCGCGGACGCGGCGCGGGCGGACCTCGCGGTGCGGGCGCTCGCGCCGGTCTTTCGGTACGTGACGGAAGGCGACGGCTTCTACCGGGACGGCTCGTTCCTCCAGCACGACACCGTCCCCTACCAGGGCGGTTACGGGCTCGTACTGCTGGAAGGGCTGGCGACGCTGTTCGCGGTGCTGCGCGGGAGCCCGTGGGAGGTCACCGACCCGAACAGGCGGATCGTGTACGACAGCGTGGAGCGGTCGTTCGTCCCGTTCACGCACGCCGGTCACGTCATGGACCTGGTGAGCGGCCGGGGCATCGCCAGGGACCCGTCCGGCGGCGAGCTCAGGTTCCGCCGCCTGGCCGGCGCGGTGAGGCGGCTGGCCCTCACCGCGACGCCCGCCGAGCGCCGCCGCTGGCGAACCCTGGTGGACGGGGCCGGCGAGCAGCCCACCGGACACCGGCTGTTCCCGATGAGCGCCCGCGCCGTGCACCGCGCGCCCGGCTGGTGCGCGGCGCTCAGCATGTCCTCCGACCGGATCGCCCACTACGAGCACGGCAACGGCGAGAACCTGCGCGGCTGGCACACCGGCTCGGGGATGCTCTATTGGTGGGGCGAGGGCCACGGGGCCCACTACGCCGACGGGTTCTGGGCCACCGTCGACCCCTACCGGCTGCCGGGCACCACCGTCTCGACCCGGCGGCTGCCCGACGGCGCGGGCGAGGCGTGGGGCGGCGCGTGCCCGCCGTTCCGCTGGGCCGGCGGCGCCACCGACGGCCGTTACGCGACCGCCGGCCAGCACCTGCGCGGGCTGGAGTCCACGGTGGAAGCGTTCAAGTCGTGGTTCTTCCTCGACGACGCGGTGGTCTGCCTGGGCGCGGGCATCACCGGCAGGGACGGCGCGCCGGTGGAGACCGTGGTCGACAACCGCCGCACCGCCGCGCTCCTCACCGTGGACGACGCGAACGGCTGGGCCCATCTGGCGAGGCACGGCGGCTACGTCGTCCGCGACGGCGGCGTGCTGCGCCGCCTGCGCGAGCACCGGCCGGGCGGCGGGATGACGCGCCCGTACGTCACGCTCTGGCTCGGTCACGGGCTGGACCCCGGCGACGCCCGCTACGACTACCTGCTGCTGCCGAACGCCACCGTGGCGGCGACCAGGGCCCGCGCCGCCGACCCCGGATGGGCGCGGGTGCTCGCCAACACGACCTCCCAGCAGGGCGTGCACGTGCCGTCGGCGGGGGTGACGGCGGTCAACTTCTGGCAGCCGGGCACCGCGGGCCCGCTGTCGGCGTCCGGGCCGTGCGCGGTGCTCGTCACCGAGCGCGGCGACGGCTCGGCCACCGTCACCGTGTCCGACCCGCGCCGCGACCTGACGGAGCTGACCGTCACCTGGAACCGCCCGGTGGCGGCGGTGACGGGACGCCCGGCGGCCTTGACAGGGGCGCGGACGGGACGGCGGCTCACGCTGACGTTCGGCCCGCTGCCGGACTCCGCGTCGGTCACCGTCCGGCCGGGCGGAGGCGGGTGAGATCTCGCGGCCTCTGACCGGCGGAAATTTCTCACACCCGGAGAGCCACGACGCGTGCGGCCCGAGTAGTTTTTCAGATCGGACCCCGGCCGTGATAGACGTCTCATGAGATGGTCTTGCAGGATTTGGCCAGCATGAGCTGGTAAGTCTGGTCGGCAGGTCCTAGATCCACCGAGTCAAGGATGTGCCCATGCGCGCCAGAGACCTGCTTGCCGACTATCCCGTCGTGACCCTTGAGACGCCTGTGCTGGAGGCGGCCCGGTTGCTCGCCGAGCAGGATCTGCCCGGTCTGATCGTCAAGAACGACGACCAGCTCACCATTCTGCCGGGCACGGAAGCACTGCGACTGGCCGTGCCGCGCTACATCATGGACGATCCGGCGCTGGCCCGGGTGGTCGACGAGGCGCACGCCGACGAGTTCCTGCGCGCGCTGGGCAGTCGCACGGTGCGCGAGGTGCTGCCTCAGGAGCGGCGGGAGCTGCCCGTCACCGATCCTGACGCGACCGTGCTGGAGCTGGCCGCGCTGATGGCGCGCACCCGCAGCCCGTTGGTCGCGATCGTGGACAAGGGCCGGTTGCTGGGTGCGGTCACGCTGCAGGCGCTGCTGGACAGGATGCTAGGCACATGAGCCCGCTCGCCTGGGCGAGCGTCGCAGTGTTCGTGTCCGCCTACGCGCTGATCGCCACCGAGAAGGTGAACCGGGTGGCGGCGGCGCTGGGCGGGGCGTGGGTCATGCTGTTGATCCACGCGACCAACGCCGGGTCGGCGTTCTTCTCCGAGCATGCCGGGATCGACTGGAACGTCATCTTCCTGCTGCTCGGCATGATGATCATCGTCGGCGTGCTGAAAGAGACCGGCGTCTTCGAGTATCTGGCGATCTGGGCGGCCAAACGCGCCCAGGGGCGGCCCTTCCGGCTGATGGTCCTGCTGGTCCTGATCACGGCCGGGGCGTCGGCGCTGCTCGACAACGTGACCACGGTGCTGCTGATCGCGCCGGTGACGTTCCTCGTGTGCGAGCGGCTGGCCGTGTCGCCCGTCCCCTTCCTGATCGCCGAGGCGCTGGCCTCCAACATCGGCGGCGCGGCGACGCTGGTGGGCGACCCGCCGAACATCATCATCGCCAGCCGGGGCGGGCTGAGCTTCAACGACTTCCTCGTCCACATGGCGCCCATGGTGATCGTGCTGGTCGCGGTGTTCGTGGGGCTCTGCTGGCTCATGTGGGGCCGGACGTTCCGGTACGACCCGGACCGGGCCGAGGAGGTCATGGCGCTGGACGAGAAGGAGGCGATCGCCGACCCGCGGCTGCTCTGGCAGTCGCTCGTCGTGCTGGTGCTGGTGCTGGCGGCGTTCGTGCTCCATCCGGTGCTGCACTACGAGCCGTCGGTGGTGGCGCTGCTGGGCGCCGGCGTGCTGGTGGCCTTCACCAAGGTGACCACGGAGAAGTCGCTGGCCGAGGTGGAGTGGCCGACGCTGGTGTTCTTCGCCGGGCTGTTCGTCATGGTCGGCGCGCTCGTCCACACCGGAGTCATCGACCAGGTCTCCAGGGCCGCCGTGGAGGCCACGGCGGGCCGGTTGGATGTGGCGACGATGGGGCTGCTGGGCGGTTCCGCCGTGGTGTCGGCGGTCGTGGACAACATCCCGTACGTGGCCACGATGAGCCCGATCGTGGCGGAGCTCGTGGCGGCGCAGGGCGGTGAGTCGGCGCAGGTGCTCTGGTGGGCGCTGGCGTTCGGGGCCGACCTGGGCGGCAACGCCACGGCGGTGGGCGCGGCGGCCAACGTGGTCGTGCTGGGCATCGCGGCCCGCAACGGCACGCCGATCAGCTTCTGGCACTTCACCAAGTACGGGGTGATCGTCACGGTCGTCACGGTGACCCTGGTGGCGCCGTATCTGTGGTTCCGATACCTGTAGAAACCCCCGCAAAGGTAAAATATTCGCCCCGAAAACCCCTATGCCATAGGGGATCCCGTCGTCGGGGCCCGTCCCGCGCTTGCCCTTTCCCTTGCGCGACGATTACCTTCGGACCCATCGATGGCACGCGCTTGAGCAGCGCTTTTAGGTAAGCCCCCGCGCGTTGCCGATGAATTGCCGAGACCGCGCCCACCCGCGCACGAAGCGGGAACACGGCGCGGCCGCCGAATCCGCCCTCTGGCGGAACCGGGGACCCACCTTTCTCTGGGGTGAATCGGTCGCTCTCCACCAAGGGCGCACCGTAGGGCACTTCCACGCCCGAACCCGACAGCTAACCCGGTAGGCGGCATGGAAGCAAGGAGCAATCCCCGAGCATGGTCAAGCACATCTTCGATCGCATCCCGTCCACCTCCCGCCTGGCCCTGGGCGCCACCCTGGCACTCGGCGCCGCCTTCGCCGGCACCTCCGCCGCCGCCACCTCCGCCGCCGCCTCCCCCTCCCAGCCGCACCCGGTCGCCCAGCAGCACAGCAGCGCCGGCCAGGCCACCGCCGTCAGCGCGAGCACCGTCCTTCAGGTCGC
>NZ_JBFAPV010000013.1:0-256924 GCF_040676925.1 Nonomuraea sp. NPDC049486
GTCGTCGATCACGATGATGTCGGAGCGGCAGATCTTGGCGATGGTCCGGGCGATGCTGCCGTCGACGTGGGCCCGGCCGATGGTGACGGCCAGGGTTTCCAGGGTGAACCAGGACACGCGCAGGTCGGCGTCGATGGCCTGGTGACAGAGCGCTTCCATGAAGTGGCTCTTGCCGGTGCCGGACGGGCCGGAGATCACACAGTTCTCGCGGCGGCTGACCCATTCCAGGGTGCGCAGGGCGTTCTGGGTGGCCTGCGGGATGGACGACAGTTCGCTCTTCCAGGAGCCGAAGGTCTTGCCGTTGGGCATGCCGGCGCTCTTACGGCGGCTGCGCCGGGTGGCGTTGTCCCGGCCGACGACCTCTTCGGCGAGCAGCACCCGCACCACTTCGGCGGGATCCCAGCGTTGAGCGCGGGCGGTGGCCAGCACGTCGGGTGCGGCTTTGCGGGCGTAGGGGAAGCGCATCCGGGTGAACAGGACTTCCAGTTCGGCCGGGATGGGTGGCGCCTTGGGCAGCGAAACGCTCATGTGTAGTCTCCGAGTGTTGGTGTGATGGTCGGGCCGCCGAATCGGCATGGTGGTTGATGTCGGCGGCCTGATCGGTTCCTGGTCAGTCCCTGTTGTCGCGGTTTTGAGGTGTTGCTCGGATGGCGGCCCAGGAGGCGGTGCCGGGCTGGGCGGAGTGGTTTTCATCGGCCCTGGATGTGGGGCCGATGGTCGAGCTGCGGGCCAGGTGGTCGCAGATGGACGCCAGATCGCCGTCGCCGAAGCGGCCGTGGATGGCGGCCAGGCCGAGCGCGGCGTCGACACGTTCGACGCCGACCAGCGAGGCGAGTTCGATCGCGCGGGCCATCTTGGCGCGGATGCGGGCCACGCCGGTGGCCGCGGCTTCGATCAGCCAGGCCTCGGCGCCCGGGCCGATGGCCAGGAAGCGCTCTTCGGCCTTGGTCTGCGGGCGCGGTCTGGGCTGACGCGGCCCGTTGCCGCCGGGATGGTCGGGATAGTGCGCCTCGACGATGCGGGGCCGGCCCGGGGTCGACAGCTGGTGCCGCCAGAGTTCGGCCAGGCCTGCGCCGCCGATCTGCTGGCCCGGCCCGTCGTGTGCTCGCCGGCCGACGATGACCAGTTCGTCGCCGTGGACTCGGCACCAGACCTTGCGGCCCTCGTGGCCGGGCGGCACCGAGTAGCGGACATCGCCCCAGCGGATGGTGCGGTCCTCGCCGACCAGGCGTTCCTCGCCGAGCGCGAGCGCGTAGGGTTCGGCGGGCAGCGGGTGCAGGTGAGCGCGTTCTTCTTCGAGCATGTGGATGGGCGGGCGGTGGGTGGCCCGGTGCGAGCGGTGGTTGATCTGCTCGGTCCAGCCGGCGCAGGCGTCCTCCAACTCGGCGAAGCTGCCGTAGCTGGAGCGCAGGTTCGTGGTGGTGGGCACCAGGTCGGCTTTGGCGATCTTCACGGTGTTCTCCACGCCGCCCTTGGATTCGGGGTCGAACGGCTCGCAGGTGTGCACTACGCATCCGTAGTGGCGGCCGAGCTCGACCATCTGCGGGTGCCGGACCGGGATCTTGGCGATGTGCTCGACGGTGACCGTGCGGGGGTTGTCGGTCAGCAGATAGGTGGGCGCTCCGCCGATGGTCCGCAGCGCCGCGTCCAGGCAGGCGGTCAGCGAACCGAGCGTCTGGTCCCAGGCCGGCAGCACCACCCGGTACTTCGACCAGGCCAGCCAGGCGCAGAACAGCTGGGTACGGCGTCCGGCGATGCGTGGCCCTTCGCCCCAGTCCCACTGCAGCCACATGCCCGGCTCGGGAACCCATGGCCGGTAGACGCGCCGCCGGCCGGTCCGCCACGATTCCTTGATCGCCGCCACGGCTCGCCGGGTGGTCCGCTCCGAGCCGCGAAAGCCCATCGCCACCAGGTCTTTGTGCACCACGTCGGCGCGGACCTTGCCGCCCGAGCGCTCTATCTTTTCCTCGATCTTGGCCAGGAACGCGTCGATCGACCGGGCCCGCGAGGTTCGCTCCGGTGGGACGCCGCCCGTATCGCGCATCGTGACGTAGCGCTGCACCGTCTTGGGGTCACACCCGGCCAGTTGCGCCGCTGACCAGGCACATCCGGTCAGATCGTAGGCGCTGAAGATCTCCATCAACTCCGCGTCGGACTTGGTCACAAGGTTCCTCCCGGTCGAAACGGCTGGTTACCTCGTCTGCCACTCCAACCGGGTGAGGCGTCGCTGTGCGCCCGGGACACACGAGCAAGATCAAGAGATTACGTGGCCATCGACCAGGATTTCCGATGTCCGTCTACCGGGACCCTTCTGGCCATCTACCTGGAGTCACCTGTCCGCCGACCTGGAGTTTTAGATGGCCGCATACAGGCCTCCAGGGCGGGGGTTCGCGTACGGTACCGGACCTTCACGGTGCCGGGCGGCCTCCACCCAGGGCGGGGGTTCGCGTACGGTACCGGACCTTCACGGTGGCGGGCGGCCTCCAGTGGGGGTCCGCGTACGGACCGGACCCCCACGGCGCGGGGCAGCCTCCCCACGAACCCACATGGAAGCCCGCGTACGGTACCGAATACTCACAGCGCCGGGCAGCCTCCACCACCCCAGGGCGGGGGTTCGCGTACGGACCGGACTCTCACGGTGCTGGGCGGCTCCTCCACGAACCCGGGGGGAGTTCGCGTACGGTACCGAACCTTCACGGTGCCGGGTGGCGTCCACCCAGGGTGGGGGTTCGCGTACGGTGCCGGATGCTTACGGTGCCGGGTGGTTGATCGTGCGGGCGAGGACGAGGAGGCACCGTGGGCTGCCGTCGTCGCGTCGGCCCAGAGCCGTCAAGGGGGCCGTCGTCACGGTGAACCCGGCCGCCGCCAGCTCGGCGCGGACCGCGCTCAGCGGGCAGGTGTTGTAGTACATGACGAACGGCGGGCGCCACAGCGCGTTCCGGGCCCGCATGGCGAGGTCGAACCCGAGCATCGCCCAGTACATGCCCGACGTGACGGGTGGCGGCGCGCCGATGGGGAAGGCGAAGAGCCCGCCGGGCCGCAGCGCGCGACGCACCCCGGCGAAGAGCGCCGGCCGTTCGGCGGGCAGGAAGTGCCCGAGCGCCCCGAAGCTGACCGCGAGGTCGAAGGACCCGGCGAAGGGCAGGGCCCGGGCGTCGGCCTGGACCCACGCGGCGTCCGGGTGCGTCCGGCGCGCCCGCGCGAGCATGCCGGCGCTGAAGTCGACGCCCGTGATCGGTCCCCGGCACAGGGGCGCGAGGACCCGCATGCCCGCGCCGGTGCCACAGCACACGTCCAGCGCCTGACCGAACGGCCCGAGCGGGCGCAGCACGTCGGCCGTGGCGTCGAGGACGCTGTCGGGGGTGCGGAAAGGCGTGTGGTCGAACTTCGGGGCCAGCAGGTCGTAACCCCGCTCCACCGAGGACAGCGCCTGGACCACCAGTTCACGCAGCGACGGACCCTGAGGCGAGAACATCGGCCCAGGGTACTTCGCCCGCCGACGTCGCGTTCGAACACCCGCCCCGAAACGGCGGGCAACCGCCGAAAGCGCCTTCCGCTTCCGCCGCCGTTACGTGCGGACCGGCAGCGCATGGCACGCTTCTCCGTGACGTCACCGCCCGGTGACCCCCTTCTCCGCAACCTGCCGCGATGCGTCATCACCCGGCAGCCCTCTTCTCCGCGACCTCCCGGAGTGCGTCATCGCCCGGTGGCCCTCTTCACCGCGACCTGCCGCGATGTGTCATCGCCTGGCAGCGCCCTTCTCTGCGACCTGTCGCGGTGCGTTATCGCCCGGCGGTGCCCCTCTCTGCGACCTGCAGCGGGGCGTTATCGCCTGGCGGCGTCCCTCCGGGACCTGCAGCGGGGCGTTATCGCCCGGCGGCGCCCTTCTCCGCGACCTGCCGCGGGGCCTCACCGCCCGGCGGCTCCTTCTCCGCGACCCGCCACGGGGCATGATCCGCCGGTTTCCGGTCCGGGGGGCGTCTGGTGAGGCGGGCCGCGATGGGTTGTCCCAGGAGGATGCCGAGGAAGACCAGGACGAGTCCGAAGATCTGCCGGCCGGTCAGCGTCTCGCCGGCGAGCACCGTACCGAGGAGGACTCCCGTCACCGGGTTGAGCAGCCCGATGAGCCCGACCGTGCCGGCGCTCAGGTGGCGCAGCCCCGCGAACCAGGCCGCGAAGGCGAGCGCGGTCGCGATGACCGTGACGTAACCGAAGCCGAGCAGCGCGGGCCCGTCCAGCGAAGGCGGCGCGCCCTCGACCGCGACCGCGACGGGCACCAGCGCGGCGCCACCCGCGATGAGCTGCCAGGACGTGAGAGAGAAGACGTCGACGTCGCCGCTCCACCGCTTGGCCAGCACGTATCCCAGGGACGACATCGTCATGGCGGAGACGGAGGCGAGGATGCCGGTGAGACCGGCCGCTCCCATGTCCTCCAGCAGCATCAGGCCGACGCCCGCGATCCCGACGCACGCCCCGGCGAGATGGGCCACCCGGGGCCGTTCGGACAGGGCGGCCCAGGCGAACAGCATCATCACCATCGGGGAGGTCGCCATGATGGTGGAGGCGACGCTGGTCGGGAGCGTCTGCGCCGCCAGGTAGACCAGGGCGAAGAAGGCGCCCATGTTGAGCGTGCCGAGCACCGCCGACTTCCACCACCATGATCCCCGGGGGAGTCTCCTGCGGACGAGGAGGAGCAGCAGGCCCGCGGGCAGCGCCCGGATCGCGGCGCCGTACATGGGGTGGTCGGCCGGCAGGAACTGCTGGGTGACGTAGTAGGTCGCGCCCCACGCCACGGGCGCGATCGCGGTGACGGGCAGCCAGCGGAAGGTAGCTTCCATGGAAGCAATATAACTTCCCGGGAAGATATATTGGAACCATGAGCGAGTACTCGGACCACGTGGCCAGGATCCAGCGAGCGTGGGAACGCGAACGGCCCGACCTGGACGTGCGGCCGCAGGGCGTGATCGGGCGCCTCCACCGCCTCGCCGGACATCTGACCGAGCAGCTCTGCGCGGTCTACCGCCGTTACGGGCTGGCGGAGGGGGAGTTCGACGTGCTCGCCACGCTGCGGCGCGCCGGCGAGCCCTTCGAGCGCGCGCCCGGCGAGCTGGCCGCGCACACCATGGTCACCACGGGGGCGATGAGCAAGCGCATCGACCGGCTCGAACGCGCGGGGCTGGTCACCCGCCGCCGCAGCGCGAGCGACGGCCGCGGCCGGGTCGTCGCCCTGACCGCCGCCGGCCGGGAGCTGATCGACGAGGCGTTCACCGAGCACATGCGCAACGAGCGCCGGCTGCTCGACTGCCTGCCGCCCGAGGAGGCCGCCCAGCTGGAGTCGCTGCTGGCCACCTGGCTCGCCTGCTTCGAGACGCCACGCCGGGACGACGCCGGCCGTTGACGTGGGGGCCTTCGCGGCAAAACCCTTAATTCCAGGTTGACTTAGTGGGGAATTTCGGCCAACCTGTGACGCATGCACTCCGGGTCCCTTCTCTGGTCAGACCTGCCCGTCGATCTCGGACGGCAGGCGAGCGCGCTGTGTACGGCGCCCGCATCCGCGTGACGACGACCGGCATCGACCAGATCAGGAACACCGACATGACCGTGACGACATCCGCGCCCGCCCGTCCCAGCCTGGAGAGCAGGGCCCGCGCCATCGCCGCCGACCTCGACGCGTGGGTGGGGCGCGTGCGGCTGAACACCGGGGAGCGCTGGTACGAGCGACTCCACCAGGACGACGACCACGAGGTCTGGCTGATCAGCTGGCTCCCCGGGCAGACGACCGGCTTCCACGACCACGGCGGCTCGCGGGGCGCCTTCGCCGTCGCCCTCGGCACCCTCCGGGAGCACGACCTGACCGCCGAACGCGACCTCGCCCCCGGTGAGGCCCGCGCGTTCGGCCCCGGCTACGTGCACGAGGTCCACAACGGCTCCGCCGCGCCAGCGGTCAGCGTGCACGTCTACTCGCCTCCGCTGTCCACGATGAACCGCTACGAGCTCACGGACCACGGCCTGGTCAAGCTGGTGGAGGAGACGGCGGAGCAGTGGTGACGGGACCGCCGCCCGGCGCGCGCACGATCGACCAGATCCTCGACGACAGGCGGAGGCTGCTGCGCCGGCTGCCGCCCGCCGAGGCGCACACCCGGTCCCTCGCCGGGGCGCTCATCGTCGACATCCGCCCGGCGGCCCAGCGGGCGGACGAGGGCGAGGTGCCGGGCGCGCTCGTCGTCGAACGCAACGTGCTCGAATGGCGCTTCGACCCCGCGGGAGAGGCCAGGCTGCCGGTGGCGACCGGCTACGACGTCGAGATCATCGTCCTGTGTTCGGAGGGCTACACCTCCAGCCTGGCCGCCGCCTCGCTGCACGAGCTCGGCCTGACCAAGGCCACCGACGTCGTCGGCGGCTTCCACGCCTGGCGCGCGGCCGGCCTGCCCACGACCGGCGGCACCGCGGCCTGGTACGGCAGCCGGAGGTCGTGATCTTGGGTGTGGCGGCGTGACATAGGACAGCCACCACATGATCATGCCGGGCTTGTGCCGAGTACGAATGCATCAGGATGCACGTCTTGGGGACAGCACTGCATCAAGTCGGTCGAAGCCCTCGGCCACACCGCGGGCCATGGGGGAGGAGACGACGAGATCGCGGGTGTGCTGCGAATCGAACAGCATGGTGGTGGTCAGCGTCGTCCTGTCGTCCTGTTCGGTGAAGTCGTGGCTGACCAGCGACTCGCCCGGGTACCAGTGGTCGTCGAAGGACTCCGTGTAAGCGAGGCGGGCGGGCGGATCGATCTCCCGGTAGACCCCGCCGGAGGACATCGAGGCGCCGTCCGGCCCATCCCAGACGAAGCGCCACTCGCCGCCGAGACGGAGATCGACCTCGGCCACGACCAGGTTCCAGCCGTGCGCGCCGTACCACTTGACCAGCAGCGAAGGTCGGGTCCAGGCGTCGAAGACCAGATGGCGTGGGGCGCTGAAGACCCGCAGCATCACCACAGTCCGGTCGGAAGGCGTCAGAACGGTGACCCCAGCCGTCATGCGGACCACCGCGGATCGCGGCCGATGAGGGCGAGCAGCCGGTCCTGCGGCGGGGCGTCCTCCTCGATCCGCACCTCCGGGCCGAACACCTCCACGCCCGGACCGAACGCGCCGGGCGTGCGGTACTTCTCCAGCAGGTCCGCCGGCAGCGCGGTGATGGCCGACCAGTGGTATTCCACATCGGCGGGGTCCATCGTGTCGTCCTGGCCGGTGGCTCGGGCGAGGTCCCATCCGTGCAACGGAAGATCGGCGCTCGGGACCTTGTCGATGTGCTCCTCGGCCGTCATCCTGCCGGTGGGCGTTTCACACTCGAGGCTCGCCAGCGAAGGGTCGTCCAGGATCGCCTCGACGTCGGCCCGCGCGGAACGGAACGCGGCGACCGGATCCTCGTCCACGGACGGCGCGGCGCTGGGGGTGCGGTCAAGCTGGCGCAGTATCACGCCGTGCATGTCGATGATGTGCCGCACCACATCCCGGGCGGTCCACTTCTCGCACGGGGATGGGTTGTTCCATTGATCAGGGCGTACGGTCGCGACCTTGCGGTCGAAGGCGTCCGCGCGCCGCCGGTAGCGGTCGGCGATCTCACCCATCGTTGGCCTCTTCACCTTTGAGTTCGTCCAGCAGTTCGTCGAGGTTCTGGTAGCGGTCCTCCCAGAACCGGCTATAGCCCTCCAGCCAGTCGGTGGCGGCCTTGAGCGGACCCGCCTGGAGCCGGCAGGGCCGTCGTTGCGCATCCCGGCTCCGGGAGACGAGCCCGGCGCGTTCGAGCACTCTGAGGTGCTTGGAGATCGCCGGCTGGCTCATGTTGAACGGGCGGGCGAGCTCTGTCACGGTGGCCTCGCCAGACCTGAGCCGGGCGAGGATCGCCCGGCGCGTCGGATCTGCGAGGGCGGCGAAGGTGTCGTCGAGCACACTCATCCATAACCTAGAAGTTCAATAACCACCTGGTTTCATACAGCATCGGCGGATCGGGTGTCAACGAGGACTCGTGCGGCGGCCGAAGGTTGTGACCTTGGTGGTTCCGCCGTCGGCGTGCGTCGCCGGTGGTGACAGGTTCGGGCGCGGTGCTGGTGTGGTCCGCTCCGGCGCGTGTGTCATGCGCCGCCCCACATGGGCACGTCGGCGATGTCGTCGTGCTTCCAGCTGAGCTCGTCGCGGACGGAGACGACGCCGTCGACGTTCTCGGCCAGGCGGACGGCGGTGACGGCCTGGCTGTGCTCGGGCAGGGTGCCGGTCAGGGTGACCACGCCCTCGGCGACGGCGACGTCCAGGTCGTGGTCGCCGGCGCGGACGATCTCCCGTACGTGCCGCTCGATGTCCCCGTCAGGGCGGAGGAAGATCTTGATCAGGTCGCGCCGGCTGACGATGCCGACCAGGCGTCCGCCGGCGTCGACCACGGGCAGCCGCTTGACGCCGTAGCGGTCCATCACGCGCGCCGCGGACACGACCGGCGTGTCGGGGGTGGTGACGCGGGCGGGGCTGGTCATCAGCGCTCCGGCGGTCTCGCCGAGCGACTTGCGGTAGCCGCTGCCCCCGGCCCCCGCGCCGTGGCGGATGCGCGCCCGCAGCGGCGGCCGGTAGTCGTCGCCGTAGTAGAGCTGCTTGAACTCGTGCTTGGCCAGGAGGTCGTCCTCCGAGACGACGCCCAGCACGCGGTTCTCGTCGTCCAGGACCGGGACCCCGCTGACGCCCCGGCTGATGAGCAGCTCGGCCACGGTGTGGAAGGACGCGTTCCTGTTGACGGCGGCGACGTCGGTGGTCATCACGTTCTCGACGATGGCGGTCATGGCGATCTCCTCAGGAGCTTGACCCGGACGACGCCGGGCACGGTGCGGGCGAGCAGCCCGGCGATCTGACCGGTGTGCTCGGAGGGCGGCCCGCTGAGCTCGGCCACGCCGTCGCGCACGGTGACGTCCCAGCTCGGGCCGGAGGGATACTGCTCGCGCAGCGCCGCCTCGACCGCCGCGCGTAGTTCGTCGTCGGTACGGGCGAGCATGGCCATCAGGTCCCGGCGGCTGACCATGCCGACGATCTCCTTGCCGCGGAGCACGGGCAGGCTCTTGATCCGCTTGCCCACCATCAGGTCGACGGCGGTGGTGACGTCGGTCGTCTCGGTGACGGTGACGACGTCGCCGGTCATCACCTCGTTCACCTGGTGCGGCGGCGGCCCGTCCGTCCGGGGGACGGGCGTCACGGTGGCGCGGGGGTCGGGCTCGAACTCCCCGCGCAGCAGATCCAGCTCGCTGACCACGCCGACCAGGCGGCCCGCGTCGTCGACGACCGGAGCGGCGGTGATGTCGTGGCCGTGCAGGATCCGGACGGCCCGCCGCACCGGGTCGGCGCCGCGGACGGTGACCACCGGGCTGCTCATGACCTCGCGCACCAGCATGGCTACCTGCCCTCCCACGCGGAGTCGTCCTGCTTCCAGGTGAGCTTGTCGATGACATCGACGACGCCGTTGACGCGACGGGTCATCCGGACGGCGATGGCGGCCTCGGTGCGGCGCTCCATCCAGCCGGACAGCGTCACGACGCCCTGGTGCACCTCCACCCGCACGCCGGAGGTCTCCACCCACAGCGCGCGGTCGAGGATGTCCTCGCGGACCTCGGCGGCGATCTCCTCGTCGCCGCGCAGGAACAGCTTGACCAGGTCACGACGGCTGACGACGCCCGCCAGCCGGCCGTCGGGGTCGACGACGGCCAGCCGCTTGACGTCGTGCGCGTCCATCAGGCGAGCGGCCTCGACCGCCGACGCCTGGGGGGAGACGGCCACCGCGGGAGCGGTCATCAGGTCGGCGGCGGTGTCGCCCTCGGCCTTCTGCCGTCCCTTGGGGTTGCGCAGCCGGGCGCGGAGCGGCGGCCGGTAGCCCTCACGGTAGAACTGCTCCCTGAACTCCTCCTTGCGCAGGAGGTCGGCCTCGGACACCATGCCGATCACGTGGCGGTCGTCGTCCACGACGGGGACGGCGCTGATGCCGCCGGTGATGAGCGCTTCCGCGATGTCCTTGAACGGGGTGGTGGCGGTGACGGAGACGACCTCGGTCGTCATCACGTCCGCGACGGTCATCCGCATCGGGGTCTCCTTTGTCGTCCCCTCCATCGCACCTCATGGAGGAGGCGGATCGAAGGGCCGGAAGTCCTCTGCCGGACGGTCGTTGGTCAGCGCGCCACGCGCTCAGCCGGACGGGGTCCGGCGCGGCGCGTTCTCGACGGCGCGCGCGAGGGCGAGGCAGGCGGCCGTCAGCGTGCGCACCTGTTCGTCGAGGTCGTCGACCCGCTTCTTCAGGGTCAGCAGTTCGGCGTCGATCGCCGGGGCTTCCATGATCACGCGTCCACCGATCATGATCGGTTCACCTCCACATGCCGTGACACCGTCAGGATGGTTTCCCGGGCGGGCCGGGGGAAGCGGCGAACGCCCCTGGTTTCCGGGACCTATGGCTGTGGCCGGCGCCCTCGCGCCGTGGGCCGCCGCCGCTCCGGCCCCGCCGGGGCCTGAAGCTCGCCCGAGCCCGTGGCCGGCCGGCCACCTCTCGGGCGATGCCAGGAGCGCCCTAGTGGGCGGCTTCGTACTTCTCCACCACCGAGGAGGCGATCCGGCCGCGCTCGCTCACCGGCAGGCCCTGGGCCCTGGCCCACTGCCGGATCTCGGCGGACTTCTCCCGGCTCAGCGCGCGGGCGGCGCCGCCGGACCCGCGACGGCCGCGCCCGGCCCGCTCGCTCTTGACCGGGCGAGCCTTGGTGATGAAGGGCGACAGCGCCTTGCGCAACGCTTCTTCGTTCTTCTCTCCCAGATCGATCTCATAGGCGACGCCGTCGAGGCCGAACTTGACGACGTTCTCGGACGACATCCGGCTTCCGTCGAGGTCGTCAATGTAAATCTCGCGAATCTGCTTAGCCATGCTGCAGCTCCATAGTCATAGGCTTGCGGTCTACTGTAGCGGTCTTCAGTAGACGGGTTGTCCTCCCGTGACTATGGTGCGTGCGAAACGCGGAGACCGGAGCGTGAAGTCATCCGGGGCGCGCATTGAACCATCCGGAGCGGGCGGGCATGTCGACGGGAGAACGGGCCGATTCATGGCGGGAGAAGGTTGTCCTGAGCGCTTGGGAGCCGGGCGGTCCCGCGCGCCCGATCCGTCCGTCCCACCCGGCGTGACCAGTGCGTAGCCGATAACGGCGGAGGCCCGGTGCAGCGTCCATATCAGCTCGGCATCTCTTCCGCCAGCCTGATTCCCGGCCGTATTGAGAAAAGCCCGTCCGGCGGTTTCCCCGATCCCCCGGAGCGGGGCCCGGCAAAGGCTTCTCCGCGGCGGTTTCGCCGCCGGATGCGGGCCCATGCATCGGGGCGATGAGCGCGTGCTGTCGAAATCGAATTCAGTAGCCCAAGCCGTTCGGTACGTTCCAGACCGGCGCCGGCGCGCATGGAACAGCAGAGCCGCGGACGAAAACTCGCCCGCGGCTCAGTCCCGATCTCTACGCCTCGACGGCCGCCGCGGTGGGACCCGACGGGCGGTCGCCGTTCCGCGCGCGGGGAGCGGTGGAGTCGCGGAGGATGAGCTGCGCGCCCACCCGGTAGGCGCGGCCGTTGGGGGTCTCGCCGTTCTCCGCGCCCCGGGCCTGCTTCAGCTGGTGCAGCAGGAGGTTCATCGCCAGCTCGCCCAGCTCGCTGGCGCCGTTGTCGACCACCGTGATGGCGGGGGACCAGTAGCGCAGCCACGGGATGTCCTCGTAGCACACCAGCGACAGGTCGCCGGGGATGGCGACGCCGGTGCTCGCCAGCGTGGGCAGGATCCCGAACACGGCCTCGTGGTTGGCGGCGAACAGCGCGGTCATCCGCGGCGTGCGCCCCAGCAGCCGGGCGATGGCCTCGGTGCCGAAGGCGGGGGTGAAGGGGCCGCGCTCGATCAGTGACGCGTCCGGGTCGAGGCCGCGTTCCCGCAGCGCCTGCTCGTATCCGGCGAACCGCTCCCGCCCGGAGTTGGCCGTCGGCTCGCCTCCGATGAACCCGATGCGCTCGTGACCGAGGTCGAGCAGGTGGGCGGTCGCCGCGTGGGCGCCCTCCCGGTCGGCGGCCAGCACGGCTGGGGCGGCGCTGTCGATCGGACGGCGGATGACGTTGACCACCGCCACGCCCTCGGCGCGCAGCGCGTTGGTGGTCGCGCCGTTCTTGCCCGTGCCGATCATGACGATCCCGTCCACACCGTGGGCGGCGAGGGTGAGCAGGAACGCCTTCTCCCGCGCCGGGTCGGCGTCGGTGATGCCCAGCATGACCTGGTATCCCTCGGCCGCGGCGCGGCGCTGGACGACCTCGGCGATCGTGTGGAACGACGCGTTGATGAGGTTGTTGAGCACCAGGCCCACCAGGTGGGACTGCCGCGTGCGCAGGGCGCCGGCCAGCCGGTTGGGGCGGTAGTTGAGCCGGGCGGCCGCCTCCTCGACGGCCGCTCGTGTCTCGGCGGAGATCAGCGGGGAGCCGCTGAGGGCGCGAGAGGCGGTGCTGCGCGACACCCCCGCCTCCGCGGCGACCTCCTTCAGTCCGATCCGCATCGTCCTCCTGCCTGGCGTGGATCTTTGGGATCGATCCCATCGTGCACGGTGATCCTTCCAGAAGATCACTCGTACGTCGACGTAACGCCGAGATTTCGCCGGTAAAAACCTGGTTTCGCCCTTGACCGGAAACCGGCGGATGCTACAACCTTATGCAATCGATCCCATTCCAACTTTTTAGAGGTCGAAGAACCGCATGGACCGCGACGACGTCACCTGGCACGGCTACTGGCCTGCCGCTCCCACTCCCTTCACCGCCGACGGGCGCCTCGACGAGGACGCGTGGCGCGCGCTGCTGCGCCTCTACGCCGAGCAGCGCGTGCACGGGGTCCTGGTCAACGGGAGCACCGGCGAGTGGTTCAGCCAGAGCCCGGACGAGCGCCGGCGGGTCGTCGAGATCGCGGCGGAGGAGGTCGCCGGGCGCTTCCCCGTGGTCGCCGGCATCACCGCCTACACGCCGGACGAGGCGATCGGCCTGGCCCGCCACGCCGCCACCGCCGGCGCCGACGGCGTGCTCGCCACGCCGCCGCCGTACGTGCACCCGGGCCCCGACGAGATCGTGGACTACTACGACCGCATCAGCTCCGCCACCGCGCTGCCGTTCATGGTCTACAACTGGCCGCGCGGGGTCGCCGTGGACATCTCCGCCCATCCCGGGCTGGCCGAGCGGCTGGCGGCGCTCGACAACGTGGTCGCCATCAAGGACAGCACCGGCGACTGGCTGCGGATGCTCGGCACTGTCGAGGCGGTCTGCGACCGGGTGCGGGTCTTCGGCAGCTTCCTGCACCGGCGCGGCCTGGCCGTGCTCATGGAGATCGGCGGCGACGGCAACATCGACGGCGGCGGCATGGGAGCCCCGTTCGCCGTCCCCTACTACGAGGCGGTCGCCGCGGGCGACCGTCAGGCCGCCCGCGAGTGGGCCGGCCGCTACGGCGCGCTGTCGTCCCGGCTCATCAACCCGGACTACAGCGGCGTCTACGGCACGCCCATCGCCCAGCTCAAGGCCGCGATGAACCTGCTCGGCCAGCCCGGCGGGCACGTCCGCCCGCCGCTCCTGCCGATCGAGGACGAGGCGACGCTGCGGGCGATCGACGCCGTCCTGACCGAATCCGGCCTGAAGGCCGCGGCGGGAGCCCGGGCATGAGAGCGAAGGCCGTCATCGGGACGCCGCCGCGCACGGTCACGATCCACGTGGACGGCCGGCCGGTCAGCGTCATCGAGGGCGTCAGCCTCGCGGCGGCGCTCGTCGGCGACCGCACCTGGACCTTCCGCTACAACCCGGTCAGCGAGGAGCCGCGCGGCCCGTTCTGCGGCATGGGCGTCTGCCTCGAATGCGAGGTGACGGTGGACGGCCGGCCCGGCGTGCGGGCCTGCCTGACCCCGGTACGCCCCGGCATGCGCGTCGAGACCGAGGAGGAGCGGGCGTGACCGTCCACGAGCGCGACGTGCTGATCGTCGGAGGCGGCCCCGCCGGGCTCGCCGCCGCGCACCGGCTGGCCGCCGCCGGGCTGAGTGTCACCGTCGTCGACGAGCAGGCGGAGCTGGGCGGCCAGTACTTCAGGCGGCCCGCCCCCGAGGTCGCCCGCGTCTGGGGCGACCACCGCCCCGAGGGCGGGCGCCTGGTCGGCGCCGTGCGCGCGGCCGGCGTCGAGTGCCGCACCGGCCACCTGGTCTGGGGCGTCGGCGACGACGGGCGCACACTGCTGGTCTGCGACCCCGCGGAGCGCCCCGTGCGGCTGCGCGGCCGCTACCTGATCATCGCCACCGGCGCCCACGAGCGCCCCTTTCCCTTCCCCGGCTGGCAACTGCCCGGCGTGACCACGCCCGGCTTCGCCCAGCATCTGGCCGCCGCCGACCACACGCCGATCGGCGAGCGGGTCGTGCTGGCCGGCTCTGGACCGTTCCTGCTGCCGGTGGCCTGCTCGCTGCTGGACCTCGGCGTGACGGTCGCCGGGATCGCCGAAGCGGGCCGTCCCTACCGGCCCAGCACCCGCGCGCTCGGAACCGTACGGCATCCCGCGCGGTTGCGTGAGCTGGCCGGATACGCCGCGCGCCTGGCCCGGGCACGCGTGCCGCTCTGGCAGAACACCGTGGTGGTGCGCGCCGACGGAGGCGACCGGATCACCTCCGTGACGCTGGCCGCCGCCACCGCGCCCACCCGGCCGGTGCGCACGGTCCAGGTGGACGCGCTCTGCGTCGGGTACGGCTTCCGCCCGCAGACCGACCTGGCCAGGATGCTCGGCTGCGCGGTGCGCACCGACCCGGCGACGGGGGACGCGACACCGGAGCTCGACGACTCGGGGCGCTCCTCGCGCGACGACGTGTACGTCATCGGCGAGGCGGCGGGGATCGGCGGCGCGCCCGTCGCGGAGGTCCGCGGCCTCGCCGCCGCGCTCGACATCCTGGGCCGCGAGGGGCACGAACCCCGTGCCGGCGAGGCGCGCGGGCTGGCCGCGGCCGGTCGCCGCCTCGCGCACTTCAAGCGGCTGACCGACGCGCTCTACCCGGCTCCGGCCGAGCTGGCGCGGCTGCTGCCGTCCGCGCTGCCGGACGCCGCCACGCTCTGCCGCTGCGAGGCCGTCTCCGCGGGAGAGGTCCGCGGGATCGCCAGGACCGCCGGCCGCGACGTGAACGCCGCCAAGGCGTGGACCCGCGCCGGCATGGGACCGTGCCAGGGCCGGGAGTGCGGCTTCGCCGTCACCGCCGTGACCCGGGCGTCCCCGGCGGACGGGCTGCCCGCAGGGGTCTTCCCGTCCCGGCTCCCGGTCCGCCCCGTGCCGGTGGCCACGCTGCTGGAGATGGCCGGCGAAGGGGAGCCGGCATGAGGACGGCGGACGTGGTGATCGTCGGCGCCGGCGTGCTGGGCGCGTCGGCGGCGAGCAGGCTGGCCCGCGACGGCCACCGGGTCGTGGTGCTGGAACGCGGCGCCCCCGGACGTGAGGGTTCCGGCACCACCGCCGGGAACCTGCACGTGCAGGCGGTGCACACCCGGCGTCCCGGCCAGGCCGTCCCCCTGGACAGCGCGCGGTTCGCGCCGCTGCAGCGCGCCGCGAGCGACCTGTGGGAGACCGTCGAGGACGACCTGGGCGCCTCGGTCGAGCTGCGCCGCAGCGGCGGGTTCACCGTCGCCGAGACCCCCGAGCAGGTCCAGGAGCTGTACGACAAGCAGGCCTGGGAGAACGCGGCCGGGATCAAGACGGAGATCCTCGGCGGCGACGCGGCCCGCGACGCCCTGCCGCAGCTCGGGCCGACCGTCGCCGCCGCCACCTGGTGCCCGCAGGACGGCTACGCCAACCCGCTGAAGGTCACCCCGGCCTACCTGGACGACGCGGTGCGGCACGGCGCCGAGGTGGTGCCGTTCGCGCCGGTCACCGCGATCGCCCGCGAGGGCGGCTCGTGGCGGGTGCGCGCCGGTGCGCGGGAGATCGAGACCCCTGTGGTGATCGACGTGGCCGGGCCGTGGCTGCACAAGATCGCCGCCCTGACCGGGGTCGCGCTCGACATGGCCCCGGTGGCGATCCAGATGCACGCCACCGTGCGCTGCTCGTCGGGCCTGCCGCACCTGGTCCAGCACATCGGCGAAGGACTGTCGGTCAAACAGGTCAACGCGGGCAACCTGCTGGTCGGCGGCGGCTGGCCGGCCCGGCGGCTGAACCTCGACGGCCGCAGCGACGCGGGCGTGGACAGCATGGTGGGCAACCTGGCCCTGGCCGTGCGGATCCTGCCGTTCGTCCGCCGGCTGCGGCTGCTGCGGGCATGGGCCGGGCCGCTCGCGGCCACGCCCGACGAGATGCCGGTGATCGGCGAGGTGCCGGGCAGGCCGGGGTTCCTCGTCGCGGGCGGCACGTACGCCTTCACCTTCGCCCCCTTGTGGGCCGAGACCCTGCGCTGCCTCGTGGCCGGTGCGGAGCCGCCCGTGGACGTCTCCGACCTGGGGCCGGATCGGCTCATGCACAACCTCCCCGAGAAGAAGAGATGAGGAAACGGTGACAGCGATAGACGGGCGAGCGCCCGTGACCGAGCCCGTGTGGCTGTCCGGCGGTCACGTCGTGGACGTGCGATCCGGATCGATCCGGCGGGACACCAACGTCGTCGTACGCGACGGCCGGATCGAACGGATCACCAGCGACGCCCCGCCCCCCGGAGCGCGCACCGTGCCCCTGGGCGGACGCTACCTGCTGCCCGGGCTGATCTCGGTGCACACCCACCTGTCGGTGGTCTACCCGTTCTCGGACAACGACGAGTCGGAGAACCCCGGCATCACGGCTCTGCGCGCGCTGTCCAGAGCTCGCGAGGCGCTGTACGCGGGAGTCACCACGATCCGGACCGTGCACGAGCAGAACCGTGCCGACCTCCTCGTCCGCACCGCCGCCGGCCAGGGCTGGGTGGAGGCGCCGCGGATCGTGGGCGCCGGCCGGGCGATCTCCACGACCGGCGGCCACGGGCAGGGCAGCGGCTGCGCCTACGCCGACGGCTACGACGCCTTCCTGCGCGCCGCCCGCACGGAACTGGCCGCCGGGGCCGACCTCATCAAGATCTTCATCACCGGCGGCATCGCCCACCAGGGCGAGTCGTTCAACGGCGCGCAGATGACCGTCGACGAGATGCGCGCCGTGGTCCGCGCCGCCGACGAGCACGGCACGTACGTGACCGCGCACGCCGGCGCGGGCTCGGCCATCCGCGAGGCGCTCACCGCCGGGGTGCGCGGCTACGAGCACGCCTACGACCTCGACGAGGCCACCGCCAGGCAGATGGCGGCGCAGCGGGTCTACCTGACCCCGACGCTGTGCGTGACCCGCTGCCCCGACTGGATGGCCGAGCACGCCTTCACCCCGTGGCAGATCGAGCGGGCCCTGGAGGTCGGCCCCGGGCATCTCGCCAGCATCCGCACCGCCATCGCGGCCGGCGTCGCCGACCCGTCCGACCCGGAGAAGCCCGGGATCACCTTCCTGGCCGGCACCGACTACCCGCCCGGCGCGCCGATCGAGGACACCGTGGTCGCGGTCCGCGAGATGGAGTTCCTGGCCGAGGCCGGGCTCGACACCCACCAGGCGCTGCGCTCGGGCACCCTCGACGCGGCCCGCCTGACCGGCCTCGAAGGGCAGGCGGGTGTGGTGGAGGAGGGTCACCTCGCCGACCTGATCGTCACCGAGCGCGACCCGCTGAGCGACCTGTCGGCGCTGCGCCGGATCACCTTCGTCATGCAGGCCGGGCGGGTCGTCCGCGACGACCTGCCCGCCGTACCCGACCACCACGCCACGGAGGGCGCACAGTGAGCCAGGACTCCGGCCGCACCCGCTTCGCCGTCGACATCGGCGGCACCTTCGTCGACGCCATCTCCTACGACGACGCCACCGGCGAACTGCGGCTGCACAAGGCCTCCACCACCCCCGACGCCCCGGCACGCGGCGTCCTCGACGCGGTCGGCGGGCTCGCCGACCGGCTGGACGACGTGGAGGCGTTCGTCCACGGCACCACGCTGGGCCTGAACGCGATCCTCCAGCGGCGCGGCGCCGACGTCGGGATCATCACCAACGAGGGCTTCCGCGACCTGCTGGAGATCGCCCGCGCGAACGTGCCCTCCCAGTACATGTACGACTTCTCCTACGCCCCGCCGCCGCCCCTCGTCCCGCGCCGGCACCGCGTCGGCGTGCCCGGCCGCGTGGACGCCCAGGGCACGGTGATCGAGCCGCTGGACGAGGACGCGGTGCGCGAGGCGGGCCGGGTGCTGGTGGAGGAGCACGGCCTGCGCTCGCTGGCCATCTGCTTCCTGCACTCGTACGCCAACCCCGAGCACGAGCGGCTGGCGGCGCGCATCCTGCGCGAGGCGTACCCCGAGGTGTCGGTCTCGACCTCCACCGACATCACCCGCGAGTACCGCGAGTACGAGCGGACCAGCACGGTCACCCTCGACGCCTACATCCGGCCGGTGCTGAACGACTACATCGCCACCCTGGAGTCGCGGCTGAACGACTCCGGGCTGACCCACCCGCTGCACATCATGCGCTCGGGCGGCGGCGCGATGACCTCCGAGCTGGCCAGGCAGGCGCCGCTGATGACCGTGCTGTCCGGGCCCGCGGGCGGCGTGGTCGGCGCCTCCTTCCTGGCCCGCGAGCAGAACCTGCCGAAGGTGATCACCTTCGACGTGGGCGGCACCAGCCTGGACTGCTGCGTGATCGAGGACGGCGAGCCCGGCGAGGTGCACGAGGCCGCCATCGACGGCTTCCCGCTGCTCATCCCGATCTTCGACATCCGCACCGTGGGCGCCGGCGGCGGCTCGATCGCCTGGATCGACGAGGGCCTGCTCAAGGTCGGCCCGCACAGCGCGGGCGCGGTGCCCGGCCCGGTGGCGTACCGCGCCGGCGGCACCGAGCCGACCGTCACCGACGTGGCGCTGGTCCTCGGCTACCTGGACCCCTCCGGGTTCCTGGACGGCGACATGACCATCGACGCCGACGCCGCCCGCGCCGCCGTGCGGACCGAGCTGGCCGAGCCTCTCGGCGTCGACGTCACCAAGGCGGCGGCGAGCGTCTTCCAGGTTCTGCTGGCCCGCACGGTCGGCGCGCTGCGCGAGATCACCGTGGAGCGGGCGCTGGACCCGAGGGAGTTCGCGCTGCTCGCGTTCGGCGGGGCGGGGCCGCTCCTGGCGCCCATGCTGGCCCGCGAGATGGGCATCGCCACCACGATCGTGCCGCAGGTCCCGGCCGCGTTCTCCGCCTTCGGCATGCTGATGTCGGACCTGGAGTACGAGTTCGCCACCACGGTCCTGCGCCCGCTGACCGACGAGACGCTGGCCGCGGTGGAGGACACGTTCGCCGAACTGGAAGGGCAGGGCGAGGAGGTGCTGTCCGCCCAGGGCGTTAAGCCCGAGGACCGCACCCTGATCCGCCGCCTGGACGTGCGCTACCACGGCCAGGAGCACAGCCTCGGCATCGACCTGGTGCCGGGCGACACCGCGGCGTCCGTGCTCGCCCGCTTCAGCGAGCAGCACGAGGCCCGCTACGGCCACGCGATGCCGGAGCCGGGCCAGATCCTGACGCTGCGGGTGCGCGCGGTGGGCCGGCTGGCCAAGCCGGGCCTGCGCGAGCTGCCGCCGGCCGGGACCGCCACCCCTGAGCCGATCGCCGAGCGCCCGGCGTTCGACGTCGCGACGGGCGAGACGGTCCCGTTCCCGGTGTACGCGCGGGCCACCCTGGGCGCCGGCCACGAGGTGAGCGGGCCGGCCATCGTGGAGGAAGGCACCTCCACCACGGTCATCTTCGGAGACCAGCGGCTCACCGTCGACCGATACGGGCAACTGGTGATCACGGGAGGCCAGGCATGAGCACGGGCGAGCGGCTGGACGGCGCGACCGTCGAGGTGATCAGGAACTACCTGGTCTCGGTGGGCGAGCAGATGCGCCGCACCCTGGTCAGGGCGGCGTTCAACCCGGTCATCTACGAGGTGCTGGACTTCGGCATCTCGATCTACAACGCCGACCTGGACCTGACCGCCGAGGCGGCCGGCATCACCTCGTTCCTGGGCGCCAACGACTACGCCATCGTCAAGGGCGTGGAGTACGTCGGCCGCGAGAACCTCGCGCCCGGCGACGTCTACCTGCTGAACTATCCGTACTGGAGCGGCGCGCACTCCTACGACGCGATGCTCTTCGCCCCGGTGTTCCGGGACGGGCACGACGGCCCCGCGGCCTACCTGGCGGTCCGCGCCCACTGGATGGATCTGGGCGCCAAGGCCCCCGGCTACGTCCTGGACTCGACCGACATGCACCAGGAAGGCCTGATCTTCCCCGGCACGAAGATCGTCAGCGGTGGCGAGCCGGTGCGGGACATCATCGAGCTGATCCGGTTCAACTCCCGGCTGCCCGACCTGACCATCGGCGACTTCCACGCCCAGCTCGCGGCGCTGCGCACCGGCGAGAACCGGCTGGCCCAGGTGTGGGAGAAGTTCGGCGGCGAGACCGTGGACCAGGCCATCCGTCAGCTCATCGAGCACGGCGAGCGGGTCGCCCGCAAGGCCGTGGCCGCGCTGCCCGACGGGTCCTGGACCGCCGTGGACTACTGCGACGACGACGGCATCACCGACGACCTGATCCGGATGGAAGTCAAGGTCACCATCGACGGCGACCACATGGAGGTCGACTTCAACGGCTCCGACGGCGCCGTGCTGGGCCCGGTCAACCTGCCCATCGGCGCCACCGAGAGCCTGGCCAAGGCCACGTTCAAGGAGCTGACCAGCGCGGACGAGCCGTCCAACGCCGGGCACTACCGGGCGCTGTCCGTCGTGGCCGACCCCGGCAACTTCTTCAACGCGCAGTATCCGGTGGCGACGTTCACCCAGTGGAGCGCCATCGTCGCCTTCGAACTGCTGCACAAGGCCCTGGCCCAGGTGCTCGACACCATCCCGGCCTCCTCCGGCGGCGACGAGCCGGGCTTCATGGCGCTCGGCAACGACCCGCGCACCGGCGCCGACTTCGTCATCAGCAACAACGAGGGCATCGGCTGGGGCGCGCGCAAGGACCGCGACGGCGCCAACGCCCAGCAGCACCCCTCGCAGAGCGTGGTCCGCAACACCCCGATCGAGGTGCTGGAGCACAAGTCGACCGTGTTCCACGAGCGGCTGGAGCTGATCCCCGACTCCTGCGGGGCGGGCCGCTTCCGTGGCGGCGTGGGCGTGCTGCGGCAGGTCCGCTACCTCGCCGACGGCGAGGTGCTGTCGATGAAGAAGAAGAGCAAGACCCGCCCCTGGGCGCTGGACGGCGGCCACGAGCCCGAGCCCAGCGAGATGGTGCTGTGGCCGGGCACCGACCGGGCCAAGCGGGTCGGCATGTACCGGGCGGCGATGCGGGCGGGGGACCGCTTCGTCAACCGCACCGCGGGCGGCGGCGGATACGGCGACCCGCTCGACCGCGACCCGGCCGCCGTGGTCGCCGACGTGCTCGACGGCTACGTCAGCGCGGAGGCGGCGGAGCGGGTCTACGGCGTCGTCGTGGACGACTCCGGAGCCTGGCGGCCCACGCCGGCCAGAGCGGCGCGAACGGCCGCCCCGGAGTCCTGACCACGTGGGACACGGCAAGGAGCCGTGGCCGGAAGCAGGTGTTCGCCTCAACGGCGTACTCATGAAGGGTAGAAGATCCATGCACCACCGCATCCCCCCATCAGCGGGACCGTCCCGCCGGGTCCGTCCCCTGCGTCTGGTCGCGGCCGCCCTGGCCGCCTCCCTCGCCCTCGCGGCGTGCGGCGGCGGCGGCGCCGGCTCCACCGGGGCAGGCGCGGACGCGCGCAAGCAGACGCTGATCATCGCCGAGAACGAGCCCCCGGCGACCTTCGACCCCGTCCAGGCGGACAACTCCACCGTGGACGAGGTGTCCATCCCGGCCTACGACACGCTGCTGCGGTACGAGGGCAACGAGCTGTCGCCGTCGGTCGCCACGGAGTGGAAGTTCGACGAGAAGGGCACCGCGCTCGACCTGACGCTGCGCGACGACGTGACCTTCCACGACGGCGCCAAGCTGACGGCCGCCGACGTGAAGTACACGCTCGACCGCGTCGCCCGGCTCGGCATCGGCGTCGCGTCCCTGGTGAGCGCCTACGACTCCACCGAGGTCGTGGACGACACCCACGTGCGGATCAACCTCAAGCAGCCGAACGCGCCGTTCGCCTCCGCGCTCACCCGCGTCTACCTGCTCAACTCCAAGCTCGTGACGGCCAACGCCGGCGACGACGACGGCCAGAAGTGGCTGGCCACCAACGACGCCGGGTCCGGCCCGTACAAGCTGGCCGGCTACACCGCCAACCAGGAGGCGCGCTTCACCCGCTACGACGGCTACTGGGGCGGTTTCACCAACCAGGCCAAGGACGTGGTGTTCCGCTACCTCCCGCAGGCCGCGACCCAGAAGACGGCGCTGGCCTCGGGCGATGTCGACATCGCGATGGACATCGCGCCCACCGACTGGGCCGGGATGGAGGGCTCCGGGTTCACGGTCGACAAGGCCGACACCAACGTCCAGCTGTACGTGTTCTTCAAGATGAAGGACTCGGCGGTGTCGAACCCGAAGCTGCGTGAGGCGATCGCGCACGCCTACGACTACGACCAGCACGTCAGCGCCATCCTCAAGGGAGCCGGCAAGAAGGCCGTCGGCGTCCTGCCCAGCGGCATGACCTGCTTCGACGAGACCACGCCGCAGCCGGTCAGGGACGTGGCCAAGGCCAAGCAGATCCTGGCCGACGCCGGGCTGAGCGGCGTCACGCTCACCATGACGTACCTGAAGGCCACGGCGGAGATGGAGCAGGCCGCCACGCTGCTGCAGTCCAACCTGTCCGAGATCGGCGTCAAGCTGAACCTGGAGGCCATCACCTACCCGCAGTACGTCGAGCGGCTGAAGACCAACGAGACCACGCCGGACCTCGGCATGATCTACGGCTTCCCGCCGTACCCGGACCCGGACGCGGTGCTGTACCTGCAGTTCCACTCCAGCTTCGCCAACGGCGGGCTGAACAGCGGCGGCTACGACAACGCCGAGGTCGACAAGCTCACCGAGCAGGGCCAGCAGGCGACCGACGAGGCCGAGCGGTGCGCCGCGTACAGCGAGGCCCAGAAGCTCATCGCCGCCGACCACTACGCCGTCAACCTGGCGAACTCGCAGTACGTGACGGTCCTGCGCCAGGGCCTGACCGGCTACACCTACCAGCCGGCCCACCACCAGACCGTGGACGTCTACAAGATCCAGGTCGGCTGAGCCGCGGTACGAGGAGGGACCCCGCATGGCCCGTTTGCTGCTCCGGCGGCTCGTCACGAGCGTCGTCGTGCTGGTCGGCCTGGCCGTCGTCACGTTCCTGATGACCCAGGTGCTGCCCGGCGACCCGGCCCGCGCCGCCGCCGGGCGCAACGCGACAGCCGAGCAGGTGGCCGCCGTCGCCGCCCGGCTGGGCCTGGACCAGCCGGTGTGGGACCAGTTCCTGGCCTACATGGGCCGGCTGTTCCAGGGAGACATCGGGACGTCGGTGTTCACCCAGCGCCCGGTGCTGGAGGATGTCGCGGCCATGCTGCCCTCCTCGCTGGAACTGGTGCTCGCCGCCATGGTGATCAACATCGTGGTGGCGGTGCCGCTGGGGACGTACGCCGCCTGGCGGAGCGGCCGGGCGGCGGACGCCGCCGCCCGGCTGATCACCCTGCTGGGCGCGGCCGTGCCGGTGTTCTGGCTCGGCCTGATGCTCCAGCTGGTGTTCGCCGCCGAGCTCAGGGTGCTGCCCCTCACCGGGCAGCTCTCCTTCGGCCGCCAGGTGCCGGCCATCACCGGCATGACCTCGGTGGACGCGCTGCTCAGCGGAGACATGGCGGCCTTCGGCGACGCCATGGCCCACCTGCTGCTGCCGGCCGTGACGCTCGCCGCGTCGTTCGTGGCGGTGGTGGCCAGGACCGTGCGCTCCTCCATGCTCACCGCGCTGAGCCGCGACTACATCGCGCTGGCCCGGGCGACCGGCGCGTCGGAGTTCCGCGTGGTGGTGCGGCACGGGCTGCGTAACGCGCTGGTGCCCGCCAGCACCATCCTCGGCATGCAGCTCGGCTGGATGCTCGGCTCCACCGTCCTGGTCGAGTCCGTCTTCGGCAGGACCGGCATCGGCTCCTACGCGGTGACCGCGGTGCTGCAGAACGACCTTTACGCCGTGATCGGCACGGTTCTCGTGATCGGAGTGGTCTTCGTGCTGGCGAACATCGCCGTCGACCTCGTCCAGCTCTGGCTGAACCCGAGGCTGCGCCACACCGGCGCCCGCGCCCGGCGCACGACCGTACCTTCAGAGGCCCCCGCGACGGAGGTGCCGGCATGAGCGCGCACGCCGCCGCCAAGCCGCGGACCCGGCGCCGGGTGCCCGTCGTGGAGGGGATCGCCCTCGCCGTGGCGGCGCTCGTGGTGCTGATGGCCGTCGCCGGGCCGCTGCTCGCCCCGTACGACCCGTACGCGGTGGACCTCTCCCGGTCGCTCCTGCCGCCGTCGGCCGAGCACTGGCTCGGCACCGACTCCAACGGCCGGGATGTGCTGAGCCGGGTCCTGTACGGCGCCCGCGTCACCCTGCCGGCGACCCTGGTCGTCATCGCCGCCTCCACGCTGATCGGCCTGCTGATCGGCACGCTCGCGGCGCTCGGCGGGAAGGTCGTCGACGAGGTGCTCATGCGGATCACCGACATCGGGCTGTCGCTGCCGGCGATCATCCTGGCCCTCGGCCTGGCCGCCGCGCTCGGGCCCGGCCTCTCCTCCGCGGTCATCGCGCTGTCGCTCACCTGGTGGCCGGGTTACGCCCGGCTGGTGCGCACGCTCGTCCGCGAGGTCAAGGACGCCGAGTACGTCGACGCGGCCCGCGTCATGGGCGTCCCGCAGGGACGGCTGATCTTCCGGCACATCCTGCCCAACGCGCTCAACACGCTCTACGTGCAGACCACGGTGGACGTGGGCGCGGTGATGCTGGTGATCTCCGGCCTGTCCTTCATCGGCGTGGGCGCCCAGGTGCCCTCGTCCGAGTGGGGCGCGATGATCGCCGGTGAGGCCAACAACCTCACCAACGCCTGGTGGGCCGTGGCCTTCCCGGGCCTCGCCCTGCTGCTGACCGCCCTGGCGTTCAACCTGGTGGGCGACTGGCTGCGGGTGCGCAACGACCCGACGATCCGTCAGGAGGCGCGATGAGCACCGACCCCCTGCTCCGCATCCGGGACCTGCGGGTGTCCTACCCGGCGGCGGGAGGCGCGGGAGGCATGGCCGAGGTCGTCCACGGCGTGGACCTCGACCTCGCGCCCGGCGAGCGGGTCGCCCTGGTCGGCGAGTCGGGGTCCGGCAAGTCGGTCACGGCGCGTGCCGTGCTGCGGCTGGATCCGGACGCCCGGCTGTCCGGCGGGATCGAGCTGGAGGGCGTCGACCTGCTGGGGCTGCCGCAGCGCCGGATGCGCGAGATCCGCGGCGGCCGGGTCGGCCTGGTCTTCCAGGACCCGCTGGCCTCGCTCAACCCGGTCATGACCATCGGCCGCCAGGTCATGCAGCCGCTCGTCATCCGGGGCGTGTCCCGGCGGGTGGCCCGCCGCCGGGCGATCGAGCTGCTGGAACGGCTGGGCGTGCGCGACGCGGAGCACCGCGTCGACGACTACCCGCACCAGTTCTCCGGCGGCATGCGGCAGCGCGTGGTGATCGCCATCGCGGTCATCGCCGAGCCCGCGCTGCTCATCGCCGACGAGCCCACGACCGCGCTGGACGTGCGGGTGCAGGCACGGGTCCTGGAACTGCTGCACGAGCTGGCCGCCGAACGCGGCATGTCCATCCTGCTGATCACCCACGACCTGGGCATCGTCGCCGGGTTCGCCGAGCGGGCGGTGGTGATGCGCCACGGCCGGGCCGTCGAGACCGGCACCGTCGACCAGATCTACAACGCGCCCCGGCACGATTACACCAGGGCGCTGCTGGCCGCCGTCCCGCGCATCGGCGGCGACGTCACCCGGCCGCTGGCCGTCATCGGCGCCGCCGGGAACGCGCCCGAGGAGGAGGAATCGTGAGCGAGCCGCTGCTCCAGGTCCGTGACCTGGTCAAGACCTTCGGCGGGCGGCGTGTGCTGGGCGGCGTCTCCTTCGACGTGGCGCCGGGCGAGGTGCTCGGCCTGGTCGGGGAGTCCGGGTCGGGCAAGTCCACCACCGCGCGGTGCGTCACCCGGCTCACCCGCCCGGACAGCGGCCGGGTCCTCCTCGGCGGCCGCGACGTGCTCACCGCCGGGCGGCGCGAGCTGCGCGCCCTGCGGGCGGACATGCAGATGGTCTTCCAGGACCCGTACTCGTCGCTGAACCCGCGCATGA
Source organism: Nonomuraea sp. NPDC049486 (assembly GCF_040676925.1). NCBI lineage: Bacteria > Bacillati > Actinomycetota > Actinomycetes > Streptosporangiales > Streptosporangiaceae > Nonomuraea > Nonomuraea sp. NPDC049486. The sequence goes on from NZ_JBFAPV010000013.1 coordinate 26,402, forward strand.
CCGTGGCCGAGCTCGTCGGCGAGCCGCTGCTCGTGCACGGGCTGGAACCCGATCGCCGGCGGCGCCGCGAACGGGCCGCGGAACTGCTGGAGACGGTCGGCATGTCGGCCGAGCACCTGGACCGCCACCCGCGCTCCTTCTCCGGCGGGCAGCGCCAGCGCATCTCCATCGCCCGCGCCCTCGCGGTGGAGCCGCGGCTGCTCATCTGCGACGAGCCGGTCTCGTCGCTGGACGTGTCGGTCCAGGCCCAGGTGCTGAACCTGCTGCGCGACCTGCGCGAGCGGCTGGGCCTGTCCATCCTGTTCATCGCCCACGACCTGGCGGTCGTCTACTACCTCTGCGACCGGGTGGCGGTCATGCTCGACGGCGAGCTGGCCGAGATCGGCACCCGCGAGCAGATCTACGGCGAGCCGAGCCACCCCTACACCCGCTCGCTGCTCGACGCCGTGCCCGTCCCCGACCCGGCGCTCGCCAAGCGGCGCCACACCACCGCATGAAGGAGCACCACGTGGAGAATCTGCGCATGTTCGTCAACGGCCAGGCGATGTCGGGCGGCAGCCTGAACGCCGCGCTGGCCGGCGCGCGGTTCCTGGGGCCGGCGACGACGGCGCCCCGCTACCGGTTCTACTCCGTACGCGACGAGTTTCCCGGCCTCCACCCGGTCGGCGACGGCTACGCGGTGCCCGGCGAGCTGTACGAGGTCACGTACGAGATCCTGCGCGACCACCTGCTGCCGGGCGAGCCGCCCGAGCTGGAGCTCGGCGTGATCGAGCTGGCCGACGGCAGCGGCTCGCTGTCGATGCGGATGCGCGCCGAGGCGCTGGAGGCGCCGGGCGTCGTGGACATCAGCGAGGCCGGCGGCTGGCGCGCGCACCTGGCCGGAGCCGGCGGATGAGCGACCCCGTGGTGATCCGCGGCGGCACGGTGGCGGAGGCGAGCTGGTGCGCCCCCGCCGACGTGTTCGTCGTGGACGGACGGGTGACCGCGCTGGCCGAGCCGGGCACGCCCGCGCCGCGCGGCACCGCCGAGATCGACGCCGGCGGCATGCTGGTGCTGCCCGGCGGCGTCGACCCGCACTGCCACGTCGGCTTCACCTCGGGTGACTTCACCTCACTCGACGACTACGCCCAGTGCACGACGGCCGCGGTGTTCGGCGGCACCACCACCATCGTGGACTTCGCCATCCCGCGCCCCGGCCAGGCCCCCGCCGACGCCGCCCACGCCCAGCGGGCCAAGGCGGCGGGCGGCCTGTGCGACAGCGCGCTGCACGCCTGCGTCGTGGACTGGGACGAGACGGTGCCCGACCAGCTCCGCTCACTGGTCGCCGACGGCATGCCGACGGTGAAGATGTTCACCACCTACCGCGGCGAGACGATGGCCGACGAGGACACGATCCTGCGCACCATGTCCACGCTGCGTGACCTGGGCGGCATGGTGGTGATCCACTGCGAGGCCAACCACATCATCGAGGACACCCAGACGCGCTGCTCGCACGACGGCCGGATCGGCGCCGAGCACATGGCGGCGACCCGGCCCGAGCTGGCCGAGACCGCGTCCGTGGCCGAGGTGCTGGCCATCGCCGAGTCCCTGAAGGCGCCGGTCTACTTCGTGCACCAGTCCACGCCGGAGGCCGTCGAGCTGGTGGCCGCGGCCAGGCGGCGCGGCCTGGCGGCCTACACCGAGTCCGTCGCGCACCACCTGGTGCTGGACGACGGGCTCTACGCCGGGGCCGCCCCCGAGCGGTTCGTGTGCTGCCCGCCGCTGCGCCCGCGCCCGGTGGTGGACGGTCTCGCCCGCCACCTGGCCACCGGCGAGATCACCACGATCGGCAGCGACCACTGCTGTTACGACGTGGCGCAGAAGGAGTCACGCCGGTCCGACGTGCGCGCCATGCCGAACGGGCTGCCCGGCGTCGAGACCCGGCTGCCGGTGATCTTCTCGGAGTTCGTGGCGGGCGGCGCGCTGCCGGTCAGCCGGTTCGTCGAGCTGACCGCGGCCAACCCCGCCCGGACGAACGGCCTGTATCCCCGCAAGGGCACCCTCATGCCGGGCGCCGACGCCGACATCGCGATCTGGGACCCGTCCGCCCGCTGGACGATCACCTCAGGCGACCTGCACATGGCGACCGACTACACGCCGTACGAGGGGATGACGGTCACCGGCAGGCCGCGCACCGTCCTGGTCGGCGGCCGGGTGGTGGTCCACGACGGCGTGCTCGCCGACGCCACCCCGCGAGGCCGCCACCTGGCCGCGAACCCGATCACACCGGCGCCCGCCCGCCGCTGAGCGGAGGACCGTCCGGCCCGGCGGGTGGTCCCGGCGGCAGCAGCGGTCGCGGCGGGAGCGGGGACGAGTAGACGACGCTCGTGGTGACGCCGCCGAGCGCGCCGATCCGGCCGCTCACCCGTTCCAGGTGCTTCATGTCCGTGGCGACGACCTTCATCACGAAGCAGTCGTCGCCCGTGACGTGATGGGCCTCGATCACCTCGGGGAGCTCGGCGAGCAGGCTGTGCAGCGGCTCGTAGGCGCTGCTCGGGTAGCGCAGGCGCAGGAAGGCCATGATCGTGAACCCGAGCCGCTCCGGGTCGACCTGGGCGCCGTAGCCGGTGATCACGCCCGCCTGTTCGAGCCGCCGGACGCGCTCCGCCGTCGCGCTGTGGCTCATGTTGATGCTCCGCGCCAGGTCCGCGACGCTCTGCCGGCCGTTCGCCTGGAGAGCCCGCAGGATGCTCGCGTCGACCTTGTCGAGCTCGTAAGGGACACTGAAGGTCATGTCCTAGATATTGCATCAAATTCCCCGCTATAGCGGTGGAATGCCGGTGATCGGCTCTTCAACCGAGGCCGGAGCCGTCAGTATCGTCGAGGCATGTCACCCGTCACTTCCGCCGCGAGCGCTCTCGTGGCCCACTTCGCCGGCAAGCTCCAGTTCGAGACGGACCCCTCCGACGTGCACGCCGACCAGGAACGCGGCGCCCGGTTCGTGCTGATCGACTCCCGGGGGGACGACGCCTGGACCCAGGGCCGCGTCACCGGCGCCGTCCACCTGCCGACCGCGCGGATCGCCCGTCGCGCGCCTCTGGAGATCCCCCTGGACATGCCGGTCGTCACCTACTGCTGGGGACCCGGCTGCAACGGCGCCACCCGCGCCGCGCTGGAGTTCGCCAAGCTCGGCTACCAGGTGAAGGAGATGATCGGCGGGTTCGAGTACTGGGCCCGCGAGGGCTACCCTGTCGAGGACGACCACGGCCGGGTCGTCCGCGCGGTGGACCCGCTCACCGCTCCCGCGCACGCCATCGGCTGCGACTGCTGACCCCGCCCGGCCGGGACCGGCTTCGCCGACGTCGCCACCAGGGGTGTATCAACCGCTATGGTTAGCATAGATTCAGGACCTCGGGCGATCACCTCCACGAAGGGGCGACATGACGAACGGTACCCGGCCGCCCAAGGCCGCGATGCTGGTGGCCCAGCGGATCATGCGTGACGTCAGCCGGGACGACCTCCACCCCGGCGACATGCTCCTGCCCGAGCGCATCATGCTGGAGAAGTACGAGATCGGGCGCGGCACGCTCCGTGAGGCCCTGCGGCTGCTGGAGTTCCACGGCGTCATCGCCCTCAAGCCCGGCCCCAAGGGCGGCCCGGTGCTGCTCGACCCCGACCCGTCCCACCTGGCCAGCACCATGCTGCTGCTCATGCAGGTCAAGCAGGCCCCGTTCCGGGCGATCATGGAGGTGCGGGCCACGCTGGAGCCCAAGACGGGCGCCCTGGCCGCCGAGCGCATGAGCGACGACCAGATCGCCGAGCTGGGCCGGTGCCTGGCCGACATGCGTGACCACATGGACGACGACTACATCTTCTTCGACACCAACCAGCGCTTCCACGACATCATCGCCTGGGGGTCGGGCAACGCGCTCTTCGGCTACATCGTCGACTCGCTGCTCGGCATCCTCGACGGCACCGTCGCCGCCGTCGACTACAGCGCCGTGGGCAGCGACTATCCGCAGCGCAGGCGCAAGGCCATCCTCAAGGCCCACGAGGAGATCTACGCCATGATCGCCGCCCGCGACGCGGCGGGCGCGGAGGCCCGCATGCAGGAACACATCGACGCCTACGTCCGCTACGTCGAGCGCAAGCATCCGAAGCTGCTGGAGCAGACCATCCGCTGGGACGCGCGGTCCTGAGGTGGAGGGCCGCGAGCGGCCCTCCACCCGGTCACAGACCGGCCGGCCAGTCCGCCTTCTTCCAGGGGTCGCCCGCCCGCATGCGCAGCCGGTCGCCCAGCGCCTGCGGATACTCGCGGACGTCGACGAAGTACATGTAGGCCTGCACCCGCTCGCTGAACCGCCAGCCGTCAGGGCCGCGCCGGTAGCGGTCGTGGTAGCGGAGCGCGGTGATCATCGGCGCGCCGTCCCGCCACACCTCGGCGTGCGAGGAGACCAGCCCGGTGGCCACGTCCGGGTCCTCGTCGTCGAAGTCCACGACGTGGCCGTGGGTGAAGTGGTTCGTCGGCCCGAGGGCGGCGAACCGGCCGCCGAAGTAGGCGGCGATCGCCGCGACGCCCTTGCCCTTGCCTGGCCCGCTCATGGTGCGCAGCTCGGCGTCCTCGGTGAAGAGCGCGCAGACGCCGTCCAGGTCGCGCTCGTCCACCGCGAACCCGTACCGGACGGCCAGGCCGCGGATCTCCTCCAGGTCCTCCAGCCGGCGGATCCGGCTCTCCAGGTCGCTCATGTCCGTCCTCACTCCGGCAGCGGCAGGCCGTTCGCGGCCTCGTGGATCTGGACGTAGACGTTGCGGTAGAAGGTCTTGGCCTTGGCCTTCATGCGCTCGGTCGCCACCGTGCCGTTACGGTAGTTCTGCTGGTAGTCGGGGTTGTCGACGACGGAGACGTCCTCCAGCTCGTAGATGCACAGGTAGTTCGGCCGCCCGTCCAGCGCCTTGTACCTGCGCGCGCTCAGGAAGCCCGGCACCCGGCCGATCTTCTCGGGGATGTGCTCCTCCTCGTACCAGGTGTTGAACTCCTCGTCCAAGGAGTCGGGGATGTCGAACATGGCGACCATCACGCCTGGGCGCTTCGTCATGGTTGTGCCCTCCCGGGGTCATAATTGGTATGCATGATTAGTATGGTGACCACGTTGCCATGTCAAGAAAAGGTGAGAGCGTCATGAAGGTGTCGGTGCGCTGTTTCGGCTTCCCGCTCACGTGGTACCGGCCCATCGCGGAGACGGCCGAGCAGGAGGGGTTCCACGGGCTGTGGATCCCCGACCACGTCGTCTCGCCGACCATGACCGACGGCAAGTACCCGTACAGCGCGCACGGCCGGCCGAGCTTCGACCCGGCGACGCCGTTCGCGGACCCGCTGGTGATGGCGGGCCACCTGGCGGCCGCGACCTCCCGGATCCGGCTGGGCATCGGCGTCTACGTGCTGCCGCTGCGCCACCCGCTCATCGCCGCGCGCTCGGTGATGTCCGCCCAGGAGCTGTCCGGCGGACGGCTCGTGCTCGGGGTCGGCGTGGGCTGGATGCGCACCGAGTTCGAGTCCCTGGACCAGGAGTTCTCCGGCCGCGGCGGCCGCACCGAGGAGATGCTGGACGTCATGCGCCGGGCGTGGACCGGAGAGCCGGTGCGGCACGAGGGCCGGTGGTACTCCTTCCCCGAGCTCACCGTCGCCCCGCCGGTGACCGCGCCGGTGCCGGTGCTCATCGGCGGAGCCAGCGAGCGCGCCCTGGCCCGCGCCGTCCAGCACGGCGAAGGCTGGTACGGCCCTCCCGGCACGGCGGACCAGACCGCTACCTACGTCACCGCGCTCCAGGCCGAGCTGGAGCGCCAGGGCCGCGAGCGCTCCTCCTTCCACATCGTGGCGCGGGCCCCGGAGGACGAGCCGCTCGCCGGCGTCCGGGCGCTGGCCGAACGGGACGTGGACGAGGTGGTGCTGAACCTGCCCAGGGCCGTGGCGGAGGTCGGCGAGGTCACCTCCTGGATCACCGAGGCCGCGGCCCGGCTGCGCGCCGACGGCGCCCTCTCCTGAGTACGGCCCGCCGAGGGCCTGTTGAAGATCACGTCAACAGATCGAGGCGTCTCCGGACGGGGATCCGGGCGCCTCGGTCGCCGGGGCGTCCCCGCTGCGGGACCTGCCGCGCTATCAGTGATAACCAATCGTACGGAATCCACAGAGGGTGCAGGGCCAGGGCGCGGCGCGCTCCGGCCGTCGCTTACCCTGCCCTCATGAGGGTCCGTCCGGGCCTGCCGAGTCCGTCACCGGCAAGATCTGGCTGCTCGCAGACGTTCCGGTGACGCCAAGTCGACGCCGAGAAATCGTTGACGTTGTGCTCTACTGTCCCTATCGTTATCAGGAATTATTGAGGCCTACCTGCACGCCCCCCGGAGATGAGCGCTCCTATGGTTCGTTCCACAAAACTCATTGCCTCGGCCCTCGCGGTCCTGCTCACGGTTCTCGTCAGCGGATGCGCATCCTCCTCGCCGGAGGGTGGCGAGAGCGCCGCGTCCGGCGATGGCGGGCTGACCACGATCAGTTACATCGACGCCGGCTCGGCCTGTCTGTGCAGCTATCCCAGGCTGCAGGCGGAAGCCCAGGGCTACTTCGCCCAGCAGGGCATCGAGATCGACAACAAGACCTCCATCTTCAACGCCAACCAGCTGATCCAGGCCGTCGCCCAAGGTCAGGCCGACATCGCGCTCACCGGCGGGACCGCTCCGCTGGCCTCGGCCGCGGCCGGCAAGCTGGTCAAGGTGGTGGCGGTGCTCGGCGCCCCGGCGCCCGAGCAGATCACGCTCAACAACCAGACGCTGGAGAAGCTCGCCCAGAAGGGCGTCACGCCTGAGTCCCCGTACCAGGAGAAGCTCGCGGCGCTCAAGGGTTTGAAGATCGCTTCAGCGGCGACCGGCTCCACGACGGACCTCCTGTTCCGGCAGATCCTCACCCTCGGCGGCCTCAAGCCGGACAGCGACGTGACGATCCAGCCGTTCAGCGACGCCGCCGCCGGCACCGCCGCGGTCAAGCAGGGCGCGTCCGACGGGCTCGCCGGGTTCCCCAGCCAGACGACCGGCCCCGAGGCCGACGGCTGGGGCAAGGTGTTCATCGACATCGTCAAGGACGCCCCCGAAGCGGCGAACATCCCCTACATCGTGGTGGCCGTCAACCCTGACTTCTTGAAGAACCAGCCCGACGCGGTGACGAAGTTCCTCAAGGCGATGACGCAGGCCCGCGACGACGCCAAGGACTTCAGCCAGGAGCACAGCGACGCCCTGCACCAGAAGTTCTTCGCCAGCACCAGCGACGCCGCGTGGAAGACCGGCATCGAGGCGATCCTGCCCGTCTTCACCGGCAGCATCGTGCCCACCCAGGAGCTCGCCGACAACCTGATCAAGGTCTACAACATCGGCAAGCCGGACCCGGTCTCCGTGCCGTTCGAGGAGCTCTACGACACCGAGCTCGTCAAGGCCCTGCCGGACGCCTGAGTGAGGGAGAGACCCGTGTCCAGCATCGGAACATCGACCGAGCGCGCGTCCGCCGCGGCGGCACAGGCGGACGACCGTCCGATCGCGGTGAGCTACCACCAGGTCGGGCGCACCTTCACCACCGCCAAGCGCACGTTCACCGCCGTGCAGGGGATCGACCTGGAGATCCGCAAGGGCGAGTTCATCTGCATCATCGGCCCCAGCGGCTGCGGCAAGAGCACCCTGCTCAACATGGCCGCCGGCCTGCTCACCCAGAGCACGGGCGAGGTGCTCTACGACGGCAAGCCCATCAACGGCATCAACAACGACGTCGGCTACGTCACCCAGAAGGACACCCTGCTGCCCTGGCGGACCGTGGAGAAGAACGTCTCGCTCCCGCTGGAGGTGCAGAAGGTGCCCCGCCGGGAGCGCAAGGAGCGGGTCGCCCAGGTGCTCGACCTGGTCGGCCTCGGCCAGTACGGCAACAGGTACCCGTCGCAGCTGTCCGGCGGCATGCTCAAGCGCGCCGCCCTCGCGCAGACCCTCGTCTACCGTCCCAACACGCTGCTGATGGACGAGCCCTTCGGCGCGCTCGACGCGCAGCTGCGGCTCAACCTGCAGCGGCAGACCCTGGAGATCTGGGAACGCGAGCGCAAGACCGTGCTGTTCGTGACCCACGACCTCGAAGAGGCCATCCTCATGGCCGACCGCGTCGTGGTGTTCGGCGCGAACCCGGGGCGGATCATCCACGTCGAGCCCATCACCTTCGCCCGGCCCCGCGACTTCGGATCGCTGCGCACGGACCCCGAGTTCGCCGCGGTCTGGTCACGGCTGTGGGCGCTGCTCAGCCCGCAGATGGAGGATCACTGATGACCAGGTCCGACACGATCGAGGCCGGCCGGCCGGAGGCCGCCCCGAAGCCGGTCGGCGCGCCGGCGGTCTCCGGCGGGCTCAACCCGAGGCTGACCCGGCGCCTGCTGATCACCGCGATCCAGGTCGCGCTGCTCGTCGCCGGGCTCGCGGCCTGGGAGTACTTCGCCGGCAAGCCCGGCGAGCCGCACGTCCTGATCGACCAGTACTACGTCAGCAAGCCGTCCCTCATCTGGGAGGCCATGGGCCTCTGGGTCTCGCAGAACCTGCTGTGGCCGAGCCTGTGGGTCACGCTGCAGACGACTGTGATCGGGTTCGTGCTGGGCGCGCTCGCCGGCCTCGTGGCCGGGTTCGTCCTCGGCGTCAGCCCGTTCCTCGCCTCCGTCTGCCAGCCCTTCGTGGACGCGATCTACGCGATCCCGCGGCTGGCCCTGGTGCCGCTGTTCATGCTCTGGTTCGGCATCGGCATCGGCTCCAAGCTGGCCCTGGTCATCAGCGTGGTCGCCTTCCTCGTCTTCTACTCCACGTACGCGGGGGTCAAGGACGTCGACCACCTGCTGGTGGACAAGCTCCGGCTCATGCGGGCCAGCCGCCTGCAGGTGCACCTGAAGGCCACCCTGCCCTCGGCGATGACGTTCATCATCTCCGGCCTGAGCGTGTCGGCCCCGTACGCGCTCGTGGTCGCGGTGACGGCCGAGATGATGTCGTCCAACCGCGGGCTCGGATACCTGCTCGTGCAGTCGGCCAACCAGTTCGACACCGCCGGCACGTTCGCCGCGATCTTCGTGCTCATGATCGTGGGCATCGCCCTGATGCTGCTGATCCGGCTCATGGAGATGTGGCTGCTCCGCTGGAAGCCCAAGCGGCCGACCGGGCGGGCCTGATGGAGACGTTCATCGCGCTCGGCCCCGCCGGGCTGCCCGCCCCTGACGGGGCCGCCGTCTGGTCGCTGGCGCGCGACATCGGCGAGAACGACGCCGTCTTCCCCGTCCTGGCGCTCGCCCGCGTGACCGGTCCCGGCGCGCTCGACCCCGGGTTCGGTGACGTCGCCTGGCGGGCCGTGCCGCAGACCGGATGGGTCAGCCCTTCGGCGTCCGAGTCCCTGCCCGAGGACCATCGGGAGATCTTCGTGGTCTTCAACAACGCCGTCCAGGGCCGGGAGGACGAGTACGCCCGCTGGTACGACCAGGTGCACCTCGCCCACACCTTCGAGCACATGGGATTCGAGGGCGCCCAGCGCTTCGCCCTGGAGCCGGTCGGCGGGCAGAGCCCGCCCTACCGCTACCTCACCCTGTACGCGGTGCCCGAAGGCGGGATCGGCCGGTGCGAGGAGCGCCGGATCGCCGTGGGGGAGGAGCGCGAGCGCGCCGCCCGCGCCGGCCGGGAGCCCGAGGTCCCGGTGAGCGACGCGCTCACCGGGCCCCGCCACGCCAACTACTTCAGAAAGGTCCCCGGCTGATGTCAGACGTGTCAGGTCTGCGGTTCCTCATCACCGGCGGCGCCAGCGGCATCGGCGCCGAGACGGCGCGCCTGGCCGCGGCCCGCGGCGCCACGGTGGTCATCGCGGACATCGCCGACGACGCGGGCAGACGGCTGGCCGCCGAGATCGGCCCCCGCGCCGACTACGTGCGCGGTGACATGAGCGACCCCGCCTCGATCACCGAGATGGTGGAACGTGCCACCGCTCTCATGGGCGGCCTCGACGTGCTGCACAACAACGCCGGCGTGGCCGACGCCGTGGTGAGCCGCACCCTCGGCATCGAGGACTTCGGCTCGGAGGAGTGGGACCGGGTGCACGCCGTCAACCTGCGCGGCCCGTACCTCGCCGCTCGCGCCGCGCTGCCGTACCTGCGGCGCAGCGAGAACCCCTCCATCATCAACGCCGCCTCGATCGCCGCCGGCCTGGCCCGGCCGCACACCCTCGCGTACGCGGCCAGCAAGGCCGGAGTGGCCCAGCTGACCCGCAGCCTGGCGCTGGAGCTCGCCCCCGACGGCATCCGGGTCAACTGCTACGCGCCCGGGATGATCGAGACCGAGATGGCCTCGCGCTACATCGCCTCCCGCCCCGACCCCGAGGCCACCCGCCGGGACGTCCTGGCGAACTACCTCAGCCGTTCCATCGGCAAGCCGCGTGACGTGGCCGAGGTCGTCTGCTTCCTGGCGAGCCCCGCCGCCGCGTTCGTCAACGGCGCGGTGTGGAGCGTCGACGGCGGGTTCACGGCCTGGAAGGCCACCGGGTCCGAGCTGGAGTCGTGAGGAGTTGTGATGACTGATCGTGGTCTGCCGGAGCTGCTGTCCCCGGAGGTCGCCGCCGACCCGCACGCCTTCTACCGCCGCCTGCGCGCCGAGGCGCCGGTCGTCTGGGACGAGAGCGTGCGGGCGTACCTGGTCAGCAGGTACGAGGACGTCGCGCGGGTGTACAAGAACCCGGTCTTCAGTACGAAGGCGTACGAGTGGCAGCTCGAACCGGTGCACGGCAAGACGATCCTGCAGATGGACGGCACCGAGCACGCCAGGCACCGGGCCCTGGTGTCGCCCGCCTTCCGGGGCAAGAGCCTGGACCGGCTGCACCCGATGCTCATGCGCAACGCGGGCGCCGTGGTGGAGGAGATCGTGCTGCGCGCCGCGACGGACCTCGCCGGGGAGCTGGCCGGGCGGCGTGACGTCGATCTGGTGCGCGACTTCGCCAACTACTTCCCGGTGTACGTGATCGCCGACCTGCTCGGCTTCGACAAGGAGGACCACCCGAGGTTCCTGCGGTGGTACACCGCCGTGATCCGGGTCATCTCCAACCTCGGCCGCGACCCCGAGATCATCGCCGAGGCCGCCGCCATCCGGGCGGAGATCAGCGAGTTCGTCACCCCGTTCATCGCCGAACGGCGGGCGAACCCGGGAGAGGACCTGCTGTCGGTCCTGGCCACCGCCGAGATCGACGGTGAGCCGCTCGCCGACGACGAGATCAGGGCGTACGTCAGCCTGCTGCTGACGGCCGGGGCGGAGACGACCGACAAGACCTTCGCGAGCCTGTTCCGCAACCTGCTCGCCGACCCCGGCCAGTTCGAGCGGATCAGGCACGACCGCTCGCTGGTCGTCAAGGCGGTCGCCGAGACGCTGCGGTTCTCCCCGCCGACGCAGATCAACACGCGGGAGACGACGGAGGACGTCGAGCTCGGCGGCGTGCTCATCCCGGCGGGGTCCACGGTGCTGGTGCTCATCGGCTCGGCCAACCGTGACGACCGGCGCTACGCCGATCCCGACCGGTTCGTGCTCGAACGCGATGACCTGGACGCGACCAAGGCGTTCTCGGGAGCGGCCGACCACCTGGCGTTCGGCTCCGGGCGGCACTTCTGCCTGGGCGCCATGCTGGCGAAGGCGGAGCTGGAGATCGGCGTGAACCTCTTCCTGGACCGGTTCCCGGAGATGCGGCTGGCCGACCCCGAGGCGGCGAGTGACGTCGGGCTGAAGATGCGCGGGCCGCGTACCGTGCCCGTGACCCTGTAGCGGGAACGGGTGGAACCGGCCGAGACCGTCCAGGCGTCCCGGCCGGCGCCCGCCGGCGGGCGGGCGTGGTGGGCGGCCATCCTCATGCTGGCGGCGGTGGTGTCCACCCCGATCCTGGTGGGTGTCCTGGCCGTCGAGATCCAGGCCGACCTGGGCATCGGCGACGGCGCGCTCGGGCTGTGCGTGACCGCGTTCTGGGCGTGCACCGGGCTCACCGCCCTGGCCGGCGGCCGTCTGATCGACCGCGCCGGCTGGCGGCGCGCGGCCCTGGCGGGGCTCGCGGTCAGCCTGGTGAGCCAGCTCGGCGTCGCCACGAGCGGGTCGGTCGCGGCGCTGCTGGCGTGGCTGGTCGTCGCGGGCGCGGGGTACGGGGTGGTAGCGCCCGCCAGCAACCTGGTCGTGGTCCGGGAGATCCCCGCCCGGCTGCGCGGCACGGCCCTGGGCGCCAAGCAGTCGGCGACCCCCGTCGTCGCCCTCCTGGCCGGGCTCGCCGTCCCCCTGGTGGCCCTGACCATCGGCTGGCAATGGGCCTTCGTCCTCGCCACCCTCCTGACCGTGGCCGCAGCCGCAACCAGCCTCCCCCGCACCCGGCCCTCACTTCGGGCCACCCGTCCGGAGCACACCCCCGCGTCCACGTCACCGGCCGCAAGCTCCTCTCACGCGAACCAAACCCCGCCGACGACTACGCCCACGACGCAACCCGCACGCAAAGATCAAGATTCGGCGGGGACCGCAGAAGAGACGCGGCCCATGCCTGCGGGTCCGGGCCCTGCGGCGAGTTCGGGGTCTGTGACGGCGGTCGGGGAGGCGCGGTCTGAGAGCGCGGGTTCGGGGCTTGTGGCGAGTTCGGGGTCTGTGGCGGCGGTCGGGGAGGCGCGGCCCGCGCCTGCGGGGCCCGGGCCTCTGGCGAGTGCGGGGCCGACGGCGGCCGCTGGAGGCGTGCGGTCCGCGCCTGCGGGGGCGGGGTCTGCGGGCGCCGCTGGGGAGGTGCGGTCCGTAAGCGCGACTCCGGGGCCTGTGGCGAGTGCGGGGCCTGCGGCGGCCGCTGGAGACGTGCGGTCCGCGCCCGCGAGTCCAGGGTCCGCGGCGGTTGCTGGGGAGGTGCGGGTCGGGAGCGCAGGTCCGAGGGCGGTGACGTCGTTGGTGCGGGTTTCGGTTGTCGCCGGGCTTGGGACGTTGTCTATTGGTTCGCTCACCACCTTTGCTGTGAGCACGCTCACGCGGGCCGGGCTCGATGTCAGTACGGCGGGGCTGGTGATCTCGGTCACCAGTCTCGTGTCGCTCGTCGTGCGGCTCGGCGCGGGGCGGCTGGCGGACCGGCGCGGGTCGGACGGGTTCAGGCCCGCGGCCGTGATGATCGCCGCCTGCGCCCTGGGGATGCTCGCGATGGCCTCGGGCGGCACCGCGCTCACCGTGGCCGGCACCGTCGTCGCCTTCTGCGGCGCGTGGGGCTGGCCCGCGTTGCTGCTGATGGGCGTGCTGGCGCAGCATCCGGACCGGCCGGGAGTGGCCGGGGCCAGGTTCCAGCTGGGCACCGCCCTGGGCGCGGCCACCGGGCCGCTGCTGTTCGCCGCCGTGTCCGAGGTCGTGGGCCTGCCCGCCGCCTGGCTCACCGTGACGGCCTGCACGGCGGTGTCCGCGGCCCTCGTCCTTCTCAGCAGCCGGACCCGAGTTGCAGGACGAGGATAATCATGTGTATCAATAGGAGGGATTGCAGAGGAGTCAGGATGGGTTCTGGAGTGCGGTTCGGCATCCTCACCACGCCGATCCACGGCGCCGAGACGCCGTACGGGCAACAACTGAGAGAGCACCGCGAGCTGGTCAGGGTCGCCGACCAGCTCGGCTTCGACATGATGGTGGCGGGTCAGCACTTCCTCGGCACCGAGCTGCGCTACTACCAGCCGGTCCCGTACCTCACATACCTGCACGGCGCCGCGCCCCGCATGACCGCCGTCACCGGCATCATGCTGCTGTCCATGGCCAACCCGGTCGACCTGGCCGAGCAGATCGCCACGCTCGACGTGGTCACCGACGGCCGCTGCGTCTTCGGCGCCGGGCTCGGCTACTCCGAGCGGGAGTTCCGCGCCTTCGGCATCGACTCCCGCTCCAAGGTCAAGCGGTTCGAGCACGGCCTCGCCCTCATCAAGGCCCTGTGGTCGGGGGAGAAGGTCGACTTCGACAGCCCGTACTGGAAGGTCGAGGACGTGCTCCCGGCCGTCCAGCCGGCGCGGCCGGGCGGGCCGCCCGTCTGGATCGGCGGCCAGTCGGCGGCGGCCGTGCGGCGCGCCGCACGGCTGGGCGACGCCTGGTACGCGCCGCCGTTCCCCAGCCACGACGAGCTGGCCGGCCTGCGCGAGATCTTCCTGGAGGAGCGCGCCGCGCACGGCCTGTCCCTCGACGGCGACTTCCCGCTGCGCCGCGAGCTCATCGTGGCCTCCTCCCGCCGCGAGGCCGAGGAGCTGGCCCGGCGGCGCAGCGCCCTGCGCTACCAGACCTACCGCTCGTGGGGCCTGTCGGGCGAGAACACCCCGGTCCAGGCGGACGCGCCCGGCATCGACGTCGAGCGGCAGTTCCTGCTCGGCTCACCGGCCGAGATCGTCGACCAGCTCGGCCGCCTCCGCGACGAGCTGGGGATGACGCACTTCATGTACAAGTCGCACTGGCAGGGGCTCCCGCACGCCGAGGCGATGCGCCAGCTTGAGCTGTTCGGCACCCGGGTGCTTCCCGAGCTGGCCGGTTGAGACGCAGAGAGGATCAGATGGTGACAGCCACCGACATGGCCGGCGAGGCGGCGCAGGAGCTCGGAGCGCTCGTGCGCGACTTCGGTCTCAAGGAGATCCGCCCCCGGATCCGGGAGCTGGAGGAGGCCGGGGAGTTCCCCCGCGACCTCTACCGGCAGATGGGCGAGCTGGGCTTCTTCGGCTGCTGCTTCCCCGAGCAGGTGGGCGGGACCGACGCCGGCTACCAGGCGCTGGCCGCGGTCGCCGAGCAACTCGCCTGGGCCTACCCGCCGCTGAGCGCCGCGATGAACCTCCAGGCCGCGACCGTGCCGCTGACCATCGCCAACTGGGGCGCCGCCGAGCTGGTCGAGCGGTACGTGCCCGGCCTGATCTCCGGCACGCTGCTGGGCTGCAACGCGATGACCGAGCCCGACGGCGGCTCCGACCTGCTGGGCGCCATGCGGACCAGGGCCGTGCGCGACGGCGACCACTACGTCATCACCGGCAGCAAGATGTGGATCACCAACGCGAACGTCGCCGACGTCGCCGTGGTCTACGCCAAGACCGATCCCGAGCTGGGCCACCGCGGGGTGAGCGCGTTCGTGGTGCCCACCGGCACGCCGGGCTTCGCCACCAGCCGGGTGCCCTGCCGGGTGCTCGGCAAGCTGATGCCCACCAACGAGGTCATCCTCAGCGAGGTCCGGGTGCCGGCCGCCAACCTGCTCGGCGAGGAGGGCGAGGGCTTCAAGGTCGCCATGAGCGCCATGGACTACGGCAGGCTCTCCGTCGCCGCCCGCTCGGTCGGCCTCGCCCAGGCATGCCTGGACGCCTCGGTCGAGTACGCGAACCAGCGCGAGGCGTTCGGCCAGCGGATCGGCTCCTTCCAGATGGTCAAGAAGCAGATCGCGGACATGGCCTGCGAGGTGTCGGCCGCCAGGGCGCTGGTCCAGGACGCCGCCGCCCGCTACGACGAGGGCGTCATCCCCACCCGGGAGAGCTCCATCGCCAAGTACTACGCCGGCGAGGTGTGCAACCGGGCGGCCCAGGCCACCGCCGAGATCTTCGGCGGTTACGCCTTCAGCGACGAGCTGCCGATCAGCACCTATCTCAACTACGCCAAGCTCTGGCAGACCGGCGAGGGCTCGGCCAACATCCAGGCCGTCCTGATCGCCGACGACGCCCTGGGCTGGAAGTCCATGGACCGGCACCGCCGTCCATCCAAGCCGGGAGCGCGCGCGTGAACCTGGAACTCGACGGCAAGGTCGCCATCGTCACCGGAGCCAGCCGCGGCCTCGGCGCCGCGGCCGTGCGCAGCCTGGTGGCCGAGGGCGTGAACGTGGTGGCCGCGGCCCGCTCCGGCGACGAGCTGGACAAGCTCGCGGCCGAGGCGCCGGGCCGCATCGCCGGCGTCGTGTGCGACATGCGCGACGCGGCCGGGCTGGCGGCCCTGCCGGAGCGGGCGCTGCGGGAGTTCGGCCGGCTGGACATCCTGGTCAACAACGCCGGCATCGCGCCCGCGGGGAAGTTCCTGGACGCCACCGCCGAGCTGCTTGAGGACGTCTTCGCGGTCAACGTGGTGGCGCCCGCCCTGCTCGCCCGCGCCTGTGGCGAGATCTTCGTCGGGCAGGGCTCGGGGAAGGTCGTCAACGTCGCCTCCATCTCCGGCGTGCGCGGCAAGGGCAGCCTCGCGGTCTACTCGGCGTCCAAGGGCGCGCTGGTCCGGCTCACCGAGGCGCTGGCCGCCGAATGGTCCAGGCACGGCGTCCAGGTGAACGCGATCGCCCCCGGCGCGTTCGCCACCGAGGCGCAGCGCGCGGTGCTCGACGACCCCGAGACGCTGCGCCGCCGGGTCGCCAAGATCCCCGCCCGCCGGGTCGCCGACCCGGCGGAGATCGGCGCCCTGGTCTGCTACCTGGCCTCGCCGCTGAGCGGCTTCGTCAGCGGGGCCACGTACGTCATCGACGGCGGCGAGACCGCCAAGATCTGAGGAGACTGCTGTGAACGGTTTTCGGCTCAGTGATGAGCAACTCCACCTGCGCGAGGTCGCCGCGAAGGTGGCCAAGGAGGTGTACGCGCCCAAGGCCGCGCAGTGGGACCTGGAGCGCGCGCCGCTGCCCGCCGAGGAGGTGACGCGCCTGGCCGAGCTGGGCTTCCTCGGCCTGGCCCTGCCCGAGGAGTACGGCGGCGCGGGCGGCACCCTGCTGGACGCCCTGATCGTGATCGAGGAGCTGGCCAAGGAGTGCCGCTCCGCCGCGTTCCAGGTGTTCGAGGCGAACGTGGGCCCGGCCCGGGTGCTGGAGTTCTTCGGCACCGAGGAGCAGCGCCAGAAGTACCTGCCGAAGGTGGTGACCGGCGAGGTGACGATGGCCATCGGCATCTCCGAGCCCGACGCCGGCTCCGCCGCCACCGACATGACCACCCGGGCGCGGCTGGAGGGTGACGAGTACGTCATCAACGGCACCAAGCGGTGGATCTCCAACGGCGGCCACGCCGACCACTACCTGCTCTACTGCAGGCTCAGTGACGCGCCCGGGTCGAAGGGCATCGGCGCGATCATCGTGTCCGCCGACACGCCCGGCCTGTCGTTCGGGCAGCGGGAGCGGCTGATGGGCTGGCGCACCATCCCGTCCGCCGACCTGATCTTCGAGGACGCCCGGGTGCCCGCCGAGAACCTGGTGGTCGGGCCCGGCGGGTTCCGCGACCTGTTCGGCGTCTTCTCCATCGAGCGCCTCGGCAACTCCACCATGAGCCTGGCCCTCGGGCAGGCCGCGCTGGACCGCGCCGTCGCGTACGTGCAGGAGCGCAAGCAGTTCGGCCGGACGCTGGTCGAGTTCCAGAACGTGCAGATGACCGTCGCCGACATGGCGCTCCAGGTCGAGGCCGCGCGGCTGCTCATCTACCGGGCGGCGGGCAACGCCGGCCGCGGCCTGCCGGACCCGCTGGAGGTGTCGCTGGCCAAGTGCTTCGCCAACGAGATGGGCAAGCGGGTCTCCGACCTGGGCATGCAGATGCACGGCGGCAACGGCTACACCGAGGAGTTCGGCCTGGAGGCGCTGCACCGCGACGCGCACGGCTGGGCCATCGCCGGCGGCACGCCCGCCATCCAGCGGGTCAGGATCGCCTCCGAGCTGTTCGGGCGCGGCTTCGACCAGCGTCCGGCGGCCGCCCGATGAGCGGCGCCGAGTTCGAGCTGCCCGAGCGCTACCACGGGCTGCGTGAGGAGGCCGCGGCGCTCGCCGCGTCGGTCGCGCACCTGGCCGCCGAGGCGGACGAGGCCGACGCGATCGACCCGGGGATGCGCGCGGCGCTGGCCGCGAGCGGGCTGGCCGCCGTGTGCGTGCCCGCCGAGTACGGCGGCCGGTACGCGGACATCGACCCGCTGGCCGTCGCCGTCGTCCGCGAGCAGCTGGCCGCCGAGAGCGCGCATCTGGACTCGCTCTTCGCCATGCAGGGCATCGGCAGCTACGCGCTGGCCAGGGGCGGCACGCCCGAGCTGCGCGAGCGGTGGCTGCCCCGGGTGGCCGCGCTGGACGCGATCGCCGCGCTCGGGCTGACCGAGCCGGACATCGGCTCCGACCTGCGCGGCACCGCCACCACCGTCGCCGAGGACGGCGACGAGCTGGTGGTCGGCGGTCACAAGTCGTTCATCACCAACGGCGGCGACGCCGACTTCTACTGCGTGCTGGGCAAGGAGGAGGCGGGCCTGTCCATGGTGCTGGTGCCCGCGGACACGCCCGGCCTGACCACCACCCGCCCGCACCAGATCATCGCCCCGCACGTCCTGGGCGACGTGGTGCTGGACGGGGTCCGGGTGCCCCGGTCGTGGCGGCTGGGCGAGCCCGGCAAGGGCATGCGGCTCGGCCTGGCCACGCTGGCGACCTTCCGGGTGTCGGTGGCAGCCGCGGCGGTCGGCACCGCGCAGGCGGCGCTGAAGGAGGCCACCGTGCACACCGCGAACCGCGAGCAGTTCGGCCGGCCGCTCATCCAGCTCGGCGCCGTGGCCGACCAGCTCGCCAGGTCGTGGACCGAGATCGAGATGGCCCGCGCGTTCACCTACCGGGCCGCCGCGGCGGCCGCCCGCGACCCGCTGGGCAGCCTGCACCTGTCCTCGATGGCCAAGGTGGCGGCGACCGAGACGGCCGGCCGGGTGGTCGACCGGTGCGTCCAGGTGATGGGCCGGTTCGGGCTGGTCCGGGGGGCGAAGATCGAGCGGCTCTACCGTGCGGCCCGGCCGATGCGGGTCTACGAGGGCGCCACCGAGGTCATCTTCGACTCGCTCTCCCGCAAGCTGGTCAAGGAGCTCGCCACATGATCATCGACGCGCACGCGCACGTCTGGCCGGACGAGATCGCCCGCAAGGTGCTGGCCGACCGCCCGGTCGGCCTGGACCCGGTGCACGACGGGACCCTGGACGGCCTGCGGGCCACCATGGACGCGGCCGGCATCGACCTGGCCGTCTGCCTGGCCGTGGCCAACGTGGCCAGGCACGTGGCCGGCACCAACCGGTTCATCGGCGGCATCGACCGCACCAGGTTCATCCCGTTCGGCACCGTCCACCCGGACCTGCCGGTGGAGGAGAACCTCGCCTCGCTGAAGGACAACGGGATCCCCGGCGTGAAGCTGCACCCGCTGTTCCAGGAGCTGTCGCTCGGCGACTCCCGGGTGGTGGAGCTGCTGTCCGCGCTGGCCGAGGAGGGCATCGCCGTCATCACCCACGTGGGCGCCGGCGGCGACGAGGCGGCCAACGAGCGGGGCGCCTCGCGGCACATCCCCGCCCTGGCCGAGCGCATCCCGGGGCTGACCCTGATCGCCTGCCACTTCGGCGGCTACCACCGGCTGGAGGAGGCGGAGGAGGTCGTGGCCGGCTCCGGGGCGGTGCTGGAGACGTCCTGGCCGCCCAGCCTCGGGAGCCTGCCGCCCGAGCGGGTACGGAAGATCATCGAGAGGCACGGCGCCGATCGCGTGGTGTTCGGCTCCGACTGGCCGATGACCGACCCGGCCACGGAGATCGCGGCGGTGCGGGCGCTGGGCCTGCCGCCGGAGGACGAGGCCGCGATCCTCGGCGGGAACCTGGCGGGCCTCCTGGGCCTCCAATGACCGTGGTGCCGCCGCGCGTCCCCCGGCCGCGGCGGCGCCACGCAAGCCCGCCACCAGGAGAAGTTCGTTGAGGCTGACCGATTGACGCGGCCGAATCTATGCATAAGATTAGCATCAAGTGAGATCGTGATGGGGAGCAGCGAGTGAAGACAGTCCGACTGGGTGCGGGAATGGCTTTCTGGGGGGACAGCGTGCTCCCCGCCGTCCAGATGGTGGAGCGCGGGGAGATCGACTACCTCTGCTGCGACCATCTGGCCGAGCTGACCATGTCGATCCTGAGCAAGCAGAGGTCCCGCAACCCCGAGTACGGCTACACGCGTGACGTGCTCGACCTGCTGCGCCTGAGCATCCGCCAGTGCGTGACCAACGGCGTCAAGGTCATCACCGACGCCGGCGGCGCCAACCCGCGCGCCTGCGCGGAGCGGGTCGCCGAGCTGTGCAAGGACCTCGGCCTGACCGGCGTCCGCATCGCCGTGGTGACCGGCGACGACATCAGCGGCGACATCGACCGGCTGATGGCGCAGGGCGTCTCGTTCACCAACATGGACACGGGGGAGCCTCTCTCCTCGGTCCGCGACCGGCTCACCCACGCCAACGTCTACACCGGCGCCGACGGCATCGTGACGGCCCTGGAGCAGGGCGCCGACATCGTCATCTGCGGCCGGGTCACCGACATCGCGCTCTACCTGGGGCCGTTGCGGCACGAGTTCGGCTGGGCCGCCGACGACTGGGAGCGGCTCGGCATGGCCACCGTTGTCGCGCACGCGATCGAGTGCGGCGGCCAGGCCACCGGCGGCCTCTACGACGGCGGCTGGTGGAAGACCCCCGGCCTGGAGAACCTCGGCTACCCCATCGCGGACGTCAGCGAGGACGGCACCGCGGTCATCACCAAGACCCCCGGCAGCGGCGGCAGGGTGGACATCGGCACGGTGAGCGAGCAGCTCGTGTACGAGATCCTCGACCCGGCCAACTACCTCACCGCCGACGTCACGGCTGACTTCTCCGGCGTCCGCCTCACCGAGGTCGGCCCCGACCAGGTCCGCATCACCGGCGGCACCGGCCGCGCCCGCCCCGACACGCTCAAGGTCAACATGGGCTACCGGGCCGGCTTCATCGGCGAGGTCCAGTTCACCTACACCTGGCCCGACGCCTACGCCAAGGCCCGGCGCGGCATCGAGTTCCTGGAGAACCGGCTCGACAGGGCCGGCTTCAAGTCCGACGACGTGCAGATCGAGTACGTCGGACGCAACTCCATGTGGGGCGACCGGGTGGCCGAGCCCGACCCGGCGGACGACGACCTGCTGGAGCTCGTGGTGCGCTACGCCGCCCGCTGCCCGGACGAGACCGAGGCGCGCAAGGTCTTCACCGAGAGCGTCCCCCTCTACAACAACGGCCCGGCCGGCGTGGGCGGCATCGGCACCCGCCCGCCGCTGAAGGAGCTGTTCTCGCTCTGGCCCTGCCTGATCCCCCGCGAGCACGTGACCGCGGCCGTCGACATTCTGGAGGTCTGAGATGGCGAACATCAGGGTCGCCGACATCGCCCACGGCCGCTCGGGCGACAAGGGCGACGTGTGCAACGTCGGCCTGGTCGCCTACGACGACGCGGGCTACGCCACGCTGAAGAGCGAGCTCACCGAGGAGCGGGTCAAGGAGCACTACGGCTCCCTCGTACGCGGCACCGTGACCCGCTACGAGATCCCCGGCATCAAGGCGCTCAACTTCGTGCTCACCGGGGCGCTCGACGGCGGCGGCACCCGCTCGCTGCGCTCGGACCACCTGGGCAAGACCATGTACGCCTGGCTGCTGCGCATGGAGATCACCGCCGCCGAGGACGTCCCCACCTACCCGACGGGACCGCGGCCGGAGGCGGTCGCGTGATCACCGTCACCGGCGCGGAACCCGCCGTCCAGACGCTCTTCAACCCCCGGTCCGTCGCCGTGATCGGCGCGTCGAGCAAGCCCGGCACGCTCAGCTGGTGGCCGCTGCGCCTGCTCGTCCAGTACGGCTTCGCGGGCGGCGTGCACCCGGTCAACCCGTCCCGCAGCGAGATCGAGGGCGTGCCCTGCGTCGCCTCGCTCGCCGACGTCGGCGGGCCCGTCGACCTGGCGGTCATCGCGCTCAACGCCAAGAACACCGTCCAGGCCGTACGCGACTGCGCCGCCGCCGGCGTCAAGGTGGCCGTGCTGCCCTCGCAGGGCTTCGGCGAGACCGGCGAGGACGGCCGGGCCATGGAACGCGAGATGCTGGCCGCCGCCCGCGAGAGCGGGCTGCGCATCGTCGGCCCCAACACCGACGGCGTCGGCAACCTGGCCACCGGCGCGCTCGCCACCATCCAGCCCATCTTCGGCCAGGGCGTCGAGCCCGGCCGGGTCGCGGTGATCACCCAGAGCGGCGCCACCGCCGCCTCCCTGATCATGCGGCTCAAGGAGGAGGGCATCGGCACCCGGCTGTACGCCAGCGCCGGCAACGAGATCGACCTGGGCCTGGCCGACTACCTGTCCGTCGCCCTGCAGGACCCCGAGGTCTCCATGGTGGTCTCGTTCGTCGAGGCCATCCGCCGTCCCGGCGACTTCGTCAAGGTCGCCGAGCTGGCCGCCGAGCTGGGCAAGCCGATCGTGCTCATCAAGGTCGGCAGGACCGAGCAGGCCGCCCGCCGGGCCGCCGCGCACACCGGCGCGCTGGCCGGCGCCGACGAGATCTACCAGGCGGTCTTCGACTCGCTCGGCATCATCAGGGTCGACGAGCTCAGCGAGGTCGTCGCCGTCGCCAAGTTCTACCTGTCACGCGGGCTGCCCCAGGACGACGGCGTCGCCATCATGTCCGTCTCCGGCGGGCAGGCCGGCGCGCTCGCCGACCGGGCCGCCCGCTCCGGCGTCACCGTGCCCGACCTCGGCCCGGCGGCCACCGCCGAGCTGGAGGAGCTGCTGGCCTTCGGCACCGCCATCAACCCGTGCGACCTGACCGGCGAGGTGGCCAGGGACAGCGGCCTGGCCACCGCCGCCTACACCGCCTTCGACGCCGACCCGGCCATTTCCACGGTCGTGTACGCGCGCAAGGAGCTGACCGGCGACGCCGGGCGGCGCGCCTCCGAGCGGATCGCCGCGGCCGCCGCGCCGAAGGAGCGCACCCCGCTCGCGATCTACTCCATGGACGGGGAGCTCAACGACGAGGAGAAGGCGGCGTTCGCCGAGGCGGACATCCCCGTCTTCACCTCGGCGGGCGAGCTGTTCACCGCCGTCCGCACGCTGGCCGCCTACCGGCGCGGCGCCGAGCGCGCCCGCACCAGGAAGACCGGCCCGGCGGCCCGGACCGGGGAGTCCGGTGGGGCGGGAACCGTCCCGGCGATCCGCACCGGGGAGTCTGGTGGGGCGGGAACCGGCCCGGCGGCCCGCACCGGGGAGTCCGGTCAGGCGGCCTCGCGCGCGCTGCCCGGCGGCGCCGGCCCGCTGGACGAGGTGGCCGCCAAGGCGCTGCTCGCCGAGTACGGGGTCGCCGTCCCCGCCGAGGCGCTGGCGACGAGCGCGGACGACGCGGTGGCGCACGCCGAGCGGATCGGATACCCGGTCGTGCTCAAGGTCGCGGACGCCCGCGTCCCGCACAAGACCGAGATCGGCGGCGTCGAGGTCGGCCTGGCCGGCGCCGCCGCCGTGCGCGCCGCGTACGAGGGGATCGACGCCCGCGCGCGGGCACACCTCGGCGACGCCCCCGAGGGCGTGCTGGTGCAGCAGCAGATCACCGACGGCGTCGAGATGATCGCCGGCATCGTGGTCGACCCCCAGTTCGGCCCGTTCGTGCTGCTGGGCAGCGGGGGAGTGCTCACCGAGCTGCTCTCCGACGCCGTGCTGCGGCCCGCCCCGGTGGAGCCCGGCGAGGTCCGCGACATGATCGCGGAGCTGCGCGGCCGGAAGCTGCTCACCGGCTTCCGCGGCGCTCCGCCCGCCGACGTGGACGCCCTGGCGGACACGGTCAGTGCCCTGTCGCGGCTCGGCGCCGACCACGCGGACCGGATCGCCGAGCTGGACCTCAACCCCGTGCTCGTCAGGCCCGCCGGCCACGGCGCGGTCGCGGTCGACGCACTGATCGTCCTCGGCGAGACGGAGGAGAGCCGATGAGCAGCGGCGAGAAGATCCTGGTGACCCGGCGCGGCAGCCTCGGGCTCGTCACGCTGAACCGCGCCAAAGAGCGCAACCCCCTCGACCAGGAGACGGCGGCCGGGCTGCGCGACGCCTTCCTCGGCCTGTTCGCCGACCCGCAGGTGCGTTCGGTCGCCGTGACCGGCGACGGGGACGCGTTCTGCGCAGGCGGCGACCTGAGGCAGATGCGGGAGCTGGCCGAGGGCGACGTCGAGGACGCGTACCTGTGGCCCGGCGCCATCGTCGACCTGCACCGGCTCATGCTGGAGGCGCCCAAGCCGGTGATCGCCGCGGTCCACGGGCCCGCCTACGCGGGCGGGATGGGCCTGGCCGGGATGTGCGACGTCATCCTGGCCACGCCGAAGGCCCGGTTCGCGATGCCCGAGGTGAAGATCGGGCTCTTCCCGATGATCATCGTGGCGCACCTGGCCAGGTCGCTGCCCCGCAAGCGGCTGCTGGAGATGATGCTGACCGGAGAGAGCATCGACGCCGACGAGGCGCACCGGCTCGGCTTCGTCAGCAAGGTCTACCCCGACCGCGACGGCCTGATGGAAGGGCTGGACGCGTACGCGGCCAAGTTCGAGGCGGTCAGCCCGGCGGCCGTCCGCCTCGGCAGGCGCGCCTTCACCCTGCTCTCCGACATGCCGGCCGGGCAGGCGCTGGACGCCGCCCAGTTCCTCAACCTGCCGTTCTTCCTCGGCGGCGACCTGCGCGAGGGCACCCAGGCGTTCTTCGACCGGCGCCCGCCCCGCTGGACCACCCCCGACGACGAGCTGGAGAAGACCTCATGAGGACAGCCGTGGTGGTCGACGCGGTCCGTTCCCCCATGGGGAAGGGCAAGCCCGGCGGCGCGCTCTCCGAGCTGCACGCCGTCGAGCTGCTCGCCCAGGTGCTGGCCGGGCTCGTGAACCGTACCGGCATCGACCCCGGCACGGTCGAGGACGTGATCGTCGGCTGCGTCAGCCAGGCGGCCGACCAGTCCGTCACCCCCGGCCGGATGGCCTGGCTCGCGGCAGGGTTCCCCGAGCACGTGCCCGCCACCACCATCGACCGCCGCTGCGGATCCAGCCAGCAGGCGCTGCACTTCGCCGCCCAGGGCGTGCTCGCCGGCGCCTACGACGTGGTCGTCGCGGGCGGCGTGGAGTCGATGAGCCGGGTGCCGATGGGGTCGGCGCGGATGGGCCGCGACCCGTACGGGCCCTCGGTGACCGAGCGGTACGCGCCCGGCCTGGTCTCCCAGGGGGTGGCGGCGGAGCTCGTGGCCGCCAAGTGGGCGCTGGAGCGCGAGACGCTCGACGCCTACTCAGCCCGCTCCCACCATCGGGCCGCCGCCGCGGCCGACGCGGGACACTTCCGCGACGAGATCGTGCCGATCACCGTGCCCGGCGGGACCGTCGTCGACCGCGACGAGACCATCAGGCCGGGCACCACCACCGAGCGGCTGGCCGGGCTCAAGCCCTCCTTCCAGGACGAGGAGGCCGCCCGGCGCTTCCCGGAGATCGGCTGGCGGGTCACCGCCGGCAACTCCTCGCAGATCACCGACGGCGCGAGCGCCGTGCTGGTGATGAGCGAGGAGCGGGCCGAGCGCCTCGGCCTGACCCCGCTGGCGCGCTTCCACGCCTTCTCGGTGTGCGGCGACGACCCGGTGACGATGCTCACCGCCCCCATCCCCGCCACCGCCATGGTGCTGGAGCGGGCCGGGCTCGACCTCGCGGACATCGACCACGCCGAGGTCAACGAGGCGTTCGCGCCGGTGCCCCTGGCCTGGCAGGCCGAGTACCCGGTCGCCGACGAGGTGCTGAACCCGGTCGGCGGCGCCATCGCGCTCGGGCATCCGCTCGGCGCGTCCGGCAGCCGGCTCTTCACCAGCATGCTGTGGAACCTGCGCCGCACCGGCGGGCGCTGGGGCCTGCAGACCATGTGCGAGGCCGGCGGGATGGCCAACGCGACCATCGTCGAACGTCTGTGAACAGGAGTTCATCACCGTGAAAGTGGAAGGATCCGTCGCGCTCGTCACCGGCGGCGCGTCCGGGCTCGGCCTGGCGACCGCGACCCGGCTCGCCCGGGGCGGCGCGAAGGTCGTCATCGCCGACCTCCCCGGCTCGCCCGGCGAGCAGGTGGCGGCGGACCTCGGCTGCCGGTTCGCGCCCGCCGACGTCACCGACCCCGAGCAGGTGACGTCGGCCCTCGACGCCGCCGCCGGACTCGGCCCGCTGCGCGCGCTCGTGCACTGCGCCGGCCGCGGCGGCACGGTCCGCGTCGTCGACAGGGAAGGCGCCCCGGGCTCGCTGGAGGACTACACCCGCATCGTCACCACCAACCTGATCGGCTCGTACAACGTGATCCGGCTGGCCGCGGCCCGCATGTCCGCCACCGAGCCGGTGGACGGCGAGCGCGGCGTGTGCGTGCTGACCGCCTCCGTCGCCGCCTACGAGGGACAGATCGGCCAGGTCGCCTACGCCTCCTCCAAGGCCGGCGTGGTGGGCATGACCCTGGTGGCGGCCCGCGACCTGTCGCGGCGGCTCATCCGCGTGTGCAGCATCGCCCCCGGCGTGTTCGACACCCCGATGCTCGGCCGGCTGCCGGAGGAGGTGCGCGCCTCGCTCGGCGCGGCCGTGCCGCACCCCAGCAGGCTCGGCGACCCCGCCGACTACGCGGCCCTGGCCGAGCACATCATCGCCAACCCGATGCTGAACGGCGAGACGATCCGGCTCGACGGCGCGATCAGGATGGCTCCCCGATGAGCGCCCCCGTCCTGGTGGCCGACGAAGGCCCGGTGCGGCTCATCACCATCAACCGGCCGCAGGCCCGCAACGCCGTCGACCTCGCCGTCGCCGAGGGCATCGAACAGGCCCTCGACGCGTACGAGGAGGCGCCCAGTCTGCGTGCCGCCGTCATCACCGGCGCGGGCGGCACCTTCTGCGCCGGCATGGACCTGAAGGGCTTCCTGCGCGGCGAGCGTCCCTCGACGGCCAGGAGCGGGTTCGCCGGTCTGGTCGAGCGCCCCCCGAGCAAGCCGCTCATCGCCGCGGTCGAGGGCTACGCGCTGGCCGGCGGGTTCGAGATCGTGCTGGCCTGCGACCTCATCGTGGCCGCGGAGTCGGCCGTGTTCGCCTTGCCCGAGGTCCAGCGCGGGCTCGTCGCCGCCGGCGGCGCGCTGCTGCGGCTGCAGCACCGGCTGCCCTACCACCTGGCCATGGAGCTGGCGATCACCGGCAGGCGGCTGAGCGCCGCCGACGCCGCCGCCCACGGCCTGCTGAACCGGCTCGTCCCCGAGGGCGGGGCGGTCGCGTCCGCGCTCGAACTGGCGCGGGCGGTGGCCGCCAACGGCCCTCTGGCCGTCTCGGCGAGCAAGAAGATCATGACCGAGTCCGCGCACTGGCCGCCCGAGCAGGCGTTCGACCGTCAGCGCGAGATATCGGAACCCGTCCGTGCCTCCGAGGACGCCCGCGAAGGCGCCCGCGCCTTCACCGAGAAGCGGGCTCCCGTGTGGCAGGGACGTTGACAGGAGAAACCATGCGAGAAGCCTTCATCGTCGGCGCGGTGCGGTCCGCGGTGGGCCGCCGCCGCGGCGGACTGTCCGGCGTCCACCCGGCTGACCTCGGCGCCGAGGTCGTGGCCGCGCTGCTGGACCGCGCCGGCATCGCCGGCGAGCACGTGGACGACGTCGTCTTCGGCTGCGTCAGCCAGATCGGCGCCCAGTCGACCAACATCGCCAGGGTCGTCGCGCTGTCCGCCGGCCTGCCCGAGTCGGTGCCCGGCACCACCGTCGACCGGCAGTGCGGCTCGTCCCAGCAGGCGGTCCACTTCGCCGCGCAGGCGGTCGCGTCCGGCGCGCAGGATCTCGTGGTGGCGGGCGGCGTCGAGGTGATGAGCCTGATCCCGATCGCCTCCTCCGCCATCGTGGGCGCCGACGCCGGCATGGGCATGCCCCGGGGCGGCCGCAAGTGGGCGGAACGCTACGGCGACCAGGAGATCAGCCAGTTCCGCGGCGCGGAGACGATCGCCGCCAAGTGGGACGTGAGCCGCGCGGCCATGGAGGAGTTCGCGCTGACCAGCCACCAGCGGGCCGCCGCGGCGGCCGGCGCCGGGCTCTTCGCCGGCGAGATCGTCCCGGTCGCCGGGCTGGAGGCCGACGAGGGCCCGCGCCCCGCGACCAGCCTGGAGAAGATGGCGACCCTCCAGCCGCTCGTCCCCGACGGCCGGCTGACCGCCGCCACCTCCAGCCAGATCTCCGACGGCGCCGCCGCGCTGGCGATCGCCTCCGGCGACGCGGTACGGAGGCTCGGGCTCACGCCGCTGGCCCGCGTGCACAGCATGGCGGTCGTCGGCTCGGACCCGGTGCTCATGCTCACGGGCCCGATCCCGGCCACCGAGGCGGTGCTGCGCCGGGCCGGGCTCAAGCTCGGCGACATCGACGCGTTCGAGGTGAACGAGGCCTTCGCCTCGGTCGTCCTGGCCTGGCAGCGCGAGACCGGCGCCCCGGCCGATCGCGTCAACCCGCTCGGCGGCGCGATCGCGCTCGGCCATCCGCTGGGCGCGACCGGCGCGCGGCTGATGACCACGCTCGTCCATCACCTGCGCCGCAACGGCCTGCGTTACGGCCTGCAGACGATGTGCGAGGGCGGCGGCATGGCCAACGCCACGATCATCGAGGCGGTCTGAGCTGTGATCAAGCAGGTTCGGCAGCTCGATCGGGTGATCATCCGGTTCGCCGGTGACTCCGGTGACGGCATGCAACTCACCGGTGACCGGTTCACCGCGGGCACCGCCGAGTTCGGCAACGACCTGTCCACGCTGCCCAACTTCCCCGCCGAGATCCGCGCCCCGGCCGGCACCCTGCCCGGCGTGTCCAGCTTCCAGCTGCACTTCGCCGACCACGACATCCTCACCCCCGGCGACGCCCCCAACGTCCTGGTCGCGATGAACCCCGCCGCGCTCAAGGCCAACCTGTCCGACCTGCCGCGCGGCGCCGACATCATCGCCAACACCGACGAGTTCACCAAACGCAACCTGGCCAAGGTCGGCTATCCGGCCAGCCCGCTGGAGGACGGGTCGCTGGCCGAGTGGCGGGTGCACGCGGTGCCTTTGACGTCGTTGACGGTCAAGGCGCTGGAAGACGTCGACATCAGCAAGAAGGACGCCGAACGCGCCAAGAACATGTTCGCGCTCGGCCTGCTGTCCTGGCTCTACCACCGGCCCACCGAGCAGACCATCAGCTTCCTGGAGACCAAGTTCGCGCGGAAGCCGGAGATCGCCAAGGCCAACATCGCCGCCTTCCAGGCCGGCTGGAACTTCGGCGAGACCACCGAGTCGTTCTCGGTCTCGTATGAGGTGAAGCCGGCCCGGCTGGCGCCGGGCGTGTACCGCAACATCTCCGGCAACCAGGCGCTGGCCTGCGGCCTGATCGCCGCCGCCGTCCAAGCCCGGCTGCCCCTGTTCCTCGGCTCCTACCCGATCACCCCGGCCTCGGACATCCTGCACGAGCTGTCGAAGCACAAGCAGTTCGGCATCCGCACCTTCCAGGCCGAGGACGAGATCGCCGGTGTCGGTGCGGCGCTGGGGGCGGCGTTCGGCGGCGCGCTCGGGGTGACCACGACGTCCGGGCCGGGCGTGGCGTTGAAGGCCGAGACCGTCGGGCTGGCGGTGACCACGGAGTTGCCGCTGATCGTGGTGGACGTGCAGCGGGCCGGCCCTTCCACCGGGATGCCGACCAAGACCGAGCAGACCGACCTGCTGATGGCGTTGTTCGGCCGCAACGGCGAGTCGCCGGTGCCGGTCATCGCGCCGATGTCGCCCAGCGATTGTTTCGACGCGGCGGTGGAAGCCGCCCGCATCGCGGTGGCCTATCGGACGCCGGTGATGTTGTTGTCGGACGGGTATCTGGCCAACGGTTCGGAGCCGTGGCGGCTGCCGGAGGTGTCCGCGCTGCCGGACATCAGTGTGCCGTTCACGACCGAGCCGAACGGCGAGGACGGGGCGTTCTTGCCGTTCCAGCGGGACCCGGACACCTTGGCGCGGCCGTGGGCGATCCCGGGCACGCCGGGGTTGGAGCACCGTATCGGTGGTATCGAGAAGGCCGACGGCACCGGGAACATCTCCTACGATCCGGACAATCATGACCGGATGGTGCGGTTGCGTGCGGCCAAGGTGGCCGGCATCGACGTGCCGGATCTCCAGGTCGACGACCCCCACGACCCGCACAATCTCGACGTCACCGACAACCCCGACGACCCTCACGACCCCGATGTCCCAGGCGGGCCCGGCGGGCCCGGCGGTCCTGGCGGGCCCGGCAGGTCCCGCGCTCACGCCGGGTCTGGCCGGTCTGGGTCTGGGTCTGGTGGTGCACGGGTGCTGGTGCTCGGGTGGGGTTCCACCTACGGTGCGATCGCCGCTGGGGTGCGGCGGGTGCGGGCGGCGGGCGGGAAGGTGGCCCAGGCGCATCTGCGGCATCTGAACCCGCTGCCGGCCAACATCGGTGACGTCCTGGCGCGCTACGAGAAGGTGTTGCTGCCGGAGATCAACCTGGGCCAGTTGGCGTTGCTGCTGCGGGCCCGGTTCCTGGTCGACGTCATCAGCTACAACCGGGTGCGCGGGCTTCCGTTCAAGGCCGAGGAACTGGCCGCAGTGATCCAGGACGTGATCGACCGTGATGATCAGCAGGTGAACGGCAGTGACTGACATGAACGGGCTCGTCAACGGCAAGGGCCTGTCGCTGGTGCCCAAGACCGACACCAAGCAGAGCCTGAAGGACTTCAAGTCCGACCAGGAAGTGCGCTGGTGCCCGGGCTGCGGCGACTACGCCATCCTGGCCGCCGTCCAGAGCTTCCTGCCCGAACTCGGACTCAAGCGCGAGAACATCGTGTTCGTCTCCGGGATCGGCTGCTCCTCCAGGTTCCCGTACTACCTCAACACCTACGGCGTGCACTCCATCCACGGCCGCGCCCCCGCGATCGCCACCGGGCTGGCCGCCTCCAGGCCGGACCTGAGCGTGTGGGTGATCACCGGTGACGGGGACGCCCTGTCGATCGGCGGCAACCACCTGATCCACGCGCTGCGCCGCAACGTCAACCTCAACATCCTGCTGTTCAACAACCGCATCTACGGGCTGACCAAGGGCCAGTACTCGCCCACCTCCGAGGTCGGCAAGATCACCAAGTCCACCCCGATGGGATCGCTGGACAAGCCGTTCAACCCGATCTCCCTCGCCCTCGGCGCCGAGGCGTCGTTCGTGGCCCGCACCCTGGACTCGGACCGCAAGCACCTGCAGGCGGTGCTGCGGGAGGCGACCGCGCACCGGGGCGCGTCCCTGGTGGAGATCTACCAGAACTGCAACATCTTCAACGACAACGCCTTCGAGCCGTTGAAGGACCCGGAGCTGCGCGACGACATCACGTTGAAGCTGGAACACGGCCGGCCGATCGCCTCGGCCTCCAAGGCGGTCATCCGGGCCGCGAACGGCAGCCTGGACGTGGTCCCCCGCGACAGCGTGGAGGAGGACCGGGTCCTGGTGCACGACGCGCACAACCCCGACCCGTCGGTGGCGTTCGCGCTGTCCCGGCTGGACGAACCCGCCTTCGACCACGCCCCGATCGGGATCTTCCGCAGCGTGGACCGCCCGGCCTACGACACCCTGATGACCAGCCAGCTCGACGAAGCGGTGACACAGAAGGGCCAGGGTGATCTGGCCGATCTGCTGATGGGCGGCGACACCTGGCGCATCGGCTGAGTCCGCCGGGGATGTAGGGCGAGCCCCACGGTCCACGCGGAGTCAGCCGGGCCGCTGCCCCGGCTTGTCGACGACAGCCGCCGCGATCAGGGCGTCCCAGTCATGGATCTCGCCCTTCTTCATGGTCCCGAAAGGCCTGTCCTCGTGGTCCTGGACCAGGAGGGTGCGGTAGCCCAGATACTCGTAGGTCTTCGGATCGATGAAGATCTCGTCGCGCAGGTAGCCGTCCAGGACGTGGTAGAGGGTGACGCCTCGGCGCTTGAGCAGGTCGGATGCCTCGGCTTCGTAGCGGACGCCCGGGATCTTCGCCAGCGCG
Organism: Nonomuraea sp. NPDC049486; assembly: GCF_040676925.1. Classification (NCBI taxonomy): domain Bacteria; kingdom Bacillati; phylum Actinomycetota; class Actinomycetes; order Streptosporangiales; family Streptosporangiaceae; genus Nonomuraea; species Nonomuraea sp. NPDC049486. The sequence continues at coordinate 58,220 of NZ_JBFAPV010000013.1, forward strand.
CCGTACATGGCGGCACGGAGCCTGGGCGGCAGCGCGGTCTCCCTCATGCCCATCGCGATCAGCTGGAACGCCCACCGGTCGCGGTGCTGGGAGGTGAACGCGGGCAGCGACTCCTCGGCCAGCCGCTTCGCCTCCTCGGGGGTCTTGCCCCTGTTCTCCGCACGTTCCCGGGCCGAGCGCAGGAAGGAGGCGCGATTCCTGGCGTTCTCGGTGTCGACGGTCTGGTAGACGCGGGCCAGCAGGGGGCCGGCGTCGGCCGGCAGGGAGAGCAGGTAGGGGTAGGTCACCTCGAACTCCGACCCCTTGGAGACCTTGAGCCTGCCCTTCTCGACGGTGGCGAACGCCTTGTCGTCGAGCCGCCGCCACTGCTCGTGGGTGCTCGTCACCTCCGGCCTGCCGATCAGCCATCGCCCGCCGTCCAGCCGTGTCCGGGCCCGCAGGCTCTTCACGTAGCCCCACTGCTCGGGGCCGGCGCTCCATCCGGGCTCGCCGGAGGCCAGCACCGCCGCGTTGTCGGCCAGATCCTGGGCGTTCGCCACCGGTCGCAACCGGAGCTCGGTGACGGCGGGGGAGTGCCGCGCCCCGGCGACCTCGCCGCCCTTCTCCTGGGTGACGCCAGGAACCATGGTCGTGGCCACGGCGAGCAGCGCGGCCGCCCCGGCCAGTCCGAGCCCCCACACCGGCCGGCGGCGGGCCCGCGGACGCCTTCGCGCGTGATCCGCCAGGCGGGACCGGGCCGCGCCGATGGTCTCCGCGGAGGTCTCCGGCAGCGCGTCGTGATAGCGGCGCAGTTCCTGCAGCTCGTCCATGATTCAGACCTCCTTCGCCACGTGACCCAGTGCCTCGCGCAGCTTGGCCCTGGCCCGGTTCACCCGGGAGCTGACGGTGCCGATCGGGATGTTCAGGGCCGAGGCGGTCTCCGCGTAGCTGAGGCCGGCGCAGGCCACGAGCATCAGCGCGTCGCGGTCGCCCCGGGACAGGCCCTGCAGGCCGCGCGCCAGCCGGGGGCTGAGCTGCTCGGCGGTCACCCGGTCGGTGACGCGGTCGGCGTGGCCTTCCACGTCGTCGCGGGCGGCCGAACGGCTGAGTGCCCGGTAGAGGCGGAGCTCGCCGCGGCGATGGCGGCCGATGAGGTTGGTGGCGATGCCGTACAGCCAGGCCCTGGCCTCCGGGCGGGTCAGGTCGTAGCGGTCGCGCTGGTCGAACGCGGCCAGGAACGTCTCCGCTGCCACGTCGTCGGCGGCGCCGGACCCCAGCCGGGCGGCGGCGTAGCGGTGGATCGCGGTGAAGTACCGGTCGAAGATCACCGAGAACCACTCCGGCTCGTGCCGGGAGTTCGCGATGACCGACGCGTCGTCCGGCTCCGCGGCCAGCCGTGTGGCGGGGTACGAAGGGTCATGCATCCGGCGCCTTTCTCGAGAAGAGGGTCGGCGCTGATTGCCCGATGCGGGCGTTCTTGTTCGCGGTGCCCTCCGGACGGTGACGACGATCGGCGTCCCGTCGCGCCCCCGGCCACGGCAGGTCACTGTATCCGCGGGGCGGGCGGAGGACCGGCCGCCCTGGCCGTCCGGGTGCCGAAGATCACACTTCCGGGGCATACTCCGCGATACTGGGAAGCCGGACGATCGCGGAGGTCAGGTTGGTTCAGGAGGAGATCCGCCGGAACAACGTCGGCACCCTGCTCCGACACGTGCACCTGGGCGGTTCGGTCTCCCGTACGGCGCTGAGCGAGCGGATGCGGCTCAACCGCAGCACCATCATGGCGCTGATAGCGGAGCTCACCAGGGCCGGCCTGGTGCGCGAGGAGCTTCCCCAGGGCACCGGGCGGGCGGGGCGGCCGTCGCTCGTGGTCCGGCCCGAGTCGGGCCGGGCGTACGTGCTGGCCTTCGACGTGGCGGTGGACAGACTGGTCGCCGCCAGGGTCGCGCTGGGCGGGATCGTGCTCGACCGCAGGGAGGCGGTCCGCCCGCGCGCCGGGGCGGACCTCGACCGCGTGGTCGAGGTGCTCGCCGAGTTCGGTCGCCGGCTGCACGGGGAGGCTCCTCCTGACGCGCTGTGCGTCGGGGTCGGCGCGTCCTACTGCGGGATGATCCGGCCCGGCGACGGCATGGTGCGCTTCGGGCCCGACCTGGGCTGGGTCGACCAGGCGTTCGGCGCCGAGCTCGGGCGCCGCCTCGGGCTCGGCCTGCCGGTGTCGGTGGGGAACGAGGCGCATCTCGGCGCGCTCGCCGAACAGCAGCGCGGAGCCGGCGCGAACTTCCAGAACCTGATCTACCTCCACGGTGACGTCGGCGTGGGCGGCGGCATCATCGTCGGCGGCAAGCTGCTCGACGGCGACAGCGGATACGGCTGCGAGCTGGGGCACATGGTGGTCAACCCGTACGACGGGCGCCCGTGCGGCTGCGGCTCGCACGGCTGCCTGGAGGCGGAGGTCGGCGAGCGGGCCCTGCTCGACGCCGCCGGGCGACCGGCCGAACTGTTCGGCCGCGACGCCGTGCGGGCGGTGGCGGACGACGCCGACCGCGGCGATCCGGCGGCCCAGGAGGCGCTGCACCGGATCGGCGACTGGCTCGGCATCGGGGTGGCGAACCTGTGCAACCTCTTCAACCCCGGCATGGTCATCTTCGGCGGTACGTTGCGCGAGATCTATCCGGGCATGGCGGCACAGGTGCGCGCCCGCATCGCCGCCAACGCGCTGCCCGTCGCCCGGGAGCGGGTACGGCTGCGCACGTCGGCCCTGGGCTACGACGCCACGCTGGCCGGCGCCGCCGAACTCGGCTTCTCCGGCCTGCTGGCCGACCCGCTGGGCGTGCTCGCCCGTACCGCGCCGTGTTCAGCCCGCCGGTGAGGTGCTGGCCCGCACCATGAGCCGGGTGGGCAGGACCTCCACCGCGCCCGGCGCGACGGCGCCGGTGAGAAGGTCGGCGAGCATCCGCGCCGCCCGGCGGCCCATCTCGCGCGGCGCGATGTCGATCGCGGTGATGGGGGTGGCCAGGCCGCGCAGGGAAGGGCTGTCGACGTACGAGGCCACCCGCAGGTCACCGGGCACGTGGCGGCCCTGCTGGAAGGCGGCCTGCACGGCGCTGTTCGCGCCGCCGTCGGGGACGGAGACGATCGCTTCGACGCCGCCGGGCGCCCGCAGGGCCTCGGCCACGGCGCGGCTGACGTCCTGCGGCTCGCAGACCAGCGGCACGTCGTAGACCAGCGGCGTCCGGCCGGTCTCGGCGCACCACCTCTGGTAGGCGGTGCGGATGTCCAGGCCGAACGCGGTCTCCTCGCCGGGGCAGAGCATCGCGATCTGGCCGCCGTGACGGGACAGGTGGCCGAGCAGCGTGCGGGTCGCCGCGGCGTGGTCGGACTCGACCCGGCCCGCGTGCCGGGCGCCCGGCGTCAGGTCGCGCTCGCAGGTGACGATCGGCACGCGCAGGCCGGTCAGCGTCTCCAGCATCGGGTCGCCGAGCACGGGGTCGGAGACCACCACGCCGTCGAGGTGGAGGGACGGCGCGCGCCCCGGATCCTTCGTCGCCGGGATGAGCGTGAGCGCCAGATCGTGGGCCAGCGCCTCCTCGGCGGCGCCGATCGCGAGGTGCATGTAGTACTCGAGACCGATCGTGCGGCCGGGGAAGTAGAGGCCGATGGCGCCGGTGCGGCCCCTGCGCAGATTGCGGGCGCTCCGGTTGGCGACGTAGCCCAGGTCGCGGGCGACCGCGGCCACCCGCTCGCGCGTCGCGGCGGGCAGCCGGCCCCGGCCGCTCAGGGCGTCGGACACGGTCGTCGTCGACACCCCCGCCGCGCGGGCCACGTCCTGCAAGGTGATCGGTCGAGGCGCGTTCATCAAGGGCAACCGTACTCCCGCGCGACGGCGGTCGCGGCCGTGGTTCCCGCGCCTGTGCAGGAACGTTTCTCCAGACCATTGCAGGAACGTTCCTGTACGTGTTCTAATCATGCCCACCTCGGCGGATTCCTACAGGTCATGGAGGCGGTCGTCGTGCATCTCACTCCTGCGGAACGCGACCGGCTGCTGCTGTTCACCGCGGCGGAGCTGGCGCGGGCGCGGCGGGCCAGGGGCCTGCGGCTGAACGTGCCCGAGGCCACCGCGCTGATCGCGGACACGGTCTGCGAGGCGGCCCGTGACGGCCGGCGGCTGAGCGAGGCGATCGCCGCCGGGCGCTCCGTGCTGACCCACGAGGACGTGCTGCCCGGCGTCATCAACGTGGTCACCGAGGTGAAGGTCGAGGCGGTCTTCGACGACGGGACCCGGCTGGCCGTGGTCACCGCCCCGTTCGGCCCGGCGGCGCCCGACCCGGCCGGGCCGGGCGCCCTGCTGCCCGGGGCGGACCGTCCCGAGCCGTACGGTGACGAGGTCGTGACGGTCCTGGTCACCAACACGGCGGCGGTGCCGATCAGCGTCACCTCGCACTTCCACTTCTTCGAGGTGAACCCGCGGCTGCGGTTCGACCGGGCCGCCGCCTACGGGCGGCACCTGGCCGTGCCGGCGGGCACGGCGACGCGGTTCGACCCCGGCCAGACCACCGGGGTGCGGCTGGCGCCGATCGGCGGCGCGCGCGTGGTGGTCGGCTTCGCCGGCCTCGTGGACGGGCCGCTGGACGCCCCGGGCGCCCGGGAGGCGGCGCTGGAACGCGCTCGGGCCTGCGGCTACCTGGGATCGGAGTGACCGTGAACGGCGGCGGCTACGCGGCGGTGTACGGGCCGGCCACCGGGGACAGGCTGGTGCTCGGCGACACCGGGCTGGTGGTGGAGGTCGAGGCGGACGCGCAGCGGCGCGGGGACGAGTTCCTCGCCGGCTTCGGCAAGACCGCCCGCGACGGCCTGCACCTGAAGGCCACCTCGACCCACGACACGTGCGACCTCATCGTGTCCAACGTGCTGATCCTCGACCCGCTGCTCGGGGTGCGCAAGGCCTCCATCGGGATCCGGGAGGGCCGCATCTCCGCGATCGGGCGGGCGGGGAACCCCGACACCCTCGACGGCGTCGAGGTGGTGGCCGGCACCGGCACCACGATCATCAGCGGCGAAGGCCTGATCGCCACCGCGGGAGTGATCGACACGCACGTGCACCTGCTGTCGCCGCGGGTGATGGAGGCCTCGCTCGCCTCCGGGGTGACCACCATCCTCGGCCAGGAGTTCGGCCCGGTGTGGGGCGTCGGGGTGAACTCGCCGTGGGCGCTGCGCACCGCCTTCGCCACGTTCGACGCCTGGCCGGTCAACGTCGGGTTCCTCGCCCGCGGCTCCTCGTCGCGGCCCGAGCCGCTGGTCGAGGCGCTGGCCGAGGGCGGCGCCTGCGGGTTCAAGGTGCACGAGGACATGGGCGCGCACGCCCGCGCGCTGGACACCGCGCTCCGGGTGGCCGAGGAGCACGACGTGCAGGTCGCGCTGCACACCGACGGGCTGAACGAGAGCCTGTCTGTACGTGACACGCTGGCGGTGCTGGACGGGCGCACCATCCACGCCTTCCACATCGAGGGCTGCGGCGGCGGTCACGTGCCCGACGTGCTCAGCCTGGCCGGGCAGCCGCACGTCATCGGCTCCTCCACCAACCCGACGCTGCCGTTCGGCCGGGACGCCGTCGCCGAGCACTACGACATGATCGTCTCCTGTCACGGGCTCTCTCCGGACCTGCCCTGCGACGAGGCGATGGCCCGCGACCGGATCCGCGAGCAGACCATGGGAGCCGAGGACGTGCTGCACGACCTCGGCGTCATACCCATCACCTCCTCCGACGCCCAGGGCATGGGCCGGGCCGGTGAGACGGTCCGGCGGACCTTCGCCCTGGCCGCGAAGATGAAGGCCGAGCGGGGGGCCGAGCACGACCGCCACGACAACGCCCGGGTCCTGCGCTACCTGGCCAAGCTCACCGTCAACCCGGCGCTCGCGCACGGGCTCGGCCATGAGATCGGCTCGCTGCGGCCCGGCCTGCTCGCCGACCTCGTGCTCTGGGAGCCGGCCAGGTTCGCCGCCACCCCGCAACTGGTGCTCAAGGCCGGGTTCCCCGCCTGGGGCGTGACCGGCGACCCGAACGCGGCGGTGGACGAGGCGCAGCCGCTCGTCCTCGGCCCGCAGTTCGGCGGGTACGGGGCCGCCCCCGCCGAGCTGGCCGTCGCCTTCGTCAGCCGGGCCGCCGCCGAGGCGGGGTCGGATCTGCTGCCCACCCGCCGCCGCCGCGTCCCCGTACGCGGCACGCGCGGCATCGGCCTGCCCGACATGGTGCGCAACGCCCGCACCGGCCACGTCCACGTCGACCCGCGCACCGGCGCCGTCCGGCTGGACGGCGAGCCCATCAGTTCCGCACCGGCCGAGCAGGTGTCCCTGTCCCGCCTGTACTTCCTCTGACCCCGAAGAAGGTGCACCGAGTGACCCCACACGCCGATCTCGTGATCGTCGGAGCCGACGTCTACACCGTCGACGCCGCCCGGAGCTGGTCCGACGCGGTGGCCGTGCGCGGGGACCGGATCGTCGCGCTGGGCGAGCCCGCCGTCCGCGAGCTGGTCGGCCCGCGCACCCGGGTGATCGAGGCGCGCGGCGGGATGGTGCTGCCCGGCTTCCAGGACGCGCATGTCCACGCGCCGTTCGCCGGCCGCAACCGGCTGAACGTGGACCTCAACGGGCTGGTGGGCCGGCAGGCCTACCTCGACCGCGTCGCCGCCTACGCGACGGGGGAGCCGGACCGGCCCTGGATCGTCGGCGGCGGCTGGGCGATGGAGTACTTCCCCGGCGGCACCCCGCGCAAGGAGGACCTCGACGCGATCGTGCCGGACCGCCCGGTGTTCCTGTTCAACCGGGACGTGCACGGCGCGTGGGTGAACTCCGCCGCGCTCGCGCTGGCCGGGATCACCGCAGCCACCCCCGACCCGCCCGACGGCCGGATCGAACGCGACCCGCGGACCGGCGAGCCCACCGGCACCCTGCACGAGGGCGCGGCCTACTCCTTCAACGACCGGTACGTCCCGTTGCCCTCCCGCGAGGAGTGGGAGGACGCCATCCTCGACGCCCAGGCGCACCTGCACTCCCTCGGCATCACCGGCTGGCAGGACGCCTGGGTCACCCCGGCCACCCTGGACGCCTACCGCTCCCTGGACTCCGCCGGCCGGCTCACCGCGCGCGTCGTGGGCGCGCTGTGGTGGGACCGGCATCGCGGGCTGGACCAGATCCCGGAGTTCCTCGGCCAGAGGGAGACGGGCACCGCCCGGTTCCGCCCCACCACCGTGAAGATCATGACCGACGGGGTGATGGAGAACTACACGGGCGCGCTGCTGGAGCCCTACTGCGACGGCTGCGGCGGGCACACCGCCAACCACGGCCTGACCTACGTCGAACCCGACCTGCTGGCCGCCGCGGTCACCGAGCTCGACCGGCTCGGCTTCCAGACGCACCTGCACGCGATCGGCGACCGCGCCGTGCGCAACGCGCTCGACGCCGTGCAGGCCGCCAGGACCGCCAACGGCCCCGGCGACCGCCGGCACCACATCGCGCACCTGCAGCTCGTGCACCCCGACGACGTCCCGCGCTTCCGCGCCCTCGGCGTCACGGCCAACTGCCAGGCGTACTGGGCGCAGATGGAGCCGCAGATGGAGGAGCTGACGCTGCCGTTCCTCGGCCGCGACCGCGCCGACCTGCAGTATCCCTTCGGCGACCTGCTGCGCTCCGGCGCGACCCTGGCGATGGGCAGCGACTGGTCGGTGACCACCGCCAACCCGCTGGAGGAGATCGAGGTCGCCGTCACCCGCGTCGACCCGGAGAACCGGGACAACGCGCCGTTCCTGCCCGAACAGGCGCTGCCGTTGCCCGTCGCGCTGGCCGCGTTCACCGCCGGCTCCGCGTACGTCAACCACGACGCCGACGCCGGCACCATCGCCGTCGGCAACCGCGCCGACCTCGCCGTCCTCGACCGCAACCTGTTCGCCCGCGCCGCCGGCCCGGCCGCCGACGCCCGCGTCGACTACACCATCACCGAGGGGTCCGTCGTCTACGAACGCCCCTGAGGAGGAACCCTTGTCCAGCCAACCCCCCACCCCACACCTGCGGCGGGTGCTCGGTCTGCCCTCGCTTGTCCTGTTCGGCCTGGCGTACATGGTGCCGCTCACGGTGTTCACCACGTACGGGATCGTCACCGAGATGACCGAGGGCCACCTGCCCGGCGCGTACGTCGTCACCCTCGTCGCGATGCTGTTCACCGCCTACAGCTACGGGCGGATGGTCCGGGCGCATCCGTACGCCGGCTCGGCCTACACCTACACCCAGAAATCGTTCGGCCCGCACCTGGGCTTCATGGCGGGCTGGGCCCTGCTGCTGGACTACGTGTTCCTGCCGATGATCAACTACCTGGTGATCGGTATCTACCTGAACGCGGCCTTCGAGGCGATCCCGGCCTGGGTCTGGGTCGTCGGCGCGATCGCCCTGGTCACCGGGCTGAACGTGCTGGGCATCCGGATGGTCAGCCGGATGAACGTCGTGCTCATCGGGATCCAGGTCGTGTTCGTCGTGGTGTTCCTGGCCGGAGCCCTGCGCGCCATCGCCGGTGAACCGATGCCGTCGATCACCGAGCCGTTCTTCGGCGACGGCACCGACCTGTCCATGATCCTCGGCGGCGCCGCGATCCTGTGCCTGTCCTTCCTGGGCTTCGACGCGGTCTCCACGCTGTCGGAGGAGACGCACGACCCCCGGCGGCGGGTCCCCCGGGCGATCATGCTGACGACCCTGGCCGGCGGCGTCTTCTTCATCGTCATCTCCTACGTCGGCCACCTGGCCTTCCCTGACTGGCAGTCGTTCACCGACCCGGACTCGGCGGCCCTGGACGTCATGCGGCACGTCGGCGGGACGCTGCTGGCCGCCTTCTTCACCGCCTCCTACATCTCCGGCGCGTTCGCCTCGGCGATGACCTCGCAGGCGAGCGTCTCGCGCATCCTGTACGCGATGGGCCGCGACGGCGTGCTGCCGCGGCGGTTCTTCGGCTACGTGCACCCCAGGTTCCGCAACCCCGTGCTGGCCACGCTCGCGGTCGGCGCGCTGTCGCTGGTGGCGCTGGTCATCGACCTGGAGTTGGCGTCCGCCATGGTCAGCTTCGGCGCGCTCGTGGCCTTCTCCTTCGTCAACCTCTCGGTGATCAAGCACTACGTCGTGAACGAGGGCCGGCGGACTCCGCCTGACCTGGTCAAGTACGGCGTGGCGCCCGCCGTCGGCGTGCTGCTCTGCCTCTGGCTGTGGACCAGCCTGTCCGGCCTCACGTTCGTCGTCGGGCTGTCCTGGGTCGGCGCCGGATTCGTCTACCTGCTCGGCCTGACCCGGATGTTCACCCGCCGCCCGCCGGAGCTGCGCCTCGGCGAGGTCGAACGGGACGACGACGTCACCGTGCCGACCACGTAGATCACCCCCGCCGACGCGTTTCCACCGGGGAAAACATCCTTTACGTACGAATGTACATATAATGTGTACACTCGTCCTTATGACGCATGATTCGGACGGCCGCTCGATGCGTGAGCGGATGCTCGCCGGCGACCTGTACATCGCCGACGACCCGGAGCTGGCCGAGCACATGCGGCGGGCCGCGGATCTGATGGACGCGTACAACGCCACGTCGGCCCGTGACCCGCAGACGCGGCGGCGGCTGCTCGCCAAGCTGCTCGGCGCGGTCGGCGAGGGCACGGAGATCCGGCCGCCGCTGCGGGTCGACTACGGCAGCCACATCCGCGTCGGCGCCCGGTCCTTCGCCAACTTCGGCCTCGTCGCCCTGGACGTCGCGTCGATCACCATCGGCGACGACGTGCAGATCGGGACGAACGTGCAGCTGATGACCCCGACCCATCCGGTGGACCCGGACCTCCGCCGGGCGAAGTGGGAGTCCGCCGCGCCGATCACCATCGGCGACAACGTCTGGCTGGGCAGCGGCGTGATCGTCCTGGCAGGGGTCACGATCGGGGAGAACGCGGTCGTCGGCGCCGGCGCGGTGGTCACCCGCGACCTCCCGCCCAACGTGGTCGCGGCCGGCAACCCGGCCCGGGTGATCCGCACGATCGAGCACACCGGACCGGGCGCGGGACCGAGCGCAGGGACGGACGCTGGTCCGGGCGCTGGTCCGGGCTCCGGACCGGGCGCGGGGTGAGTCGTGTCTCCGGCGGGGACGGCGGGGCCGTGCCACGGCGCGCCCGCCGCCATGACCCCGGCCGGCGGGACCGGCTGATCGACGCCGCGCTCACCGTCATCGCCGAGCGCGGCCTCGCCGGGACGACCCACCGGGAGATCGCCAGGGTGGCGGACGTGCCGCTGGGCTCGACGACCTACCACTTCACCTCTCTTGAGGAACTGCTCGCCGAGGCGTTCAAGCGGTACGCCGCCACGGTGGCCCGGGTGTTCGACGAGCGGATGGCGGCCGCCCGTGACCGGGACGCGGCGGTCGAGGCCGTCATCACGCTGGTCTCGGACGACCTGCTCGGCTCACAGCGCGACCTCGTGCTCACGGTGGAGCTGTACGTGGCCGCGGCCCGCAACCCGGTCCTGAGAGCCGTCACCCAGGAATGGATGGCCCGCAGCCGCCAGGCGCTGGAGCGCCACTTCGACGCCGACACCGCCCGGGGCCTCGACGCGCTCATCGAGGGCCTCACGCTGCACAACGCGCTGTCGACCGAGCCGATGACGCCCGCGCAGATCCGCGACGCCATCCAGCGCTACCTGCGCTGACCCCCACCCCCTCTACCCCGATCGGAAAGCCGATGTCCGTCACCGCGCCCGTCCGCCGGGCCCGCGTCGCCGTCGCGGCGCTGTTCCTCACCAACGGCGCCGTGTTCTTCAACATCGTCCCCCGCTACCCGCAGATCAAGGCCGACCTCGGAGTGACCAACGCCGTCTTCGGCACCGCGCTGGCGGGATACCCGCTGGGCGCGCTGCTGGCCGGGCTGCTCGCCGGCGCCGCCATCCGCCGCTTCCGCTCCGCGCGGGTGGCGGCGTTCGGGATCGTCCTGACGACGATCGCGACGCTGGTCCTGCCCTTCGTGCCGAACTGGGTCGCGTTCGGCGGCGTGCTGTTCGTCGTGGGCGCTCTCGACGCGATCGTCGACGTCGCCCAGAACGCCCACGGCCTGCGCGTCCAGCGGCTCTACCGGCGCTCCATCGTCAACTCGCTGCACGGCCTGTGGAGCGTCGGCGCGGTGCTGGGCGGCCTGATGGGCGCGGCCGCCGCCGGTCTCCGGCTGCCCCTGGCGATCCACCTGGCCATCTCCGCCGCGCTGTTCAGCGTCGTCGCCGTGGTCGCCTACCGGTTCCTGCTGTCCGGCCCGGAGGACGCCGAGCGCACCGCCGAGGCCCAGGACCCGGCCGCCGCAGACGGCCATCCAGCCGCCCCGGCCGCCGCCGAAGGCCATCCGGCCGCCTCGCCCGTCCGCGGCGGGCGGCGCTCGTTCGCCGGCCCCGCCGTGCGGATGCTGGCCGCGCTCGGCGTGCTGGCGGCCTGCGGCGCGCTCGTCGAGGACGCCGGCGCGTCCTGGGGCGCCCTCTACCTCAGCGGCCTGCACGCCGACGCCGCCACCGCCGGTCTGGCCGTGGTGGCCTTCCAGGCCGCCATGACCGTCGGCCGCCTCACCGGCGACCGCGTGGTGGACCGCTTCGGCCGGCGCGCCGTCGCGCGGGCGGGAGGGGTGCTGGCCGCCGCCGGCATGGGCGGCGCGCTCGCCGTGCCGTCGATCGCGACCGCGCTGATCGGCTTCGCCCTGGCCGGGCTCGGCTTCGCGACGCTCGTCCCCGCCGCCATGCACACCGCCGACGAGCTGCCGGGGCTGCCTCCCGGCACCGGCCTGACCGTCGTCAGCTGGCTGCTGCGCGGGGGACTCCTGCTGTCCCCGCTCCTCGTCGGGCTCGTCGCCGACCTCGTCAGCCTCCGCGCCGGACTGCTCTCCGTCGTGCTGGCGGGCCTCGTCACGGTCGTCTTCGCCCGTGCCCTGGTCGACCGGGAACACGTCCAGTCGCGCTGACCTACCTCGGCGGCATGTCCTTGACGTACACGATGCCGTCGCTCTGAGCCAGGTGGGCCGGATCGAGGGGGAAGTAGCCGAACCAGGAGGACTCGCGGGGCCCGGGCGGCGCATCGGCGAGGACGGCGGCCAGCCGGCGGGCGTCGACCAGGCAGCGGTCCTCCGGGAGCGCGTACAGGAGCCCTTCGACGGTGCCCGGGGGCGGGGTGTCCACCCCCTGGTGCCGGATCGTGCCGAGAGCCCCGGCCACGAAGGCGTACTCCTCGCCCAGATGGGCGCTCACCAGCGCGCCGGCGCCCCACCAGTCCAGCGGCAGGTCGCCCATCCGCATCGCGGCCTCGTGCCGCTGCAGGTGGAGGTTGTGGGCGTGGACCAGCACCGGACCCCGCCGTGCGGCCGCGAGGAGGTTGTCGGCCATGATCGAATCCCGTACGCCCAGCAGCCGCGCCATGCGGCCCGGCGAGTCGTCGGCCATCCAGAAGTGGTAGCGCATCAGGCCGGTGGCGGCTCTGGCGTACTGGCGCGCGCGTTCCCAGGCGTCCCGTGAGGTCGCCGCGATCAGGTGCGGCGTCCGCTCGTCGAGCAGCGCCGCCAGGTCGTCGGCGAGCAGCCGCAGCTCGCGGGCCTCGGCCGACCGTCCCACGGACCGGGACGGATCCATCATCGCCGCCTCGTCGGTCCACCGCTCGTCGGCGCCGAGCAGGCGGTCGAGCGTCTCCGCGGTGCAGGGGAGCAGGCTCTCGTGCACCAGGGCCGCGAGGTAGCCGTGAAGAGCGGTGAGCGACTCCCGGGGGCTCGCCGGGCCGGTGATCTCCATCGGGCCGTCGACACCGGCGAAGCGCAGCCGCTCCGGCGCGGGCCGGCCCTCGTTGTGGGCGCGCATCCAGCGCACGAGCTCGCGGTTGCCCGCCGCCGCGCCCCAGCCGTGGCTGATGCCGCGCTCCATGACCTCGTCGAGGGTGCCCTCGCCCGTGGCGACGTAGTCGTCCACGACCAGGCCCATCACGCAGTCGCTCTCGATGGCGATCGTCGTGTAGCCCTCCTGCTCGACGAGCTGCCGGAAGAGCTCGTTGCGGACGTCGAGCAGGAGCTCCTCGCCGTGGGTCGGCTCGCCCAGCGCGAGCACCCGCGGCCGCGCCGGGAGCAGCCGCATGACGGCGGCGGCCTCGACGGCATGGGCGGTGTCCTTGATGCCACTAGTCATGCCCTCAACGGTATCGTTGGACATACGGTTGAGACTTTGCTCGCCTCCATGCCTGGTTGAGGCGCACAACCCTCAAAAAGGGGTCAGCTGTCCGACCTAGCGGCCACGGGCGCGGCGGCACGGACGTGCGACGGTCGCGAGCGGTGAAACTTTCAGCGCGCCGCGCCGGGCGACCGGAGCCGCGCGGGGCGATCCCCCGTGGGGATCACGGGCAGGTGGCGGGCGGCGGCGGGGACCGCGGGCGGCGGCGGGCGCCGTTCCTGCGGTACGGCGGGGCTGCGCGCGATTCCTTGACCGGCCGGGTGTTCGCGCTAACACTGGGCGCACAACCAGGATGACCAGCACCGCGGACGTCGGCCCTCGGTGGTGTAGTTCTCGATCGACCTTCCTTTCTCGACAGCCCAGCCATATGTTAGCGCTAACATCGAGAGGCGCTCTATGAACAGACCCGCTTCCTCACGACCGAGACCCCGCCGCGCCCTCACGGCAGCCGTCGTGGCGCTGCTGGCCATGTGCCAGACCCTCGTGGCCGCCGGGCAGGCGGCCGCCGCGACGATCGACACCAGCGCCTGGTACGTGCTGGTCAACCGGCACAGCGGCAAGGTCATGGACGTCTACGAGCGCGCCACGGCCGACGGCGCGCCCATCGTCCAGTGGGCCCGCAACGACGGCGCCTGGCAGCAGTGGCAGTTCGTCGACTCCGGAGGCGGCCACTACCGCCTGCGCTCCCGCCACAGCGGCAAGGTCCTCGACGTCCGCGACAACTCCACCGCCGACGGCGCGAACATCGTCCAGTGGAGCGACCGCAACGGCGCCAACCAGCAGTTCCGCGTCGCCGACACCGACAACGGCTTCGTCAAGCTGATCAACCGCAACAGCGGCAAGGCCCTGGAGGTCTGGGAGTGGTCGACCGCCGACGGCGGACGGCTGTCGCAGTACGCCGACCTGAACGGCGCCAACCAGCAGTGGCAGCTCGTCAAGCTGGGCGACTCGTCCACGCCGCCGCCCTCCTACCCCGACCCCGGCACCGTCACCGGCTCCGTCAACGTGCACGATCCCGAGGTGGCCAAGACTCCCGCCGGCGGCTACCTGCTGGCCCACACCGGCGAGGGCATCCAGCTGAAGACCTCGGCCGACCGGACGGCCTGGCGCAACGCCGGGTCCGCCTTCCCCGGCGGCGTGCCGTGGGCGCATCCGTACACGAACGGCGGCAACACGCTCTGGGCGCCGGACATCACCTACACCGGCGGCCGCTACGTCATGTACTACTCGGCCTCCACCTTCGGCTCCAACCGCTCGGCGATCTTCCTCGCCACCAGCACGAGCGGGGCGTCGGGGTCGTGGACCAACCAGGGCCTGGTCATCGAGTCGCGGACCTCGGACGACTTCAACGCCATCGACCCCAACCTCGTCGTCGACGACCAGGGCCGCTGGTGGCTGAGCTTCGGCTCGTTCTGGTCCGGCATCAAGATGATCCAGCTCGACCCGGCCACCGGCAGGCGGCTCGGCTCGGCCGTCCACTCGATCGCCGGCCGCAACGGCGGCGCGATCGAGGCGCCGACCGTCTACCGGCACGGCGCCTACTACTACCTGCTGGTCTCCTTCGACGCGTGCTGCCGGGGCGCCGCCAGCACCTACCGCGTCATGGCCGGCCGCTCCACCTCGGTGACCGGCCCGTACGTGGACCGCAACGGGGTGGCGCTGACCGCCGGCGGCGGCACGCAGATCCTGGCCGGCCACGGCGACATCCACGGCCCCGGCCATCAGGCGGTCCTCGCCGACACCGACGGCGACGTCCTCTTCTACCACTGGTACGCGGCGGACACTCGTCCCGGCTGGGCATCAACAAGATCGGCTATGACGCGGCCGGCTGGCCGTACGTCTACTGACGCGGCAGGGCGGCCGGCACGCGCCGCGCCCGGCCGCCCTCTACCCGCCCCCGGCGTCCCCGTGCACCCCGGTCGCCCGCAGCAGGTGCGGGCGCAGGAGTTCGGCCCGCTGCAGGGGCAGCCCGCCGGCCCGCGCGGCGCCCGTGAGCGCGTCGGCGATCCAGCCGGGCTCCACCTGACCGCCGTCCGGCCGCCTGATCAGCGGCTCGTCGGCGCCCCGTCCGGCGGACTCGGCCTCCAGCAGGCGGCGGATCTGCGGCGAGATCGGGTACGCGACCGGGTCCCGCTCGTCGCGCACGACGAGCACGACGGGCGGGCCGTCGCCGGGCAGCGCATGCAGGTCGCGGGCCGACAGCGAGGCGAGCGCGTCCGCGGACGTGCCGGTGGCCTCCAGCAGGGCGACGGCGAGCGCCTCGGCGCGCCGGCCGTCACCGGCCAGCCGCGCGATCCCCCTGCGCAGCAGGCGTCGTTCGTCCCGGGTGAGGCGGGACGTGCCGTTCAGGATGCGCTGCGCCCGTACGGCGCCGGTCCGCTCGGCGTGCGCGTAGAAGGAGGCCACGACGGCGCGCCTGCCGGCCACCGTCGCCTGGGCCAGCGGCCTGGCGGTGACGCCGTCGCCGGTGGTGAGTGCGGCGTAGCAGTAGGCGTCGAGATGGGCGGCGGAGGCGGCCAGCGGTTCGAGGCCCTGTT
The DNA here is from genome assembly GCF_040676925.1 of Nonomuraea sp. NPDC049486. NCBI lineage: Bacteria > Bacillati > Actinomycetota > Actinomycetes > Streptosporangiales > Streptosporangiaceae > Nonomuraea > Nonomuraea sp. NPDC049486. The sequence goes on from NZ_JBFAPV010000013.1 coordinate 73,981, forward strand.
CGGCCGCGTACAGCCAGCGCAGCCATGAGGCGAGGACCCGCAGGCAGGTCCGCCGCCGGGCCGTGGAGGGCCTGCCCGCGAGCCAGGTCATGGCCGCGCGCCAGGTCAGCGGGTCCAGCGCGTCGACCAGGGCCACGTCGGCGTCGCCCCGGCCGCGGTGGGGCGGGCCAAGCCCTCCGAGCTGACCGACGCTGGTCAGGCCGGAATCGTCCAGGCGGCTCATGCGGTGACCATGACCCCCGAAGTGGTGCCGTATGTCGCGGAGGCGGCGACGTGCCGAATATAGCGGACCATGCATGACAGACCGATCACGAATAGATCATTCCACGATCTGCCATGCCGTCAGCAGCGTCCGGCCGAGGACGGGGCGTTCAGTGACAGATGATCTCGCTGATCCTCAGCTCGCCGTGCGCGGGAACCACGCGGGCGCCGCCGGCGTCCCGGATCAGGGTTCCCCAGCCCGTCGGGAGCAGCAGCGGCCATCGGCCGTGCCCGCGCGGCGCCAGGGTGAGGCGCCCGCTGGTGGCGTCATAGGAGGCTCCCGCCAGGGCGTCGAGCACCGACCAGCCGGCCATGGCGCGCACGTAGTGGTCGCCGCACTCGATCTCGTTGTAGGGGTTGCGCCGGCCGCCGTCGTAGCGGCGCCAGAGCCCGGCGAGGATCGCCTGCGCCTCCTCCTCCAGCCCTTCCCAGAGGCAGTGCGCCGCGACCTGGTACTCGCTACCGGTCCACACCTCGTCGCAGTAGCGGGTGGGCACCGCCGGGCGGCCGCCGAGCGGCCAGGTGCACATGAGCAGCCCGGTGTCGTCCTCGTCGGCGAAGACCCGGTAGGGGTGGTCGAAGTCGCGGAAACCGGTGCGCAGGTTGTGCCCGACGACCGCGCGGAGGGCCGAGACGACGTGCTCGCGAGGCAGCAGGTGGCCGAGGCCGAGCTGGTGCGCCCACCACTGCCCGATGAGCTGGTCGGCCAGGCAGCCTTCGAGCCACTGGAACTCGGCCGAGTCGCCCTCCTCCAGGACCTGCACGTAGTACGAGCCGTTGAACAGCGCCTCGTCGTAGCGGGCGCTGCCGCGGTCGAACAGTTCGCGCAGCTCCGCGGCCAGGCCCGGCTCCCCGGCCGGCACCGCCATCTCCTCGGCGGCCCGCAACGCCGCCAGCCAGAGCGTGCCCATGAACGGGTTGAGCCCGCACAGGTCGATGTCGTGGGTGGACGGCTGCACGCCGTGCAGCACCCCGCTGCCCTCGGGGTCCCAGGTCGCCCGGACGTGCCCCAGCAGCCGCTTCACCCCAAGCCACCAGGGCTCCAGCGGGGCGCCGTGCCGTACCTCGCGGTAGGTCTTCAGCACGGCCCCGAGCATGCCGTCGAGCGCGGGCTCGACCGGCCCCCCGACGGGCACGTCCCAGAGCTGGCGCAGGTAGGTCGGCGCGATCACCCGGTGCGGCAGGTAACCCTCCGGCGCCTGCATGACCTCGTACTCGGTGGCGCGCATGCTCCGCTCCAGCGACGGGAAGAGCCTGGCCACCGCCTGCGCGTAGTTCCAGACGTGGGTGCAGTTGAGCGGGCAGGAGCCCCCCACGTCGCCCGACCACATCACGGTCGAGGCGCCCAGCACCCCCTCGAAGCCGAAGAACGCCCCGTCGGCCGTCCGGAAGCACGACGGGCTGCGCGGGATCGACGCCTGCGCGGCCAGGTGTTCGGCCGCCTGGGCGGGCAGGCTGCTGTCCGCCAGGACGTCCACCCACCGCAGCGAGGTCTCGCGGAGCGGCGTCCACCGCTCGCGCACGTGGGCCGCCACGTCGAGGGCGTCGGCGAAGCGGGTGGCGTAGGCGTTGCCGAGCCAGAACCTGGTCGGCCCCCACTGCGGGTTCGGCGGACCGAACTGTACGAAGTTCGCGTAGCGGTTCGGGAAGTACCACGCCAGGCACAACCGGACGGCACGGGTCTCACCGGGAGTCAGCACCATCGGGGCGACCACGCCGCCGTTCCACGTCAGGCCCGCCGGGCTCGGCCCGAACCCCTGCCGCGGCCCGCTCGCCTGGTAGTCGGCCTGCCAGGACGCGTGCCGCGCCCGTTCGGCGTCGCCGTAGACCGCGCGCCCGGCCACGAAGGCGAGGAACTCGTCGGGATGCGTCCACTGCGGGAGCACCGCCGCGTCGGCCGCGTCCACGGTCAGCACCATCTGCCCGGCGCCGGGCGACGCCGGGTCGATCAGCGGGTTCTCCATGACCAGCGAGGTCCAGCCGCCCGCGCGGCGCACGCTGTTGACGTTGCCGCCGTAGCCGAGCCCGCGCACGCCGTCGATCGGCGTGGTCCCGTCGTGCCCGACCGGGTTCTGCGCGGCCGCCGCCAGCCACACCTGCGCCGGCAGCGGCCCCGGATTGGCGATCGTGAAGGTGAACAGCGCGACCGGCAGCGAGCTGTCGTCCACGTCGAGCGGGACCAGCGGGTTGAACGCCTCCAGCCCGACCTCGACGGGCAGCCCGTGGTACTCCAGGTGGGCGAAGGGGTAGAGGCCGCGGAAGGTCGTCCCGCTCACCGCCCGGCGCGTGCGCAGCAGATCGCGCTGCCACGCGGGCACGTGGTCGTCGTTCACCAGCGGCGTGGCCGGAGCGTCCGGTGACCGCGCCTGAAGGACGAACAGCTCGTTCGCGGGCGGCTCCCACGTGCTGACGCGCAGCGCGAAGAACGTGTACGGCAGGACGCCGCGATGGTTGCCGCAGTTCTGCAGCTGCCACTGGCGCAGCCCGCCGTCCGCGCCGATCGCGAGGTTGCCGGTGCCGATCCCGCCGAGCGGCATGGCCACGTGCCTGCCCTGCCCGTGCGGGATGGGCCGGGCCGCGCCGTTCACTTGAGCCCCGAGAGGCGCACGCCGCGGATGATGTGCCGCTGGAAGATCAGGAACAGCACGATGACGGGCAGGGCGGCCAGCGTCGAACCGGCCATCAGCAGGCCGTGCTCGCTGGTCCGCTCGGAGCGGAAGGTCGCCAGATACTGCTGGATCGGGAAGAGCTCAGGGTCGGTGATGGTCAGCACCGGCCAGATGTAGGAGTTCCAGAACATCAGGAACGACGTCGCCCCGACCACCACGAACGCGCCCTTCGAGAGCGGGACGAAGATGTGACGGAAGATCCGCCACGGCCCCGCCCCGTCGAGCTGGGCGGCCTCCTCCAGCACCGCCGGCACCGACAGGAAGAACTGGCGCAGGAAGAAGACCTGCACGCCCGCCGCCGCGCCGGGGATCACCAGCACCGCCAGGCTGTCGAGCATGCCCAGCTCGGTCACCACGATGAAGGAGGTCAGCATGATCGCGATCCCCGGGATGAACATCGTGGTGAGCACGATGACCCAGATCGTCCGTTTGAAGGCGAACTCCAGCCGGGCGAAGGCATAGGCGCCCAGCGCGTTGACCACCAGGCTGAGCGCCGCGAACAGGGCGGCGCCGGCGAACGTCACGCCCAGCGAGCGCAGGAACGCCTCGTCGGCCAGGAGCCGCGCGTAGTTGTCCCAGCGCCACATCTCGGGGAAGAACTGGAACGGGGTCGCCACGACCTCGGTCTTGGCCTTGAACCCCGCCATCGCCAGCCACGCGAGCGGGAACAACGCGGCGACGACGAAGACCGCGGCCAGGCCGTACCGCAGGATCGCGCCGGGTGCGCCTCTCATGCGTCCATCGCCTTCTCTGATCTGACCAGCCGGAAGATGATCGCCGACACCGTGCCGAGCACGGCGAACAGCAGCAGCGCGGCGGCGATCGAGTAGCCGACGTACAGGTCGGTGGTGAAATGCTGAAGGATGAACAGGTTCGGCAGGTTGGTGGAGTTCACCGGGCCGCCCTGGGTCATCAGCAACGGCAGGATGAGGAACTGCAGCGACGCCGCGAAACCGGTGATCAGCAGGAACAGGATGACGTTCTTCATGAGCGGCAGCGTGATCCTGAACATCTTCGTCCACGGGCCGGCGCCGTCGAGCGAGGCGCACTCGTAGTAGGTCTCCGGGATGTCGAGCAGCCCGGCCAGCATGATCAGGGAGGCCACGCCCATGCCGATCCAGATCGCCGGGACCGCGATGGCCGGCAGCGCGGTGACGGTGTCGCCGAGCCAGGGGATCGCCTCGATGCCGAAGAAGTCGAGGAACCAGTTGAGCAGCCCGCCGCGGTGGGTGTAGATGAGCGCGAAGACGATGGCCGCGATCACCTCGGAGATCACCGCGGGCACGTAGATCGTCACCTTCATCACGGTCGCCATCCGCCGGCTGACCGACTTGACCAGGTTGGCGAAGACGAAGGCGATCGTGACCTGCGCGGGCACCACGATGGCGGAGAAGAGCAGGCCGCGCGTCACCGAGTTGACGAACTCCACGTCGGTGAGCACGTTGAGGTAGTTGCGCAGCCCGACGAAGACGGCCGGGTCGTAGAAGCTCCAGGTGAAGAAGCTGATGTAGACCGCGTGCAGCAGCGGCCAGACGACAAAGACGCCGAGCAGGACCAGCAGCGGGGCCAGCATGACGAAGGCGGCCCGGTTCTCCCGCCTCGGCCGGGGGCGGGCGCCGGCGCGCGGCCGGGCGCGCGTGGCCCGCAGTGACGTGACAGCCACCGGCACTCCTTTCTCCGCCGCCGGTCCGGCGCGGACCGGCGGCGGGCTGTGCGGGATCAGGATCCCTGTCCGGCCAGGTCGTTCTTGGCGATCAGCTCTTTGATCTCCGCGTCGGCCGCTCGCAGGGCCTCGTCGATGTCCTTGCCCTGCAGCGCCTTCTCGACGGCCTTGCCGAAGGCCAGGCTGACGGCCCAGTCATAGGCCGGCTCCGCCTTGGCGTACCGCACGACCCGCTCCTCGATCGTCTTGGCCCACGGGTTCTCGGCCGCCGCCGGGTCCTTGGCGATCGCCTCGGCGACGGCGGCGCGCGGCGAGTACTTGGAGAACTTGGTGTTCTTGAAGAACTCGACCAGCAGCGTGGTGTCCTCGGCCAGCAGCCAGGAGACGAAGCCGGCGGAGGCGCGGGCGTCGCGGGACTTGGCGTCGACGACCAGCGTCCAGCCGCCGAGCGTCGCGGTCGGCTTGGTGGCGTCGCCGTCGAAGGAGGGCAGGGCCGCCACTCCGATCTGGCCGACCAGCTTCGGATAGTCCTGCAGCAGCACGCTGGCCGCCCACGAGCCGCACACCATCATCGCGGTCTTGCCCTGGCCCAGCGGGTTGGCGTCGGCGTACGGCGCCAGCGGCTGCTTGGGCATGATCCCCTGCTGGTAGAGCGTCTGGTAGACCTGCAGCAGCTGCTTGTAGGCGGGGTCGGCGGCGCGCGGCGCGGACCAGTCGTCGCTGATCGGCAGGTGCCCGGCCGCGTTCCACTGCAGGCCCCACGTCGACCAGGCCAGGTCGATCTGGTTGGCGGCGGTGACGACGCCCGCGACGTCCTTGGTGGTCAGCTTCCTGCCGTAGTCGATGAGCTCCTGCCAGGTGGCCGGCGGCCGCTCGGGGTCGAGCCCGGCCTGGGCGAACAGGTCCTTGCGGTAGAAGAGCACGGCCGACGGCTCCACCAGCATCGGGTACCCGTACTTCTTGCCGTCGTGCTCCACCGAGGCGAGCACCGGCTCCTGCAGCCCGGTCCACTTGTCGGCCGGGATGAGCGGGTCGAGCGCCTGGATCACGCCGGTGCGGGCGAAGCCGGGCACCTTGCTGTAGTTGACCGTGTAGACGTCGGGTGCCTTGCCCGCGGCCTGGGCGGACCTCATCTTCTGGTCCCAGGTGTCCGCCGGGACGATCACATGCTTGAGCACGACCTCGTCCTGGGACTTGTTGAAGGCCGCGACGGCCTTCTTGTACCAGGCGTCCTCCTGGTCGGTGAACTTCTGCTGCCAGAGCGTGATCTCGGACTTGCCGGGCGCCGACGGGCCGGCGCCCGATCCGCAGCCGGCGGCCAGCACGGTCGCGCCGGCCACGGCCGCGACCAGCCGGATGAGTGGTGTGCGCACGTCGTCTCCTCTCGCGTCACAGGATGGGCAGCCGGGCGCTGACGGGCGGGAGCGTGAACGGCCGGTGCGGGAGCTCTTGGTACCAGTACGCGACCGAGGACAGGTCGTCCTGGCGGCGGTTGGCGTGACCGTGCTCGATGGTCACCTTGATGGAGGTGGTGAAGGGCACCGGGTCCTCGACGTGGAAGCGGTACATCGAGATCTGCCCCGACCAGTTCTCCCCGCCGGGCAGCGTCAGGCCGTGGTACGGGGCGTGGTAGGACTGGCTCGGGCACCAGGCGGTGTTGAAGTAGTCCTCGGTCCCGGTGCCGTGCAGGCTGGGCGGGAAGGCCTCGCCGTCGATGAAGATCATGTCGTCGCCCTCGCCGTACCAGTTCCAGTCGGAGGTGCGGCGCAGGTTGGTGACGTTCAGGACGCAGCCCACGTAGTGGCCGCGGCCCTCGGCCTCCAGGATGAGGTAGTTGCCCGCCCCGTCCTGGTTGGTGCCGCCGAACAGGTACTCGGCGTTCGTCATGGACCCCTGGTCGACGCCGTCGGCGGGGTTCTCCCGCCGCCACTGGGCGTGGAAGCGGCCCAGTCCGTCACCCAGCTCGTCGAACTCGTCGTAGTCGATGTAGTAGTAGAACCAGAGCACCTCTTCCTCGCACTCGCTGGTCAGCTCGAACCTCGCCCGGCTGCCGAACGGCATGTGGAACCAGCAGTTGAAGGCCTTGCCGTCCTGCGGGCTCATCTGCAGCGGCGCCGAGACGAAGTTCGCGGTGCGGGCGTGGCCCATGCCGAAGAAGTCGCCCAGCGGCACGAGCACGCTGGGGTGCTCGTTGTCGTCCCAGAAGACGCGCAGCACGAGCTTGCGGAGGAAGTCGCGGTCGTGCGTCTCCGGCGTGCCGGGGTCGCGCGGCGCCACGGTCATCCAGATGTGGTTGACCGAGCCGGCGCCGCGGATGTCGGCGAGGGTCACGGTCTCGCCCGGCGCCACCGTGACGCGGTCGTCGTTGCCGCCCGAACGGTCCCAGCTCGACACCCTCCTGCGGCGGTGCGAGCGCAGCCGCGGCAGGTCGCGCAGGCTGCTGCCGTACTGGCCATACGTCACGGTTCCTCCTGGATATGAGAAATCGATTGCCGCTTCCTATCGCCCCGCGGGTGACAGGTCAATGAGCGTTACGCGATCGATGTACGGGTCCCGCACATCGATCAGGACTTCACCAGGGCGAAGTCGTCCAGCTGCAGCCACATGTCGCCGTTGTCCGTCCAGATCCCCGCGAAGACCTCGATCGAGCCGCGGTTCCCGCTGTTGAAGGTGACGGTGCGCTTGGTCCAGCCGCCGAGCGCGCGGAAGTTGAGCTCCGCGAACGGGGCGCCACCGGGGGCGCGGACGCCGAAGAAGCCGTTGTCGTTGTCGGGCGAGGTGCGCAGCCAGCCGGTCAGCGTGTAGTTCGTGTGGGGCGTGACCTGGACGGTCTGGTAGATGTCATGCCAGCCGCGGTTGTAGCGGACGAAGGCGTTGCGGTCGGCGGTGAAGGCCCAGGTGCCCTGGTCGACGCCGCCGTTGCCGCGCACCTTCCAGGGCGCCGCGACCGTGTTCGTGGCCTGGCGTTCGAAGCTCGGGTCGCGGACGAGGTTCGGGTTGGCGATGGTCCCGTCCGGGTTCAGCTGGACGCGGATCAGGTAGACGTTGTAGGGCGTCCACTGCGACAGCGCCAGATAGAGGTCCGGCCCCGACGACCAGGGATGCATGTAGCCGCCGTAGAGCCCGGGGAAGTCGGCGAAGCTCGCCACCACCGCCGGGCCGCTCCACGGGCCGGTGGGCGCGCTCGCGCTCCTCAGCACGACGTCGCTGCCCTTGAGGTAGGTCATCAGCCACTTGCCGGTGTGGGCGTTGAACTGGACCGACAGCTCCGACACCGGCGCCGCGACGATCGGGGCGGCGAGCGTGTCGGCGCCGGACTGCCAGGCGCTGCCCGTCCAGTACTGGTAGGCGGACTTGGTCAGGACCGCGGTCTCGGGCACCCGGGCCAGGTAGGCGGCGCCCTGGCGGCCGTTCGGCGTGCCGAACATGTAGACGTGGCCGTCGCGGCGGACGAAGGCCGCCATCTGGAAGTGGTCGGCGCCGCCGGGGTTGTCCCAGCGGGGGCCGCCGCTGGTCACCCAGGTCTGGCCGTTGTCGTCGGAGTAGGCGATGGCGGAGTAGTTGGTGTCCCAGTAGCCGGGTTCGCCCCAGTGCCGCACCGACATGTAGGCGAGGTACTGCCGCGTCCCCACCGACACCCCGGCCGTGGGGATCACGGTGATCTCGTCGCCGTCGGCCTTCCTGCTCGGGATGAGCTCCTTGGCGTGGCCGGGCCGGTCGGTGGCCGCGCCGCTGAAGGACATGCCGTCGGCCAGGTTCCGGTCGGTGCTGCGCAGCAGCACCTGGCTGCGCCAGTCGTCGCCGTTGGCGCCCGGCGGCTGCCAGGAGGCGCCGAACGTGTCGCCGAACGCGGCCAGGATCTCCCCGCGGCCGTTGTCCCACATGACGCCTAGGTCGGTCGCCTTGACCTTCCAGGCGGTGTCGGTGGCGCTGACCGAGCCGGGACCGGTCATCTTGCTCACCACGACGGCGGGGGAGTGGGTCGTCGAGGCCTGGGCCGGCCCGGTCAGCGCCAGGCCCAGGAGCGGGATCAGTGCGATGCGTAAGGGCTTCACAGGGCCCCTCCTTCTAAGGAGATTCCGCACAGGTGCACGTGCACGCCGAGTTCGGCGAAGGCCGCGGCCTTGGCGGCGAGGGCGCGGTCCGCGCCGTCGGCGTCGCCCGCGTAGGCCACGTTGAGGTGGTTGGCCCGGTGGCGGGCCATGAACTGGTCGCGGGTGACGCCGTGCAGCACGGCGTGCATGATCGGCCACTGCGGGGTCGTGGCGTCGAGCCTGCGCCTGGTCTCCTCCTCGGGCAGCTCGACGACGGTCGCCCGGCCGAGGTCGGCGTGCAGCTCGCCGTCCATGATGAACACGCGCGACCAGACGATCTCGCCCGGCTTGGAGACGCCGCTGAGCGTGCCGCCGCCGAGCGGGAAGTACATCGGGGGCTGCCGCATGCTCCACGAGGCGCGGTAGCCGCCGTTGTGCGAGGCGGGTACGGAACCCGAGATCTCGAAGACCCAGACGAACCGTCCGTCGTACTCCTCGCCCCAGCGGATGTCGTGCAGCGTCGTGGCCGGGTCGAGGCCCATCGCGGTCCAGACGCGGTTGGTGATCAGAGAGTCCACGGCGACGCCCTCGTCGACCTCGTTGAAGTGCGGCAGCGGCCGTCCCGCGTACAGCTCACGGGAACCGTCGCGGCTGAGCACCGGCGGGCGGGAGACGTTGTTGAGCAGGCCCTCCGCCAGGTCGCTGGCCGGGACCACGTCCTTCAGGCCCTGCTGGTACTGGATGCCGACCGCGTCGAGGCCGAAGTCGTCGGCGATCCGCAGCGCGGCGACGTACATCTTGAACTGGCTGGTCAGCTGGGCCTCGGTCAGCTCGGTGGCCTCGTCCGTGCCGAGGTGGAAGGTCAGGCCCTCCCGGTCGAGCCAGGCGCGGACCCGCCCGGCCTCCTCGTCGCCGACCCGTTGCATCTCGGCGACGAGCGCGCTCTGCGACAGGCGCTCCTTGTAGATCCCGAGGGGGTTGAGCAGCTCGTCGTCGATGATGGCGTTGTACATGCCCATGCAGCCCTCGTCGAAGACGCCGATGATGGCCTTCTCGGTGGCGAGCTGCCGGGCGACGGCCTTGCCGAGGGCGATCTCCAGACTCTCCCCTTCCGGCCGATATTTCGTGACATGGCTGGTGTCGTGGGTGATCTCTCCGGTCTCCAGCCAGGTCTTGAGCCCGTGCCGCGACCACTCGTCGGTGAACTCCTCGCTCCACAGCACCGAGTACGGGCGACCCGCCTTGGTCAGGCTCCCGGCCAGGTTCAGCAGGCCGACCAGTCCGGGCCACTGCCCGCTCCAGTTGGCCACGATCAGGACCGGGCCGCGATGGCCGCGCAGCCCCGCCAGCACGTGGTGGCTGTACTGCCAGACCGCCTCGACGACGATGAGCGGCGCGTCCGGCGGCAGGGTCCTGAAGACGTCGATGCCGGCGCGCTGGCTGTCGATGAAACCGTGACCCTTGACGGGGTCGGCCTCGTGCCCGCGCCGCACCGACCAGCCGAGCTCGCCGAGCGCCCGGGCGAGATCGGCTTCCAGCTTCTCCTGGACCGGCCAGCAGGTCTGGTTGGCGCTCTGGCGCAGGTCGCCGCTCGCGACGGTGTAGACCACGCCGGGCTCCGCCGCGGGCGGCTCGATGAGCTGGGGGAATGCGTACATGTCTGCCCTTCAACGATGCTGACGGTCGGCGAGCTCGTGCGCGAGGCTCGCCGTGCTGGGGTAGAGCCGCAGGTAGAGGCGGTAGAGCTCGTCGTACGCGGCCGACGACTCCGGCCGCGGGGTGACCACGTGGCTCACGGGGTTCCAGGCGTCGGCGCCGGCCTCGCCGACGAGCCCGGCGGCGAGCAGCGCGCTGCCGTACGAGGCGCCGATGGAGGTGACCCGGACCTCCTGCGGCAGGCCGGTGATGTCGGAGACGATCTGGGTCCACAGGGCGCCCTGGGTGCCGCCGCCGACGGCGACGGCGCGGCGCACGTCGCCACCCGCCGCCCGGATGGTCTCGACGTTGTGGCGCACGGCGAAGCCGGTCGCCTCCAGGGCGGCCCGGTAGAGGTCGCCGCGGGTGTGCGAGAGGGTCAGGCCGGCGATCACGCCCCTGGCGCGCGGGTCCATGACCGGGGTGCGCTCGCCGGCGAAGTAGGGCAGCATGAGCAGGCCGTTGGCGCCGGCGCCGGACTCTCCGGCCTCCGCCAGGAGCTCCTCGTAGCCGGCGCCGGACAGGTCGCTCAGCCACGTGGTGATCGCGCCCGAGGTCGCCATGCCGCCGGCCAGGTTGTAGGTGCCGGGCACCGCGCCGACCGTCCCCCAGAGGCCGGGCCAGGTCAGGTGCTCGGCGGTGGTGTGGACGAGGAACATGGTCGTGCCGTACATGAGCATGAGGTCGCCCGCGCCGTGGGCGCCGACGCTGAGCGCCTCGGCCCAGGCGTCGATCGTCCCGGTGGTCACCGGGATGCCCGCCGGCAGGCCGGTCTCCCGGGCGGCCCCGGCGGTGACCGTGCCCGCCTGCTCGCCCGGCCAGCGCAGCGGGGGCAGCTCGATGCCCGGCGCGACCGCGTCGGCCCAGGGCCGGTGCCAGCCGAGGCCGCCGACGTCGTAGAGCGGCGTGCACTGGCTGGCCGAGTGGTGGTCGAGCACGTAGGCGCCGGTGAGCCTGCGCACCAGCCAGGAGCTCGGCATGTACAGCCGCCGCGCCCTCGCGTACCGTCCGGGCTCCTCGTCGGCGATCCACGCGATCTTCGCGCCGGCCGCCTGGCTCGACAGGTCCGAGCCGCCCCTCCGCCGGATCTCGTCCTTCCCCAGCTCCCGTTCGAGCCGGTCGATCTGCGCGGTGGCGCGGGTGTCGACGCCGTAGAGGATCGCGGGCCGCACCGGCTCGTCGCCGGCGTCGGCGAGCAGGACGCACGGCCCCATGCCGCTCACCCCGACCGCGCCGACCGTCACGTCCCGCGCCAGCTCACGGGCCAGCTCGGCGAACTCCCGCCACCAGTGGCGGCCGTCCATCTCGAACCGTCCCGGCCCCGGCCGGTCCACCGTGTGCTCGCGTGCCGCCGACCGCCGCACCGTGCCGTCGGGGGCGACCAGCACGCCCTTGCTGCTGGAGGTCCCGATGTCGACGCCGAGCACGTACACGAGCAACCCCTGGGAAATCGATTGCTGACTTCGCCGACGCTAATGAACCCCGCCGACGGAGTCAACAGCTCAGCGGCGCGAGCTCTCCCGTACGTGCAACTGGGTGTGCAGGGTGACGCTGCTCGCCGGGCGGGTCGGCTCGGTGATCCGCTCGGCGAGCAGCAGGGCGGCGGTACGGCCCAGCTCGTAGGTGGGCTGGTCCACGGTCGTCAGCGTGGGCCGGACCAGGTGGGCCCACGGGATGTTGTCGAACCCGGCCACGCCGACCTCCTGGGGGATGCGCACCCCCTGGTCGACCAGGCATTCGACGGCGCCGACCGTCATCAGGTTGTTGGCCGCGAAGACGGCGTCGGGCCGGGGATCCTGCCGCAGCAGGTCCGCCATCGCCGCGTAACCGCCCTCCTCGCGGAAGTCGGCGAACCTGATCAGCTCCGTCCTGACCTTGCGGCCGGCGGCGCGCAGTGCCCGCTGGTAGCCGCGCAGGCGCTGGGCCGCCGTCGACAACCGGCGCGGGCCGGTGACGCAGGCGATGCGCTCGTACCCCGCCTCGATGAGGTGCCCGGTGGCCAGCTGCGCGCCGTGCTCGTTGTCCACCATCACGGTGTCGACGGCGACGCCGCGGGGCAGCCGGTCGATGACGACCACCGGGACCCCGGCCTCCACCAGCCGGTTCACGTGCGTGCCCCGGCCCGAAGGAGAGATGATCACCCCGGCCATCTGGTCGTTGAGCGCGGCGGTGACGTACTTGCCCTCCTTGGCGGGATCCTCGTCGCTGTTGCACAGGACGACCGAGAAGCCGGCCTTCTGCGCGACGTCCTCCACGCCGCGGACCATCGCGGTGAAGAACGGGTTGCCGATGTCGGAGATGATGACGGCCCACAGCGTGGTCTGGCTCCTGCGCAGGTTGCGCGCCACGGCGTTGGGCCGGTACTTGAGCTCGCCCATGGCCTGCCGGACCCGCTCGGCCAGCGCCGGATCCACGCTCGACCGCCCGTTGACCACCCGCGAAACCGTCGCCGCGGACACCCCCGCGTGGCGTGCCACGTCGTAGATCGTCGTCATCCCGTCCTCGTTTCGGATCGTCTGGGGGAAGACTAACGGCAATCGATTCCCCCGTCGGGAGGCGCTGTCCCGATCCGGCCGGACTCCGGGTGGACGCCCGCCGGCGGGGTGCTCTCGGCCACCCCGCCGGCGGGCCCGCCGCTACTGGGCGTCGACGATGAAGTAGCCGCCGGTGTTCTCCAGCGGAGCCAGCGGGGTCAGCTTCTTGGCGGCGGCGTCGTACTTCACGACACCGGCGCAGGCGGCGGCGAGCACCCGTCCGGCGGGCCAGGACTGCGAGCAGGTGACGCCCTGGATCGCCCCGTAGCCGAACGAGCCGCCGTTGAGCACGTTGGCCAGCTTCTCCGCGGTGGGCTCACCCTCGATCTCGGCGAACGCCTGCAGGAACAGGTCGGCCGCCCAGTACGTCGTCACCGTGCCGATGCCATCGGCCGGGGCGTCCGACCCGATCGCCTTGAGGTCCTCGCTGACCTGGGCGAAGCTGTCCCCGCCGAACGCCATGGCGCCCTGGGCCGTGGTGCCGATCATGCCGTCGACCGTCTGCGCCGTGCCGGGGTTTTCGAGCAGCGCCTGCGCCGCCTGCCCGTAGATCATGTCGCCGGTCCAGCCCAGCGACTTCAGCGCGCCGAGCACGCCCAGCAGTGCCGGCGCGGTGACGTTGGCCGCCACCACGTTCGCGCCCGACGCCATGATGCGCGAGGCGATCGGGGTGTAGTCGGACAGCGGCGGCTCGGTGGCGCTGGGCAGGTCCGCCTCGGCGTAGACGACGCTGAGGCCGAGGTTCTCGGCGGTCGCCCGGGACGAGATGACGCCCGCCTTGCCGTAGGGGTCGGAGGAGGCGAAGACGCCGAACTTGATGGAGGCGGCGTCCTTGCCGGTCGCCTTGAGATACTGCTCCAGCGAGGCGGAGGAGCCCACCGCCTTGCCGGGCAGCACCTCCGGGCACGAGGTCTGCCCCTGGTTGCTGTACATCCACGGGTTCTCGTTCCAGGTGCAGAAGTCCTGCCCCAGCCAGCCGAACGTCGGGACCCTGTGCTTGGCGATGTAGTCGCCGTTCACCCCGGAGGCCGGCACGTACGGCACCAGGGCGAAGACCTGCTTGGACTCGACGAGGTTCTGGGTGGCGTGCTGCGAGGCGGCCGGCTGGCCGTTGTCGTCCTGGAACCCGGCGTACTCGAAGGTGTAGCCGTTCACGCCGCCCTCGCGGTTGGCCCGCTCGAAGCGGGCCCGCGCGCCCACGTCGAGGCCGGGCAGGGTGTGCTGGCCCGCCTTGGTGTTGGTCCCGGTCCCGCCCACGGTGATGACCTTGCCGTTGACGCCGCGCACCGTCTCGCCGGTGAGCTCCGGCAGGTCGCCGAGGAGCTTGGCGATCTCCTCACCGGCCTGCTGCGCGGTCAGCGGCTCGGTCGCGGCCGCCTTGGCGGCGCCCGTGCCTGACGAACCGGAGGAGGCGGTGCCTGAACCCCCGCCGCATGCCGTGGTGAAGGAGAAGAGGGCGGTCACGGCCACCGCTGACGTGACCCGCCGGAACCGGCGGGGACGAGGAATGGTCATGGTGTTGCCTTTCTGGTTCGGTCACCCATGGGGGCGTCAGTGCACGACGGCCGACATGCCGAGATAGGCGGCGGCGACCTGCTGCTCGTCGACCTCCGACCGGTCGTTCACCCAGCGGAGGTGGCCGGTCTGGAGCGCGCCGACCTGGTCGGCGACGGTGAGGACGTCCCGAGCCTTCTCCTCGACGAGCACCACAGTGGTGCCCTCCCGCTGGAGGCGCTGGAAGGCGGCCATGATCTCCGCCGTGACGAGCTGCGCCAGCCCGAGCGACGGCTCGTCGCTGATGAGCAGGCGCGGCCGGCGCACGAGGAAGGGGGCCAGGCTGAGCATCTGCTGCTCGCCGCCGGACAGGTTGCCCGCCGGCTGCCCGGCCCGGCGGGCCAGCGATTCGAACTGCTCGTAGACCTTGGCCCGGTCGGCCTTGGACGGGAGCCAGATGCTCAGGTTCTCGTCGACGGTGATCGAGGGGAAGACACCGCGGGACTCGGGCACGAGCACGAGACCGCGCTCCACGCGCTCCAGCGCGCCCAGCGCCGTGATGTCCTCGCCGTCGAAGACGATCCGCCCGCCGGTCGCCGGCACCAGCCCGGCGATGGCAGAGCACAGCGTGGTCTTTCCGGACCCGTTCGCGCCCAGCAGCGCCAGAATCGTCCCCTCCCGCACGGCCAGGTCGATCCCATGCAGAACCTCGACCTCCCCGTACGCCGCCCGCACCCCATCCAACTCCAGCAGTCCGGACCCGCCACCGTTCCCGGCCGCGGTCCCAGCGGCGGCCCCAGCCGCAGCGGTCGCGGGGGCGGCGTCCGGCTCCCGCACCGTGAGGGGCGGCTCCTCCGCCGCCTCGGCCGCCACCGCCGTGCTGGCTGCGGTCGCGGTGAGTTCGGCTCGTTTGCGGTCGCGGCGGTGTCGGGCGGCCTTGGACTGTGCGGCGAGGAGGCCGTTGGGCTGGGCCGCGAGCTGGATGGCGCCGAGCCCGAAGAGCACCTGGGGGATGAGGTCGTTGCTGGTGCCGCCCCAGCTGATCGGCCCGAGGGTGAAGCCGTGGGCCATGATCCAGGGCAGCACGGCGCTGATGATGCCGGCCTCGATGGCGCCCCCGGGCTGGCGGATCCCGATGATCACGACGATCGCCAGCCACAGGAACGTGGCCTGCGGAGGGTTGGCGGTGTTGAGGATCGTGCCGTACACCGTGACGGCCAGGATGCCGCCCAGCCCCGCGACGGCGGCGGAGATGACGAAGATGAGGAGCTTGGTGACCGGCGGGGAGACGGCCGACGCCGACGCGGCCGGCTCGGCCGTACGCACCGCGATCATCGCGCGTCCCGCCGCGGAGTCGGTGAGGTTGCCGGCGATCCAGACCATCAGCAGCACGGTGAGGAAGCAGACGACCAGCAGCACCCGGTCGTCACCGAGGTCGATCGGCCCGAACCGCGGCCTCGGGATCGACCAGCCGGCCGTGCCGTTGGAGAACCACTCCATCTTGAACAGCACGTTGGTGGCGAGCAGCGCCAGAGCCAGCGTGGCGAAGGTGAGACTGAGGCCGGACAATCGCAGCGCCGGCAGCGCGGTCAGCGCGCCGAGCACGGCCGCCACCAGGACGCCGACCACGGCGGCCGGCACGTAGTGCCAGCCGTTGGCCAGCAGCAGGCCGACGGTGAGACCCGCCGCGGTGGCGAACGCCCCCTGGGCCAGGCTCACCATGCCGCCGAGCCCGGTGACGATGGTGAACGACAGCAGGATGATGCCCAGCGCGAGCCCGTAGATGATCAGCTGCCGCCAGATGCCGTTGGCGAAGGTCAGGGCCGGCACCAGGACGATCGCCGACTTGATGATCCACGGCAGGGCCTTCTTGAACGGCGTGAGGTCGTCGCGGTAGTCCGGGGTCGGCTTGGCCGCCGACGCGCTGGTGCCCGCCTTGCGCCGCTTGCGGTCGTACCCGAGGAAGATCAGCGCGATGAACAGCACGGCGTACGGCACCGAGGCGGTCAGGCCGTAGACCTTGGCCGCCCAGGCGCCGACGGCGCCCAGGTAGTCCTCGTTGACGTACGCCACGACCACGTTCCGCAGGGCGCCGATGAGCAGGCCGGCGAGGAAGGCCAGCGGGACCGAGCGCAGTCCCGCCACCACGGCGGCCGTCGTGGCGACGAACAGGGCCAGCGTGTAGTTGTCGTTGACCAGCCCGAACGGGCCGGGGAACGGGGCGGCGAGCACGCCCGCGATGGCGGCCACGAAGAAGCTGATCACCCACGAGAGGGTCGAGACCCGGCCGGTGTCGATGCCGCGCAGCCGCGCCAGCACCGGGCTGTCCACCGCGGTCCGCATGTGCAGGCCGAGGGAGGTGAAGCGGAGGAAGGCCCACATCGCGAGGAAGAGCAGGATGCTGGCGGCCAGGGCGACGAGCTGGTCGTTGCTCAGGACCAGCCCCTCGGCCAGCACGTGCTGGGCGGGGGGCAGCACGCCGGGCACCTGGTACACCTCGGCCACGTCCTGGAACGGGATCCCGAACAGGTCACGCAGCGCACCGCAGACCAGCAGCACGAAGGCAGGCACGACGATGAGGACGCCGACGCCCGCGACGATCTTCGTCGACTCCTCGGCGTCGGTCAGCCGGGAGAACACCAGGCGGTCCCAGGCCCAGCCCATGAGCGGGGCGAACAGCACCACCACGAACAGCAGCGTCAGCCACTTGTTCCAGCCCAGGGCGACGTGCAGCTGGTGGTAGAGGTAGGCGGAGGCGAAGGCGGTGGCCGCGTGGCCGAAGTTGAAGATGCGGGACGTCGAGTGCGACAGGACGAGCCCGATCGCGAGCAGGGCGTAGATCGCTCCCGACACCGCGCCGCTGATCGCGATGCTGAAGAACTGCACAGATACTCCTCACGTGCCTGAAGCGTCAGTTGCCGAGGTAGGCCGCGATGACCTCAGGGTTCCTGCGGATCCCGGCGGGCGTGCCGTCGGCCAGCACCGCCCCCTGGACCAGGCAGACGACGCGGTCGGCCAGGCCCATCACGAAGTCGACGTCGTGCTCCACGAGGATCACCGTCAGCTCGTGCCGCCGCACCAGCCCGAGGAGGACCTCGCGGAGCAGCTCGGTCTCCCGCTGCCCCAGCCCCGAGGTCGGCTCGTCGAGCAGCAGCAGCCTGGGCGAGTCCACGATGGCCCTGGCGAACTCCAGCAGCCGCAGCCGGCCGATCGGCAGCGTCGCCGCGCTCACGTCGCGCACGTCGGAGAGCCCGCACAGCTCGACGACCTCGTCCACCCGCTGGAGCAGGGCCTCGGTCTCGCGCCTGCGGTGCGGCAGGCCCAGCAGGTCGCCCAGCAGCCCGCGCCCTCGGGTGCGCCATTCCAGCGGTACGAGCACGTTCTGCCGGACGGTCAGCCAGCCGAACGCCTGATGCCGCTGGAAGGTCCGGCGGATGCCGTGCCGGGAGAGCCAGGAGGCCGTCCTGGCGGTGACGTCCGCGCCGTCGAGGACGATGCGCCCTTCGGTGGGGGTGCGCAGCCCCGAGACCGAGTCCAGGAGTGTCGTCTTGCCGGCGCCGTTGGGGCCGATGAGGCCGACCACCTGGCCGCCGGGAACGTCCAGGGTGACCGCGTCGACCGCCGTGATCCCGCCGAATCGCACCGTCACGTCCGCCAGGCGGAGAACGTTCGCGCCGCCGGGATCGCCGGGCGGGCGGGCATGGGCGGCTTGGGCAAGGTTCATGTGTGCTCACTTCCTCGGAGAGGCGCGTCTCCACCGCAAGCGCCGACCGGCGTCCTGGCAAAGAGAACCCGTTACCGTTGGAGGTAGCGTGACCAGCCGAGTACGGCTTGTCAATATCTCCGCTGCCAACAGAATCTCGGCGGCACTCTTGACAGATGCCGCCGGACGGGTGAGCCTTCGCTAAACAGAACGTGTTACCAAACGGTCGTGATGTGCCCGGCAGTCCGGCCGTCTCCATCTCCGAGAGGAACGCGGATGACGTCGATCGATGAGTTCCGTGCCAGGGCGCGAGCCTGGCTGGAGCAGCACGCCAAACCCTTCGACGAGGCGGCCGGATACGACCTGGAGGGGAGCGCCGTCCCGCTCCAGGAGTCGAAGCGGTTCCAGAAGGCCCTGTGGGAGGCCGGGTTCGCCGGCATCACCTGGCCGAAGGAGTACGGCGGGCAGGGCCTCGGCGCCGCGGAGCTGATCGCCTTCAACGAGGAGGCGGCCGACTTCGACCTGCCCACCGGGCCGTTCACCATCGGCCTCGGCATGCCCGGCCCGACGATCCTGGAGCTCGGCACGGAGGAGCAGAGGAAGCGCTACCTGCCCCCGCTGCTGCGCGGCGACGAGATCTGGTGCCAGCTCTTCTCGGAGCCCGGCGCGGGCTCGGACGTCGCCGGCCTGCAGACCACGGCCACGCGGACCGAGACCGGCTGGCTCATCAACGGCCAGAAGGTGTGGACCTCGGGCGCCCAGTACAGCGACTTCGGCACCATCATCGCCCGCACCGACCCGACGGTGGCCAAGCACCGCGGCATCACCATGTTCATCGTCGACATGCACCACCCGGGCGTCACCGTGCGGCCCCTCGTCGTGGCCACCGGGCACGCCCCGTTCAACGAGGTGTTCTTCGACGACGTCGAGGTGCCGGCGGACGCGGTCGTCGGCGAGGTCGGCGAGGGCTGGGGCGCCGCGGTGGTGATGCTCCGCAACGAGCGCGTCACCATCGGCGCCGGGGGCCGCGCCCGCTCCAACCCGCTGGGCTTCGACTCGCTCGTCGAGCTGGCCCGCGCTCGCGGCCTGGAGACCGACACCGCCGTCCGGCGCAGGCTCGCCGTCCTGTACGCCCGGGAGTCCGCGCTCGGCGCGTACGGGCGGGTGCTGCACGAGGAGACCACCGCCGGCGTCGAGATCGGCGCCCGCGGGTCCGCCGCGAAGCTCGCCGGCGCCGAGCTGGCCCTCTGGGCGGCCGACCTGGCGCAGGACATCATCGGCAGCGACATCGCGCTCGGCGGCGCCGACCTGGAGCGGGTGGTCTCGGCCATCGTGGCCGCCCCCGGCGGCGCCGTGGCGGGCGGCACCAACGAGATCCAGCGCAACATCGTCGGCGAGCGCGTGCTCGGGCTGGCGAAGGATCCCGGCGTCGACCGGAACACGCCCTTCAACCAGCTGAAGCTGTCCCGCTGACCGGGCCATCACCTCAGGAGCTCACGTGTCACTCATCTTCACCGACGACCAGAAGAGCCTCGCCGAGACGGTCAGGCGCTTCGTCGCGCAGCGCACGCCCCTGCCGAAGGTCCGCGAGGTCATCGGCGGCGACCAGGCCTACGACCAGGAGGTGTGGTCGCGGCTGGCCGGGGACCTCGGCCTGGCCGGTCTGACCATCCCGGAGGAGTACGGCGGCGCCGGCGCCACCCAGGCCGACCTGTCGGCGGCGCTGCGCGAGCTGGGCGCGGGGCTGGTGCCCTCGCCGCTGCTGGCCTGTGTGCTGACGGCCGGCGCCCTGCTCGCCCTGGACGACGAGGAGGCCAAACGGGAGGTGCTGCCGCGGATCGCCGAGGGCGCCCTCGTCGGCGCGCTCGCCGTCAGCGAGCCGGGGAACCGCCGGTGGATCCCCGCGGAGCCGGAGACCACGGCGACCGGCTCCGGCGACGCGGTCACCCTGTCCGGCGCCAAGGTGGCGGTGCTGAACGGCGCGGAGGCCGGCGTCCTGCTCGTGCAGGCCCGCGGCCCGCAGGGCGTGGGCCTGTACCTCGTCGAGCGCTCGGCCGGCGGCCTCACCGTGACCAAGGACGAGGTCGTGGACCCGACCCGCAGCTCGGCCACCGTGACGCTCGACGGCGCCCCGGCCCGGCTCGTCGCGGGCGACGCCGTCGCCGCGCTCGACCGCGTGGCCGACCTCGCGAACCTGGCGATCGCCTCGGAGCAGTGCGGAGCCATGCTCGCGTGCCTCACCATGACCACCGAGTACGCCAAGGTCCGCTACGCGTTCGGCCAGCCCATCGGCGCCTACCAGGGCGTCAAGCACAAGCTGGCCGACATGTACAACCTGTGGGCGCTCGCCGACGCGGCGCTGCGGGAGGCGACGCGGGCGGCCGACGAGGAGCCGGCGAAGCTCGGCACGGCGGCCGCGGCCGCGCGGACGCTCTCCTCTCCCGGTTACCTCACCTCGGCCAAGGAGACCATGCTCCTGCACGGCGGCATCGGCTTCACCTGGGAACACGACGCCCACTTCTTCTACAAGAACGCGATCGCCGGCAACGTGCTCGCCGGCGACGCCGACTACCAGCAGGACCGGCTCGCCGACAAGCTCGGCGTCTGACACGCGGCCACGGGCGGGCGCCCGCACGGCGCCCGCCTTCCCACGCCTCCCACCTGGGGTGAACCATGACCGCTGACCCGCAGGCCCCCGCCGACACGGACCCACGGGCGATACTCCGCCGCGCGCGGCTGCCGCTCGTCGCCGCCCCGATGCTGCTCGTCTCCGGTCCCGAACTGGTGATCGCCGCCTGCCGGGCGGGCGTCTTCGGGAGCTTCCCGACGGCGAACTGCCGTGAGGAGGGCCGGCTCGACGAGTGGCTGCGCCGCATCGGGGAAGAGTGCGCCGAGACGCCGGACGCCGCCCCCTGCGTCCCCAACCTCATCGTGCACCGCTCGAACCCCAGGCTGCGGCAGGACCTGGAGGTCATCATCCGCCACCGCCCCGCCGCGGTGATCACCTCCGTCGGTTCACCCGCCGCCGTCGCCCCCGCGCTGCGCGACGCCGGCATCCAGGTCTGGTGCGACGTGGCCACGGTCCACCACGCCCAGCGGGCCGCCGACGCGGGCGCCGACGGGCTGATCCTGCTCACGGCGGGAGCGGGCGGCCAGACCGGCAACGCCAACCCGTTCGCCTTCGTACGCGCCGTACGGGAGAGGTTCGACGGCATCATCGCGCTGTCCGGCGGGCAGGCGGACGGCGCGGCCCTGCTCGCCGCGCAGGCGCTGGGCTGCGACCTCGGCTATATGGGCACCCGCTTCATCGCCACGCGGGAGGCCCGCGCCGAGGCGCGCTACAAGGACCTCATCGTCGAGAGCGAGCTCGACGACATCCACCTGACCAACGCCCTGTCCGGCCTGGAGACCAACCTGCTGCGCCGGTCCCTGCCGGCCCAGGGGCTCGACCCCGCCGAGTTCGGCATCGGGCCGAAACGCTTCTCCATGACGGCGCTGGAAGGCCGCGAAGGCGGAGCCCCGAAACGGTGGCGCGACATCTGGAGCGCCGGCCACTCCGTCTCGGGCGTCCGCGACGTGCCGTCCGTCGCCGAGCTGGTGGACCGGCTCGCCCGCGAGTACGGGGAAGCGGCCGAGGCGATGCTGGCCCTGGCCTCCGGGGTGCGGCGATGACCGGTCACGGCGGCAGTGAAGGCCCGCCCGGTGCGCTCGCGGGGCTGCGGGTGCTCGACCTGACCACCGAGCGCGCCTGGCTGAGCGGGCGCGTGCTGGCCGACCTCGGAGCACTCGTCACCCTGGTGGAGCCGCCCGGCGGGCATCCCGCCCGGTCCGGTCCCGCGTGGCTCGCCTTCAACCGGGGGAAGCGCTCGGTGACCCTGGACCTGTGCCGTGGCCGCGACCTGTTCCTGCGGCTGGTGGCCGCCGCCGACGTCGTGGTCGAGTCGTACGCGCCGGGAACGCTCCAGGAGCTGGGCCTCGGCCACGACGCGCTCGCGGCGGTGAACCCGCGCGTCGTGCTGGCCGGCGTCACCCCCTTCGGCCAGACCGGCCCGTACGCCCGCCACGCGGCCGGCGACCTCGTCGTCGCGGCCACCGGCGGCGCGGTGTGGCTCAGCGGCGACCCTGACCGCCCGCCGGTCCGCATCAGCTCCGACCAGTACTTCCTGCACGCCGCGGCCGAGGCCGTGGTGCACACGCTCGTGGCGGTCCGGCACGCCAGGCTCACCGGGCGGGGCCAGCACGTCGACGTGTCGGCGCAGCTGGCGACGATCCGCTCGCTCATGAACGCGGTGCCCGGCCCGTACACGGACGGCTCGGTCGTGGACCGGGCCTCCTTCGGGGAGCCGGTCTCCGGCCTGCCCTACCGCCAGCTGTACGCCTGCCGCGACGGGCACGTCCTGGCGACCGTCCCCTTCGGGCCAGGACCGGAGGGGTATCTCGCCTGGCTGCGCGACGAGGGGCACCTCACCCCCGGGCTGGAGGCTCCGGCCGACGGCGATCCCGGGTTCCCCGAGCTGCTGGCCGGCGCGCTGGCGGCGTACTTCCGCACCGAGACCAAGGCGACGCTGACCCGCAAGGCGCTGGAGCGCCGGCTCATGGTGGCTCCCGTCAACACGGTGGCCGACCTGATGGAGGACGAGCAGCTGGCCGGGCGCGACTACTTCCGCACGGTCCGCGCGGGCGGCGAGACCCTGCGCGTGCCCGGCACGTGGGCCCGCCTGTCCGCGACCCCGCTGGCGGGCGGCGGGCAGGTCGCCGAGGCCGGGGCCGACAACGAGACGGTGTGGCGGGACGAGGCCGGGCTCTCCGCCCTGGAGCTGCGCCGTCACCGCGACGAAGGGGTGATCTGATGACCGGGCCGCTCGGCGGCGTCAAGGTGTGGGACGCGTCGTGGGTGGGCGTCGGCCCGCTGACGGCGAGATACCTGGCGGAGTACGGTGCCACGGTGGTGCGCACGGAAAGCCTCCGGTCGGTGGACGTGCTGCGGATGGCGCCGCCGTTCAAGGACGGCGTGCCGGGCGTCAACCGCTCGCAGTTCTTCGCCGACTACAACGCCTCCAAGCTGGGGCTGGGGGTGAACCTGTCCACCGAAGGCGGCAAGCGGGTCGCGAACCGGCTGACGGCCTGGGCCGACGTCGTCATCGAGGCGTTCACGCCCGGCGTGATGGACCGGCTCGGGCTCGGCTACGACCGGCTGCGGCAGGTCAACCCCGCGCTGATCATGATCTCGACGTCCATGATCGGCCAGACCGGCCCGCGCCGCCACTTCGCCGGCTTCGGCACGGTGCTCGCCGCCATGAGCGGCTTCTGCGAGCTCACCGGGTGGCCCGACCGCGACCCGGGCTCCCCGTACGGCGCGTACACCGACTTCATCGCCCAGCGGTTCGCGGCCGCGGCCGTCATCGCCGCGCTGGAGCACCGCGACCGGACCGGCGAGGGACAGTACATCGACCTGTCGCAGATGGAGACGGCCCTGATGTTCCTGGCGCCGGAGCTGGTGGACTACCAGCGGACCGGGCGCGTCGCGACGCGCGACGGCAACCGGAGCCGCGAGGCGGCGCCGCACGGCGTCTTCCCATGCCTGCCCGAGGACGGCCGCGAGCGGTGGGTCGCCATCGCGGTGACGTCCGACGCCGAGTGGGCGGCCCTGCGCCGGGCGCTGGGCGACCCCGGATGGGCGGCGGATGCCCGCCTCGGCACCCTGGCCGGGCGCAAGGAGCAGGAGGACCGGCTCGAAGCGGAGCTCGCCGCCTGGACGCGCGCCCGCACCGCCGCCGAGGTGGCCGGCGCGCTCCAGCCGGGCGTGCCGGCCGGGCCGGTGCACGACGCCCGGGGGCTCCAGGCCGACCCGCAGGTGGCGCACCGGCGCTACTTCCGGCGGCACCCGCACCCCGTCATGGGCGAGATGCCCTACGAGGGCGCCCAGGCGGAGATGTCGCTGACGCCGCACCGCGTCACCAAGGCGGCCCCGCTGCTCGGCGAGGACAACGAGAAGGTCCTCACCGCACTGCTGGGCTTCAGCCGGGCCGAGGTGGCGGAACTCGCCGCGTCGGGCACTCTGGAGCAGGTCCTCGACTGACCCACCCGCAACGGAAGGTGACCGCCATGTCCCCTCAGATCGTCGACCTCACGGGCCAGACCGCCGTCGTGACCGGCTGCTCCTCGGGCCTCGGGCGGCGGTTCGCCGTCACCCTGGCGGAGCACGGGGCCCACGTGGTCGCGGTGGCGCGGCGGGCCGACCGGCTCAAGGACCTCGCCGACGAGATCGAGGCGGCCGGCGGCTCCTGCCTGCCGCTCGGCGCCGACCTCACCGACGACGCCCAGCTCGGCGGCCTGCTCGACGCGGCCGAGGAGCGGTTCGGCACCGCCACCATCCTGGTCAACAACGCCGGCGTCCCCGACGCCCAGTACGCCACGAAGATGCCCGTGGAGCTCGTCGACCGCGTGCTGGGCACGAACCTGCGCGCGCCCTGGCTCCTGTCCTGCGACTTCGCGCGCCGGCTGATCAAGGCGGGCACCGGCGGCCGGGTGGTGAACATCTCCTCCATGGGCGCCTACGAGTACAGAGGCGGGGGAGCGGCGCTGTACTCGGTGACCAAGGCCGCCCTGTCCAGGATGACGGAGGTGCTCGCCGTCGAGTGGGCCAGGTTCCACATCAACGTCAACGCCATCGCGCCGGGGGCCTTCGCCTCGGAGATGATGGACGGCATGGTGGAGCGGACCGGCGCCGACCCGACGGGCTACTTCCCCCGGGCCCGCATGGGCGACCCGCGGCAGCTCGACAGCACGCTGCTCTACCTGGTCTCGCCGCACTCCGAGTTCGTCACCGGGACGGTGGTCAAGGTCGACGACGGCCAGGGCGCGCGCTGACGCGGATCACCTGCCCGCCTCGGGCTCCGGGGCGAGCAGGCGCTTGGCGGCGAACTTCAGCCGTTCCTCGACGTACTCGGGGGTCATCTGGTCGTTGAGCCAGCCGATGACGCTGCTGTTCCAGAGCGACTCCAGCATGTGCAGCACGCGGTACTCGGCCGTCGTGGTGCGGTGTGACGGGCCCCAGGCCGCGAGCGCGAGGAGGTCGGTGAGCGCGGTCGGGTCTGACTTCTCCACCAGCGGCGAGGCGTCCTCCGGCTGCTGCCCCAGCGGCTTGGGGATGTGGTAGGCGCTGAGCGCGGCGTGTGCCCAGCCCCGGTTGTACTGCATGGCCCGGAAGGCGCGGTTGAGCACCTCAGCGGCCCGTCCCTCGGGGGTGCGCTGCCGTGGCGGGCGCCGGATGATGTCCTGCCGCAGCTCTTCGAGCTGCACCATGATGGCGGCGCTGATCAGCGCGTCCTTCGACGGGTAGTAGCGGTAGAGGGTCGACAGGGCGACGTCCGCGATGCGGGCGACCTCGCGCATCTGGACCGCTTCGTAGCCGCCTCTGGTGGCCAGGGCCATCCCGGCATCCAAAACGCGTTCCGCTCTGAAGGCCCGGGCCTCGGGCGTCCGGCCCTTCCTGCTGACACGGCCCACGAAGAGCCCCCTTTCCGGCCGGTGGAGAACGCGACGGCCACCCCGCGTGGTACGGCGTCGACGGCTGAAAGCCGGAAACAAAGAGTACAGGTTATCAAGTGGGGCGGCGCCTTCCCCGGCGCCGCCCCGCCGGGCTCAGCCGCGGTGGCGGGAGAGCACGAGGCTGCCGGCCGCGGCGAAGAACATCCCGACGCCCTGCACGAAGCTGACGTCGACGTCCTGGACCTGCTCCACGGCCTCGCCCCGGAGCTGGCGCACCGCCTCCTGGATGGCGAACATGCCGTACATGCCGGTGTGGGTGTAGGACAGGCCGCCGCCGTTGGTGTTCATCGGCAGCGAGCCGCCCTTGACCGTGTTGCCCTCCGCGACGAAGTCGCCCGACTCGCCCCGGCCGACGAACCCGAGGTCCTCCAGCATGTAGAGCGGGACGTGCGCGAAGGCGTCGTAGGCCATGAGATGGTCCACGTCGGCGTGCGTGATGCCCGCGGTCCTGAACGCCTCCGCGCCCGCCTTGCGGAAGGCCGCGAACGATCCGGGGTCGGCCATCTGCGACACCAGGGGGCCCTCGGCCGCCTCTCCCGAGCCGAGGAGGTACACCGCCCGGTCGCCGCTCGGCAGGTCCTTCGCCCGCTCGGCCGAGGTGAGCACGAGCGCGCCGCCGCCGTCGGTCACCACGCAGCACATGTCCCTGGTGAACGGGTACGCGATCGGCGGCCCGGCCAGGACCTCCTCGACGGTGACGGGCTTGCGCCGGAAGGCGCGCGGGTTGTTCAGCGCCCACGACCTCTGCGCCACCACGACCTGGGCCAGGTGCTCGCGGGTCATGCCGCGCTCGTGCAGGAAGCGCAGCGCGGGGAGGGTGAAGGTGGAGTACGGGGCCTGGGCTCCGTACACGGTCTCGAACTGCCCGCTCGCGGAGGCCGGGTCGGGCGCCCAGGGCGCGACGCCGACGCGCGAGCGGCCGGACTCGCCGTGCGTGACGAGCACGACGTCGGCGGCGCCCGCCGCGATGGCGGCCGCGGCGTGGCGGACGTGCAGCATGAAGCTGCAGCCGCCGACGAGGGTCCCGTCGAGCCAGCGCGGCTCGATGCCGAGGTGGTGGGAGACCTCCATGGCCAGCGGCCCGGCGGTGGCCACGCCGTCCACGTCGGCGGCGGTGAGCCCCGCGTCGGCGAGGGCGTTCCTGGCCGCCTCCGCGTGCAGGCCGAGGACGGACATCTCGGGGCGGACGCCGATGCCGGTGGTCTCCGCGGCGCCGACGACGGCGATGCCGCCGCGGTGCATCGACGTCATCGGGCCACCGCCGGGGCGAACACCGGGAGCGTGTAGTCCTCGTACTCGATGAATTCGGCCTTCAGCGGCATGTCCAGCTCCAGGTTCTCGGGCTCGGGCGCGACGCCGACGATGTTCGTCATCATGCGCGGCCCCTCGGCCAGCTCCACCAGCGCCACGACGACCGGCGTCGCGGGGTCGAAGGGCGGGAACGGCCGGTAGTTGATGATGTACGACACCAGCCGCGCGTCGCCGCTGACCGTCGTCCACTCCACCTCCTCCGAGCCGCACCGGGGACAGAACGGGCGAGGGTAGAAGTAGTGCCGCGAGCAGGGGGTGCAGCGCTGGACGCGCAGCTCCTTGTCCGCGGCGCCCTCCCAGAACGGGAGCGTCTCCGGGATGGGCGCGGGGGCCGGGCCGGGCATGGCGGTTCCTTTCGACGGCGCGGGACGACGGTCGGCGGGCCGAGCCCGGCCGAGTTAAAGACAACATGTTCTGCTTATAGCAGGGTTGAAGCCGGAGCGGCCCTTGTCAAGGGGGTACGGACTCTTGTTCTGTTTGCCGTAACGTGTTCTACTTGTCGTCAGTTGTGGGACCTGGACGGATCCCGTGGTCATGTCCGCCGAGCGTTCGCGGGGAATGAGGATCATGCCAATCGACGCATCTCTGGTCGGCCGCAAGAGCGAGCCCCTCACGAGGTCCTGGACGTCCGCCGACGCGCTGCTCTACGCGATCGCTGTCGGCGCCGGCCAGGAGGACCCGCTGACCGAGCTGGAGTTCACCACCGAGAACACCGAGGGCAAGCCGCAGCGGGTCCTGCCGACCTTCTGCAACGTGGCGATGGGCGGCGGCATGTCCCTGCCTGACGATCTCGACCTCACCAGGATGCTCCACGCCGAGCAGGCCTTCGAGCTGCTGGGCACGGTCCCGGCCGCGGGCGAGGTCGAGGCGACGGGCGAGATCGTCGGCGTCTACGACAAGGGATCCGGCGCCATCGTCGCCAGTGAGACGCTCGCCCGCGACTCCGCCGGCCAACCGCTCGCCAGGATCCGTACCTCGCTCTTCTTCCGCGGGTACGGCGGCTTCGGCGGCGAGCGGGGGCCGGGCACGTCGTGGGAGCTGCCGACCGGCGCCCCCGACCACGTCGTGACCTACGCGACCCGGCCCGATCAGGCGCTCCTCTACCGGCTGACCGGCGACCGGAACCCGCTGCACACCGACCCGTCCTTCAGCGGCAGGGGCGGCTTCCCGAGGCCGATCCTGCACGGCATGTGCACCTACGGCTTCACCGGCCGCGCGCTGCTGCACGCCGCCGCCGGATCCGACCCCGGGCGCTTCCGCGCCATGTCCGGCCGTTTCACCAAGCCGATACTCCCCGGGCAGACGATCACGGTGTCGATCTGGGCCGACGGCGCCGACGTCCGGTTCCGGACGACCGACGAGACCGGGGCCGTAGTGATCGACCACGGAACCGCGGTCATCCGCTGACCGGCTTCTGACAGGCGCGGCCCTGCCGCGCGAACACCTCCAACTCCTCCACATCGGAAGGGCGTCCCATGGGATCTCTTGACGGCAGAGTCGCCATCATCACCGGTGCCGGCCGCGGCATCGGAGCCTCCATCAGCCGCGCGTTCGCCCAGCAGGGCGCGCGGCTCGTGCTCAACGACCTCGGCGCCGGCCCGGACGGCAGCGGCGGCGACGCCGGGCCCGCGCAGGACATCGCCAAGGAGGTCACCGACCTCGGCGGCGAGGCGGTCTCCGACGGCGGCGACATCGGCGACACCGCGACCGGCCGGCGTCTCGTCGAGATGGCCGTCGAGTCCTACGGGCGCCTCGACGTCGTCGTCAACGTCGCCGGCATCCTCCGCGACAAAATGATCTTCAACCTGCCCGAGGAGGACTGGGACGAGGTCATCCGGGTCCACCTGCGCGGCCACTTCAGCACGATCAAGCCCGCCGCCGCCTACTGGCGCCAGCAGCGCAACCCGGACGGGCACTACCGCATCATCAACTTCACCTCCGACTCCGCCCTCCAGGGCTCCCCGGGCCAGCCCAACTACGCCGCCGCGAAGATGGGCATCATCGGCCTGACCGCCTCCCTCGCCAACGGCCTGGCCCGGTACGGCGTGACGGCGAACGCGATCGCCCCCGGCGCGGCCACCCGCCTGACCGCCACGGTCCCCGACGACAAGAAGCTCGGCGAGGACCCCGGCGAGGAGCAGCTCATGTCGCCGGACAACATCGCGCCGATCGTCACCTACCTCGCCGGCACCGAGTCCGACTGGCTGTCGGGCCGCACCATCGGCGCGGCCGGCCACGAGGTCCGGCTGTGGAACAACCCCGAGGTCGTCGAGACCATCAGCTCCGACGGGCCGTGGGACCTGCAGGACCTCGCCGCCAAGCTCACCACGTCGTTCCGGCCCAAGGCGGACGGCCTGCACCCGTCGATCTTCATGGGGCAGCTTCCCAAGTGAGGGCCGCGTCCAGGTGAAGCGGCCGGGCAGCCGCTCACCGGGACGCACCGGCCGGGCGGGCCGCGATCCCGCCCGGCCGCCACGACACGGGGCACGGGGCCACGGGGGGCCACGGGGGATCGTCTAGCTACGTCACGCCGACAGGAGAGAGACGCACCATGTCCTCTGCCACTCACTCGACCACGGCACCCACCGGCTTCTACGAGATCGCCGCCGCCGACCCCGGCCGACCCGCCATCATCGACCCCGACGGATCGACGATCACCTGTGGCGACCTGCTGGCGCGGGTCAACCGCGTCTCGCGCGCGCTGCGCTCCCACGGCCTGTCGGCCGGTGACAGCGTGGCGGTGGCGGTGCACAACGGCCACGAGTATCTGGAGCTGATGCTGGCCACCGGGCAGGTCGGCATGTTCCTCGTCCCGGTCAACTGGCGGCTGACCCCTGCGGAGATGCTCTACATCATCAAGGACTCCGGAGCCAGGGTCGTCGTCGCCGACGTCGAGCAGGCCCGTACGCTGCCGGAGGAGTCGCTGCCCGAGCACCGGTTCGTGATCGGCGGGCAGGCGGCCGGCTGGCGCCCGTACCCCGAGCTGGGCGAGGGCGAGCCGTCCGACGCGCCGCCGGACCGCCGGTTCGGCGGCACCATGGGCTACACCTCCGGCACCACCGGCAACCCCAAGGGCGTGCGGTCGCTCCTCTACCCCGACTCCGAGCCGGAGCCGGTCATCAGCGCCCTGTACGGGGGACTCGCCGCCCGCTACGAGGTCACCCTGGACAAGGGCGTGCACCTGGTGTGCTCGCCGATCTACCACGCCGCCCCGACCGGGCACGCCTACGCGTTCCTCCAGCTCGGGCACACCGTGGTGATCCAGGGCAAGTTCGACGCCGAGGGCGTGCTGGAGGCGATCGAGCGGCACCGGGTGACCAGCGTGCACATGGTCCCCACCCACTTCAACCGGATGCTGCGCCTGCCGGAGGAGGTCCGGGCCAGGTACGACCTGTCCAGCCTGGAAGCGGTGATCCACGCGGGCGCGCCGTGCCCGGTGCCGATCAAGCAGCGGATGCTCGACTGGCTGGGGCCGGTGGTGTGGGAGTACCTCGCCTCGACCGAGGGCGGCGTCTCCCTGGTGAGCCCGCGGGAGTGGCTGCGCAAGCCCGGCACCGTGGGACGCCCGACGCCGAACACCATCGTCAAGATCCTCGGCGAGGACGGCGAGGAGGTGCCGGCCGGGACGGCGGGCACGATCTACTTCGGCATCCCCGGCCGCGAGGCGCTCTTCGAGTACAACAACGACCCGGCCAAGACCGCCGCAAGCCGGAAGGGAGGGCTGGCCACCGTCGGCGACTACGGCTACTTCGACGAGGACGGCTACGTGTTCCTGCTCGACCGGCGCACCGACCTCATCATCTCCGGCGGCGTCAACATCTACCCGGCGGAGATCGAGCAGGCCCTGATCACGCATCCCGCCGTCGCCGACGTCGCCGTCATCGGAGTCCCCGACCCGGACTGGGGCCAGAACGTGCTGGCCGTCGTCCAGCCGGCCGAGGACGCGGTCCCCGGTGACGAGCTCGCCGCCGCGCTGCGCGCCCACTGCGCCGAGCGCCTGGCCTCGTTCAAGATCCCCCGGCGTTTCGAGTTCCGGGCCGACTTCCCCCGGACGGAGACCGGCAAGCTGCAGCGCCGCAAGCTCCGCGACCACTACGCGGGTGAGGGGGAGAAGCCGTGAAGACCGGCGTGCACGCCTTCGAGGCCGGCATCGCCGACGTCGCCGCCTGCGCCGCGTGGGCCGAGGAGGCCGGCTACGACGTCGTGGCCAGCGCCGAGGTCGACCACGACCCGTTCCTGCCGCTGGCGCTGGCCGCCCGTGACACCAGCCGGGTGCGGCTGGCGACCACGATCGCGGTCGCCTTCGCCCGCACGCCGATGACGATGGCGTACGTCGCCAACGACCTGCAGGCGCTGTCCGGAGGCAGGTTCGTCCTCGGGCTCGGCACCCAGACCAAGCCCCACATCACCCGCCGGTTCGGCATGCCGTGGGGCCGGCCGGCGGCGCGGATGCGCGAGTACATCACCGCCCTGCGCGCGATCTGGGACGACTGGAACACCGGCCGCCCGGTCCGGCACGAAGGGGAGCACTACCGGCACACGCTGATGACGGCGACCTTCCGCCCGGCGCCGCACGGTCACGGCAACCCGCCGATCCACCTCGCCGCGGTCGGGCCGCTCATGACCCGGCTGGCCGGAGAGGTGGCCGACGGGCTGATCCCGCACGGCTTCAGCACCGAGCGCTACTTCCGCGAGGTGACCCTCCCGGCCCTGGAGGAGGGCCTGGCGCGGGCCGGCCGCGACCGCTCGGAGGTGACCGTCCACTGCCCGGGGTTCGTGCACGTCCACGCCCCCGGCGACGACGTCGACGCGCAGCGGCGGATGCTGCGCGGGCGGGTCGCCTTCTACGGCTCCACACCGGCCTACCGCGGCGTGCTGGACCTGCACGGCTGGCAGGAGCTGCACGAGCGGCTGCACGCCCTGTCGGTCACCCCCGACGAGGACCGCTGGGACCGGATGGCCGACCTCGTCGACGACGAGGTGCTCGACACGTTCTGCGTCAGCGGCTCCCTCGCGGAGGTGACGGCGGAGGTCTCCCGCCGGTTCGGCGGGCTGGTCGACCAGGTCCACATCCAGCCGCCGGCCGGCACGCCCGCGCCGGAGATCCGCGCGGCGCTGGTGTCGCTGAAGAACCAGGCGTCCGGCGTCCGTTGACCGGCGGGAGAGAGGAACGGCATCCGTGTCCGACAACCCTGTCGTCCTGGTGGAGCGTGACGGGAGCGGCATCGTCACCGTCACGCTCGACCGGCCCGACACCAAGAACAGCGTGCCGCGCGCCGGCTGGATCGAGCTCGCCGAGGTGTTCGGCGACATCGCGGGCCGGGCGGACGACCGCGTGGTGGTGCTCACCGGCGCGGGCGGCGACTTCTGCTCCGGTTCCGACCTGCGCGGTGGCGACTCCGCGGACTCGCCGCGCCGCGCGATGCGGATCGTCAACGCGGCGCTGCTCGCCGTCCGCGACCTGCCGCAGCCCACGATCGCCGCGGTCTCCGGGGTCGCGGCGGGCGGCGGCTTCAACCTGGCGCTCGCCTGCGACCTGGCGGTCGCCGAGGAGACGGCGAGGTTCTCGCAGATCTTCGCCAGGCGCGGGCTCTCCGTCGACTTCGGCGGGACCTGGTTCCTGACGCACATGCTGGGGCTCCACCGAGCCAAGGAACTCGCCTTCTTCGGCCGGATGCTCCCCGCCGCCGACGTCCACGCCCTCGGGCTGCTCAACAAGGTCGTGCCCGAGGGGGAGGCCCTGGCGCAGGCGTACGAGTGGGCCCGTGAGCTGCTGGCCCTCGCGCCCCTCGCCCTGTCGCAGACCAAGGAGATGCTCAACCTCGCCGCCTCGGGAAGCTTCCACGACAGCGTCCTGCGTGAGGCGGCCGCCCAGAACATCAACGGGACCACCGAGGACACCCGCGAGGCGATCCGGGCCTTCCTGGAGAAGCGGGATCCCGTGTTCCGCAACCGGTAGCGTCGTGGTCGCCTGGGTGGGAGGTGTTGGTTACCTCCTGACGTCGGGGGTAGGCGGGCGTAACCGACGTCACCTTCGGGGGAGGGGACCATGACAACGGGTGATTTCTGGAACTACGGCTACGGCCCCATGGACGATCTCCTGGCCAGGTTCTTCGGGTACGGCCAGCCGGCGATGCCCCGCCGCGTCGACATCGGGAGGCTGCTCAGCGAGGACGCGATCGACCTCCTGCGCGTGGCGACGGAGAAGGCGGCCGAGTGGGGCGCCGACTACGTGGACACCGAGCACATGTTGTGGGCGGCCGCCCAGGTGGACACGGCCCGGCAGTTCCTGGAGCGGGCCGGGGCCGACCCGGCCGCGCTGGCCCGTGAGGTCGAGCAGGCCGTCGAGAAGCGTGAGCCCCGGCAGGACCCGATGTCGCTCGCACCGGCGGCCAAACGGGCCCTGCTGGACGCCAGGCAGGTGGCGCACGCCACCGGCGCCTCCTACATCGACCCGCATCACCTGCTGCTCGCCATGTCGGCGAACCCCCGGTCGATGGCGGGGCGGCTGCTCCGGGAGGCGCACGTCACCCCGCAGTCGTTCGTCCAGGAAGGCGCCGGCAACGGGGAGACGCTGACGGGCCAGCAGGCGCCGCCCAGCAGCACCCCGACGCTCGACCAGTACGGCCGGGACCTGACCGGCGAGGCCCGCGAGGGCGGCATCGACCCGGTGGTGGGCCGGGACCAGGAGATCCTCCGGGCGGTCGAGGTGCTGTCGAGGCGGACCAAGAACAACCCCGCGCTGATCGGCGAGCCGGGCGTCGGCAAGACGGCGGTCGTCGAAGGGCTGGCGCAGCGCATCGCGGACGGCGAGGTGCCCGAGACGCTCAAGCGCAAGCGCGTGGTCCAGCTGGATCTGGCCGGCCTGGTCGCGGGGACGAAGTTCCGCGGCGAGTTCGAGGAACGCCTGAGCAAGGTCATGGAGGAGATCCGCGCGCACAGCGAGGAGCTCATCATCTTCATCGACGAGCTGCACACCGTCGTCGGCGCGGGCGGCGCCGAGGGCGCCATCGACGCCTCCAACATGCTCAAACCCGCCCTGGCCCGCGGCGAGCTGCACGTGATCGGCGCCACCACGCTGGACGAGTACCGCAGGCACGTGGAGAAGGACGCCGCGCTCGAACGGCGCTTCCAGCCCATCCTGATCCCCGAGCCGGACGTCGCGGACACCATCGAGATCCTGCGCGGCCTGCGTGACCGGTACGAGGCCCACCACCAGGTCAAGTTCACCGACGAGGCGCTGGTGGCGGCGGCCGACCTGTCCGACCGCTACATCTCCAGCCGTTTCCTGCCCGACAAGGCGATCGACCTGATGGACGAGGCGGGCGCCCGGGTGGCCCTGCGCACCGGCACCGCCCCGACCGGCACCCGCGAGCTGGAGGAGGAGCTCGGCCACCGGCAGCGGGAGAAGGAGCAGGCGGTGACGCGCGAGGACTACGAACGCGCCCGCGAGCTCCGCGACGAGATCTCCGATCTCCAGTCCAGGATCGAGCAGACCCGCGACGGCCGCGGGAGAGTCGCCGAGGTGACCCCGGACGACATCGCCGCCGTGGTCTCCCGCGCCACCGGCATCCCGGTCGCCCAGCTCACCGAGGAGGAGCGGGACCGGCTCCTGGGCCTGGAGGAACACCTGCACCAGCGCGTCATCGGCCAGGACCAGGCGGTGGAGGCGGTCGCCGAGGCCGTGCGCCGCTCCCGCGCCGGCCTGAGCGATCCCAACCGGCCGATCGGCTCCTTCCTGTTCCTCGGGCCCACCGGCGTGGGCAAGACCGAGCTGGCCAGGGCCCTGGCCGAAGCGCTGTTCGGCGAGCAGGACCGGATGATCCGGCTGGACATGAGCGAATTCCAGGAACGGCACACCGTCTCACGGCTCGTGGGGGCGCCCCCCGGTTACGTGGGCTACGAGGAGGCGGGCCAGCTCACCGAGCAGGTCCGGCGCAAGCCGTACGCGGTGGTCCTGCTGGACGAGATCGAGAAGGCCCACGCGGACGTGTTCAACCTGCTGCTGCAGGTGCTGGAGGACGGGCGGCTGACCGACGGGCAGGGCCGGACGGTGGACTTCAGGAACACCGTGCTGATCATGACGTCGAACCTCGGCGCCGACCTCATCATGGCGCACGCCGGCGAGGACCCGCAGGCGCTGCGCGGCCAGCTCTCGCGGCTGCTGCAGATGCAGTTCAGGCCGGAGTTCCTCAACCGCGTCGACGAGATCATCATCTTCCGCGGCCTCGACGCCGAGCAGCTCCGCCAGATCACCGTCCTGCTGCTGGAGGAGACCCGGCGGCGGCTGCACGCGCAGAAGGTCGTCATGGAGATCGAGCCGGCGGCCGTCGACTGGCTCGCCAAGGAGGGCTACCAGCCGCAGTACGGAGCCCGGCCGCTGCGCCGCACCATCCAGCGCAAGCTCGACAACACGCTGTCGCGGCTGCTGCTGGACGGCACGCTCAAGCCGGAACAGCACGCCCACATCGGCGTCAGGAACGGCGACCTGGCCATCACCGTCCTCGACGCCGGCGCCGAGATGGGCCCGGACACCGAGCCGCAGGTCCTGGCCAAGCCCGAGCCGCGTTCCCCCGAGGA
Source organism: Nonomuraea sp. NPDC049486 (assembly GCF_040676925.1). NCBI lineage: Bacteria > Bacillati > Actinomycetota > Actinomycetes > Streptosporangiales > Streptosporangiaceae > Nonomuraea > Nonomuraea sp. NPDC049486. Next base: position 109,476 of record NZ_JBFAPV010000013.1, read on the forward strand.
ACGCCGCGACCGGAGCGACCCCGGGCTCTACCTGTAATCGGATCGTGACGATGTGTCGCGTTAGTCCCTTCACTCCACCGATCATCACATGAGGGGGGAGTGAAGGGGGGTTCTCGGTGGGGTCGTCGGAATCGTCCACACATCTGGTCTATCTGGTGACGTACTGGCGGGAGTGGCGGGCGTGGGGGCCCGGGGGCGGCGAGGCGGACGACCGCATCATCAGGGAGCTGCTCGAGTCGAACGGGGGCGCCGAACCCGGGGTGTGGCTGGCGACGTCGCCCGACGGCCTGCTCGACCAGGTCACCTGGCGCACCGGCGACGCCGCGCTGCGGGAGCTCGACCGGGGCAACGAGAAGGTCGACCAGGCGTACCGGGAGATCGAGGCCGGTTACCTGGACGCGGCCGACAGCCTCCACTGGTACCACGTCCTGATCCACCCCGACCACGAAGTGGGGCCGTTCAAGCGGGAGGGCGGGGGCGGGAAGCCGTGGATCCTGTTCGACATCCAGTTCCGCAACCGCTGGAGCTCGCGGATGATGTTCATCGGCGTCAGCTTCTGGGTCGGCGATCCGAACTGGATCCCCGATGAGGCCCTGGGCCGCGCACCGCGGGAGACGAGCGCCCACCGGCGGCACGAATGGTTCATGCGCTGCGAGCGGCAGGCCCGCACCCACGTGAGAGCCCACTTCCGCAAGGCGAAGCAGGACATCAGGGAGTACGAGGCCCCGGAGTTCTGGATCGCGCTGGAGGACAACGGCACGGGGGACCGGCCGAGCCTGAAGAACGCGCGTGACCTGTACGAGGTGGTGCACGGAGGTGCCACGTCCGGTGGGGCGCGCAAGCGCTTCCCGCTGCGCCGGCTGCTCGGTGGCGCCGGCGCCACGGAGCTGAGCAGCGCGGACGTGTGTGTGGAGCCCGCCCGGCGCGACGAGCGCACGGTACGCGAATGCTACGTGGTGCTGCCCGACACGCCGCATCTCAACGGCACGGTCGTGGGGGAGCGATTACGTCCCGCGGTGGCGGGGCTTCTGACCTTGGAGGCGCTGGCCGCCTCCGGCAACGACATCCGCGAGCAGCTCCAGGTCTGGCGCGAGCACGCGATGATCTACCAGCACGCCGCCCGCACGGCCGGGGCCCTGTGGGACGGGGTGGCCACCCACCTGCCGATCCGGCGCTGGTGGCGGCTGAACCGCGCGCACCGGGCGGTGGAGCTGATCCACCTGATGCTGCTGCAGGGCATGGCGGACCTCGCCGACGTGGCCAGCCACGTCGACGAACGGGTGAGCCGGATCGAACGGCTGGAGCACCTCGCCGACGAGCGGTTCGCCGAGACGCTCGGCTGGGCGGGCCGCGGGCTGCGGGAGGCGCTGGCCGACGCCAGCCACTTCACCGAACTCAAACGGTTCGGCTCGCGGGCGCGGGACGTCGCCGACCGCGCCACCGAGCAGTACAAGAATCTGCTCGAGTCGATGGCGCACGCCTTCGACGAGCGCCGGGTCAGGGAGCTGGAGGTGCTGCAACGGGCGGGCTTCTGGCTGAGCATGACGATAGGCGCCTTCGCGGTCCTCACCTTTATGGACTTTTTCATGGAGATCGAACACAAGCAGGTCGTGGACGACCTGTTCATGGCGGACCGCCGGCTGCACGTGATGGTGTGGGGCGTCCTCGGCCTGCTGACCGCGATCGTGCTGGGCGTGACGGCGAAGTCGCTGTGGTCGCAGCGGATGGGGTCGAGCTGGTTCCACCGGACGTTCCGGCGGCTGGAGCGCTATCTGCGTCTGTCGTCCACCCGCGAACTGGAGCTGCTGCGCGGCCGTATCACCCGCACGCGCAAGGACACGTGGAAGGGGCGCGACCAGGACCTGGCCGACCGCTTCGCGGACCTGTGGGACGAGTCGGCGCGCGCCGTCGCGGCCAACTCGTCGGCCAGGCCGCAGCCGCCGCGCCGGGCCGGGCGGTCCGGGGGGCCGTCCGGCTGGCTGGACGCGCGATGGGTGGCCCTGCGCGGTGTGCGCTGGTCCGGCCGCGATCTGGCCACGCAGCGCCGCGACATCGAGGCGCTGATCGTGCGCACTCTCCTGCTGGCGGAGCGGACGCCGACGCTGCGCCGGTACGGGCTGGTCCGGCTGGCGCTGCTGCACCGGCACTGCGGGCGGCTGCCCGGCAACTGGTTCGGCGAGTTCGACGGGGTATCGAGGTCGGAGCTGCGGATGGTGTTCACGACCGCCGGAGGCAGCGCGGAGATCGCGGACAAGGTCGACAAGCGGATGGCGGAACGGATCGCCCACACCAAGGCGGTCGAGGCGGGCCGGGTCGACGACCGGGCCGCGCCCGCCGGCAAGATCAGGACTGCTCGGGAGCTGCTGGAGGCGATCGAGCAGGAACTGGTCCGGCCCGACCTGCCGGGGCTGGCCGCGTGAGCGTGGGCGCCCGCGCGCCGTCGGCGCCGGTACGGCGCCCGGCGTGCGGCGCCGGTACGCCGGTCGCTCAGGGGACGCGCCAGGTGTCGCCGGAGTCGAACAGGCGCGTGAGGTCGCCCCGGCCCTTCTGCGCCACCGCTTCGTCGAGCTGGCTGGTCATCAGCGTGTCGTAGGCCGGCCGGTCCACGCTGCGGAAGATCCCGATCGGGACGTGGTCGAACGCGGGTTCGTCCAGCCGGGACAGCGCGAACGCCACCGACGGGTCGGGGTTGTGCGCGTCGTGCACCAGCACCCGGTCCTGCTCGACGCTGTCGCGGGGGACGACCTCCAGGCTGCCGTTCGCCGCCCGGATGACCGCCTTGGAGGCCGAGGCGATCGGCCGGCCGTGTTCCAGCTTCAACGTGATGTCGTCACGCAGCTCCGGGTCCTTCAACGGCTCGAAGGCGTTGTCGTTGAAGATGTTGCAGTTCTGGTAGATCTCCACCAGGGACGCGCCCCGGTGCGCGGTCGCCTCCCGCAACACGCTCTGTAGGTGCTTGCGGTCCGAGTCCAGGGTGCGGGCCACGAACGACGCCTCCGCGCCGAGGGCGAGGGAGATCGGGTTGAACGGCTTGTCCAGCGATCCCATCGGGGTGGACTTGGTGACCTTGCCGACCTCGGAGGTGGGCGAGTACTGGCCCTTGGTCAGCCCGTAGATCCGGTTGTTGAACAGCAGGATGTTGAGGTTGACGTTGCGGCGCAGCGCGTGGATCAGGTGGTTGCCGCCGATCGACAGGGCGTCCCCGTCACCGGTGATCACCCACACGCTCAGATCCGGCCGCGAGGCCGCCAGCCCGGTGGCGATCGCAGGGGCGCGGCCGTGGATGGAGTGCACGCCGTAGGTGTTGAGGTAGTACGGGAACCTGGAGGAGCAGCCGATCCCGGAGACGAACACGATGTTCTCGCGCTTGAGCCCCAGCTCGGGCAGGAACGACTGCACCGCGGCCAGGATGGCGTAGTCACCGCAGCCCGGGCACCAGCGCACCTCCTGGTCGGACTTGAAGTCCTTCAGGCTCTGCTTGGCGTCGGTCTTGGGCACCAGCGACAAGCCCTTGCCGTTGACGAGCCCGTTCATGTCAGTCACTGCCGATCACCTGCTGATCATCACGGTCGATCACGCCCTGGATCACTGCGGCCAGTTCCTCGGCCTTGAACGGAAGCCCCCGCACCCGGTTGTAGCTGATGACGTCGACCAGGAACCGGGCCCGCAGCAGCAACGCCAGCTGACCCAGGTTGATCTCCGGCAGCAACACCTTCTCGTAGCGCGCCAGGACGTCACCGATGTTGGCCGGCAGCGGGTTCAGATGCCGCAGATGCGCCTGGGCCACCTTCCCGCCCGCAGCCCGCACCCGCCGCACCCCAGCGGCGATCGCCCCGTAGGTGGAACCCCACCCGAGCACCAGCACCCGCGCACCACCAGACCCAGACCGGCCAGACCCGGCGTGAGCGCGGGACCTGCCGGGCCCGCCAGGACCGCCGGGCCCGCCTGGGACATCGGGGTCGTGAGGGTCGTCGGGGTTGTCGGTGACGTCGAGATTGTGCGGGTCGTGGGGGTCGTCGACCTGGAGATCCGGCACGTCGATGCCGGCCACCTTGGCCGCGCGCAACCGCACCATCCGGTCATGATTGTCCGGATCGTAGGAGATGTTCCCGGTGCCGTCGGCCTTCTCGATACCACCGATACGGTGCTCCAGACCGGGCGTGCCCGGGATCGCCCACGGCCGCGCCAGAGTCTCCGGATCCCGCTGGAACGGCAAGAACGCCCCGTCCTGGCCGTTCGGCTCGGTCGTGAACGGCACACTGATGTCCGGCAGCGCGGACACCTCCGGCAGCCGCCACGGCTCCGAACCGTTGGCCAGATACCCATCCGACAACAACATCACCGGCGTCCGATAGGCCACCGCGATACGAGCCGCTTCCACCGCCGCGTCGAAACAATCCGAAGGCGACATCGGCGCGATGACCGGCACCGGCGACTCGCCGTTGCGGCCGAACAACGCCATCAGCAGGTCGGTCTGCTCGGTCTTGGTCGGCATCCCCGTCGACGGGCCCGCCCGCTGCACGTCCACCACGATCAACGGCAACTCCGTGGTGACCGCCAGCCCGACCGTCTCGGCCTTCAACGCCACCCCCGGGCCGCTGGTGGTAGTCACGCCGAGCGCGCCGCCGAACGCCGCCCCGAGCGCCGCACCGACACCGGCGATCTCGTCCTCGGCCTGGAAGGTGCGGATGCCGAACTGCTTGTGCTTGGACAGTTCGTGCAGGATGTCGGAGGCCGGGGTGATCGGGTAGGAGCCGAGGAACAGGGGCAGCCGGGCTTGGACGGCGGCGGCGATCAATCCGTAGGCCAAAGCTTGGTTGCCGGAGATGTTGCGGTACACGCCCGGCGCCAGCCGGGCCGGCTTCACCTCATAGGAGACCGAGAACGACTCGGTGGTCTCGCCGAAGTTCCAGCCGGCCTGGAAGGCGGCGATGTTGGCCTTGGCGATCTCCGGCTTCCGCGCGAACTTGGTCTCCAGGAAGCTGATGGTCTGCTCGGTGGGCCGGTGGTAGAGCCAGGACAGCAGGCCGAGCGCGAACATGTTCTTGGCGCGTTCGGCGTCCTTCTTGCTGATGTCGACGTCTTCCAGCGCCTTGACCGTCAACGACGTCAAAGGCACGGAGTGCACCCGCCATTCGGCCAGCGACCCGTCTTCCAGCGGGCTGGCGGCATACCCGACCTTGGCCAGGTTGCGTTTGGTGAACTCGTCGGTGTTGGCGATGATGTCGGCGCCGCGCGGCAGGTCGGACAGGTTGGCCTTGAGCGCGGCGGGGTTCATCGCCACGAGCACGTTGGGGGCGTCGCCGGGGGTGAGGATGTCGTGGTCGGCGAAGTGCAGCTGGAAGCTGGACACGCCGGGCAGGGTGCCGGCCGGGGCGCGGATCTCGGCGGGGAAGTTGGGCAGCGTGGACAGGTCGTTGCCGAACTCGGCGGTGCCCGCGGTGAACCGGTCACCGGTGAGTTGCATGCCGTCACCGGAGTCACCGGCGAACCGGATGATCACCCGATCGAGCTGCCGAACCTGCTTGATCACAGCTCCTGAACTCCGTTCTCGAACCGGGCGAGCAGTCTCGCCAGCTCCTCGTGGTATCTCTCGACGTTGCGCAGCTTCACGTCCTCGTACCCGCGCACCAGGTCGGGCAGCTCCGCCAGCTGGACCGCGAGCGCGAGGTTGTCCGGGGAGAGGCGGCCGGCGAGGCGCTCCACCAGGCCGGCGTACTCCCGCACCAGCTCACGCTCGACCCGGCGCACCCTCGTACGGCCGAACGGGTCTAAGGCGGTCCCGCGCAGGCGGCGCAGGCCGCGCAGGGCCACCAGCGCCGGCCGGAACCACGGGCCCAGGGTGAGCTTCCGCCGCACGCCCATCGCCCGCAGCAGCGGAGGGTGGAGCTTCCACGACGCCTTGGCGCCGGGTCCGAACCGCTCCGCCAGCGCCGACCGGACGTCGTCGCCGAGGCTGAGGCGGGCGACCTCGTACTCGTCCTTGTAGGCCATCAGCTTGAACAGGTGGCGCGCGACCGACTCGGCGAAGGCGGCCGAGCCGGGCACCCGCGACGCCTCCAGGGCGCGCACCCGCTCCACCAGGCGCGTGTAGCGGCGGGCGTAGCCGAGGTCCTGATAGGCCAGCAGCTCCTGGGACCGGAGTCCCACCAGCCGGGCCAGCTCCGACCCCGGAGGCGCTTGCACGATCCCCGTCACGTCCTCCTGCGGAGCGGGCCCGGGCGCGTCCCGTACGGCGGGGTCGCTGACGAACGTGCGGCCGTGCCGGAACGCCCGCAGGTTGACCTCCACCGCGACGCCGTTGAGCCGGATGGCCTCCTCGATCGCCTCGGCAGGCAGCGGGATCGCGCCCTGCTGGAAGGCGACGCCCACCAGCAGCATGTTGGCCGTCTGGTCGTCCCCGAACAGGTCGGAGGCCAGCGCGCGGGCGTCGAGCAGCCGGGCCAGGCCGGGGCGGACCCGGTCGAGTATCGGGCCGGTCACCTCGTCCGGCTCGGGGAAACCCACCGCCGGGTCGGCGACCATCCGGCCGGTGGGCACCTCGGAGGTGGACAGCACCGCGACGGTCCGCTCGGGCGAGGCGACCGTCAGGTTCCCGGGGTCGGCGGCGACCAGGAGGTCGCAACCGAGGTAGAGATCGCACTCGCCCTCGGCGAGCCGGTTGGAGGTCAGGCTGCGGTCGCGGGAGAACTTCACGTCCGACACCACCGCCCCGCCCTTCTGCGCGAGCCCCGTCTGGTCGAGCGACCGCGCGTTCCATCCGGCGATCAGCCCGGCGGTGGCGAGGATCTGGGAGACGGTGACGACGCCGGTCCCGCCGATGCCGAGCACCCGGACGCCGAAGGCGTCACCGCCCACCACGGACTCCGGCTCCGGCAGGTCCGCCTCGATCGCGCCGCCCTCGCGGGTCACCGGGGCGGCGGAGACCATCATGAAGGCGGGGCAGTCGCCGTCCAGGCAACGGGTGTCGAGATTGCACGATGCCTGGTGGATGCGCGTCTTGCGGCCGTACTCCGTCGGGACCGGCTGCACCGACAGGCAGTTGGACTTGCGGCCGCAGTCGCCGCAGCCCTCGCAGACCCGCTCGTTGATGAAGACCCGCGTCGCCGGCTGCGGGAGCAGGCCCCGCTTGCGCTTGCGGCGGGTCTCGGTCGCGCACTCCTGGTCGTGCAGGAGCACGGTGACGCCCGGGGTGCCGGCCAGGACCCGCTGCGCCTCCTCGACGCGCGACCGGTCCCAGACCTCGACGCCGCGCGGCAGCCGGATCCGGCGGTACCTGCGGCGGTCCTCGGTGGTGACGATGATCTTCGAGACGCCCTCGGCCAGCAGCACGCCGACGATCCGCGCCGCGTCCATCCCGCCGACCGTCCGCTGCCCCCCGGTCATGGCCACGGCGGAGTTGTAGAGCAGCTTGTACGTGATGTCGACGCCCGCCGCCACCGCCGCCCGGATCGCCAGGGAGCCGGAGTGGTCGAAGGTGCCGTCGCCCAGGTTCTGTACGTAGTGGTCACGTTCGACGAAGGGCGCCATCCCCACCCATTGCAGGCCCTCCCCGCCCATCTGGGAGAGCCCGGTGACGGAGCCGACCTGGGCCTCGTCCATGAGCACCACCATGGCGTGGCAGCCGATGCCGCCGCCGACCAGGCTGCCTTCGAGCGTCTTGGTGGAGGTGTTGTGCGGGCAGCCCGAGCAGAAGTACGGCGCCCGCCGCAGGAGCGGCAGCGGACGGCGGGGGTCGGGGCGCGGTCCCGGCGTCACCGGGATGCCGTTGGCGAGCAGCCGCCGGCGCAGCCGGGGGACGATCGCGTCCACGTCCAGCTCCCCGTACGCGGGAACCAGCTCGTCGCCGTCCTGGTCCCGCTTCCCGGTGACCAGGGGGACGGCCGGGCCGCCGTAGAGGATGTCGCGGACGGCCGTCTCCAGGAAGGACCGCTTCTCCTCGACGACCACGATCTCGGCCAGCCCGTCCGCGAACTCCCTGACGGTCTCCGGCTCCAGCGGGAACGGCATGCCCACCCGGAGCAGCCGGAGCCCGCTCGCGCGCAGGTCCGGCTCGTCGACGCCGAGCCGGCGCAGCGACTCGACCACGTCCAGGAAGGTGCGGCCCGCGGCGATCACGCCGACCCGGTCGCCCGGCGCCGCGCCCACGACGCGGTTCAGGCGGTTGAGCCGGGAGTACTCGACGGCCAGCCGCAGCCGGTTGGTCACCAGGTCGCGTTCGAGCGGCCCCAGCGTGGGCTGCAGCAGCCGCGCGGTGGGCCGGTGGCGCCCGGCGCCCGGCGGGAGCACCGGCTCGGGCCGCTCGTCGTCGAGGAAGACCGTCGAGGAGCCGTCGGCCACGGCGGTGACGATCTTCAGTCCCACCCACAGCCCGGTGGCCCGGGACAGCTCCACGGCGTGCGCTCCCAGGTCCAGCACGTCCTGGGAGTCGGCCGGATACAGGAACGGCATGGCCAGATCGGCCAGCGCCGCTTCCGACGAGCAGGGGACGCTGGAGGACTTGGCGGCCGGGTCGTCGCCCACCAGCACGATCGCGCCGCCGTCCGGGTGGGCGCCCATCAGGTTCCCGTGCCGCAGGGCGTCCGTGGCCCGGTCCAGCCCGGGGGCCTTGCCGTACCAGATGCCGAGCACGCCGTCGTAACGGGCGCCGTCGAGGGTGTTGGCCAGCTGGCTGCCCTGCACCGCGGTCGCCGCGCTCTCCTCGTTCAACCCTGGCCGGAAGACGACGTCGTTGGCGTCGAGGAGGCGGCGCTGGCGGTGCAGCTCCAGGTCGTAGCCGCCGAGCGGCGAGCCCTCGTAGCCGGAGACGAAGGTGGCGACCCGGCGGCCGCGAGCCAGGTCCCGGCGGTGCTGGTCGATGGGCAGCCGGGCCAGCGCCTGCACGCCGGTCAGCTGGACCCGTCCAGTGGTCGCCTCGTAGCGATCTTCCAGCCGCATCCGGTCCGTCCCCCTTCCATGGGTGGCTGGGCGAGATTCAGCCAGGCGGGCGCGGCGGGCTCAAGAGGGTCTGGGCCACTGGCACAGAAGAGGCCGGTCGGCCGGCGGGCCCACTGGACACTTGGCTAGTCGCTAACCCATTAACGGCTAAAAAGTCAGCGGATACGGCTTCCTGGAGCGGTGTAGTCGTCGTTAGCATCCCGTCCAAAGACAGTGAGGTCGGGAGGCTTCCGTGGGGCGTTCGCTCGAAGGGATGCCGGTGCTCGTCACCGGGGGCGGTTCTGGGATCGGCGAGGCGGTGGTCCACCGCCTGGTCAAGGCCGGTGCCAAGGTGACACTCGCGGGCCGGCGCGCGGACAGGGTCGAGGCGGTCGCCAGGCAGGCGGGCTCCGGCGCGTGCGGCGTCGTCGCCGACGTCACCGTGGCCGCCGACCGCGAGCGCATGGTCGCACGGGCGGTCGAGCACGGCGGCGGGCTGGAAGCCGTGGTGCACGCCGCGGGCAACATGTACCGAGGCGCGCTCGAAGACCTCGACGAGCAGGCGCTGCACGACGTGTTCGCCTCCAACACGATCGGCCCGATGATGCTGACCGCGCTTGCCCTGCCGCACCTGCGGGAGCGCTCCGGCGCCGTGGTCTTCTTCGGTTCCGTGCACACCCAGCGCGCCTTTCCCGGCGCGTCCCCGTACGCCGCCACGAAGGGCGCGCTGGAGACGCTGACCGGGGTGCTGGCCGCGGAGCTGGGACCTCAGGGCGTGCGGGTCGGCTGCGTGCGGCCCGGCGGCGTGCTGACCGAGATCAACCAGCGGGCCGGGCTCATGGACGACGCCACCGCCGCCGAGCGCATGCGCTCGCTCGGCCCCGCCCACGCGCTCGGCCGGGCGGGCACCGCGGCCGAGGTCGCCGAGGCCGTCGAGTACCTGATCACGGCCGAGTGGGCGACCGGCGGCGTGCTCACCATCGACGGCGGCCTCGGCCTCGGCGTCACCAACGCCTGACGACACGGACGGGCCTGTGCGCGGCGCGGTCCTGGCCTTTACCGGCGAAGGGCGCGTGGTGGGACACCACGCGCCCTTCGGGTCGTGTCAGGACGCGGACTTGCCGGGCTCCAGCCAGTCCTCGCTGACGAGCTTCCACGCGGAGCCGTCCCACTCCGCGACCTTCGCGCCGGTCGTCCCGACGTGCCCGCCGCCGGCGGCCGGGCCGAAGGTGATCGGCGGGTAGATGCCGGACGCGTGCTCCTTGAGCGACTCGGCGGTCTTCTGGAAGCTCGCCCAGCTCAGGTCGTCGCCCATCCGGTTCACGATCTCGAAGAAGATCTTCGTGTTGGCGTACGCCTGCAGGGCGTAGGCGCTGCCGGCCTGGTCCGGGGCGACGGCCTGCTGGGCGGTCCGCCACGCCGCGGCCTCCGGGGCGTCCGACGTCGGCAGCTCGGAGATGAACGTGCCGTAGATGCCCTTCGCCGCGGGCCCCGCCGGCCCGACCGTGCCCGCGCTGCCCGTGGTCACGGTCGAGGAGGTGCCCATGATCGTGGGCTTCCAGCCCAGCTCGCCGACCGCCTTCATGATCAGCGCCGACTGCGTGTTGTCCGTCCCGAGCACGATGGCGTCCGGCTTCGCCTCCCGCACCTTCAGTACGGCGGAGCTCACCTCGGTCGAGTTGGGCTCGGTCGTCTCGTTCGCCACGACCTCGACCCCCGTGGCCGCGGCCTCCTCCTTGACCCCGTCCCGGATCGCGTGTCCGAGCTCGTTGTCCTGCCCGATGACGGCGACCTTCTTGACGTCCTTGCCCGCCAGGAAGTCCACGATCACCCTGGCCTGGTCACGCTGGCTGGTGCCGAGCAGGAACACCGAGTCCTGCTCCGGGTCGGGCGGCAGCACCGGCGCGAACAGCGGCATCCCCTTCTGCGCCAGGTAGGGATAGCTGCCCGGGATGTTGGCCGACCCGGCGGGGGAGACGACCGCGTACACCTTCTCCTGGTCGCCCAGGCGGCGGATGTTGGCCACGCTGCGCGCCGCCTCGAACCCGTCGTCGAGCACGACGAGCTTCACCTGGCGCCCCAGGACACCGCCCTTGTCGTTGATCTCCTTGACCGCCGCGTTCAGCCCGGCTTCGAAGCCCTTCCCCGAGGTGGCGGCGCCGCCGGAGAGCGGCAGGGTGGTGCCGATGGTGATGGTGTCGTCCGTGACACCCTGGACCGTCCCTCCCCCGTCCGACGGCGCGGCCGCCTGGGACGAGCAGCCCGCGACGGCGAGCGCGGTCAGCAGGACGGGCAGGGCGGTGAGCGGGAACCGTCGTGGCCTCATGGGACCCTCCAGTCAGAATGGTGCTAGTGGTTCAGCCGAGGTAGGCGCGGACGAGGTTCTCCGAGTCCGCGAGCTCGTGGGCGGGGCCCGAGGTGTGCACGGCTCCGCCGGCGAGCACGTACGCGCGGTCCGCGATGTCGAGCACGGCCGAGTTCTGCTCGACGAGCAGGAACGCGGTGCCCGACTCCGCCCGCAACCGGGCGACCAGCCCGAGCAGCTGGGTGACCAGGATCGGCGCGAGGCCGAAGGACATCTCGTCCACCATCACCAGGCGCGGCCGGCCGAGCAGCGCCCTGGCGACGGCCAGCATCTGCTGCTGGCCGCCGGACAGCGAACCGGCGGGCGCGGCCAGCTTGTCGCGGAGCGCGTCGAACACCTCCAGCAGCCGCTCCTCGTCCTGGGCGACGTCCCGGGCGCCGCGCCCACGGGCGGTGGCGCCCAGGCGCAGGTTCTGCCGCACGGTGAGGGACGAGAGGATGCCGCGGCCCTCGGGGACGTGGCCGAGGCCGAGCCTGGCCCTGGCCTCCGGCGGCCGCCCGCCGAGCGTGGCGCCGTCGAAGCTCACCGAGCCCGACCAGGTGGGCAGCACGCCGGAGACGGCGCGCAGCGTCGTGGTCTTGCCCGCGCCGTTGACCCCGAGCAGCGCGACGATCTCGCCCTCCGCCACGTCGAGGTCGACCCCGCGCAGCACCGGGACCCGGCCGTAGCCGGAGGTCAGCTCACGAATCGACAGTAGCAACGCCGGCTCCCAGGTAGGCCTTGACGACATCGGGATGGGCGACGACCTCGGCCGGAGTGCCGTCCGCCAGGATGCGCCCGAAGTGCAGCGCCGCGACCCGCGGGCACAGCCGCGAGACGAGCTCCAGGTCGTGCTCGATGATCAGGATCGACAGCTCGTCCCGCTCGCCGATCTCGGCCAGCGGCGCCACCATCCGGTCGACGTCGGCCGCCGACAGGCCGGCGGCGGGCTCGTCCAGCAGCACGATGCGCGGCCGCGGAGCCAGCGCGCGGACGACCTCGACGATCTTCTGGCTGCCCAGCGGCAGGTTGCCGGCGGGCTCGGCGGCGCGTGCGGCCAGCCCGAAGGCGTCGAGCAGCTCGCGCGCCCGCTCCCTGGCGGCGCGCGCCCCGCGCGAGACCCCGAGGAAGTCGGCCAGCCCGCCGCCGGGAGGCAGCCCGGCGTCCAGCCCGGCCAGCACGTTCGCCTCGACCGACAGCTCGGCCACCAGCCGGGGAGTCTGGAAGGTCCGGCGCACGCCTCTGCGGGCCACGACGGCCGGGCGTCCGGCGCGTACGGGCTCGCCCGCGATCCGCACGGACCCCGCGACCGGCCGCACATAGCCGGTCACCACGTTGAACACCGTCGTCTTGCCCGCGCCGTTCGGCCCGATGAGCCCGGTGAACCCCGGGCCGACGGCGAGGTCGACGCCCTTCAGCACCTCGTTGCCGCCGAAGCGCACGGCGATCCCGGACAGTTCGAGCGCGTTCATCGGGCGGCTCCCGTCAGGTCGGCCTGCCCGGACACGGGCGGCGGTTCGGGCGCAGGCGGGGCCGGGCGCCTGGCCCGCAGCCGGGCGGGCAGCGAGGCCAGCCCGCGCGGCAGGAACGCGATCGCCAGCGCGAGGATCAGCCCGTACACCAGCCGCTGCCAGCTCCCCAGGTCCTGCAGCAGGTCACGCAGCACCACCACGACGACCGCGCCGAGGAACGGCCCGGCGACGTAACCCACGCCGCCGAGGAACGCGACGACCAGGAACTCGATGAGCAGCCCCATGTCGAAGATCTCCGGCGTCAGGTACGACAGGCACTGCGCGTACAGCGCCCCGGCGACGCCCCCGATGAACGCCGACAGCGCGAAGGCCAGCAGCTTCGTCCGCATCGGGCTCACCCCCAGCGACGGCGCGGCGATCTCCGCGTCCCGCACGACCCGCAGGCGCCTGCCGAGCCCGACACGGCCGATGCGCATGACGACGGCGGTGGTGACGGCCGCCACGGCGAGGCACAGGTACCAGCGGCTGCCGTCGACGTCGATCCCGGGCAGCACCACGGCCTGTACGGCGGTGCCGGCGATGCCGCCGGTGACCGGCGTGGCCTCCACGAACACGCGGATCATCAGCTCGGCGAACGCGAGCGTGGCGATCGCCAGGTAGAAGCCGCGCAGCCGGGTGGCCGGCAGCCCGATCAGCACCCCGAACAGCGCGGCGACCAGGCCCGCGGTGACCGCCGCGAGCGGCCAGGCCCAGCCTTGCGCGACCAGGTACGTGGTCGCGTACGCCCCGACGCCGAGGAAACCGGCCTGGGACAGCGCGATCTGCCCCGACCATCCCATGATCAGGACCAGCCCCAGCCCGGCCGTCGCCGTCACCATGACCAGGCACGCCTGGAACAGCAGGTACGGGTTGACCAGGCCGGGCAGCGCGAGCAGGACGAGGGCCGCCGCCACGGCGCCGGCCACGCCGGCGACCCGCCGGGGCGAGCCGGAGAGCAGCGCGAGCGGTGTCATCAGACCTCCCGGACCTGGTGGCGGCCGAACAGCCCCTGCGGCTTGATCGACAGCACCACGACGATGGCCAGCAGCGCGATCGCGGTCTTGCTCGACGTCGAGATGTACGCGCCCGCCAGGTTCTCCGCGACGCCGAGTGCGAGCCCGCCGACGAACGCCCCGGTGATGCTGGAGAACCCGCCGAGCGTCGCCGCGACGAAGCCCTTGATGAGCAGTCCCGAGCCGTTCTGGTCGGTGAGCAGCGAAGCCTGGCCCTGCAGCAGCAGCGCGATCGTGGCGATCGCCCCCGCCAGGGCCCACGAGGTGCGGAACACCGTCGTGACCGAGACGCCGAGCAGCCTCGGCGTCACGCGGTCCTCCGCGATCGCCTGCATCCGCACGCCGAGCGGCGTGCGGAAGAAGAGGATGAGCCCGGCCATCACCGCCAGCCCGGCCGCGATGCTGAGCAGCTGCTCGTACGCCACGACCTGCCCGGCCACGGTGAACGAGCCCGCGAACGGGGAGTCGATCTTGCGGGGTTCGGATCCCCATACGAGCTGGACGACCGCGTTGATCACGACGAAGACCGCGATCGTCATCAGGACCGTGGCGAAATGGTTCTCCGCCAGGATCGGACGGATAGCCGTTCGTTCCACCACTACGGACAGCGCGACGCCGATGAGCAACCCGATCGGTACCGCGAGCCACCATGACAGGTGCGCGCCGTCGATGAGCGCCCAGGTGCAGAAAGCCGGAAACAATCCCAGCTCAGCCATGGCGAAGTTGGGTACGTCGGTCGCCTTCAGCACGAGGACGATGGCCAGTGCCATGAGGGAGTACCAGCTCCCCGCCTGCAAGCCGCTGATGATCTGTTGCCACACGGTTACGCCTCCAGCCGCTAGTCGTCAGGATGCTAACGTCCAATGGGAAGACGCGACAGTCCCGATTTGGCAACGACGCGGCGAGACCGGAGCGACCGGAGCGCGATCAGGCGGCCCGGCCTGCGGGCACGCGGAAACGGCGCCCATCGTCAGATGGACGCCGTCGCGATCCTGATACGGCCGGATCGGCGGGCGGGGCCGTCCGGCGGATCCGGGGGTTCGTCCGCCGGACGCCCCCGCGTCAGCGGATCAGCGGGACGTGTCGTTCCCGCGTCGCCGGCCGGGGGCGGGCGGGGGCGCGCCGGCGCCCCTTCTGAGCAGCGTGGCGGGGGCGCCGTGGTCGGCGCGCAGCCGCAGCAGCGCCGGATCGGACTTCCAGAAGGTCTCGAAGTCCTCGGCCGCGAACTTCTCCACGATGAGGTGCATGGCGATGTCGTGGCGCACGTACTCGACCGCGACCAGGACCACCGCCGGGTCGTCGGTGTAGACGCCCCAGGCGTCGTCGTTGATCACGCCGCCGATGACCGCCTGCTCGCGGTCGGCCACCACGACCAGCAGCCGGCAGCCCAGGTTCTCAAGCGCCACCTTGGGGCTGGAGAAGCGGTGCTGGGTGGTGTGGCCCACCGGGTCGGGGTCGTCGCCGAAGACGACCGTGGAGACGTCGACGCCGTCGGACTCGGCCCTGCGGGCCAGCGGCTTGAGCGGCTCCAGCTCCGCCGGCCACCCGGACAGGAACAGGTCTCTGCGCGCCGCCGAGACCACGTCCTCGGCCCGGGTGATCAGCGACGACCGGTCGGTCAGGTTGTGGATCAGCCGGACCTGGGTGGGCGAGGCCACCTCGGGCAGCGACTCGCGCAGCGTGCTGATCGACTGGTCGAACTCGCGCCGCATCCGGTCGAGCAGCGACATCGGGGGCAGCGAGATGTAGCCCACGCCCGCGTCGCCGAGCCGCACCTCGTAGGCGGCTCCCCGGCCCACGAGCTTGCCCAGCGTCTCGTAGACCGTGCTGCGCGGCACTCCCGATCGTTTGGCCACCTCGTAGCCGTTGAGCGGGGCGCCGGCCGCCACGAGCGCGACGTAGGCCTTGGCCTCGTAACCGGACATGCCGAGGCGCTGGAGCTCTTCGATCACTCTCTGCTGAGACACGTTGCCATCGTCGCATCACCTCGGGCTCCGGGACGAATTCCGATCACCGCCAGGCCAGTCTAGCCAGGAGGGTTCATAGTAGTTAACCTTCTGACGCATAACGAGGTCCGAGGAGAGCCGATGGCCGACAGCATCTTGATCACCGGAGGCGCCGTCATCGACGGCACCGGCGCCGCGCCGCGAGCCGACGAGGCGGTGCTGGTGCGCGGCGACCGGATCGCCGCCCTGGGCGCCGAGGCGCTGGCCCAGGCCGAGTCGGGCGGCGTGGACGAGCGGATCGACGCGGGCGGGCGCACGGTCATGCCCGGCCTGATCGACGCCCACACCCACCTCAGCTTCGGCGAACCGACCGGCAACGACGAGCTGCTCAACCACCGCACGCAGGGCTACAGCTCGATGCTGTCGGCCTACCACGCCCGCAAGGTGCTCCGCGCCGGGGTGACCGGCGTGCTCGACGCCGACTGCCTGTGGTCCATCGGCGTCGAGCTGCGGGACGCCATCGACACCGGCATCGTCGAAGGCCCCCGCATGCGCGCCGGGGGACAGGCCCTGATGACCATGCTCGGCGGCACCGCCGGCCGGATGATCCGCGACGAGGGCACCACCGGCTACGCGACCGTCGTCCACAACCGCGACATGATGGTCAAAGAGGTACGACGCCAGATCAAGTACGGGGTCGACTGGATCAAGATCATGGTCACCGGCCTGATCCCGTCCATGAAGGGCCCCGAGGTCAAGGTCTGGAGCTTCGACGAGCTCCGTACCGTCTGCGACGCCGCGCACGAGCTCAACACCAAGGTCGTCGCCCACTGCCGCAACTCCGAGAGCACCCGCGACGCCGCGAGGGCGGGCGTCGACCTGATCTATCACGCCTCCTACATGGACGACGAGGCGCTCGAAGCCGTCGTCGAGTCCGGCAGCGCGCTGTGCCCGACGTTCACGCTCCTCGGCAACCTCGCCGACTACGGCCAGAAGATCGGCAGCGCGCCCGAGCTGCTCGACGTGTTCCGCGCCGAGATCGAGGTCACCGCCGCGCAGATGGCCAAGGCGCACGCCGCCGGCGTGCCGTTCCTCACCGGCTCGGAGACCGGCTTCGCCGTCACCCCCGTCGGCGAGTGGCACGCCCGCGAGCTGGAGATGTTCGTCCAGTACATGGGCATGACGCCGATGGAGGCGATCGTCGCCGCCACCCGCAACGGCGCCTTCGCGCTGCGCATGGAAGGCGAGGTCGGCACCCTGGAGACCGGCCGGCTCGCCGACGTCCTCATCGTCGACGGCGACCCGCTGAAGGACGTCACGATCCTCCAGGACCGCACCCGGATCGCCGAGGTGATCAAGGGCGGGCGCCGGATCGACCTCACCACCCCGATCCCCGAGCGCCGCATGCGCTCCACCGACCAGGTGAGGTTCCTCGCCTCCTGCCCCCTCACCCGCGGGCTGGCCCTGACCGAGGATCAACTGGAGAAGCTGGCCCGTGTCTGACCACCCCGAGCTTCCTTCCCGGCGTTCCCCGGTGATCGACGTGCACGCGCACGCCGTACTGGAGGTCAGCCTCGGGGCGGCCGGCGCGGCGGGGCCCGAGCTGGGCGTCTCGCCCGACGGCACGCCCTTCTACCGCGTCGGCGGGTACGTGCTGAACGGCGTGCGCTACGCCGGAAGCCCCTTCATGGACGTGGACGTCCGCATCGCCGCCATGGACGAGGCCGGCGTCGACGTGCAGCTGCTGTCGCCCAACCCGCTGACCTACTTCGACCGGCTGGACCCCGGCGCGGCGGTGGCCTACGCGCGCACCCACAACGACGCGCTGGCCGAGACGGTGGGCAAGCACCCGGCGCGCCTGCTCGGCGCCGCCCAGCTGCCGGTGCAGGACGTCCCCGCGTCGATCGCCGAGGCCCGGCGCGCCGTGCGCGAGCTGGGGATGGCGGCCGTGTACATCGGCACCGACCCCGCCGGGCGCACCCTCGACGATCCCGGGCTCGACCCGCTCTACGAGGCGCTCGCCGACCTGGACGTGCCGCTGTTCGTGCACCCGTCGCCGCTCGGCCCGGACGGGCCGCCGCAGGACCCCCGGCTGCGCCGCTTCGACCTCGACCTGCTCTTCGGGTTCGCCCGCGACGAGACGCTGGCCGTGGCCGCGCTGGTCTTCGGCGGCGTGCTCGACCGGCACCCCGGCCTGGACGTGTGCGTCTCGCACGGCGGCGGCGCCGCGGCGTTCGTCGCCGGTCGGTTCGCCCGCGCCGTGGAGAAGCGCCCGTGGGCCGGCGCGAAACTGCGGGAGAACGGGTTCGAGCACTACTACCGCCGCCTGTGGTTCGACACCCACGTGCACGACGACCTGTCGCTTCACCTGCTCGCCGAGCACGCGGGGACGGAGCGGCTGGTGTTCGGCACCAACTTCGCAGGCTGGGACTCCGGCGCCCACGAGGGGCCGGGGCTCGACCCCGCGGTCCTGGCCGCCAACGCCGCCAGACTCCTGCGCCGCCCTGACCTGCTGGAGGTCCGATGACGGCGCCTGGCCGCGACGGAGGTCCGATGACGACCCTCGGCCACGTGGGGGATTCGGCCAGCGCACCCCGCCGCGTCCTCGTCACCGGTGGCGCCTCCGGCATCGGCCTCGCGTGCGCGCAGCTCCTCGCCGCCCAGGGCTGGGAGGTCGAGGTCGCCGACCTGCGCGCCGGGCCGGGGCGGCACGAGCTCGACGTGGCCGACCGGGAGTCCTGGAAGCGCGTGCTCGACGCGGCCTGGCCGCTCGACGCCCTGGTGAACTGCGCCGGCCACCGCAGCCGCGGCGCGATCACCGAGCTCGACGTCGCCGAGTTCGAACGCATGCTGTCCGTGCACGTCATCGGGACGTTCCTGGGCATCCAGGGCTGCGCCCGGCGCTGGCTGGCGGCCGGCGTCGGCGGCGCCGTCGTCACCATCAGCTCGGTGACCGGCACCCACGCCGTCGCCGGACAGCCGCACTACGTGGCCGCCAAGGCCGGGGTCGCCGGGCTGGTCCGCGCGGCGGCGGCCGAGCTGGCCCCCGCCGGGATCCGGGTCAACGCCATCGCGCCCGGCGTCATCCGTACCCCCATGACAGCGGACCGGCTCGGCGCACCCGAGCAGGCGGCGTGGCTGATGAACCGCGTCCCGATGGCGCGCGTGGGCGAGCCGGAAGAGGTCGCGGCGGCTGTGGCGTTCCTGCTCTCCGGCGGCGCCTCCTACCTCACGGGCGCGGTGATCCCGGTCGACGGCGCCTGGACAGCCACCTGACGATCCCATGCCCTCCACAGCCTCTTCGTGCAGCGTTTCGTACGGCGACGGAGCTTTTCGTGTGGCGGCGGAGCTTTCGTGCGGAGACAGAGCTTTCGTGCGGAGACAGAGCTTTCGTGCGGCGACGGAGCGCCCGTGCGGAGACAGAGCTTTCGTACGGACAAAGCCTTCGTGCGGATAACCAGCTTGCCCCGGCGGCTGCCGCAGAGGCGTTCAGGCTGATCTGACACCTAACTGCGAAGGGACACCCCATGCGTGCCGTTGTGCTGTCCGGAGGGCTCACCCATGACTTCCCCGCCACCACCGCCTGCCTGGTGGAGCTCCTGTCGGGGCAAGGGATCCGGGCGGAGGTCCATACCGACGTAGACGCCGCCCTGCGGGCCCTGCCCGGTGCGGCGCTGCTGGTGGTGAACGCGCTGCGCTGGACGATGACCGGGCCCGGAACCCCCGACCGCTATCGGGAACTGGCCGGAACGGAGGGCGCGAGCCCGTCCCAGAGCGCCAGGGCCAGGCTGGCGGCCCACCTCGAAGCGGGCGGCGGCGTGCTCGGCATGCACACGGCGAGCATCTGCTTCGACGACTGGCCGGAGTGGGGGCGGACGCTCGGCGCCGCCTGGGTGTGGGGCCGCTCGCACCACCCGCCCATCGGCCCCGCGGTCGAGGTGCGGCCGGAGGGCGGGCACGAACTGGTCGACGGCCTTGACCCGTTCACGGTCGTCGACGAGGTGTACGGGGACCTGGAACGGGCACCCGGGACCGTCCCACTCCTGACCGCCGCCCAGCCCACCCGTCCGGACACCCACAGCCGTCACCCCCTGCTGTGGGCCCGCGAACACGCCGGCGGCCGCATCGTCTACGACGCCCTCGGCCACCACCCGCCGTCGTACGAGGTCCCCGAACACCGCGAGATCCTTCGCCGCGCCATCCACTGGACCACCCACGGCTGACCCACACACCCCAAACCGCACCCGCACGTGTGAAGACAACCCTCACCGCCGTACCGACCAGCGCGTATGAAACGGCCGGCCGCACGCGAGACGGCCCGCCACACGGGAGACGGCACGCACAGGGAGACGGCACGCACACGCGAGACGCCCCGCACACGCGACGGCTCGCACATGCGAGACGGCCCCGCAGGTGCGCGAGCAGCCCGTGCACACGACGGCGGGGGCGCGTCACGTACGACGTGACGCGCCCCCAGTCGTCAGGCCTCGGCGAAGCCGACGGAGTCCACTGATGCCGGGCGCGGGAGGGAGGCGAGGGTGCTCTTGATGAGGCCGCCGTCGACGGCGAGGGTCTGGCCGCTGACGTAGGCGGACTTCTCGGAGCCGAGGAAGAGGACGGCGGCGGCGATGTCCTCGGCCGAGCCGAGCCGGGCCAGGGGCACCGCGCCCTCGCGGACGCGCCGGACCTCGGGGTCGGCGTAGATGGCGTCGGACATGCCCGCGTGGATGAGCCCGGGAGCCACGCAGTTGACGCGGATGCCGTGCCTGGCCCACTCCATCGCCATGTGCTCGGTCAACCGGACGACGCCGGCCTTGCTGGCCGAGTAGGCGCCCGCGTTCGGGGCGGCCGCGATGCCGTTGATCGAGGCCAGGTTGACGATCGCGCCTCCGCCGGCGTCGGCCATCGCCCTGGCGAGCGTCCTGGCGACGATGAAGGTGCCCGTCAGGTTGACCCGCAGCGCGGCCTCCCACTCGGCCACCGGGAGGTCGAGCAGCGGCCCGAACCGGACGATGCCGGCGTTGTTCACCACCAGCTGCGGCGGCTCCGGCAGCAGCGCCGCCGCGGCGCGCACCGACTCCTCGTCGGCGACGTCGACGGCCGTGCCCGCGCACGCGTCGCCGATGTCGCGGGCCGTCTGCTCGACGGCCGGGCCGTCGACGTCCCATGCGGCGACCCGGTAGCCCTCTTTCACCGCGTACTCGGCGATGACGGCTCCGATGCCGTGCGCCGCCCCGGTGACCACGGCCCATTTCGTCATGCTGTTCTCTCCCCTTGTCGGCCTGTCCCAAGCGTCGTCATAAGGTTAACTACGCTAGTGGACGCGGCGGCGTGCCTTGTTCACAACGTTCGACGGGTCACAGCAGCGCCTGGTAGGCCCCTCCGTCCACGGGCACCGCCGCGCCGGTGAGGTAACCGGCCTGCGCCGAGCACAGGAACGCGACGACCGCGCCGAGGTCGGCCGGCTCGCCCAGCCGTCCCGCCGGCACGTCGCCGACCGGCGGGCTGTCGCCGTACACCTGCGTGACCCGTTCCGTACGGTGCAGGCCGGGCTGCACGGAGTTCACCGTGATCCCGTCCGCGGCCACCTCGCGGGCCAGCGTGCGCAGGAAACCCGTGGCGCCCGCGCGTGCGGTGTTGGACAGCGCGAGGTTCGGGTACGGCTGGCGCACGCCGAGCGAGGTGATCGCGACGATCCGGCCCCAGCCACCCTCCCGCATGAACGGCAGCGCGGCCAGCGACATCCGCACGACGGCGAGCAGGCTGCGTTCCAGCGCCGGTCGATAGGCGTCCAGCGGGGTCTGCGCGATCGTGCCGGGCGGCGGGCCCGGCCCGTTCACCACCAGGATGTCGAGCCCGCCCATCAGCGCCGCGGCCTCCTCCACGAACGCCGCGGCGCCGTCCGGTCCTGAGACGTCGGCGCGCAGCCACCGCACGCCTGGCCCCAGGCGCTCCGCCGCGGCGCGCGCCCGCTCCTCGTCGGAGCCGCAGATCGTGACCCGCGCCCCCTCCGCGACCAGCGCGGCCGCGCTCGCGTGACCGAGCCCCGCGCTCGCCGCCGCCACGGCCGCACGCCGGCCCCGGATTCCCAGGTCCACGACTACGGCTCGCGCCGCGCGGCGGACCGCCCGAGCGGCCCGCCCAAGGTGTTCACGAACGGGATCAGTCGTGACGCGAAGGCGCCCTCAGTAGACATCGATCTCCTCGTCCCCGTCGAAGACGCGGATGGCGCCGGAGGGACAGTCGCGGGCGAGGTCGAAGATCTGCTCGTCCGTCAGCCGCGGCCCGCCAGGGACCAGCGCGACGATCTCGTCGTCGTCGAAGCGGAACGACTCCGGCGCCTCCGCGACGCACCTGCCGGAGCTGATGCACACGTCCCGGTCGAGCTGGATCCGGTACGTCACTCGCCGCCTCCGAACAGGACCGGGTAGGAGCCCCAGTAGGGCCGCTGGGTGTTGGCGTCACGCTGCGGCGGGTTGTCCGGGTCGCGCCGCACCCGCGCCGCGAACATCCGCTGGACCACACCGGTGACCAGGCCGAAAAGGTGGTCGTCCGGATCCGAGCCGGCCCGTTGCACGACCCCGGCGGCGAGGTCCTGGCCGATGCACACGTGCATCCCCGCGGCGAAGCTCAGCCCGAACGGGGCCACGTTCGGGGGGAACGTGCGGTGCGGGTCGAACGCGGCGGCGTCCGCGCCGAAGACCTCCGGGTCGCGGTTGACCGACTGCAGGTCGATCACCACGGTCGCGCCCTCGGGGATCTCGATGCCGGAACGCAGCGAGACCGGAGCCAGCGCGCGCCTCCGGCCGATCGGGCTCGACGGGTTGAGCCGTACGGTCTCGTGCACGGAGCGCTGGACGAACAGCGGGTCGGCGGCGGCGAGCCCGGCGTCCTCGGGGTGCGCCTCGATCCAGCCCAGGATGTGATCGACCGAGCGGACGAACGCGGTGGCGCTGGTGTGCGCGCCGGCCAGCAGGAAGAACGCGACCTCCCTGCGGATCACCTCGTGCGGCAGGCGCAGCTCCCCGGTGTGGCGCAGCAGCGTGGTCAGCACGTCGCTGGGCACGTCCACGTCCTCGCCGGCCGCCTCCCGCTCCAGCAGGTCGCGGCGGCGGGCGATGGACGGGGCCAGGAACTCCGCGTCCCAGTCTTCGAGGGCCCGCGCGATCACGCGCCGCTGCTCGTCCTTGTCCTTCGTCGAGTGCGCGAGCGTGGCGCCCTCGATGAAGCTCATCATGTACGCGTAGAGCCGGCCGGTCTCCTCGGCGGTGCCCGCGGGGCGGTCGACGCCCGCGGTCAGGGCGGCGAGGTTAAGCATCAGCTCGTGCCCCAGGTGCACCAGGTCGACCCGGCCCTCCGCCTGGTACGGGGCCAGGGTCTGCTCGATCACCCTTGGGAACAGCTCGCGTTCGTAGCGTTCGAACACCTCGCGGCGGAACATCCGGTTCTCCACCCGGCGCCGGGACCGGTGCTCGTCGCCGTGCAGGTTCACCAGCACGTCCGCCATCACGACCTCGCCCTCGTCGTAGAGCGACTGGCGCAGGTCCTTGCTGCGATAGGCGTCCTTGGCGTCCGCGAACGTGGTGAGGACGATCGTTGTCTCTTCGGCGACGGCTGTCATCTGGACTTGCTCCTCCGTTGCGCACGACCGGATCGGGGGGTTGCCGGTCCCTGCTGAGGGTCTCGTGGCTCACCGAGCGGCGTCAAGACCCTAACGACGAATGACAGGGCGGTACGCAGGGTCACATCTTCCGCAGGGCGGTGTCCGCTGGTAGCGTCGTTAGTGTTCTAACCCCGTGTCAATCAGGGAGCGCGTGGCGATGACGACGATCACTCTTGACGGCTACGCCGACGTACGCGAGGCCTTCCGGCTGCGCGACCTCAAGCAGGCGCTCTACGACGAGGGCGGGGTCGTCATGGCCGACTGCCTGCTGGTGCTGCACGGGGAGGACCACCGCGTGCGGCGCAGGGTGGAGAACCGGCTGTTCCGCCGGGGCACGTTCCGGCACTGGGAGCGCGAGTTCCTGCACGACGTCGTACGCGACACGCTGGCGCCGTTCGCCGCCGACGGCCGCGCGGACCTGGTCGAGCTCGGCTACCGCACGATCATGAGCTTGACCGCGCTGGTCGCCGGCATCGACCGGCCCACCGGCTCCGCGGCCGAGGCGGACGCGCTCTACCGCTACGCGAAGAAGTTCTCCGAAGGCGCCACCCTGGTGCACACCACCCGGGACCCGGACGTCGTCCGGGCCGAGGTGCGGGCGGCGCTGGACGAGTTCGACGCCACGTTCATGCGGCCGTCGCTGGAGCGCCGCAGGGCGTTGCTGGCCCGGCACGCGGCCGGCGAGCTGGGTGAGCAGGACCTGCCCCGCGATGTGCTCACCGGCCTGCTGCGCCACTGGGACGAGCTCGGCATCGACCAGGAGATCCTGCTCCGCGAATGCGCCTTCTACCTCCAGGCCGGCTCGCACAGCACCGCCGACGCGTTCACGCACTCGGCCGACGAGTTCTTCGCCTGGGTCCGCCGCGACCCGGCCGCCGCCGAGAAGGCCCTCGACGACCCGGCCCTGCTCCAGCGCTGTGTGCACGAGACCCTGCGGCTGCACCCGGCCAGCCCTGTCGCGCAGCGGCGCGCGCTGGCCCCCGCCGTGCTGCGCGGCGGCACCGAGATCCCCGAGGGCGCCTTCGTCGTGCTGGACATCGCGGCGGCCAACCGCGACCCCCGGGTCTTCGAGCGCCCGGACGAGTTCGACCCCCTGCGCGAGGTCCCGGCCGGCGTCCCCCGCTGGGGCCACGCCTTCGGCGGCGGCACCCACGCGTGCATCGGCACCGAACTCGCCGGCGGTGTCCCGGCGGCGGACGACGCCGAGCAGGTTCTCGGCACCGTCACCCTCATGCTGTCGGCCCTGCTCACCGCCGGCGCCCGCCCAGACCCCCACCATCCGCCCAGGCGCGACCCCAACTCCTCCCGCGACCACTTCGCCTCCTATCCAGTGCTGTTCCGATGACATCCACCCACGCGGTGAGATCGGCCTACGCGGTGAGATCCGTCTGTGCGGTGACGACCGGCTGTGCGGTGACGACCGGCTGTGGGGTGGGATCCGACCAGGCGGTGCCATCCGCCCGGAGGGTGGCGTCCGCTTGCGCGGTGACGCCTGACCAGGCGATGACATCCGCTCGCGCTGTGACATCTGCCTGTGCGGTGGCGTCCGCTTGTGCGGTGAGGACCGGCTATGGGGTGTTGGGCGCTCACGGGGTGGCGGGTGCTCACGGGAGGGTGGGTGGGAACGGATGACGGCCGGGTATCGGGTGACGGAGCGTTTTCTGGCGGCGGTGCACGCCAGGGATGCGGACGCGGCGGCCGGATGTTTCGCGGAGGACGGCACGTACGCGAACGTCCCGCACGCGCCCGTGGCCGGGCGGGCCGCCGTCGCGGCGTTGCTCCGGCCGATTCTGGGCCGCTCCGAGCGGGTGCGGTGGGAGCTGGTGACCGCGAGCTACACGGACGAGCGCGCGTGGCTCGAACGGGTCGACCGGTTCTGGATCGACGGCCGGGAGTACAGCGTCGCCTGCAACGGCGTCGCGGAGGTGGATCCCGCCCGCGAGCTGATCACCGGCTTCCGCGACTACACCGATCTGGCCCCCTGGCGGGCCCTGATCGCCCCCGTGCTGGCGGGCTGACAGTCTCGTGGACCTCGACGACCTGGACCTGGCCCTCCTGCGCCTGCTCGTGGAGGAGCCGCGCGCGGGCTACCGCGAGTACGCGCGGGTGCTCGGCGTGGCCAGGGGCACGGTGCAGGCCCGCATCGCGCGGCTGGAGCGGCGCGGGGCGATCACCGGCTACGCCGCGCACGTGTCGCCGGCCGCCCTCGGCTACACGGTCCAGGCGTTCGTGCACCTGCACCTCGCGCAGGGCAGGCTGGACGACGTGACCGAGCGGCTCGGCCAGCTCCCGGAAGTGCTGGAGGCCCACTCGACCACCGGAGAGGGCGACCTGCTGTGCCGGATCGCGGCCCTGGACAACGGTCACCTGGAGCAGATCGTGCAGGCCCTGCTCGCGCTTCCCGGCGTGGTCCGGACCCGTACCGAGGTAGCCCTGCGCGGCCGCGTCCCGTACCGCGTGCTCCCGCTCCTCCAGCAGGTCAAGCCGACGTCCTGAACGAGCGGGGCCCGGCCGCGAGGTCGCGGCCGGGCCCCGGGCTTCTACAGCGCGGCCAGGGCGCGGGTCACCAGCACCTCGGCGAGGTGGGTGCGGTAGGACGCGCTCGCCACCGCGTCGTCCGGCGGCTCGCAGCCCCACGCGGCCAGCCGGGCAGCCTCGGCGGCCGGTTCGCCCGCCGCCAGGGCCTCCTCCACCGCCGTCGCCCGCACCGGCGTCGGCCCCATGCCGATCAGTGCGATCGCCACGCCCCCGCCGGGCCGGGCCTGGGCCGCGACCCCGACCACGGCCCAGTCCAGGGCGCGGCGGCTGAACTTCTCGAACGCGTACGACCGGCCGGGCGCGGCCGGCAGCCGGATCTCGGTGAGCAGCTCGCCCGGCGCCAGCGCGTTACGGCGCCGGCCGGTGAAGAACTCCCGCGCCGGGATCTCCCGTACGCCCGCAGGGCCGCGCGCCACCAGCACCCCGTCCAGCGCGAGCACCGCGCCGGCCAGGTCGGCCGCCGGATCGGCGTGGGCCAGCGAGCCGCCGATCGTGCCCCGGTTGCGCACCTGCGGGTCGCCGATCCGGCGCGCGGCGGCGGCCAGCAGCGGCACCTGCGCGGCCACCACCGGGTCGCGCTCCAGGGTCCGGTGGCTGGTGAGCGCGCCGACCGCGATCCGGTCGCCGTCCGCCCTGACGTACGACAGCTCGCGGAGCCGGCCGATGTCGACCAGGACGCCCGGCTCGGCCCGCCGCAGCTTCATCGCGGGCAGCAGCGAGTGACCGCCCGCCAGCGGCCTGGCGGCGTCGCCGTGCCGGGAGAGCTCGTCGAGCGCCTCCTCGACGGAGCCGGCGCGCACGTAGGAGAAGCCGGCCGGGATCACTTCGCGCCTCCGTTCGCGGCCGCCCACTGGACCGACTCGACGATCATCTGGTAGCCGGTGCACCGGCACATGTTGCCCTTGAGCCCGCCGCGGATCTCCTGCTCCGTCGGGTCGGGGTTCTCGGCGAGCAGCGCGGTGGCCGCCATCACCATGCCCGGCGTGCAGAACCCGCACTGCAGCCCGTGGCACTGCCGGAAGCCCTCCTGCACGGGCGACAGCCCGTCCTCACCGGCCAGCCCCTCGACCGTGGTGACCGCGAGGCCGTCGGCCTGCGCCGCCAGGACGGTGCAGGATTTCACGGCCTCGCCGTCGAGCAGGACCGTGCAGGCGCCGCAGCTGGAGGTGTCGCAGCCGACGTGCGTGCCTGTCAGGGACAGCGTGTCGCGCAGGAAGTGGACGAGCAGCAGCCGGGGCTCGATCTCCCGGCTGTGCGCCTGCCCGTTGACGGTGATCTCAACTCGCATCGTGCATGACCTTCCAGACTCGTTCCGGCGTGCAGGGCATCTCCACGTCGCGCACGCCGAGATGGGCCAGCGCGTCCACCACGGCGTTCACCACGGCCTGCGGCGCCGCCGTCGCGCCCGCCTCGCCGAGCCCCTTGGCGCCGAGCGGGTTGAAGCTGGACCTCGTCTCGATGTGGTGGGTCTCGTACGGGGGCAGGTCCAGCGCGCCCGGCACCATGTAGTCCTCCAGGGACGCGGTGAGCGGCCGGCCGCCGGCGTCGAAGGCGACCTTCTCGAACAGCGCCTGCGCGATGCCCTGGGCGACCCCGCCGTGGATCTGCCCGCGGGCCGTCATCGGGTTGATGACGGTGCCGCAGTCGTCCACGCAGACATACCGCAGGATCGACACCCGCCCGGTGTCGCGGTCGATCTCCACCACGCACCCGTGCGCCCCGCTCGGGTAGCTGAGGTTCTTGGGCTCGAAGTACGAGGTGTTCTCCAGGCCGAGCGCGGCGCCCTCGGGCAGCAGGTGCGGCTTGAAGGCGCGCTCCGCCACCTCCGCCAGCGTCACCGTCGCGTCGGGCACGCCCTTGACCTGGAACCCGTCGCCGATCCGCACCAGGTCGTCCGCGTCGGCCTCCAGCATGTGGGCCGCGACGCGCCTGGCCTTGTCCGCCACCTCCACAGCGGCCATCCGCACGGCGTTGCCCGCGACCGGCATGCCGCGGCTGCCCATGGTGCCGGTGCCCTCCTGCACGACCGCGGTGTCCCCGTAAAGCACGCTGATCGCGTCGAAGGGCACGCCCAGCTGGTCGGCGGCGATCTGGGCCAGCGCGGTCTGGTGGCCCTGCCCGTGCGGGGCGGTGCCGACCAGGACGATCACCGATCCGTCCGGCTGCATCCGGACGTTCGCCGACTCCCAGCCGCCGAGGTAGCCGAACTGCTCGAACAGCGGCGTGGGCCCGAACCCGCCCATCTCCACGAACGTGGACAGCCCGACACCGAGCAGCGGCGCGCGCGGGTCGGCGAGCCGCCGCGCCTGCTCCTCGCGCAACCCGGCGTAGCCGAGCCGGTCCAGCAGCAGGTCCAGCGCGGCCGGGTAGTCGGCCTCGTCGTACACGATCCCCTCGAACGGGGTCTGGTACGGCATCTCGCCCGGCTGGATCAGGTTCGCCTTCCGGACGTCGGCGGGGTCCCTGCCGAGCTCGCGGGCGACCAGGTCGACCACCCGCTCGATCAGGAAGCTCGCCTCGGGCCGTCCCGCTCCCCGGTATGAAGCGGTAGGCGTGGTATTGGTAACGACGCTCCGGTAGCGCGCGGCGATCTTCGGGATCTTGTAACAGCCGCCCAGCATGTACGAGGTGAGCGTGGCGAGACCGATGCCCACCGGGTCGGGCACGCCGCCGATGTTGACCGTGAGCGTCACGTCCAGGGCGAGGATGCGGCCCTCGTCGTCGAAGCCCACCTCGACGTCCTGCAACTGGTCGCGGCCGTGGTAGGTGTGCACCATGTGCTCGCCGCGGGTCTCGACGTACTTGACCGGCCGGCCGAGCCGGCGCGACAGCTCGGGCGCGAGGAACAGCTCGGGCATGAACGACGACTTCACCCCGAAGGCGCCGCCGACGTCGGGCGTGACCACCCGGACCAGGTGCCTGGCGAGCCCGAACCGCTCGGCGATCTCCGCCCGGACCCGGTGCGGCGCCTGCACCGTGGCCCACACGGTCGGCCCGGCCCCGGTCCAGTCGGCGAGCACCCCGTACGGCTCCATCGGCGCGCCGGCGCAGCGCTGGTTGACCAGACGGGCGCGCAGCCGGTGCGGGGCGGCCTCCAGATCGGCCGTCACGTCGTCCGGCGTCACCTGCTGTTCCAGGGCCAGGTTGCCGGGCAGCGGCGCGAAGATGGGCACCGCGTCCGGCGCCAGCGCGTCGGCCACCGTGGCCATCACCGGCAGCGGCTCGTACGCCACGCGCACGGCGCGCGCCGCGTCCGCGGCGGCGTACCGGTCGGCGGCGACGACCACGGCCACCGGCTCGCCGACGTAGTGCACCTTGCCGGCGGCCAGGTAGCCGCGTTCCAGGCCGGGCACGGACGGGCGGGGCGGCAGGCCGGCGAAGTCCCGCGCGGTCCAGACGCCGACCACGCCGGGCAGCGAGCGGGCCTCCTCGGCGTCGACGCCGGTGATGAGCGCGTGGGCCTCCGTGCTGTGCACGTAGACCATGTGGAGCAGCCCGGGACGATGGATGTCGTCCACGAACGTGCCGCGCCCGGTGAGCAACGCGGCGTCCTCCTTGCGTGGTACTGCCGAGCCGATCATCGTCACAGGCCACCTCCGTTGGTGCCAGGGGCGCGTCGTTAGACGTATAGCGACTTATATTGTCGCCTACGTCACACCTCCGGCAAGACCTTGGTGCGGCCGATCATCAAGAGGGGTACACGACGTGGTCGCCGAAGGCGGCGCGCACCACGTCCGCCCGGCGCGCGTCCAGGAGTTCCAGGCACCAGGGCACCTGGGCGTCACGCGACTCCGAGTACAGCCAGAACCCCGGATCGACGGGAAGCGGGCCGCTGCCGCGGGCCACCGCGGACACCGGCGCCCCGGCGGGTCCGGGCCGGAGGCGGGCGGCGGGGGAGTAGGTGACGTCGGCGTGATCGGCGAGCGCGGCCACGGCGTGGTCCAGGTCGCGTACCCAGAAGGCCAGGTGGTGGATGCCGGGGCCGCGGGTCTCCAGCCAGGCCGAGGTGCGGGTGCGGCCCTCCAGCGGCTCGACCAGCTCGATCGCCGTGTCCGCCAGGCGGGCCATGGCGATCCTGGAGCGGGACGGGCCCTGCCGCTCGCCGTGCAGCTGGAGGAGTCCGGCCGGCTGGTCGATCTCGGTGACCAGCCAGTCGGAGACGCCCAGCAGCGTGCCCCAGGTGCGGGTGAACTCCGCCACGCTGGGCACGGCGATGCCCACGTGGCACAGTCCGAGCAGGCCGAGATCGGTCATCGGGTCCTCCTGTGCGTGCTGCGTACAATCTGCGGGTGCGAGTTGATCCCGGTGAGCGCCGCCCGAAGCTGTCTCTCGAGGTCGCCAGGCAGATCGTGGAGACGATGCGCGACAGCGGCATGGGCCCGGGCGACCGCTACCTGCCGGAGGCCGAGGCGATGCGGCGGCACGGCGTGGGGCGGGGCACCTACCGGGAGGCGCTCCGGTTCCTGGAGCACCAGGGGCTGATCGTGATGCGGCCGGGGCCGAACGGCGGGCCGGAGATCGTGCAGCCCGGCTGGCCCAACCTCGCCTCCACCGTCGCCTTGCTGCTGCAGTTCGCCGGGGCGCCGCTGAGCTCGGTGCTGGACGCCCGGGTGATGATCGAGCCCGGCCTGGCGGAGCTGGCCGCGCGCAACGCCACCGACGAGGAGCTGGCCGCGATGGCGGGCGACCTCGACGCGATCGAGCGCGGGCTCGGCTCCTACCGGGCCTTCTCCGCGGCTTACGAGTCCTACTGGCGCCACCTGGCCGAGAGCTGCCACAACCAGCTGTTCGCCTTCCTCAGCCCGGCGCTGCGGGCGATCGTGAACAGCGCCGGGTTCGTGCCGGACGAGCGCTACCGCGCGCAGGTGCTGGGCCGGCTGCGCACGGTGCACGCGGCGGTGGCGGCGCGTGACGCGCAGGCGGCCCGCGACGCGATGCGCGAGCTGGAGGAGGAGTTCGGCCGGCGGCTGCGCGAGGGCTACCCCCGGCAGATCGCCCAGGTGATCGACTGGTCGGACGTGCGCGAGCCGTCCTGACTTTCCCGCGCGCACCCGCTTGAGGGTTGCCACCGTTTCAATTTATCGTAGCAATGATAGAAAACATAGCTGAGAAAAACTAGGTACCTGAATTCGCCTCAGGTCTCTTGTCGGCCGCTCGCACGGGCTGTAAAACTAGGTACCTGGTTATGGAAGCAAGGGTGGTGATGGCCGTGACGTCGACCGGAGCGCGGCTGGTGGCGGAGTTCGAGCGGATGGTCAGCCGTGACGGCGGCGAGCTCGTGCTGCTGGCGGAGGACGCCGGCACGATCCGGGTCGGTTACCGGCCCGGCAGCGCGGGTCCCGACTGCGCGGACGACGTGTGCGTCCTGCCGCAGCACGAGCTGAGCCAGCTCATGGCGGAGACGCTGCGCCGCCGCAGCCCAGGAACGGAGATCGTGGTGGAGGTCCTTACATGAGTGCCCGGCTGAGCATCGTCAACCCGGTGGCCACGCCACGCTCCCACGCCGACGGCGACCGGTTCCCGCCCGCGCCGCGGCCGGAGACGCTCGACGGCGCCACGGTGGCGCTCTACTGGAACGGCAAGCAGAACGGCCTCGACGCGCTGGTCAAGGCCCGCGAGCTGATCGAGGCCGCGTACGAGGACGTCACGTTCGTCGAGATGACCGGCGCGCTCGGCGGCACGACCCGCTACCTGTCGGAGGAGCAGCTCACGCTCATCGAGGAGAAGGTCGACGCCCTGGTGGGCACCTCCGCCGACTGCGGCAGCTGCACCTCCTGGCTCATCCGCGACCTGTGCGAGGTGGAGCGGCGCGGCGTGCCGGCGATCGGCTACACCGCGGCGATCTTCGACGAGGACGCCCGGTTCAGCGCCAAGACCTTCGGGGTGCCCGAGGCCTGCCCGGTCATCGTGCCCGAGTGCTTCTCCAACAAGGACACCGCCGAGATCCACCGCATGGTCGAGGAGTCGTTCGCCGAGGTGGTCGAGTGCCTGACCAAGCCGCGGCCGGTGTTCGACGTGCTGCCCGAGTTCGCCTCGATGGTCCTGGAGAGCGCCCCCGAGCTGCACTACGGAGGCGGCGACCTGCTGGAGGCGTTCGACGAGATGCAGCGCCGGTTCGTGGCCAACGGCTGGAGCGACGGCATGCCGCTGGTGCCGCCCACGCGGGCCAAGGTCGACGCCATGATCGCGGCGTCCGGGCTGGACGGCGGCCACGTCGTGGGCGACTTCGCGCCGGGCTTCGGCATCGGCACGGTCGAGAAGATCGCGGCCAACGCGGTCATGGCCGGCTGCCGGCCCGAGACCATGCCGGTGATCATGGCCATGATGGAGTGCGTGCTGGACCCGTCCATCGGGCTGCGCACCTGGGCCATGTCCACCGGCCCGCAGGCGCCCGTGGTGCTGGTGTCCGGCCCGATCGCCGACGAGATCGGCATGAACCGCGGCATGTGCGCCCTCGGCCCCGGCTCCGTCTCCGAGGTCAACGTCGCCATCGGCCGCGCCCTGCGGCTGATCATGATGAACGTCGGCCTGTCCTACCCCGGCATCACCGACATGGACACCATCGGCACGCCGATGAAGTTCTCCGCCTGCGTGGCGGAGAACGAGGAGCGCACCCCGTGGGAGCCGTGGCGGGTGCAGCAGGGCCACTCCCTCGAAGACTCCACGGTCACCGTGAACGTGCCGTACGGGATGACCGAGTTCTTCGACTTCCAGAACTCCGACCCGGAGAAGCTCATCGAGAGCTGGTCCACGCTCACCTCCCACGCGGTCGGCACGCCGTCCGCAGGGGCGTGGCTGATCAAGAAGGACGCGCCGCTGGAGGCCGGCTACCCGTTCCACGGCACGTTCTCCAACCTGCTGCTGATGGCGCCCGACCACGCCGCCGCGTTCGCCGCCGCCGGATGGACGCCCGCCGACATCAAGGAGGCCATCCACCGGCGCACCAAGCTGCCCTTCCGCCAGCTCATGCTCAACCAGTCGATGCCGGCCTTCGAGACCTCGCACCCCGAGCTGCGCTGGCTGCTCGACGCCCCCGAGACGCCGGTCACCGTCAACCCGTCGGCCGACTGCTTCGAGCTGTTCGTGGTCGGGGCCAAGGCGGGGCGCAGCCAGTTCTGCTTCGGCGGCACCAACTCGGTGACCAAACCCGTGATCAGGCGATGACCTGGCCGCTCGGCGGCCCGCCGTCCGACGTGCCCGTGTCCCGCGAGATCTGCTCCGGGACCGGCGCGCTCTTCGGCGGTTGGGGGCTCGGGCTGCTCGCCGACGCCGCCCAGCGCGCTACCGGGCGGCGGTTGCGCGACCTGTCCGCGGCCTTCCTGCGGCCCGTCGCGCGTGGCGCCCGGCTCTCCGTACGGTGCGACGTGCTCACCGAGGGCCGGGCCCTGTCCCACTGCCGCCTCGACGCCACCGACGGCGACCGACCGGCCCTCACCGGCACCGCCGTCGTGGAGGCGACCTCAGCCGCGCACCCTGAGACGGCGGCCTCGGCCGGGGCCGCCGCGCTCCTTGAGGTCGCGGGCGCTGGGACGGTGGCGCCGGGCGGCGTCGTCGCTCGCCCTGGGACGGTGACCTCGGGCGGCGTCGCGAGCCCGCCGCGGGTTCCCGGGCCGTTGGAGTGTCCGGAGCGCTCGTACGAGTCGGGGTCAGGCGGCGCGATGATGCTCGACGTCCGGGTGGCCGGTGGGTCGCCCGGGTCGGTGCTGTTGTGGGCGCGGGTGCTCTGCGACGTGCCGGACGAGGTGCGGCTCGCGGTGGTCAGCGACCACGTCCCCTACCTGCTGCGCCGGACCCTGCCGGGACGGCCCCGGGTGACCACCGTCAGCGCGTCGCTCCGGCTGTTCGGCGGTCCCGTCGCCGAGTGGGTCCTGCTCGACGTGAGCCTGGTGGCCCGCGCCGGCCGCACCGCCGCCGGCCGGGTGGCGTTGTGGCAGGACGGCGCCTCCCTGGCCGGGGTCGCCGAGCAGACCATGCGCCTCAGCGCCTGAACCTCCGGAGGGTCCCCGTGAACGACAAGATGTACATCCACGAGTTCATCGACGTCACCGGCCACAACCGCGCCCGCTACATGCACCACATGACCGCCAACTTCAGCCCCATCGCCCAGGAGGAGCGCGACCAGCTCTGCTACGGGGTGTGGGGCGTCGTCGGCTCGACCGCCTGGTGGCCGGGCGTGGTCAACATCTGGGAGGAGGACGGGTGGGACGGCCTGGCGTCGTCGTTCCGGCACGAGCTGGGCCACCCGTCGCTGCAGGACCCGAAGTTGGCCGCCTGGTGGGCGGCCGCCGCCGAGATGCGCTCCGGCGGCGTCGACCGCCTGCTCCTGCCCGCGCCGTGGACGCGCACCATCGAGGAGCTGTGCGCCGACGGGGTGCGCGGCGAGGTGTACGCGCACGAGCGGATCACGGTGCCGCCGGGGGACGCGGCCGACTTTCTGGAACGGGCCCGCGACCAGGCCGTCCCGCACTACGGACGCTTCGGCTGGGACCTGGCCGGCGCCTGGCGCACCGCGCTCGGCGACGACTCCGAGTGCTTCCTGCTCTGGGCCGTGCCGGACTACGAGCGGTGGGCCGCCTTCGAGGCCGCGAACGACGCCGACCGGGCCGCCGGCGGCTGGAAGACCCGGCTCCGCGACACGGCCCGGTCGTTCCAGCGCATCCTGCTGGTCGACGCCCCGCTGTCCCCCATGCGCATCGGCCGCCAACCGTCCCGCTCCGACCGCACCGAGGACTGGTCAGAGTAACCAGACCAGCCCGCCGCACCGCGCGCGGGGCCGGGCCGGGTGTGGTGACGGATTCGCCGCAGCATCGTGCGCGGGGCCGGGTCAGGTGTGGTGACAAATCCGGCCGCCGCGAAGTGTTCGGGGCCGGGCCGGGTGTGGGAGCCCGGCCCGGCCCCGCGTCGTGCGGGGGTTCACGTCAGGATGTGATCACCAGGGCGTCGACGGCCACCGCTCCGAGGCCGCTCGGCCGTACCAGCAGGGGGTTGACGTCCAGTTCGCGTATGGAGTCGCCGAGCTCCAGCGCCAGCGTCTGCAGGCGCATGACCGCGTCGGCGACCGCGTCCAGGTCGCCGGCGGGCCGGCCGCGGACGCCGGCGAGCAACGCCGGCGCGCGGGTCTCGCCGATCATCCGCAGCGCCTCCTCCCGGGAGAACGGCGGCACCCGGAACGACACGTCCCGCACCACCTCGGTGAACACCCCGCCCAGCCCGAACGTGATCGTCGGCCCGAACGGCGCCTGGTGGCTGACCCCCAGGATGAGCTCGGCCACCGCGTCGGTCACCTGCGGCTGGACCACCACCCCCGTCAGCCGCAGCCCCGAGGCCCCGGCCACGATCTCCGCGTACGCGTCCCGTACCCCGTCCGCGTCGCGGAGCCCCACCCGGACCAGCCCGAGGTCGGACTTGTGGGCCAGGCCGTCGGCGAGCGCCTTGAGCACCACGGGATACCCGAAGCGGGCCGCCGCCGCCACCGCCTCGTCCGGCGACGCGGCGACCGCCTCCTCCACCACCGGGATCCCGTACGCGCGCAGCACGTCCTTCGCGGCCACCTCGTCCAGCGTCGAGCCGGGCACGAGCCGTCCACGGACGGCGGCCAAGGCGGCGGACGGCTCGCGCGACGCGTCCGCGAACGGGCCCCGGTAGCCGCGGTGCAGCGCCCAGAAGTCCGCCATCGCCCGGATGCCGCGGACCGCCGTGCGGAAGGAGTGGAACACCGGGATGCCCGCCTCGCACAGCGCCCGATGGTCGGCGTCCCTGATCGGCGACGTCCAGGCGACCACGATCGGCTTGCCGCCCCGCTCGTGCAGCGCGATCAGGTCGCGGGTGATGGCGTCGCTCATGCCGGGGAACACGCCGGTGATCGGCGCGAGCAGGACGTCGGTGTTGGCGTCCTCGATCAGCGCCTCCAGCACCTTGCGGCCCTCGGGCCGGGCGGTCGCGACGCCGCCCGTGTCGACCGGGTTGCCGAGGTGCAGGTAGCCGGGCAGCAGCTCGCGCAGCCGGGCGATCGTACGCTCCTCCAGCCGGGGCAGCGGCACCCCGGCCAGGCCGCACAGGTCGGCCACGTGCGAGCCGGTGCCGCCTGACATGACGCACAGCGCCACCCGGTCCCCGGCCAGCGGCGGCGTGTGGCAGAACGCGCCGGAGACCTCGATCGCCTCGTCGATGTCGTCCACCCGGATCACCCCGGACTGGCGGAACACGGCGTCGTGCACCGCGTCGGGGCCGGTCAGGTGCCCGGTGTGCGCCTTGGCCATGGCCTGGCCCTGGTCGCTGCGGCCGACCTTGATGCAGACGATGGGCACGCCCGCGCGCACCGCCTCGTCGGCGGCCAGCCGCATGGTGCGGCCGTCGACGAAGCCCTCGACGTACGCGGCGATGGCGCCGACGCCCGGCGTCCTGGCGAAGTGCGCGGCGAAGTCGGCGAACTCCAGGTCCACCTCGTTGCCGACGGTCGCCCAGGCGTGGACGCCGATGCCCAGCTCCTGCCCCTGCACGACGGGCCGTCCCTGGTTGCCCGACTGGGTCACCACGGCGAGCTTGCGGCCGGGCAGACCTTCGCGCCACGGCTCGATGAGGTTGAGGTTCGTGTTGGGGCCGATGATCCGCATCGGGCCGCGGGCGAGCTCCTCCAGCCGCCGCTGCGCCGCGTGCCCCTCCTCGGTGCCCAGCTCGGCGAAGCCGGCCGCGAACACGTACGCGAACCGCACGCCCTTGGCCAGGCAGTCCTCCAGCACCGGCAGCGGGTCGCGGACGAGCACGATCGCCACGTCGACGTCGCCGGGGACGTCCAGGACGGTGCGGTACGCGGGGACGCCGTCGATGGCGGGCTTGACCGGGTGGACCGGGTGGACGGCGTGCGCCCCCCTGGCGAGCAGGCGTTCCCTGGCCTGGCGCCACTGGGCCCGCTGCGGGCTGCCCTCGGTGTCGGTGGCCCCGATGACCGCGACCGAGCGCGGGGCGAACAGGGGGTCCCAGTCGATGGCCCGCAGGGCGAGCGGGCGGCCGCTGACGTCGAGTGGGGGTGAAGTCATGTGATCAAGCCTAGCTCAAAGAGAGCAATCATGGTTAAGATTGATAAGACAATAATATCAGTGGAGGTGGCATGGACCTCAGCGCGAAGGCGATCCTGGTGGTGGGAGCGGCCCGCCCGCCCGGCATCGGCCGGGCCACGGCGCTACGGCTGGCCAGGGCCAGCGCGCGGCTGGTCCTCGCCGACGCCGTGGACGTGTCCCAGGGAGACGCGGGCACCGGCAGGGTGGCGGCGGCGAAGCTGGCGGAGGTCGCGGCCGAGGTGTCCGAGGCCGCCGGGCGGCCGGTGGCCGCGTTCCCGGTCGACCCCACCGACCCGGCCTCGGTCGAGGAGCTCGTGGCCCGTGCCGTCGGGGAGCTGGGCCGCCTCGACGCCTGCTGCAACATGGTCGGCGCCACCGGCCCGGCGCTCGGCGACGGTCCGCTCGCGGCCACCGGCCCGGACGCCTGGCAGCGCGGCCTGGACTGGAACCTCACCGCCGCCTGGCTCATCGCCCGCGCCTGCGTGCCCCCGCTCACCGCGGCCGGCGGCGGCGCCATCGTCACCCTCTCCTCGTACGCCGGCCTGACCCCGGTCGCCGACGCCGGCGTGGTCGGCGTGGCCCGCGCCGCGGTCAACCACCTCACCGCGGCGCTCGCCGGCGAGCTCGGCCCGCTCGGCATCCGGGTCAACACGGTCTGCCCGCTCGGCGTCCACCCGGGCGACCCCCGGTTCCCCAACCCCGGCCTGGTCAGGCTGGCCGAACGCGAAGGGCTCCCGCTGGCCGACTGGCTCGCCCGCACCATCCCGCTCGGCCGCGGCCAGTCGGCGGACGAGGTGGCCGCCGCCGTCGAGTTCCTCGTCTCCGACGCCGCCTCGTTCGTCAGCGGAGTGAACCTCCCGGTCGCGGGCGGGGCCGCCGCATGATCCAGACGGAGACGAGCGGCGTCA
Organism: Nonomuraea sp. NPDC049486; assembly: GCF_040676925.1. Classification (NCBI taxonomy): domain Bacteria; kingdom Bacillati; phylum Actinomycetota; class Actinomycetes; order Streptosporangiales; family Streptosporangiaceae; genus Nonomuraea; species Nonomuraea sp. NPDC049486. The sequence goes on from NZ_JBFAPV010000013.1 coordinate 147,372, forward strand.
AGGCGTTCATCGGCGTCGACACCGGCGGCACCTTCACCGACACCGTGGTCACCCTCTCCGACGGCCGCCTGGGCGTCGGCAAGGCGCTCAGCACCCCCGGCCGGGTCGAGCAGGGCGTGCTCGACTCCATCGGGCAGGCCGCCGCCGGGCTCGGCCTCACCCTGTCCGAACTGCTGTCCCGTACGGTGATCCTCACCCACGGCACCACGGTCGGGCTCAACGCGCTCCTCACCGGCGGCGGCGCCCGCGTCGGCCTGCTCACCACCGCCGGGTTCGAGTCCACGCTGCCCATCGCCAAGGCCAACAAGCTGCACGGCCTGGACGAGCTGGACGTCACCATGCCGGTCCGCTGGCGCAAGCCGGACCAGCTCGTCGCCCGCTCCCGCATCGCCGGCGTCAGCGAGCGCGTCGACGTGTCCGGCGCCGTCGTGCGGCCGCTCGACGAGGAGCAGGCCCGGGCCGCCATCCGGCGCCTCGCCGAGCGCGGCGCCGACTCGGTCGCCGTCTGCCTGCTGTGGTCGCCGGTCAACGACGGGCACGAGCGGCGGCTGGCCGCCCTGGTCGCCGAGGAACTGCCCGGCGTGCACGTCTCCTGCTCCTCCGCCATCGCCCCGGTGGTGGGCGAGTACGAGCGCACGTCCACCGCCGTGCTGGACGCGTACGTGGCCCCGGTCGTCGCCACCTACCTGCGCGCGCTGCAGGAACGGCTGCGCGAGGACGGCTTCGGCGGGGTGCTGATGATCCTGCGCACCGGCGGCGGCGCCGAACCCGTCGAGCACACCCTGCGCGCCCCGGTGAACACCCTGCGCTCCGGCCCCGTCGCCGGGCTCGCCGCCACCGCCGCGCTCGCCGCCGAGCTGGGGCACGCCAACGTCGTCGCCACCGACGTCGGCGGCACCAGCTTCGACGTCGGGCTCGTCATCGGCGGCGCCATGCAGCGGGCGAGCACCCCGATGGTGCACCGGCACGCGCTGGCCATCCCGGTGGTCGAGGTCGAGTCCATCGGCACGGGCGGCGGCAGCCTCGCCTGGCTCGACCGGGGCCTGGGCGCGCTGCGGGTCGGCCCGCGCAGCGCGGGCGCCGACCCCGGACCGGCCTGCTACGGCCGGGGCGGCACCCGTCCGACGCTCACCGACGCCTCCGCCGTCCTCGGCTACCTGAGCAGGCTCGGCGAGTCGATGCCGCTCGACGTGGCGGCCGCCCGCGAGGCGATCCGCGCGCACATCGCCGAGCCGCTCGGCATCGGCGTCGTGGCCGCCGCCGAGGGGATCGTCCGCATCGCCGCCGACCAGATGCGCGACCTGATACGCCGCACCACGATCCAGCGCGGGCACGACCCGTCCGCGTTCGCGCTGGTCGCCTTCGGCGGCGCGGGACCGCAGTACGTGAGCTGGTACGCCGACGGGCTCGGTGCGACGGACGTGATCATCCCGAACCTGGCCGCCGAGCTGTCCGCGTACGGGGCGGTGTCCAGCGACCTGAGCATCGGCGTCGAGCGCGGCCTCGTCCCCGGGCCCGTCGCCGAGGCCGGCCCGGCCGTCGCGGCCGCGCTGGCGGAGCTGGCCGGCGGCATCGAGGCGGACCTGCCCGGCGCGGTGGACAGCGTCACGGCGGTGTCCGGCCGCGCCCCCGTCCTGCGCCACACCGTGGCCCTGCGCTTCTACCGCCAGCAGCGCCGCATCGAGCTGCCGGTCGCCGTGCCGGTGGACGCCGCCGAGCTGGCGCGGCTGGAGTCGGAGTTCCGCAAGCGGTACGAGGAGATCGTCGGCGCCGGCACCGCCGCCGACGGCACCCCGGTCGAGGCGGTCGGCGTCCGGGTCGAGCTGGTGGCCCCGGTGCCGGTGTCGCCCCCGGCCACGCGGCCGGGCGGCGCGGCCGAGCCGGTGGACGAGCGGGCCGCCTGGTTCGCCGGAGCCGAGCACCGCTGCGCCGTCTACGACTGGCGCCGCCTGAGCGCCGGCTGCGAGATCACCGGGCCTGCCTTCGTCGAGTCCGGCCAGACCACCGTCGTGCTCCCCCCGGGGCGCCGGGCGCGCATGGACGCCGGCGGCCACCTCCACCTGACCTGATCCCCGAGCTGACAAGGAACAGCGATGATCGACGAGATCACGTTCGAGGTGCTCAGGCACCGGCTCGACACGATCAACGACGACGCGGCCGCGGTGCTGGCACGGCTGTCCGGCTCGCACCTGGCCGCCGAGGCCAGGGACCTCAACACCGCGATCATGGCGCCGGACGGGCGGGTCGTCTGCTGCGGCCGCTACGTGCTCGCCCAGGTCGTCTCGATGCACCTGGTCGTACGGGACATCCTGGAGAACTACGCGGACAACCCCGGCTTCGGCCCCGGCGACCAGTTCGTCACCAACGACCCCTACATCGGCACCCTGCACCAGCCCGACGTGGTCGTGGTCGCGCCCATCTTCGTGGACGGCGAGCTCGTCGGCTGGTGCGGCTCCACCGCCCACCAGGCGGACGTGGGCGGCCCCAACCCGGGCGGCATCACGTATGACGCCCGTTCCATCTTCGACGAGGCCGTGCCCATGCCTCCGGTGCGGATCGTCGAGGGCGGCCGGCTGCGCCGCGACCTCGAACGCGAATATCTCGTACGCTCCCGTACGGCCGAACTGAACCGGCTGGACCTGGTCGGCCAGGTCGCCGCCAACCGGAGCGTCACCGCCGAGGTGGGCCGGCTGTGCGGGCAGTACGGCGCGGACGCGGTGGCGGCCGTCATGGACCGGCTGCTGGAGCGTACCGAGGCGCTGCTGCGCGAGCGGCTGCGCGCGCTGCCGGACGGCCGCTGGCGGCACGTCGCCTACGTCGAGTACCGCCCGCACGGCGGCACCATCGAGGCCGTGTACGCGGTGCGGCTGACCATGACCAAGCGCGGCGACGACCTGGAGCTGGACTTCACCGGCAGCGACCCGCAGGCGCCCGGCACCATCAACGCCGCCTACCCCGCGCTGGCCGGGTTCGCGATCGGCGGCGTGCTCATCTACCTGTGCGGCGGCCTGCCCTGGGTGCCCGGCGGGGTGTGGCCGGTCGTGCGGATCCGCAGCCGCGAGGGCACCGTCGTGCACGCCCGGTGGCCCGCCGGGGTGGCCATGAGCACCGCCGCCACGTGTCAGGCGGTCCGGGTCTCCGTCAACGCGTGCCTCGCCAGGATGCTGGAGGCGTCGCGGGACCTGGCGCACCTGGTGATGGCGAGCTGCCAGGCCGCGGGCGGCGGGGGCGGGACGGTGCACGGGGAGCGCGGCGACGGCACCTCGTACGCCACCATGACGCTCGACGAGATCACCGGCGGCGGCGGCGCCACCTGGTCCTGCGACGGCGCGGACTCCTCCGGCTACACCACCTCGCCCGGCGCGTCGTGCGCGAACGTCGAGGTCAACGAGGCGTACCTGCCGCTGCTGTACGAACGGCGCGCCGAACTGGCCGACACCGGCGGCCCCGGACGGCACCGCGGCGGCGTCGGCACCCTGCACGCGCTGACCCCGCACGGGGACGGGGCCTCGATGACCATGATGTCGTTCGGCCAGGGGTTGCAGCATCCGCTGGCGGCGGGGGTGTGCGGGGGCGAGTACGGCGGGCAGAGCGTCGTGGCCGTCGTGCCCGATCTCGCGGGGCTGGCGGACGAGGGGGAGCGGCGGCTGCCCATGCCGTCGGCGACCGTGCCGATCCGGACGGGCGAGCTGCTGGTCTCCGTCTCCCAGGGCGGCGGCGGGCTGGGCGACCCGCTGGACCGCGACCCGGCCGCCGTGCTGGACGACGTCCTGGACGGCCTGGTGTCGGTACGCGGCGCGCTGCGCGACTACGGCGTCGTCGTCACCGGCGACCCGCGGCGGCCGGACGGGCTGCGCGTCGACGAGCCCGCCACGTCCCGGTGCCGCGACGACCGCAGGCACGCCAGGATCGGCCGACCGCCCGCGCCCCCTGCCCCCTCCCGCCAGGGCCGTCCCCTCTCGGCCGTCCTCGACCTCCTCCCACCGGCCGGCGACGCGCCGCACCGGGAGGGCGTCGTGGCGTGCGGGCGGTGCGGCACCGTGCTGGGCGGCGCGGCCGGGAACGTGTACGAGCACCTCGTCGTGTCCGACGCCTCCCCGGCCGAGCGCAGCCCGCTCGGAGCCGTGTACGAGGGCGCTGACCGTTTCGTCCTGCGGCGCCTCTACTGCCCGGCCTGCGCCGTCCAGATCGACGTCCAGGTCTGCCGCACGGGCGACCCGGTGTTGGCAGCCATCGAGGTGCTCTGAGCTCGCCGAGCAAGGGCGTCCAGATCAGGCGGGCTCCGTCACCGCCGGCCACGACGCCCCGACCTCACGGCGCGGTCCGCCGCCCTGAATAGACCCAGGGTGGCGGTTTCGCGGTGCGTCGTCTTCAGGGACCGCTGGGGGTCAGCCCAGAACGCCGGCTTCGCGGAGTTCGGCCAGTTCGGACGCCGGGACGCCCAGGGAGGTCAGGACCTCGTCCGTGTGCTGACCGGGGGTGGCGGCGGGGGAGGGGCGGGCGAGTTCCTCGTCCTCCAGGTGGACGGGGAGCGGCAGCAGGTCGGCGCCGTACTCGGCGGCGGGCAGCCACGGGGTGCGGGCGGCGAAGTGCGGATCGGCGGGAAGGGTCGCGGGGGAGTTCACCGGCGCTATCGGCACGTCGGCGGTCAGCCCGAGCCGGATCCAGCCGGCCGTGTCACGGGTGCGGAAGATCTCGGTCAGCTCGGCGCGCAGCCGGTGGTCGCCGAGCGCGTGGTCGGCGACCTCTCCGCCGGGGGTGTCGCCGAGCAGGTCGGGCCGCTCGACCGCGTGGCAGAACCGCTCCCAGAACTTCCGCTCCGTCGCCATGATCAGGACGTGCCCGTCGGCGCTCGGGTACACCTGGTAGCGCACGCTGTCGCCCATCCCCGCCGTGCCCGGCTCGCGGCGTACCCCGCCGTCGGACGGGTTGCCGGTCACCTCGGTCGCCGGCCGCAGATGCGCCCGGTGCCCTTCGATCGTCAGCCAGTCCACCGACGCGGCCGCCTCGGCCTGGGCGATGTCGATCGCGCACCCGCGTCCGGTGCGCGCCGCCCGCAGCACCGCGGCCAGGATGGCGCTCGCCGCCAGCAGGGGCGCCACCCGGGTCCCGAGCGGCACGTTCAGCTCGGCCGAGGCGAACCCCCGCTCGTCGGTCCCCAGCCGCAGCCCGCCCGCCCAGGCGTCGAACGCCACCCCGTGCGCGGCCAGCCCGGCGTACGGGCCGGTGGTGCCGTACCCGGAGACCGTGCACCACACCAGCGCGGGGTGGCGCTCGCGCAGCTCGGCCGAGCCGAGCCCGCGCCGGGCGAGCACGCCCGGCCGCATGCCTTCGATGACGACGTCGCTCGCCTCGACGAGGCGGGCGGCCAGCCGGGCGCCCTCCGGCCGCTGGATGTCGAGGGCGAGGCTGCGCTTGCCCCGGCCCAGGTGGTGGTGCATGAGGGAGACGCCGTTCACGAACGGCCACCCGACCTGGCGGATGTAGTCGCCCCCGCCGGGACGCTCCACCTTCACCACGTCGGCGCCGAGGTCGGCGAGGACGGTGCCGACACCCCCCGCTTCGAGGAGAGCGAACTCCACCACGCGGACACCTTCGAGCAGCCGGACCGCCACGTTGCCTCCTGATCGTTGACTTGTCTCTATTCTCATTACTATCTTGTAAATAATAGCAATGCTAAATCTAATATCCCCTCGCCGACAGGGAGACCCATGGATCACGTTGGCCGGCGCATCGCCGCCCGCGACGTCACCCGCTCCTTCGTCACGACCGGCCGCTCGACCGTGCACGCCCTGGGACCAGTCGACCTGTCGATCGGCGATGACGAGTTCCTCTGCGTGGTGGGGCCGTCAGGTTGCGGCAAGTCGACCCTGCTGAAGATCATCGCGGGCCTGCTGGCGCCGTCCTCGGGAGAGGTCGCGGTCGAGATCTCCGGAGACAACCGCATCCCCATCGCGATGGTCTTCCAGGACTACGGCATCTACCCGTGGAAGACCGTCCGCGCCAACGTCGAGCTCGGGCTCCGGCTCAGCGGCCGGCCTCCCGCCGAACGGCGTGAGACGGTGGACGACTGGCTCGGCCGCCTCGGGCTGACCGACTTCGCCGACGTCTACCCCAGCGCGCTGTCCGGCGGCATGCGCCAGCGCGTCTCCATCGCCCGCGCGCTGGCCATCGACCCCGAGGTCCTGCTCATGGACGAGCCGTTCGCGGCGCTCGACGCCCAGCTCCGCGAGGTGCTGCAGGACGAGCTGCTGGCCATCTGGCAGGCCAGGCGGCGCACGGTCGTGTTCGTCACCCACAGCCTGGAGGAGGCGCTGCTGCTCGGTGACCGGGTGGTCGTGATGAGCGCGCGGCCCGGCCGCGTCATCGCCGACATCGACGTCCCGTTCGAGCGCCCCCGCTCCAGCGCCATCCGCACCGATCCCCTGTTCGCCAAGTTGCGCGGCGAGCTCTGGTCGAGCCTGCACTCCGAGGTCGTCGCCCAGTTCGACGCCGGGAAGGACCCGCGATGAGCACGACGTTGTACCGCCGTCCCGGGGTGGCCGAACTGCATCCCGTACGGACCCGCCGCCGCTGGAACGCGACCAAGGTCGTGCTCGGCGTCTCGGTGCCCGTGGGGTTCGTGGTGCTGTGGCAGCTCAGCGCCGTGCTCGAATTGGTGGACCCGTTCCTCTACCCGCCGCCGAGCCGGTTGATCCCGGGCCTCGTCGCGCTGTGGGAGGACGGCAAGCTGGTCGAGGCCACCGTCACCAGCGTCCGCCGGGTCATACTCGGCTACCTGCTGGGGGCCGCGGGCGGGCTGGTGGTCGGCCTGCTCATGGGCATGTCGCGGGTGTTGCGCGCGGCGCTCGAACCCTTCTCCTGGGCCTGGTACACCGTGCCCAAGCTGGCGCTGCTGCCGATCTTCCTGACCATCTTCGGCTTCGGCGACACCTCGGTCGTGGTCCTGATCGCGGCGACCGTCTACTTCTTCGTCTGGATCTCGGTCATGTCGGCCGTCATGGCGGTGCCCACCGGCTACCGTGAGGCCGCGCTGATGCTGCGCGCCAACCGGTGGGAGATGTTCCGCCACGTGCTGCTCCCCGCCGCGCTCCCGGAGATCTTCGTCGGCCTGCGGATCTCCGCCGGCGTCTCTGTCCTGATGCTCGTCGGCATCGAGTTCGTGATCAGCGACCAGGGTCTCGGCTATCTCATCGAGCAGGGCCGCACCCTGCTGCTGCTGGAGCAGAGCTACGTCGGCATCGTGCTCGTCGCCCTCATCGGCTACCTGTTCGCGCTCCTGGTGAAGGCCATCGGCCGGCTGTTCATCCGGTGGACGTCCGACGACAACGCGATCATCCCGACCTGACCCCCCTTCCGCATGTTCATCCTGGAGGAACCCATGTCCAGATTCCGCGTCCTGGGCGCCGCGCTGCTGTTACTGTCCGCCGCGGCGTGCGGCGGTGGCGGCGGGGAGCCGTCGGCCGCGCCCGCCACCGACCTCGGCGCGGTCGTGCCCGTCGAGGGCTGCGGGCCGGACTCGTACGTCGACCCCGCCGACCTGAGCCCGGACCGCAAGATCGCCCGGTGCGAGGCGGGCACGCCCGCGGCGCAGCCGCTCAAGGAGCCCGCGACCATCCGCATGACCTCCGCGTCCCGCTCCAGCAGCCTCGCGCCGATCTTCGTCGGGATGGCGCAGGGCGAGTTCGAGAAGGAGAACCTGAAGATCGAGTTCTCCGTCCTGCCGTTCGCCGACGCGATGCCGCAGCTCGCCGCGGGCCGGGTGGACGTCTCGTACGGCGGCACCGAGGCGGGCCTGTTCAACGCGGTCAGCCAGGGGCTGGACATCAAGTGGGTGCTGGGCAACTTCGTCGAGCCGAAGGCGGCCGACCTGTCCCAGCCGCAGACCGGGCTGTGGGCCCGCCGCGACATCTTCTCCGATCCGGCCGATCCGGACCTGAAGGAGCTGAAGGGCAAGACCCTCGGCTCCACCGTGGGCGCCGCCTCCGCGATCGCCTACCCGATGGACAAGGCCCTGCGCGAGCACGGCATCACGCTGGGGGACATGGAGATCAAGCAGCTCCCGGCCGCCGACCTGATGACCGCGCTGTCCAACAAGGCCATCGACACCGCCTGGCTGCTGGACCCGTACTGGCTGGCCGCGGCCGACCAGCCGGACAGCTACGTGCTCGTCGGCGGGCAGCCGGCGGGTGAGCCGCTCGGCGGCTTCTACGCGGGCAAGTCGATGATCGAGGAGCGGCCCGAGGTGCTCCAGGCGTTCGTCCGCGCGTACATCCGCACGGTCAACACCTACCTGGACGGCGACTACATCAAGGACGACAAGGTGCTGGACGCCATGGCGGAGGGCACCCAGCAGCCGCGCGACTCGCTGACCCGCACGCCGTCGCTCACCTTCGACTGGGAGATCCGCCAGGGGACCGGCGAGTCGGAGCAGAAGGTGTTCATCGCCTTCAAGACCGTGAAGTACGCGGACGTCATCGCGGAGGACCGGTACGTGGACCGCTCGTTTTACGCGAGGGCGGTGGGCCACAGCGCCTCCTGACCCCACGGGTGTCCCGGGCCCGGCGCGTGACGGCGCCGGGCCTTCCCACGGGTACGTCCCGTTGTTAGGGTCCACGCAAGAATTCATTTCAGATTTGGGAGGTGTGATGACCCCTCTCAACGCGGGCGCGGAGCCGCCGCCGTCCATGGTCGAGCGGATGACGCTCATCATGGACGCGTTCGCCGGCCGCGCCGCCCTGCTCACCCTGGAGGACGTCGCCCGCCGCACCCGGCTGCCGCGCTCCACCGCGCACCGCATCCTCGACCAGCTCGTCAGGCTCGACTGGCTGGAGCACACCTCGTCCGGCTACCGCCTGGGCCGGCGCGCGCTCGGGCTCGGCGGCGACGGCGGCCACGGCCGGATCCGCGAGGCCGCCGCGCCGCTGCTGCACGAGCTCCAGCTGAGCACCGGCCTGGTCGTCCACCTCGCGGTCCTCGACGGCGCCGACGTGCGCTTCCTGGACAAGGCGGGCGGCCCGTTGGCGCGGTCGGTGCCGTCCAGGGTCGGCGGCCGGGCGCCCGCCCGCGCCACCGCGCTCGGCCGGGCGATCCTCGCCTGGCTGGAGCCGGAACGGGTGGAGGCGCTCATCGGCGACCCCGGCTCGCTGCACCAGGAGCTGCACCGCGTCCGGCAGCGCCGCGGGCTGGCCTTCGAACGCGGCGACTGCTTCCCCGGCATCGCGTCGGTCGCGGCGGCGATCCGCGGGCCCGAGGGCCCGGTCGCGGGCATCTCGCTGGCGGGCGACTCCCGCGCGCCGCTGGAGCGGGTGGCGCCGCTGGTGCGCGACGCCGCGCGTCAGGCGTCGCGCGCGCTGTTCCCCGAGCCGGAGCCGCTCCGGCACGCCGCCCGCGTGCCGCATCGGGGACGGCTCCCCGGACCGATCGACCGGCTGCTCACCGCCGGACGAGGCGACCGGTCCTGATCCCCGCGGCAGCCCACGCTCCTGCCCGGACGATCGTCGTGCGCCGGTCCTTGCTCCTGTCCAGGGGATCGCGGGCCGGACTCAGTAGTCGCCCCAGCTCCACAGGTTGGCGCCGGGCTCGCCGGGCCGCTGCTCGCCGAGACCGAACCGGCCGCGGTAGAACAGCATCGGCTGCTGCTCGGTGACCGGTTCGAGCTCCCGTACCAGACCGATGACCACGTCGTGGTCGCCCGCGACGTGCACGTCGCGCACCTCGCCGTGCACCCGCAGCAGCACGTCGCGCAGCGCGGGGACGCCCCAGCGGGACAGATCCCACCCGAGGCCGTCGAACTTCCGGCCGGTGCCGGCCCCGAACCGGCCGCAGAGCTCGACCTGGTCCTCGCCCAGCACGTTCACGCAGAAGCGGCCGCTCTTCCTGATGCGCGGCCAGGCGCGCCCCCGGTGATCGGCGCAGAACAGGATCAGCGGCGGCTCCAGCGACACCGACGCGAACGACTGGCAGGTGAACCCGACCGGCTCGCCGTCGTCGAGGCCGGTGACCACGGTCACCCCGCTGGCGAACATGCCCATCGCCCTGCGGAACTCGGCCGTGGTAGGTGGGTCGATCAGGGGTTCGGCGTCGGCGAACTCGGCTGTCATCGCTTCCCCTCAACGTGCGCTTGACGACTCGAACCTACAAACCCCCCTCCGGCATTCCACCCCCGGGATCCCGTTGAGTGGAAGACTCCCAGGTCCACGGGCGCGCGGGTGTGTAGGGTCGTGCCATCCCACAGACCGGTCGGGGGGAGAAGGTGCCGAGGATCGCCGAGGTCAGGACACCGGCCGAGCCCAGCTCGCCGGAGCAGCGGGCCCGCCACCTGCGCATCCTCGGGGCGGCGGCGCGGATCGGCGCCGACAGGGGCCTGGAGCGCGTGCAGATGCACGAGGTGGCCAAGGAGGCAGGGGTCGCCATCGCCACCCTCTACCGCTACTTCCCGTCCAAGACCCACCTGTTCACCGCGGTGCTGGCCGAGCAGATCGACCGGTTCAGCGAGAGCCTCCGCCGCCCGGAGCCCGCCGCCTGCCCCGAGGACGCGGTCGCCGACGTGCTCGTCCAGGCCAGCCGCCAGCTCCTGCGCCGGCCCGCGCTGGCCGCCGCGATGCTCCAGTCGGCCAGCACCGCCAACCCGTCCGTGGTCGCCGACGCCGCGCGCGTCGAGGACACCTCCCGCGACATCATCCTGCGGACGCTGGCCGTCGACGAGCCCACCCCGATGGACGTCACGCTGGTGCGGCTGCTCGTCCAGTGCTGGTACGGGGTGCTGCAGTCCGGGCTCAACGGGCGGCTGCCGATTCCTCAGATGGAGAGCGACCTGCGCATCGCCTGCCGCCTCCTGCTCGCCGGTCGCTCGAACGCCTGACGTCGCTCCCGTTCAGCGGGATTCGCCCTCCTGCCGGGGCTCCCGGATGGTTAACGTCGGAGGCCGGCAGGCGTTGCTCAGGGAGGGACCCCGTTGGCCCAGACAGAGCAGGACGGTTACGAGAAACGGCTGGGGGAGTTCGCCGGCCGGGAGGCGGCGCCGCTGAGGCCCGGACCCGACCCGGTCAACGTGCCGATGATCCGCCACTGGGTGGAGGCGATGGGCGACCGCAACCCCGTCCACCTCGACGAGGAGGCCGCCCGCCGGACCGGCCGCGCCGGGATCGTCGCCCCCGCCTCGATGATGCAGGCCTGGACCATGCGCGGGTACGCCGCCGCGACCGCCGGGCAGGACGACGGGTCCGGCCTGGGCGAGCTGATCGCGCTGCTGGCCGAGGGCGGCTACACCTCGGTGGTGGCGACGGACTCGGAGTTCGCCTTCCACCGCGAGCTGACCGTGGGCGACCACGTCGGGGTGCGCGAGATCATCGAGTCGATCTCGCCGGAGAAGAAGACCGCGCTCGGCGCCGGGCGCTTCGTGACCACCGAGCGCACGTACCTGGACCAGCACGGCGGGACCGTGGCCGTCCAGCGCTGGCGCATGCTGTGGTTCCGCCCCGCTCGGACGCCGCCCGGAAGCCGGGAGCCGGCGGCCCCGCGGCCGCGGCCCGCCGTCAACCGGGACAACGCGTTCTGGTTCGAGGCCGCGCGGGAGCACCGCCTGGTCATCCAGCGCTGCGACGGCTGCGGCGCCCTGCGCCACCCGCCCGGCCCCTGCTGCCCGCGGTGCGGCTCGTACGGATGGGACACCGCCGAGGCGTCCGGCCGGGGACGCGTCTACAGCTACGTGGTCAGCCACCACCCGCGCCACCCGGCCTTCGAGCCCCCGTACGTGGTCGCGCTCGTGGAGCTGGAGGAAGGCACCAGGCTCGTCACCAACCTGGTCGGCGTCGCCCCCGAGGAGGTCGAGATCGACATGCCGGTCGCCCTCGAATGGCTCGACCCGGACCCGGAGCTGTCGCTCCCGGTGTTCCGGCCGGTGACGGCATGAGGAGCCGCGCGTACGACGAGGTGACGGTCGGCGAAACGCTGCCCGAGCTGCCCGTCCCGCTGACCCGCACGCTGATCGTGGCGACGGCGATCGCCAGTCGTGATTACCAGGACGTGCACCACGACCCCGGCCTGGCCGCCGAGCGCGGCTCCCCGGACGTGTTCATGAACATCCTGACCACCAACGGCCTCATCGACCGGTACGTCACGGAATGGGCGGGACCGGCCGCCGAGGTCAAGGCCATCAAGATCAGGCTCGGCGCGCCCAACTACCCCGGCGACACCATGGTGCTGACCGGGACCGTCACCGCCAAGCACGACGAGGACCGCCGGGTCGAGATCGCCGTACGCGGCGCCAACCGCCTCGGCGCGCACGTCACCGGCACCGTCGCGGTGCGGCTGCCGGGCGGGGCGGAGTCGTGAGCGGGCTGTCCGGGCGGGCGGCGATCGCCGGGATCGGCGCCACCGAGTTCTCCAAGGACTCCGGCCGCAGCGAGCTCCGGCTGGCCTGCGAGGCCGTGCTCGCCGCCGTCGCCGACGCCGGGCTGCGGCCGTCCGACGTGGACGGGATGGTGACGTTCACCGCCGACTCCAGCTCCGAGATCCACATCGCCCGCAGCACCGGCATGGGCGAGCTGAGGTTCTTCTCCCGCGTCCCGCACGGCGGCGGCGCGGCCTGCGGCACCGTCCAGCAGGCCGCGATGGCGGTGGCGACCGGCGTCGCCGAGGTGGTCGTCTGCTACCGGGCCTTCAACGAACGGTCCGGGCAGCGCTTCGGACTCGGCAGGGCCGACGCGCCCTCCGGCGCCGGGGCCGACGACGCCGCCTTCGCCTGGGTCAGCCCGTTCGGGCTGTTCACCCCGGCCCAGTGGGTGGCCATGTTCGCCCGCCGTTACATGCACGAGTACAAGGCCACCGGCGAGGACTTCGGCCGGGTCGCCGTGGTCGACCGCAAGCACGCCGCGACCAACCCGGCGGCCTGGTTCTACGGGCGGCCGATCACCCTCGCCGACCACCAGGCCTCGCGCTGGATCGCCGAGCCGCTGCGCCTGCTCGACTGCTGCCAGGAGAGCGACGGCGGCCAGGCCCTGGTCGTGGTCTCCGCCGAACGCGCCCGCGACCTGCCGCACCCGCCCGCGCTGATCCTCGCCGCCGGCCAGGGCTCCGGCGACGACCAGCACATGATGACCAGCTACTACCGTCCCGAGATCACCGGCATCCCGGAGATGGGCCTGGTCGGACGGCAGCTCTACGGGCAGAGCGGGCTCGGCCCCGCCGACGTCGACGCGGCCGTCCTGTACGACCACTTCACGCCGCTGGTGCTGCCGCAGCTGGAGGAGCTCGGCTTCTGCGGCAGGGGCGAGGCCCGGGACTTCATCGCCGACGGCCACCTGGAGGTCGGCGGCAGGCTGCCGGTCAACACCCACGGCGGCCAGCTCGGCGAGGCGTACATCCACGGCATGAACGGCATCGCCGAGGGCGTGCGGCTGGTCCGCGGCACCTCCGTGAACCAGCCCCCGTCCGTACGGCACGTCCTCGTCACGGCCGGGACCGGCGTGCCGACCAGCGGCCTGATGCTGGGAGCGGACCGATGAACGAGGACCTGACGATCCCCGGCGTCCTGGCCCGGGCGGTCCGCGAGCACCCGGACGCCGAGGCCGTCGTCGACGGCCCGGTCCGGCTCACCTACGCCAGGCTCGGAGCCCGCGTGCGGGAGACGGCCAAAGCGTTCGTCGCGGCCGGCGTCCGGCACGGCGACCGGATCGGCATCTGGGCGCCCAACAGCCACCGCTGGGTGGTGACCGCGCTCGGCGCGCTGACCGCCGGCGCCGTCGTCGTGCCCGTCAACACCCGCTACAAGGGCGACGAGGCCCGCTGGATGCTCGGCCGCGGCGGCGTGCGGCTGCTCTTCACCGAGGACGGCTTCCTCGGCAACGGCTATCTCGCCATGCTCGGCCTCACGCCCGGCGCGGGCGTCCCGGCTCCGCCCGGCCTGACCGCTGTCACGTACGACGCCGGACCCCGTCCGGGCGCCACCACCTGGGAGGACTTCCTCGCCGCCGGCGCCTCGGTCGGCGACGAGGAGCTGGACGCCCGCGCCGCCGCCGTCCGGCCCGGCGACGTGGCCGACATCCTCTTCACCTCGGGCACCACCGGCCGCTCCAAAGGCGCCATGTGCACCCACGCCCAGGACGTCAGGACCAACCGCGCCTGGGCCGACAGGACCGGGCTGCGCCACGGCGACCGCTACCTGATCGTCAACCCGCTCTTCCACTCTTTCGGCTACAAGGCCGGCGTCTTCGCCTGCCTGATCAGGGCCGCCACCATGGTGCTGCAGCCGGTCTTCGAGGCGGGCGAGACGATGCGGCTGATCGAGGCCGAGCGGATCACCGTCCTGCCCGGCGCGCCGACCATCTACATCACCATGCTGGACGCCCCGGAACGCGCGCGGCACGACCTGTCGTCGCTGCGCCTCGCGGTCACCGGCGCGTCGGTGGTGCCGGTCGCGCTGGTCCGCCGGATGCGGGCCGAGCTGTTCCCCGAGGTCGTCACCGCGTACGGGCTCACCGAGTCGTGCGGCACGGTCACCGCCTGCTCCGTGGACGACGACGACCGGACCGTGGCCACCACCTCGGGCAGGCCCATCGAGGGCGTCGAGGTGCGGGTGACCGGCGCCGACGGCGAGCCGGTGCCCGCCGGGGAGGACGGCGAGATCCTCGTACGCGGCCACAACGTGATGCTCGGCTACCTCGGCGACGAGGCCGCCACGGCGGACGCCGTGCGGGACGGCTGGCTGGTCACCGGCGACCGCGGCCGGCTCGACGGGCGCGGCTACCTCACCATCACCGGCCGCTCCAAGGACATGTACGTGACCGGCGGCTTCAACGTCTACCCGGCCGAGGTCGAACAGGCGCTGGCCGGGCACGACGCGGTCGCCGAAGCCGTGGTGACCGGCGTGCCGGACGCGCGGATGGGCGAGGTGGGGCGGGCCTACGTGGTGCCCCGCCCGGGCCTGGCCGTCACGCCGGAGGACCTGATCGGCCACTGCCGGGAGCGGCTGGCCGGCTTCAAGGTGCCCCGTGAGATCGTCCTGGTCGGCGCCCTGCCCCGCAACGCCACCGGCAAGATCGACAAAGCGGCCCTGGCGGGCTCGGCGAAGCCCTGACCGCCTCAGACGAAGCCCTCGTCGAGGAGCCGTACGCCGCCCTCGTCTATCGCGTGCCTCTGCCCCGACCCGCCCACCACGCGACACCAGCTCTCCACGACGAGCCCGGGCGGCTCCAGTCGGTAGCCGAACCCGCCGTACATGCCGGGCACGGGGAACCAGCAGGACGGGTCCGCCTGCTCGGTGAGCGGCTCCAGCTCGGGCAGCCGGAGCCGGTGGAGGGTGACCAGGTCCTCGGCGCGCTGGCGGATGAGGCCGTGGAAGTGGCGCTGGATCGTCGCCAGCGTGCCCTCCGGCACCGGGTGGAGGATCGCGGGCGTGAGCGGTTCGACCAGGTGCCGATGCCCCTTACGGCGGGCGACGTCCACGGCACGCTCCCCGCTGGCGGTGCGCAGCGTACGCCAGGCGCCGAGCGCGACCAGCCGCCGCACGGCTTCCGGCGCGGCCCCTCGCCAGGCCGCCTGGTGCAACGGGGCGTACCAAGTCGCGCCGCCGAGTCTGCCGCTGTTCACCCAGCCGGGGTGCTCGCCGAGCAGGGCGAAGACCGCGTCCCAGTCGCCGTGCCGCGCGGCGTCGGCGAGCGCGTCGCGCTCCCCGGCCTCGTGGTGGCCCGGCCGGAGGGTGATGCCGTCCCAGATCACTGTGTCGCGCTCCCTCTGGTGCCGCGATGGGAAATGCGGACACCCTGACAAAGGCAACATCTCATGCCTCTTCGGTAGGTGCGGGTGCTGCGCTAAGCTACACACTGTTCGCATAAAGAACGTGTGTTCGTATAGCGAACAGAAGGGGAGGACGTGATGGGTTCGGCCTTCGTCTACGCCGCCGCGCGCACGCCGTTCGGCAAGTTCAACGGCGCGCTCGCCGGTGTCCGACCGGACGACCTGGCGGCCGCCGCGCTGCGCGGCGTACTGGCCAGGGTGCCCGAGCTGGATCCGGCCGGCATCGGCGACGTGGTGTGGGGCAACGCCAACGGCGCCGGGGAGGACAACCGCAACGTGGGCCGGATGGCCGTGCTGCTGGCGGGGCTGCCGGTGACGGTCCCGGCGACCACCGTCAACCGGCTGTGCGGGTCGAGCCTCGACGCCGCCATGATGGCCTCGCGCACGATCGAGAGCGGCGACGCCGACGTCGTGGTGGCCGGCGGGGTGGAGTCGATGACGCGGGCGCCGTGGGTCCTGCCCAAGCCGTCGCGGGCCTTCCCCGCCGGCGACGTCACCGCCGTGTCGACCACGCTCGGCTGGCGCCTGGTCAACCCGCGCATGCCCAAGGAGTGGACGGTCTCGCTCGGCGAGGCCAACGAGCAGCTGCAGGAGAAGTTCTCCATCTCCAGGGAGCGGCAGGACGCGTTCGCGGCCCGCTCGCACGCGCTGGCCGACGCCGCCTGGAGCGCCGGGTTCTACGACGACCTGGCGGTCCCGGTCGAGGGCACGGAGCTCGCGCGCGACGAGGGCGTCAGGCCCGGCTCCACGCCCGAGGTGCTGGCCGGGCTCAAGCCCGCCTTCCGGCCCGGCGGCACGATCACCGCCGGGAACGCCTCGCCGCTCAGCGACGGCGCGTCGGCGCTGGTCCTCGGTTCCGAGACGGCCGCCCGGCGGCTGGGCGCCGAGCCGATCGCGCGCGTCGCCGGCCGCGGCGCCGCCGCCCTCGAACCCCAGGCGTTCGGGTACGCCCCGGTCGAGGCCGCCAACCAGGCCCTGAGACGGGCCGGCATCGGCTGGGACGACGTCGGCGCGGTCGAGCTGAACGAGGCCTTCGCCGTGCAGTCGCTGGCCTGCGTGGACGCCTGGGGGATCGACCCGGAGATCGTCAACGTCAAGGGCGGCGCCATCGCCATCGGCCACCCGCTGGGCGCCTCCGGCGGCCGCGTCCTCGGCACCCTCGCCCACGTGCTGCGCGAGCGGCGCGAGCGGTGGGGCGTCGCCGCCATCTGCATCGGCGTCGGCCAGGGCCTGGCGGTCGTCCTGGAGAACGTGAGCGTCGCATGACCGCGATACTCACCGACCCGGACGAGGCGCTCGCGGGCGTCGAGGACGGCTCGACCGTCCTGATCGGCGGCTTCGGCATGGCCGGCATGCCGGTCACGCTCATCGACGCGCTGATCCGGCAGGGCGCCAAGGACCTGACCGTGGTCAGCAACAACGCGGGCAACGGCGACACCGGCCTGGCGGCGCTGCTCGCCGCAGGCCGGGTACGCAAGATGATCTGCTCGTTCCCGAGGCAGAGCGACTCGTGGGTGTTCGACGGCCTCTACCGCGCGGGCGAGATCGAGCTTGAGGTGGTGCCGCAGGGCACGCTCGCCGAGCGGATGCGCGCCGCCGGGGCCGGCATCGGCGCGTTCTACTGCCCCACCGGCGCAGGCACGCCGCTGGCCGAGGGCAAGGAGACGCGCACCATCGACGGCCGCGACCACGTGCTGGAGTACCCGATCAAGGGCGACGTGGCGCTCATCGCAGCGCACGCCGGCGACCGGCTCGGCAACCTCGTCTACCGCAAGACCGCGCGCAACTTCGGCCCGGTCATGGCGACCGCGGCCGCCCTGACGATCGCGCAGGTGAGCCACGTGGTCGAGGTCGGCGACCTGGACCCCGAGACCGTCGTCACCCCCTGCGTCTACGTCGACCGGATCCTGGACACGAAGGCGGGGGAGGCAGCATGAGCACCGTCGAGCATCCGGGCCGCGGCCCGCTCGGCCGCGAGGAGCTGGCCGCCGTG
Source organism: Nonomuraea sp. NPDC049486 (assembly GCF_040676925.1). Lineage (NCBI taxonomy): Bacteria > Bacillati > Actinomycetota > Actinomycetes > Streptosporangiales > Streptosporangiaceae > Nonomuraea > Nonomuraea sp. NPDC049486. The sequence goes on from NZ_JBFAPV010000013.1 coordinate 165,163, forward strand.
GTCGCCCGCGACATCCCGCGCGGCGCGTTCGTCAACCTCGGCATCGGCCAGCCCACCACGGTCGCCGACCACCTGCCGGCCGACTCGGGCGTCATCCTGCACACCGAGAACGGCATGCTCGGCATGGGCCCCGCCGCCAAGGGCGACGAGGTGGACCCGGACCTCATCAACGCCGGCAAGCTGCCCGTCACCGAGCTGCCGGGGGCGTCCTACTTCCACCACGCCGACTCCTTCGCCATGATGCGCGGCGGTCACCTCGACGTGTGCGTGCTCGGCGCCTACCAGGTGTCGCGGCGCGGCGACCTGGCCAACTGGCACACCGGCGCCCCCGACGCCATCCCGGCCGTCGGCGGCGCCATGGACCTGGCCATCGGGGCGAAGCAGGTGTTCGTCATGATGACGCTGTTCGCCAAGGACGGCACGGCCAAGCTCGTCCCGGAGTGCACGTACCCGCTGACGGGCCTGGCCTGCGTGAGCCGCCTCTACACCGACCAGGCGATCTTCCACCTCGGCCCGGACGGCGTCACGGTGGCGGAGACGTACGGCATCGGCTTCGACGAGCTGGCCGCCCGGCTGGAAGTCCCCGTCCGCCGCGGCTGAACGCCCGGATCGGCCCGCGCCGTCAGCCGACGATCTCGGCCAGGCGCGGGATCCGGCGCAGCACCAGCCGGTCCAGCAGCAGCACCGCCAGCATCGTCACGCCCGCCAGCGGGAACAGCACCCCCAGCACCACCATGATCGCCGTCACCCCGTACGCGGCGCGCCTGTCCATCAGGCGGGCGGGCGCGCCCATCCGGCCCTTCGGACGCCGCTTCCACCACATCCACGCCCCCGAGACGACCAGCGTGATCAGTGCCAGGCAGGCGCCCAGCATCACCAGCAGGTTGACCGTGCCGTAGCGGCGGCCCTCGTGCAGCGCCACGCCCTGCTCCACCGCCTTGGCCAGCACCCCGTACTCGTCCCACCCGTACGAGACGAGCACGCGGCCGCTGTACTGGTCCACGTGCAGGGTCTGGGCGGCCGACGGGTCGCGGCGCGGGGCGGTGACGACCGTGTAGACGCCCTCGTGGTCCTTCGGCAGGAGGATCTTCAGGTCGCACTCGGCCGGCGAGCAGTCCCGGATGGCGGGCCGGGCGGCGGCCAGCGCCTGCTCCAGGGGGAGCGCGCCCGGGTGCAAGGCGCTTCCGCCTCCCGTGTCGTGGCCCGCGTGCCCGCCGTCCTGGGAGGTCGGCACCGGCAGCCGTTCCGCGGCCCACGGCACCTTGGCGTCGGGGTTGTCCGACAGGTCCGCCGAACGGTTCGGGTAGTCGCCGGCGTCGGGGTAGGTGGAGCCGGTCCGCTCCTGGATCCGCTGCAGCGCGTCACCCCACACGCCCGACCAGGGCAGGCCCGAGATCACCAGGAACACGATGACGACGCCGGCGCCCGCCCCGGTCAGCGCGTGCACGCGGCGCAGCCTGGCCCTCGGCGAGCGGGCCGGGCGCCTGCCGCGGCTGGTCCACCACAGGTACGTGCCGGTCGCGACCAGGATCAGCGACCAGCACGCCGCGGTCTCCACCACCCGGTCGCCGGCGGTGCCCGCCATCAGCTCGCCGTGGATGGTGCGCACCACCCGCATGAACGTGGCCGCGTCGTCGATCGTGCCGACGACCGTGGCCGAACCCGGATCGACGTACACCGAGACGCCCTCCGCCCACGGGCCGGCGTCCTCGCCCTGGAAGATGATCCGGGTCGTGCGGTCGGGAGCGGCCGGCGGGATCACCGACATGACGGGCGCGCCGGGCATGCTCCGCTGCGCGGCCGTGATCTGCTCCGACAGCGGGCGGGCGGTGGTGACGGGCTCGGCGAGCGTGCGCACGTCCTGGTAGCGCCACTCCTCGAACGGTTCCTTGAACAGGTAGACGGACCCCGTGACGGCCAGGACGAGCAGGACGGGGGCGACGAACAGGCCCGCGTAGAAGTGCCAGCGCCAGAAGGCGCGGTACCGCCGCGAGGAGGACGGGGCGGGCCGGACGGTGACGGTCTCCGGGCGCGCGTGGACAGTGGTCATGGTCAACTCCGGAAGAACGAGAGCGAGGGGGGCCGCCACAGCCGGTATCCGGCCATGACGATCAGGCCGCGCGACGGCGACCGGTCACAGCGGCGGGCATCCCGCGGCACGATCGGACCGACGGCGGTTCCGGCGCCGTGATCACGGCGCGATAGACCGGTGCCGTGGTCAGGGCGCGGGTCCGTCGGCGGGTGATGTCTTTCCCTGCTCTAGCGGGGTGGCCCCCGATGGCTCACGGCCCACGCGAGCACCTGTGGCCCGCGTACCGGTGGCTCTCCGGCGGCGGGCACGATCCGGAGAGGCGTAGGAGTCAGCGGGCCGCGCGGCGACGGCCGCGACAGCCCGGCCAGCGAGCAGCCCAGCAGGACGAGCACGGTCACCAGCGCCGTCTCGCCCCGCTCCAGCCACCAGGCGCACAGCACGGCGACCAGCACGTGCGCGAGCGGCATCGCCATCCCGGGCAGCGGGCCCCCGCCATGGTGGCCCGCGCCGTGGCCCAGGACGTGCGCCGCACCGGGGAGATCCGCGCTGAACACCTGGTGCATGCCGTACTGGGCAGAGAACGAGGCCGCCACCAGCACACCCCTGCCCCGGCGGCGCCGGCCCAGCAGGTAAGCGCCCGCCCCGGCGGCCACGGTCGTCGCGGCCACCACCCCCAGGGAGGCCCCGGAACCACCGGCCAGCACGTGCGTCCCGAGCGCCGCGTACACGCAGACCGTCGCGAACACGGCGGCGCCCAGGAGCCGCACGGCGGACCGGCCGGTCGCCTGCGCCTCCCGGGCGCCGCGTGCGCGAACACCACTCACACGCGGGGATACGCGCAGCGCACGGCCCGGGTTCAACAGCCCCGCGCAGGGGCCCTGTTCGGGGAGATATGTCCGGCGTACCGTCGGGTCATGAATGACACGTTCATCGCCACCACGCTCCGCCGGGTCCGGGAGGCGGCCGCGGAGGTCGAGCGGAGCGGCACCGGCGTCGAGGAGGCGCTGCGGGCGGTCCGCAAGCTGCGGACCGCCGCCGAGCAGGCCGAGGACGAGCTGATGGAGCACCGGCTGTCCCGGCTCAGGTAGTCCGCCCAGGCTCAGCGCAGCCGCACCACGTCCGCGTCCAGACCGTCCACCCCGGACGCGCCCAGCAGCGCGAGCGTGCGCACCAGCTCGCCGCGGAGCATCGCGAGCACCCGGTCCACGCCCGCCTCCCCGCCCGCCATCAGGCCGTACAGGTAGGCGCGGCCGACGAGGCAGGCCCGCGCGCCCAGCGCCACCGCCGCCGCGACGTCCGCGCCGCTGCGCACGCCGCCGTCGAGGAACACCTCGGTCCTGTCGCCCACCGCCGCCGCCACCTCCGGCAGCAGCTCCAGCGGCGTGGGGGAGCGGTCGAGCTGCCGGCCGCCGTGGTTCGACACCACCAGGCCGTCCACCCCCGCCGCCACCAGCTCCTCGGCGTCGTCGACCCGCTGCACGCCCTTCACCAGCAGCCGCCCGCCCCACTCCGCGCGGATCCACTCCAGGTCGCGGAGGGTCACCGCCGGGTCGAACATCAGGTTCGTGATCCCCGCCAGGTCGTCCGGCGCCCCCTCCACCGTCGCGAACCGCAACGGCTCGCCGGTCAGGAAGCCGAACCACCAGGCCGGCCGGGTCATCGCCTGCGCCAGCCCGCCCCAGCGCAGCGACGGCGGCATGGTCATGCCGTTGCGCACGTCACGCAGCCGCCCGCCGGCCACCGGCACGTCCACAGTGACGACCAGCACGTCCATGCCCGCCTCACGGGCCTGCCGCAGCCAGTCCCTGACCCGCCCCCGGTCACGCACCACGTACAGCTGGAACCAGTTCCACCCGCCGGGCGCCGCCGCGGCCACGTCCCGGGCGCTCGTGGTGCCCATCGTGGAGAGTGCGTACGGGACCCCGGCGCGGGCGGCGGCCCTGGCCACGGCCCGCTCACCGGCCCGGTGCATCATCCGGGTGAACCCCGTGGGCCCGAGCACCACCGGCATCGCCACCCGCCGCCCCAGGATCTCGGTCCCGGTGTCGACGCGGGACACGTCCCGCAGCACGTGCGGCCGGAACTCCACCCGCGCGAACGCCTCCGCCGCCCTGGCCGTGGACAGCTCGCCCTCGGCCGCGCCGTCGACGTAGTCGAACACCACCCGGGGCGCCCGCCGCCGCGCCAGCCGGCGCACGTCCGCCACGTCAGCCGCCCCGGCCAGCCCGCCCCGCGCCCGCCTCCGGGGCACGAACGCGCGCAGCTCCCGCCACCGCGGCAGCCGCCGGCCCGCACCCTGACCCTGCTCGATGCCGCCACGCTAACAAGCGGGCGGCGACCCGTGAACCTTCCCGGCGGTCACGGCGCGCGGCTAGGGTGGCCGGGTGCTGGAGGAGTGGCGTGCGCTGGTGGGCGGGTCCCGGGCCGGGGACGCGGTGGGAGCCGAGCTGGTCGCCCGGTGGTCCGAGCCGCACCGGCGCTACCACGACCTCGACCACCTGCGGGCAGTCCTGCGCGCCGTCGGCCTGATCCAGGAGTGGGCCGCGGACCCCGTGGCCGTGCGCCTGGCCGCCTGGTTCCACGACGCCGTCTACGACGGCAGGCCCGGGTGGGACGAGGAGCGCAGCGCGCAGCTCGCCCGGTCCCGCCTGCCCCGCTGCGGCGTGCCGGCGCGGCGGGTGGCCGAGGTGGCCAGGCTGGTACGGCTGACCGCGGCGCACGACACGCTGGCCGAAGGAGACCGCGACGGGGCCGTGCTCTGCGACGCCGACCTGGCGGTTTTGGGCGGCGACGGGTACGCGGACTACGCGGCCAAGATCAGGCAGGAGTACGCGCACGTCCCCGGCGAGTTGTTCAGGCGGGGCCGGGCCCAGGTGCTCCGCCGTCTGCTGGCCGTACCCCGCCTCTACAGGACGCCGCCGGCGCGAGAGCTGTGGGAGGCGCGCGCCCGGGAGGCCGTGAGCGCGGAGCTGGCCGAGCTGGAGCGCTGACGAGCGGCATGACCGCGCTTGACGGACAAGGAGCGGCGCGCGGCCCGGCGATCTGTCAGTGTGGGCGGTCATGGACACCGACGACGCCCGGTCACTGGCCCGGTCGCTGAGAGAGCTGATCCAGGACGCCCACCACACCCTCGCCCTCGACACGCCACCCGAGCTGGTGACCCGCGTGACCGGCCACCTCGGCTGCGAGCTGAGACACGTGGTCAACGTGGTGGCCGCGTTCCCCGGCTGGGAGCACGCCAACCTGCAGCGCGGCGTCGACGCCTACCTCGCCGCGCACACCCCCGGCGCCGGGTGGTTCGGCATCGCCGGTCAGGGCCGCGAGCACGACGACATCGTCAACATGCTGGCCCGCGCCGCCCGCGGCTGGGAGCGGTACGAGCCGGGCGCGGTCGACTACGAGGCCGTGGCGATCGGCCCCGACGAGACGACCGAGGTGGTCTCGCTGGGGATGGTGCTCACCCGGGCCCCCGGCGGGACGCCCGTGGTGCTGGCGCTGCGCGGCGCCCAGGAGCACATGTCGACCGACTGCCAGGTGGTCGTGCTGGCGCCGGACAGGGCCGCAGCCAAGGAGTCGCGCGACGAGATCGAGCGCCTGATGCGCGAGCACGACGTCTACCGGGGGCAGATCCTGTCGTTCGCGTGGAGCGAGTACCGCGGCAACGACCTGGTGACCTTCCTGCCCCGCCCCGACCTGAGGCCTGGCCAGGTGGTGCTGCCCGACGGCGTGCTGGAGACGATCGAACGGCACATCGTCGGAGTCGCCGAGCAGGCGCCGCGGCTGCGCGCGCACGGCCAGCACCTCAAGCGCGGCCTGCTGCTGCACGGTCCGCCCGGCACCGGCAAGACCCACACCGTCCGCTACCTCATGGCCAGGATGACCGGCTGCACGGTGATCGTGATGACCGGCGGGGCGATCCGGTTCGTGTCGCAGGCGGCCGGGCTGGCCAGGCGGCTGCAGCCGGCGATCGTGGTGCTGGAGGACGTCGACCTGGTGGCGCGCGACCGGTCGTTCAGCGACGACGGCAACCCGCTGCTGTTCGCGCTCCTCGACGCCATGGACGGGGTCGGCGCCGACGCCGACGTGACGTTCGTGCTCACCACCAACCGGGCCGACGTGCTCGAACGCGCGCTGGCCGACCGTCCCGGCCGGGTCGACCTGGCCGTGGAGATCCCCAGGCCCGACGCCGCCGGGCGGGCGGCGCTGCTCCGCCTCTACGCCCGCGACCTGCCCCTGCGGGCCGACCTGGAGCCGATCGTGGCGCGTACCGAGGGCGCGACCGCCTCGTTCTTCAAGGAGCTGCTGCGCCGGGCCGTGCTGGACGCGCTCGCGCACGACGGCGGGACGCCCGCGATCACCGGCGACCTGCTGAACCGGGCGCTCGACGGGATGCTGCACGAGCGCGCGGCGCTGACCCGCACCCTGCTCGGGTCGGGCGAGCCGGGCGAGGAAGAGGAGCCGGTGCCCGAGGACGCGTACGCCTCTCTGGGCGGGGCGTCATTCCCCGGCGCGTACGGCGTGCACCTTCCGGCGGCGGAGCCCGGCCGCGACCAGCCGCTGCAGTAGCTCGCGGGAGGTGACCGCCTGCGCGCCCAGCGACACGGCGAACGCGTGCACGGTCTCGGGCACGTCGTAGTGGTCGCGGTCGAACGCGCGCACGGGCACGCTCAGCCGGGCGGCGAAAACGTGGAGTTCGTCCAGGGACGTGTCGCTGACCAGATGTGACCACATCAGGCCGCGCGGCCCCGGCCACTGCGGGGGATCGATGAGCACCGTCACGAGGTCAAGGGTAGAACGCGGCCGCGCACGACCGGCTCACCGAGGTCCTTCACCACCAGGTCGGCGCCCTCCCCGGCCGGCGCCAGGGCGATCACCAGGGCGAATCCGCCCTTCCTGCCCGCCTCGACGCCCGCCGGCGCCGACTCCACCACGGCGGTCCTGCCGGGCGGCACGCCGAGACGGCGGGCCGCCTCCAGCGGCAGCGCCGGATCGGGCTTGCCCGGCAGGTTCATCAGCGCCGCGTCGCCGCCGTCGACCAGCGTGTCGAACAGGTGCAGCACGCCCGCCGCGGCCACCAGCGTGCGCCCGTGCAGACTGGCGGACACCCCGGCGGTGCGGGCGCCCCGGTTGCGCAGCTCGTGCAGCAGCGCCACGGCCGCGGGGAACGCGGCCACCCCGTGCAGCCTCACCTGCTCCATGAACAGCTGCTCCTTGGCCCGGCCGAGACCGTGCACGGTCGGCGCGCCAGGCTCGTCGTCCGGCGCGCCCTCCGGCGCGGTGAGGCCACGTGAGGCCAGGAAGGCGCGGACGCCGTCGAGTCGCGGCCGTCCGTCGACGTACCGCAGGTAGTCCTCCCGGACGTCGAACGGCTCGAACGGCGCGGAGCGGCCGCGCAGGAACCCGTCGAACACGTGCTTCCACGCGGCCGCGTGCCCGCGGGCGGTGTCGGTGACCGTGCCGTCGGTGTCGAACACCACGGCGCCGATCGCGCTCAGGTCGATGACAAGCTCGTTCACCCTGCGAACGTAACCGCTTCACCACGCCACGGGTAGCTTCTCCACGCCGTAGACGATGGCCAGCTTGCGCCACGGGACCTCCCCGTCCAGGCGCAGCGTCGGGAAGCGGCGCAGCAGCATCGGGTAGGCGATGCGCAGCTCCATCTGCGCCAGCGGCGCGCCGATGCAGCGGTGGATGCCGTGACCGAACGCCAGGTGGGAGCCGGCGGTGTGGCGGCCCGGCTTGACCTGGTTCATGTCCTCGCCCAGGTTCGGGTCGCGGTTGGCGGCGGCGAGCGAGCAGAGCACCAGCTCGCCCTTCTTGATCTGCTGCCCGTGCAGCTCCAGATCGTCGCGGGCGAAGCGGGGGAAGGCCACCTGCACCACGGTCATGTAGCGCAGCAGCTCCTCGATCACCTCGTCGATGTAGCCGTCGACCTCGCGCACCTTGGCGGCCTGGTCGGGGTTCTCCAGCAGCCAGAGGGAGCCGAGCGCGAGCATGCTCGTGCTGGTGTCGTGACCGCCGGTGAGCATGCCGTCGGCCATGCTGGCCAGGGTGCGGTCGTCCAGCGCGTCGCCGTGGTCGCGCAGCAGCTGGCCGAGCAGGCCGTCGCCGGGGTCGCGCCGCTCACGGGCGACCAGGTCCGTGAGGTACGTCATCGCGTCGTTGATCGCCTGCAGCGACGCCTCGGGCCCGGCGGTGAAGTCGAACCGGTTCGTGCTCACCTTGACGAAGTCGGCCTGCTCGTCGTACGGGACCCCGAGCAGCTCGGAGATCACCAGGGACGGGATGGGGAGCGCGAAGTCCTCCATCAGGTCCGCGGGGGAGCCCTTGGCCTCGATCCGGTCCAGGCACTCGGTGACCAGCGCCTCGATGCGCGGCTCCAGCCGCCGCAGCCGGCGCATGGTGAACTCCGGCGTCAGGAACTTGCGCAGCCGGGTGTGCTCGGGCGGGTCGCGGAAGCCCAGGCCGCCCGGGTCCTCCTGGTTCGAGCCGAGGCCGATGACGCCGGCGAAGTCGTTGCTGAACCGCTCGTGGTCGCCGAGCACGCCGCGGACGTCGTCCCAGCGGGTGACCAGGTAGACCGTCTGCCCGCCGGGGATCTCCATCGGGTAGACGGGGTGATCCGCCTGGATGCGGAGCAGTTCATCCGCTGGATCGAACCGTTCCCGCATGAACTGGACGAGAGGAAACTCTTCTGACTCTGACATGGATTCCGTCCTGCTGGGATACATCGCACGATGCTGGGATAAATCCCTCGCTAGATGGTCCCATCCTGGAAGCCGTGCTGGTGACCTCCCGAAGGACGAGATTTCATCTCAGCCTCAGGTAAGAGCCCTGGTCACCTCGCCCCCAGGGCGGAACCGTCCGGTGATGAGCGTAGACGGGCGGGTTCGCGGACGGAGCCCCGACCGCCGGGTAAGCGGGTGGCGAGCCGGGTGCGCTCCGTGAGGATCGGGGAGACGCCGGGGCGTCCACGGGACTGGCCGCTCCGGGTCCGTTTGGCGCGTTCCCCGACAGCTCCGGTGCTGGTGGGACGTATGGGGAAATCAGTGCAAACTGGGCAGCAGCCGGAGTTTGGCGTACAAGGTGGCTACAGTCTGCAATGATCTCGTCATCGAGCCCCCCGAGACTGAGCCTCAACGGATAGTGACTGATGCCCACATTTGAGGAAATCACTACCTTCATCACCGAGAAGCCGCTCGCGACCGCCGTGATCGCGCTGCTGAGCCTGGCCGGGCTCATCCTGGCCTTCCTGGTGCTTCGCGTCGCCTGGCGGGTCACCGCCTGGCTGTTCGCCCGCTACGTCGCCAACCGTCCCATCGAGGACGTGCTGACCATCGTGGCCGCCTCCATCGCGACGGGCGTGTCCGCCCAGGGCATGTGGCGCTTCTCCGGTGACGTGCTGGGCCTGGACGGCCCGCTGAGGCTGCTGCTGTTCGCCTTCATCGAAGTGGCCATCATCACCTCCGCCGTGCGCGCCCGCCGCAACATGCGGGAGAACTTCTCCGCGGGCATCGACGGCATCGCCGTGTGGGCGCTGACCTGCCTGACCGCGGTGCTGTCCAGCATGGACGCCAGCAGCTTCCCCGAGGCGGTTTTCCGGCTCGCCGCCCCGCTGGTGGCCGCCTGGCTCTGGGAGCGCGGCATGGCCATCGAGCGCCACCGCATCCGCGGCACCGGCCGCATCAACTGGCGACTCACCCCCGAGCGGCTGCTCGTCCGGCTCGGCCTGGCCGAGGTCAGCGACCGCACCGCCAGCGAGGTCGACGCGCACCGCAGGCTCACCCGGGTCGCGCTGGCCGCCAAGCGCGCCAAGGCGCTGCGCGAGGCCGGCGCCCCCGACCGCAAGATGCGCGCCGCCCTGGCCAAGCTCGACAAGGCCATGGACCAGGCCGTCGAGCACACCGGCCTGGCCGTCGACCAGGGCCGCCAGGAGGCGCTGCTCGCCCAGATCGCTGCCCTCTACAACACCACCGCGCTCATCGACGCCGACCCGCGGGTGCCGTGGGAGCCCGAGCGCGACCACCGGCCGGTGCCCGCCAGGCCCGAGCTGCCGCCCGCGCTCGCCGAGCTGGTGCGGGAGGAGGACGACGAGGAGATCGCGGTCATCGACGCGGCCCCCCAGATCGTCGACACCGCCCAGCGCGCGGTGCTCATGCGCCAGGCCCGCGCCTACTGGAACCGGCAGATCGCCAAGGGGATCGTGCCGCGCACCGTGGACATCGCCCAGGAGATCGGCATCCCGGTGCCCGTCGCCCGCGAGTGGCGCGCGCTGTGGAAGCTGGAGCCCGCGGCCCACGCCCTCATCGAGCAGCTCTACCACCAGCACGGCATCGTCGACACCGGCGCGTTCCCGGCCATCGACGACGACGGCCGGGTGCTCGCGAAGTCCTGAAGGGTCCTGATCAGCCCAGCGCCGCGGAGACCAGCGACCGGGCCTCCTCCTGCACCTTGGCGAGGTGGTCCGGGCCGCGGAACGACTCGGCGTAGATCTTGTAGACGTCCTCCGTGCCCGACGGCCGGGCGGCGAACCAGGCGCTCTCCGTGGAGACCTTGACGCCGCCCAGGGACGCCCCGTTGCCCGGCGCGGCCGTGAGCACCGACGTGATCGGCTCGCCGGCCAGGCTGGAGGCCGTCACCTGGTCGGCCGACAGCTTGCCGAGCACCGCCTTCTCCTCGCGGGTGGCCGGCGCGTCCACCCTCGCGTAGGCGGGCTCGCCGAACCGCTCGGTCAGGCCCCGGTAGTGCTCGCTCGGCGACCTGCCCGTGACCGCCTGGATCTCGGCCGCCAGCAGGGCCAGGATCAGGCCGTCCTTGTCGGTGGTCCACACCGAGCCGTCGCGGCGCAGGAACGACGCGCCCGCGCTCTCCTCGCCGCCGAACCCGAGCGAGCCGTCGAGCAGCCCCGGCACGAACCACTTGAAACCCACCGGCACCTCGTACAGCCGCCGCCCCAGCGAGGCGGCCACCCGGTCGATGACGCCGCTGCTGACCATCGTCTTGCCTACCCCGGCGTCTCGCGGCCACCCGTCGCGGTGCTCGTACAGGTAGGAGATCGCCACCGCCAGGTAGTGGTTCGGGTTGACCAGCCCGCCGTCGGGGGTGACGATGCCGTGCCGGTCGGCGTCGGCGTCGTTGCCGGTGGCGATCTGGAAGCGGTCGCGGCCGTCGATGAGCGAGGCCATCGCGTACGGCGACGAGCAGTCCATGCGGATCTTGCCGTCCCAGTCGAGCGTCATGAACCGCCACGTCGGGTCGACCAGCGGGTTGACCACGGTCAGGTCGAGGCGGTGGCGCTCGGCGATCTCGCCCCAGTAGGCCACGCTGGCGCCGCCGAGCGGGTCGGCGCCGATCCGCACCCCGGCCGCTCTGATCGCGTCCAGGTCCGCGACCGAGGGCAGGTCGTCCACGTACGAGCCGAGGAAGTCGTAGCGGCCCGCCGCCTCCAGCGCCCTGGCGTAGGGCACCCGGCGCACCCCGGCGAGGTCCTGGGCCAGCAGCCGGTTGGCGCGGTCCTGGATCCACGTGGTGGCCTCGGTGTCGGCCGGGCCGCCGTTCGGCGGGTTGTACTTGAAGCCGCCGTCGGACGGCGGGTTGTGCGACGGCGTGATGACCACCCCGTCGGCGAGCCCCGACTTCCTGCCGCGGTTGTACGTGAGGATCGCGTGGGAGACGGCCGGCGTCGGCGTGTAGCCGTCGCGGGAGTCGATCAGCACCCGCACGTCGTTGGCCGCGAGCACCTCCAGCGCCGACACCCGCGCGGGCTCCGACAGCGCGTGCGTGTCGATGCCCAGGTAGAGCGGGCCGTCGGTGCCCTGCGTCAGCCGGTATTCGCAGATGGCCTGGGTGGTGGCCAGGATGTGGGCCTCGTTGAAGGCCGAGGCCCGCGACGACCCGCGATGGCCCGAGGTGCCGAACGTCACCCGCTGCCCCGGGTCGCCCGGGTCGGGCCGCAACGCGTAGTAGGCGGTCACCAGCCGGGCCACGTCCACCAGATCCGCGGGCTGAGCGGGCTGTCCCGCACGTTCGTGGGTCATGAAGCCACTTTACAAAGGGGGTACGGCCCGGCCTCGGCACCACCCGGCGCGACCGGGGTTACACTCGCCCCAGCCGACTAGAATGGAGTTCTGTCAGCATGCGATTCGGACTTCTGATCAATGAGCCCAACGGCCAGGATCCGTTCCCCGACCTGCGCGACCGGATCGCCCGCGCGGCCGATGACGGTTTCGACTCGGTCTGGATGTCCCAGATCTTCGGCTTGGACGCGCTCACCTCGCTCGCCGTGGCCGGCAGCGCCGCCCTGGCCGGGGGCCGCGACATCGAGTTCGGCACCGGCGTCGTGCCGACCTACCCCCGCCACCCGGTCGTGCTCGCCCAGCAGGCCATGACCGTCAACGCCGCGCTCGGCGGCCGGCTGGCCCTCGGCATCGGCCTGTCCCACCAGGTCGTCATCGAGGGCATGTACGGCTACAGCTTCGACCGGCCCGCCCGGCACATGAAGGAGTACCTCGACGTCCTGCTGCCCGTCACCCGCGGCGAGCAGGTCGACTACACCGGCGAGACGCTCAAGGCCAACGTGCGGCTCAGCACGCCGGGGGCCGGCCTGCCGGTGCTGGTCGCCGCACTCGGCCCGCGCATGCTCAAGCTGGCGGGCACCGTCGCCGACGGCACCGTCCTCTGGATGACCGGCCGCAAGACCGTCGCCGAGCACATCGTGCCCACCATCACCGCCGCCGCGAAGGAGGCGGGCCGGCCCGCGCCGCGCGTCGTCTGCACCCTGCCCGTCTGCGTCACCGACGACCCGGAGGCCGCCAGGGCCAAGGCCGACGAGATCTTCGTCATGTACGGGCAGCTCCCGTCCTACCGGGCCATGCTCGACAGGGAGGGCGTCGAGAACCCCGGCGGCGTCGCCGTGGTCGGCGACGAGGACGCGGTGCGCGCCCAGATCGACGCCCTGGCCCAGGCCGGGGTCACCGACTTCGTGGCCGCGGTCTACGGCGACCGCGAGCGCGCGCACAAGCTGCTCATCGGCGCGTCGAAGGGCTGATCAGCCGGAGTCGCCATAAACTCCGGCAGGGTGTACTCCGACATGGACAAGCGCTTGCTGCACGGCATCGACGTGTCCAACTGGCAGAAATCCGTCGACTGGGCCGAGCACGCGCGCAGTGGAGTGGCGTTCGCCTTCGCCAAGGCCACCGAGGGCGGCGACTGGACCGATCACTGGTTCTCCCGCAACTGGGACCGCATGCGGGAGAACTGGATCGTCTGCGGCGCCTACCACTTCGCGCGACCCAAGGGTGATCCCGTGGAGCAGGCGCGCCACTTCCTGCGCACGATCAACCAGGCGGGCGGGCTGCGCCGGGGCGACCTGATCGCGCTCGACCTGGAGACCGACGACGGGATCAAGCCCGAGCGGGTCGCCGGCTTCGCCCGCCGCTGGTGCCAGTACGTGGAAGCGCGCACCGGCACGCGGCCGTTCGTCTACACCTTCCAGTCCTTCGCCGAGGAGGGCAACTGCGCGGGCCTGGGCGAGTACCCGCTGTGGATCGCCAGCCCGCACCGCCCGCGCGGCCGGCCGGCGGTGCCGGGACCGTGGCGGGACTGGTCGATCCACCAGCACGCCAACAGCCCGATCGACCGGAACGTGTTCCTGGGCAGCCGCAGAAGGCTGACCAGGATGGGGTTCGACCCGCGATAGCATCGTTTTCCGTCACCGACGAGCGCTATCCAAGGGAGCCATCGTGTCAGCCGAGCTACGCATCACCCTCGCCGGAGCCGAGCGTGTGGTCGCGGCCGGCACGACGGCCGGCCAGGCGCTCGACGCCGACGGCCGCACCGTGATCGCCGCCCGGGTCAACGGCGAGGCGCGCGACCTGGCCTGCCCGCTCGCCGACGGCGACGTGGTCGAGCCGATCGAGATCTCCAGCGAGGAGGGCCGGGCGATCGTCCGCCACTCCACCGCGCACGTCATGGCGCAGGCCGTCCAGGAGCTGTTCCCCGAGGCCAAGCTCGGCATCGGCCCGCCGGTCGACAACGGCTTCTACTACGACTTCGACGTGGCCGAGGCCTTCCACCCCGACGACCTCAAGCGCATCGAGAAGCGCATGCGCGAGATCGTCAAGCAGGGCCAGCTGTTCTCCCGCCGTCCCGTCGGCGACGACGAGGCCCGCGAGGAGCTGGCCGACGAGCCCTACAAGCTGGAGCTCATCGGCCTGAAGGGCGGCGCTGACGCCGAGGAGTCGGTCGAGGTCGGCGCCGGCCAGCTCACCATCTACGACAACCTCGACGCCAAGACCGGCGAGCTGCACTGGAAGGACCTGTGCCGCGGCCCGCACGTCCCGTCGACCCGGTCCATCCCCGCGTTCAAGCTCATGCGCTCCGGCGGCGCCTACTGGCGCGGCAGCGAGAAGAACCCGCAGCTCCAGCGCATCTACGGCACCGCCTGGGAGTCCCGCGACAAGCAGGACGAATACCTCAAGCTGCTGGAGGAGGCCGAGAAGCGCGACCACCGCAAGCTCGGCGCCGAGCTCGACCTGTTCAGCTTCCCGCCCGAGCTGGGCAGCGGCCTTCCCGTCTTCCATCCCAAGGGCGGCATCATCCGCAAGGAGATGGAAGACTACATGCGCCGCCGCCAGGCGGAGGCGGGCTACGAGTTCGTCAACACCCCGCACATCACCAAGTCGACGCTGTTCGAGACCTCCGGCCACCTGCCGTGGTACGCCGACGACATGTTCCCGCCCTTCGAGCTGGAGGGCGTCGAATACCGCGTCAAGCCGATGAACTGCCCGATGCACAACCTGATCTTCCGGGCCCGCGGGCGCTCCTACCGCGAGCTGCCGCTGCGGCTGTGCGAGTTCGGCAGCGTCTACCGCTACGAGAAGTCGGGCGTGGTCCACGGCCTGACCCGGGTGCGCGGCATGACGCAGGACGACTCCCACATCTACTGCACCCGTGAGCAGATGGTCGGCGAGATCAAGAGCCTGCTCACCTTCGTGCTCAGCGTGCTGCGCGACTTCGGCCTGTCGGAGTTCTACCTGGAGTTGTCCACCCGCGACGACTCCGAGAAGTTCATCGGCGACCCCGCCCACTGGGACGAGGCCACCGAGGCGTTGCGCGAGACGGCCGTGGAGTCGGGCTTGGAACTGGTCGACGACCCGGGCGGCGCGGCCTTCTACGGCCCCAAGATCTCCGTGCAGGCCAAGGACGCCATCGGCCGCACCTGGCAGTTGTCGACCATCCAGCTCGACCTCAACCAGCCCCAGCGGTTCGGGCTCGAATACCAGGCCGCCGACGGCAGCCGCCAGACCCCGGTCATGATCCACCGGGCGCTGTTCGGCTCCATCGAGCGCTTCCTCGGCGTGCTGACCGAGCACTACGCGGGCGCCTTCCCGCCCTGGCTCGCGCCCGTCCAGGTGGTCGGCATCCCGATCGCCGACACGCACGTGCCCTACCTGCAGGACGTCGCCAAGAAGCTGCGTGAGCGCGGCATCCGGGTCGAGGTCGACGCCTCCGACGACCGCATGCAGAAGAAGATCCGCAACGCCCAGAAGGCCAAGGTGCCCTACATGCTCCTGGCCGGCGACGACGACGTCGCGGGCGGCGCGGTGTCCTTCCGTTACCGCAGCGGCGAGCAGAACAACGGCGTCCCGGTCGACCGGGCGGTCGCCGAGATCGCCGACGCCATCGAACGCCGCATCCAGGTCTGACACCCAACCCCCGGACGCGTCCGGCTTACCCCGGACGCGCCGGCCGCATCCGGGGTAAGCCGCACCCGGGACGCACCGCGCTGGACGCGACACCCACTTCACGCGGGCGCCTGCGCACCCGCGAGACGCCCCCGCTGCCCGTCCGCGGGCAGCGTCTTTCCCGAACGCGTCCGGGGCGGGCCGCGCGCGGGACGCACCGCGGCCGTGGCGCGCTCGACGCGTCGGGGGTCGGACCGCGTTGAACGCATCGCGACGGTGTCCGTTCGGGGGCGGACCTCGTGGGACCCGTCGGGACCCGTGCGCGTTGGTGGTACCGCGACCGTGCCGCGTTGGACGCGTCTTAGGGTCTGGCCGCGCGGGACGCGTCGTGATCGTGCTGTGCTGGACGCCTCGGGGGTCGGACCGCGCTGGACGCATCGCGATCGTGTCCGTTCGGGGGCTGGACCGTGCGGACGCGTCGCGACCGTGCCGCTGGTGGTGCCGCGACCGCGCCGTGCTCGACGCGTCAGGGGTCGGACCGCGTTGAACGCATCGCGACGGTGTCCGTTCGGGGGCGGACCTCGTGGGACCCGTCGGGACCCGTGCCGCGCTGGTGGTACCGCGACCGTGCCGCGTTGGACGCGTCCTAGGGTCTGGCCGCGCGGGGCGCATCGCGCGTGCCGTGCTGGACGTGTCCGGATGGGCGGGCGTTGGAGTGTCCGGGTCAGCGGTTGAACAGTCTGAAGGGGATCGCGGGGCGGCCGGCGAAGCGGGTGGCGCTTTCGCGGGCGAAGCCTTCGACGAGTTCGCGAGCGTACTTCTCCGGGTCGTCGCCGGTGAGCGCCTCGATGTAGGCGCGGTGCGCCACCAGTGAGCGCACGCCGGCCTCCAGCCCGTCCGTGACGTCGACGGCGTGGGTGGGGGAGTCGCTGCCCGCGACCGCCACCCAGCGCACGCCGCCCCACGGCTCGCCCGCGTCGGGGAAGATCCACCGGTTGCCGGCGTCGGCGACGGCGTCCATCACGGCCCGGCCGACCGCCCTGTGGTCGGGGGTGTTCCAGTAGGCGCCGCCGGCCCAGGTGTCGTCGAAGTTGAGCGTCACCACCAGCTCGGGACGGTGACGACGGATCGCCGCCGCGATGTCGCGACGCAGCGCCGGACCGTACTCGATCACCCCGTCGGCGTGGTCGAGGAACTCCACCGTGGTCACGCCCACGACGGCGGCGCCGGCCCGCTCCTCCCGCTCGCGCACCGGGCCTGCCTCGGCGGGGGCGAGCGTGTCGATGCCCGCCTCTCCACGCGTGGCCATCAGGTAGGCGACCTCGCGGCCCGTCGCGGTCCAGGTCGCGACGGCGGCCGCGCAGCCGTACTCCAGGTCGTCGGGATGGGCCACCACGGCGAGCGCCCGCTGCCAGTCGGTGGGCATGGGTTCGAGTTGATCGGCCATGCCCGCCACCCTAGACGCCGGGCGCCCGGATTGTCGGCGGCGGCGCGTACGATGACCCGCGCGACGAGGGGGGAGCGGTGAGCGAGACCGGCGAGGTGACCGAGGCGATCCGGGCGGGCGACCAGGAGCGGTTCGCCGCGCTGGCCCAGCGCCACCGGCACGAGCTGGAGGTCCACTGCTACCGCATGCTCGGGTCCTACAGCGACGCCGAGGACATGGTGCAGGAGACGCTGCTGCGGGCGTGGCGGCGGCGCGAGACGTTCGAGGGCCGCGCCACGCCGCGCGCCTGGCTCTACCGGATCGCCACCAACGCCTGCCTCGACGCCCTGTCCGGCCCGGCCCGCTCGCGCGAGGTGGTCATGGCGATGGCGGGCGGCGAGCGGTCGGCGCAGGCCGAGGTGCCGTGGCTGCGCCCGATTCCCGACCGGGTGCTCGACCTGGCCGCCCCGGGGGAGGGCGAGCCGCACGCGGTGGCGGCCGCGCGGGAGACGATCGAGCTCGCCTACCTCGCGGCGATCCAGCATCTGCCGCCGCGCCAGCGGGCGGTGCTGATCCTGCGTGACGTGGCCGGATGGCGGGCCGAGGAGACCGCGGACGCGCTGGAGCTGAGCGTGCCTGCGGTCAAGAGCGCGCTCCAGCGGGCCCGCGCCACCCTCCGCGTCCACCTGCCCGAACGCCGCGCCGACTGGAAGCCAGCCACCGAACCGAGCGCGGAGGAGCGGCAGGTGCTGCGCCGCTACCTCAAGGCCTCCCAGGAGGGCGACCTGGACACGCTGGCGGCGCTGCTGCGCGAGGACGCCCGCCAGGCCATGCCGCCCGCGACCCTGCTGTACGCGGGCCGCGCCGCGATCCTCGAGATGTGGCGCCCGGTCATGGAGGGCCCCGAGGCGTGGGGCGAGTGGCGGCTGATCGAGACCGGGGCCAACCGGCAGCCCGCCGTGGCGAGCTACGTGCGCCGCCCCGGCGAGACGTCGTTCACCGCGGTCAACCTCGACGTGCTGCGGATCGAGGACGGCCTGATCGCCGAGATCACCACGTTCGGGCCCGAGGTGCTCGCCGCTTTCGGGCTTCCGGAGAAAATCTGAGTCCCGCCGATTCCTTTTCCCCGCCACCGCCGTCATACGGGCACAACCGACGACGACCTGTGAAGGACGGCGACATGAACACCGGCGACAAGCAGCTTGAGGCCCTGGACCGGCTGGTCGGCACCTGGCGGGTGACGGGCGGCAGCGAGGGCACCGTCACGTACCGCTGGCTCGACGGCGGCTTCTTCCTCATCCAGGAGATCGACCTCGTCCAGGACGGCCACGCGGTCAAGGGCGTGGAGATGATCGGCAGGGAGCGGCCCTTCGGCGGCGAGCCGGGCGAGGACGTCAAGTCCCGCTACTACGGCAGCCAGGGCGAGACCTTCGACTACGTCTACGAGATGGCGGGCGACACGCTCACCATCTGGGGCGGCGAGAAGGGCTCGCCCGCCTACTACCGGGGCACGTTCGACGGCGACTCCGTCACCGGCGCCTGGGTCTACCCGGGCGGAGGCGGCTACGAGTCCAACATGACCCGGGTGAGGTGACCGCTTCACCTGTGGTGGACTGGCCCCGTGAACCTGCCCGGCGCGCTGCGCCCCGCCCTCGTGGTCCTCGCGGTGGCGGTGCTGCTGCTCGGGCTGCTGTGGGTCTTCCAGCGGCGGCTGATCTACCTGCCCGACCCGGCCCCGGTGCCGCCGGCCGGGCAGGTCGTGCCGGGGGCGCGCGAGGTGACGCTGACGACCGCTGACGGGCTGCGGCTCGGCGCCTGGCACGTGCCGGGCGACCACCCGGTGACCGTGCTGGTGGCAGGCGGCAACGCCGGCAACCGGCTGCACCGGGCGCCGCTGGCCCGCGCGCTCGCCGCCCGCGGGCTGCCGGTGCTGCTCGTCGACTACCGGGGCTACGGCGGCAACCCCGGCAGCCCCACCGAGGAAGGGCTGCGCCTGGACGTCCTGGCGGCGCGCGACTTCCTCGGCGAGGTGCCGGTGATCTACTTCGGCGAGAGCCTCGGCGCGGCCGTGCTGGCCGGGCTCGCCGCCGAGCGCCCGGCGGACGGGCTGGTGCTCCGCTCGCCGTTCACCGACCTGGCCGCGGCGGGGCAGGCCAACTACCCCTTCCTCCCCGTGCGGGCCATGCTCCGCGACCGCTTCCCGGTCGCGGAGCGGGTCGCGGCCATCAAGGCGCCGATCGTGGTGGTGTACGGGACCGCCGACACGATCGTGCCGGCCGGCCAGAGCCGCGCGGTCGCCGCGGCGGCCGCGGGCCCGGTCACGGTCGTCGAGATCGCCGGGGCCGGGCACAACGACCCGGTGTTCCTGTCCGGGCCCCGGATGGTCGGCGCCGTCACGGACCTCGCCGACCGGATCCGCGACACCCGCTAGAAGGGCGTGGAGCCGGCCTGATGAGCACCTCGTCGGTCCGTTGCACGGGGGCCCTATGCTGCTAGATATGCACGATCAGGCAGGGGCAGGGGAGCCCGACAACTTCGAGCGTCTGTGGACCCCGCATCGCATGGCCTACATCAAGGGCGAGAACAAGCCGATCGACACCAGCCCCGACGGGTGCCCGTTCGACGCCATCCCCGAGATGAGCGACGAGGACGGCCTGGTCGTCGCCAGGGGCGAGGTCGTGTACGCGGTGCTCAACCTCTACCCCTACAACTCCGGCCACCTCATGGTCGTGCCCTACCGTCACGTCTCCGACTACGACCAGCTGACCGCCGCCGAGATCGTCGAGCTGGGCGAGTTCACCCAGCGGGCGCTGCGCGCGCTGCGCGAGGCCAGCGGCGCCCAGGGCTTCAACGTCGGCATGAACCTCGGCCACGTCGCGGGCGCGGGCATCGCCGCCCACCTGCACCAGCACGTGGTGCCCCGGTGGGGCGGCGACACCAACTTCATGCCCGTGGTGGCGCGCACGAAGGTGCTCCCGCAGTTGCTCCGCGACACCCGCCGGCTCCTCGCCGACGCGTGGCGCGACTAGCCGGCTTCGACCTTCACCCGGGCCGCGCCGCTCTCGTTGTGGAGCCGGTCGAGCGCGGTCACCAGGTAGGTGCCTGCCGACTTCGCGGTGAACGACGGGTCCGGCACCACGGCCACGAGGTTGCGGGCGTCGGTCGTGTGGCAGTCGTCGCCCGACTTCGGCACCCGGTAGACCGCGTACGCGCGGGCCCCCTTCACCGGCGCCCACGACACGGCGGAGCCGGCCGCCTTGACGCCCGACGGCTTCGCCGGGGCGGCGCCGCCGCGCTCCTCCATCAGCGGCAGCAGCGCCGGGCGGGCGTAGTGGGCCTTGGCCACCCGGTCGATGGCGCCCAGCGGGTTGGTCAGCAGCTGCTTGGCGCTGAAGTACACGTCACCGCTGATCCGGTCGAGCTTGCGGTTGAGCGTGAGGTGGGCCGGCAGCTCGCCCGGCTTGGTCCAGGCGGCCTCGTCCTTCGCGCCGACCCGGTAGAGCGCCTGGCCGATGTAGAGGTGGACGTCGGTGCCCTCGACCGCGTCGGCCCACCACGGCGCCAGCTTGCCGTAGCCGGCCAGCTTGTGCGAGCGCGACCAGTAGAGCTGGGGCATCACGTAGTCGACGGTGCCCGCCTCGATCCACGCCTTGGCGTCGGCGTAGATCGAGTCGTAGGCGGACATGCCGGAGGTGTCGGAGCCGGACGGGTCCTGCGCCTTGTTGCGCCAGATGCCGAACGGGCTGATGCCGAACTTGACGTGTCCCTTGGCGGCGTGGACGGCCTCGTCGACCTCGGCCACGAGCTTGTCGACGTTCTGCCGCCGCCAGTCGGCCAGCTTCATGCCCTTGCCGTGCTTCTTGAAGGCCGCGCGGTCGTCGAACGTGCTGCCGGGCGCGGGATAGGGGTAGAAGTAGTCGTCGAAGTGGACGCCGTCGACGTCGTAGCGTTCGACCACGTCGGTGACGACCTTGACCACGTGGCGGCGCACCTGGGGCAGGCCCGGGTTGTAGTAGAGGCGGTCGCCGTACTTGACGGTCCAGCCGGGGTTCTTGCGCGCCGGGTGGGAGGCGGGCAGCTCGGCGACGCTCGCGTCGTAGGCGGCGCGGTACGGGTTGAACCAGGCGTGGAACTCCAGGCCCCGCTTGTGCGCCTCCTTGATGAGGAACGGCAGCGGGTCCCAGCCGGGGTCCTTGCCCGGGGTGCCGGTGAGGAACTGCGACCACGGCTCGATCGACGACTTGTAGAGGGCGTCGGACGCCGGCCTGACCTGGACGAAGACGGCGTTGAAGTTGCGCTTGGCGGCGGCGTCGAGCAGCCTCGTGTATTCGGCCCGCTGCCGGTCGGCCGACAGGCCCTTGCGCGAGGGCCAGTCGATGTTGTTGACCGTGGCGATCCACACCCCGCGCAACTGGCGTTTCGGGTGGCGCGGGTCGGGGGTGCACGCCGCGGTGACCACCGCGTTCTCGGTCGACTTCTTCTTGGCCGCCTCCGCCTTGCGCTGGCCGGCCTCGGCGGGCCCGAAGGTGTAGGCAGCGCCGACGGCCACGGCGGCGAGGGCGGTGGCGGCGAGGAGTGGGCGTCCGGTTCGCATAGTGCCAACCAGTCTCGCATCGGAGCCGGCATGCTCCGTACGGAAAAAAGAAATCGACTCGTGACACCATTGTGACCGGTGGGCCGGGAGGGGCTGCCCTCCCGGCGACCCGGCGGGACCCTAGCCCGACTCCGCGGCCAGTTTGTCGGCGAGATGCGGCGGCAGCGGCTCGTAGCGCAGGAACGCGCGCTGGAAGGTGCCGGTGCCGTGGGACATGGAGCGCAGGTCGATCGCGTACCGGGTGACCTCCAGCTGCGGCACCTCCGCCTTGACCAGGGTGCGGCCGCGGCCCACCGGCTCGGTGCCGAGCACCCGCCCGCGCCGCGACGACAGGTCGGACATCACGGCGCCCACGTGCTCGTCGGAGACCAGCACGGACAACTCGTCGACCGGTTCCAGCAGCAGCGTCGGCACCTTCGACGCCGCCTCCTTCAACGCCAGCTGACCGGCGATCTGGAACGCCATGTCGGAGGAGTCGACGGAATGGGCCTTGCCGTCGTACAGCGTGACCCGGACGTCCACGACCGGATAGCCGGCGCGCACCCCCCGGTCCATCTGGGCCCGCACGCCCTTCTCGACCGACGGGATGAACTGGCGCGGCACGACGCCGCCGACGATCTTGTCGACGAACTCGAACCCGCCGCCCGACGGCAGCGGCTCCACCTCCAGATGGCAGATGGCGTACTGGCCGTGGCCGCCGGTCTGCTTGACGTTGCGGCCCATCGCCTGCGTCCGGCCGCCGAACGTCTCCCGCAGCGGCACCCGCAGGCCGATCCGCTCCACCTCGACCCCGTGGCGCTTGGCCAGCCGGTCCAGCAGCACGTCGGTGTGCGCCTCGCCCATGCACCACAGCACGAGCTGCCGGGTCTCGGCGTTGTTCTCCAGGCGCAGCGTCGGGTCCTCGGCCACCAGGCGGCCCAGCGCCTGCCCCAGCTTGTCCTCGTCGGCCTTGGACTTGGCGCGGATCGCCACCGGCAGCAGCGGCTCGGGCATGTCCCAGGCGGTCATCAGCAGCGGCCGCTCGACCTCCGACAGCGTGTCGCCGGTCTCGGCCCGCGACAGCTTGGCCACGGCCACGATGTCGCCCGCCACGCCCTTGGCGGTCTGGCGCTGCTGCTTGCCGAGCGGGCAGCTCAGGGCGCCGACGCGCTCGTCGACGTCGTGGTCCTCGTGGCCGCGCTCGGCCAGGCCGTGGCCGGAGACGTGCACGGTCATGTCGGGCCGCAGCGTGCCGGAGAAGACGCGCACCAGGCTGATGCGGCCCACGTATGGGTCGCTGGTCGTCTTGACGACCTCGGCCACCAGCGGGCCGTCGGGGTCGCAGGCGATGTTCGCCACCGGCTTGCCGTCGAGGGTGGTGATCTCGGGCATCGGGTGCTCGTGGGGCGCGGGGAAGCCCTGGGTGACGAGCTCCAGCAGCTCGATCGCGCCCACGCCGAGCCCGGTGCAGAGCACCGGGTGGAAGTCGCCCTCGCAGACCGCCTTCTCCAGGTCCTGGACGAGCACCTTGATGTCGATGGGCTCACCCTCGAGGTAGCGCTCCATGAGCGACTCGTCCTCGCTCTCCTGGATGATCCCCTCGATCAGGACGCCGCGATGCTCCTCGATGCGGGTCTCGTACTCCGCTCCCGGCTCCTTCTCCGTACGGGTGCCGCCGCCCGCGTAGTTGTAGAACTTCTGCGTCAGCAGCCCGATCAGGCCGTTCACGTTCCCGTTCGTGATGACCGGCAGATACAGGGGAGCGACCCCGTCGCCGAAGACCTCCTGGCAGGTGGCGAGCACCCCGTCGAAGTCGGCCCGCTGGTGGTCGAGCTTGGTGATGACCACGGCCCTGGGCATGCGGACCTGGGCGCACTCCTCCCACAGCATCTGGGTGAGCCCGTCGATCCCGTCGGTGGCCGACACCACGAACAGCGCCGCGTCGGCGGCGCGCAGCCCGGCCCGCAGGTCGCCGACGAAGTCCGCGTAGCCGGGGGTGTCGAGAAGGTTGATCTTGATGCCGTTGAAGGTCAGCGGCGCCGGTGTCAGGTTGACCGAGCGTTGCTGGCGCACCTCCACCTCGTCGAAGTCGCTGACCGTGTTGCCGTCTTCCACCCGGCCTGCCCGCTGGATGGTGCCGGTCGCCGCCAGCAGTTGCTCGACCAGGGTCGTCTTGCCCGCTCCCGAGTGGCCGACCAGGACGACATTGCGTATCGCATCCGCCTTGTCGGCCGCTGGTGCCCTGCCCGCGGCTCCCATGGCCCCGCCCGCGTTCTTGTCCGCCACTACGCCTCCCGCGTCGTCGGTTTGCGTGCCAACGCCGCGCCCGCGCGGGGAGTGAGAAAACCGCATGGACGCGGTGTGTTCACCAAATACCCATGTGGCGGATATCACAAGGGGGCCGGGGCAAAGAAAGTGGCCGGTGCCGGGATGGCCTACGATCGACATCGCGATGCTGAAACTCCTGCGCCCGGCCGTGACCCGGCTACTCACCCCGTTGGGCAGGGCACTGGTCCGCCGCGGGATCGGCCCGGACGCCGTCACGGCGATCGGCACTCTCGGCACGGTGGTCTCCGCCCTGTTCTTCTTCCCCATGGGCCTGCTCACCGCCGGCGCCCTGGTGATCACCGTGTTCGTGCTGTTCGACCTGCTCGACGGCGTGGTGGCGCGGCTCGGCGGGGGAGGGGGCAGCACGTGGGGGGCGTTCCTCGACTCCACGCTCGACCGGGTCGCCGACGCGGCCATCTTCTCCGGGCTGATCCTCTACTTCATCGCCGACGGTGACGCCCTGCTGGCGGGAGTGACGCTGTTCGCCCTGGTGGCGGGCCTGCTGGTGTCCTACGCGAAGGCGCGGGCCGAAGGGCTCGGGCTGACCTGCGACGTGGGCCTGGCCGAGCGTCCCGAGCGGCTGGTGGTGGTCCTGGTCGCCGCCTGCTTCTCAGGGCTGGGGGTGCCCTACCTGCTGGCGGCCGGCATGTGGTTGCTCGCGGCGGCCGGAGCCGTCACCGTTGTACAGCGCGTGGTCCATGTCTACCGGCAGACGAGGGAGCGATGAGCGGCAAGCCGTCAGTCACCGATCGCGTCGTCGCCGCGGGGTTCGCGGCGGGCTGGACGCTGGTCCCCTACCTGCCCGAACGCCCGACGGCCGCGGCGTTCGGGTTTCTGGCCGACCGGGTGTGGCGGCGGCGCGGCAGGTCGGTGCGCCGCCTGGAGGCCAACCTGGCCAGGGTGACCGGGCTGCGGCCCGGCAGCAGCGAGCTCGGCGAGCTCACCAGGGCCGGCATGCGGTCCTACTTCCGCTACTTCCACGAGATCTTCCGGCTGCCCTCCATCGACCGCGCGGAGATCGTCCGGCGCACCCACGTGGTCGGCGCCGAACACGTCCACGGCAACGTCGCCGCGGGCCGCGGCGTGGTGCTGGCGCTGCCCCACATGGGCAACTGGGACGCCGCGGGCGCCTGGCTGGTCGGCGTCGGCCATCCGTTCACCACCGTGGCGGAGCGGCTGCGGCCCGAGTCGCTGTTCCGCCGCTACGTGCGCTTCCGCGAGGGGCTGGGCATGGAGGTGCTGCCGCTGACCGGCGGCGACGGCCACAACTTCGGCACCCTCGCCTCCCGGGTGCGCAAGGGCGGCGTGGTGTGCCTGCCGGCCGAGCGCGACCTCACCAAGAGCGGCGTCGAGGTGCAGTTCTTCGGCGCGACCACCAAGGTGCCTGCCGGCCCGCCGCTGCTGGCCGTGCAGACCGGCGCCGCGCTGCTGCCCGCCGTCGTCTACTTCGACGGCGCCGACTGGGGCATCCACATCCACGAGGAGGTGCCGGTGCCCGAGGAGGGCACCCGCCAGGAGAAGGTCGCGGCCGTGGCGCAGGGCCTGGCCGACGTCTTCGAGAAGGGCATCGCCGAACACCCCGAAGACTGGCACATGCTGCAGCGCCTGTGGCTGGACGACCCGCGGTGAGGATCGGCATCGTCTGCCCCTACTCGTGGGACGTGCCCGGCGGTGTCAAGCAGCACGTCGACGACCTGGCCCAGGCGCTCATGGCGCAGGACCACGAGGTCTCCGTCATCGCGCCTGCCAGTGACGACGACGAGCTTCCCGGCTACGTGACGGGCGCCGGCCGCGCGGTGCCGGTGCCCTACAACGGGTCGGTGGCCCGGATGTCGTTCGGCTTCCTGTCGGCCGCCCGGGTGCGCCGCTGGGTGCGCAACGGCCGCTTCGACGTGCTCCACATCCACGAGCCGCTGATCCCCAGCCTGGGCGTGCTGGCCTGCTGGGCGGCGAAGGGGCCGATCGTGGCCACCTTCCACGCCTCCTTCACCCGCTCCCGGGCGATCGCGATGGCCGAGCCGCTGCTGCAGAGCGCGCTGGAGAAGCTCAGCGGCCGCATCGCGGTCTCCGACGCCGCCCGCAAGAGCCTGGTCGAGCAGTTCGGCGGCGACACCGTGGTGATCCCCAACGGCGTGACCGTCAGCCGCTACACCGACGCCGAGCCGCTCGACGGCTGGGGGCCCGGCGGCGCCACGATCGGTTTCCTCGGCCGCATGGACGAGGAGCGCAAGGGCCTGCCGATCCTGCTCGACGCCTTCAACCTGCTGGCCGCCGAGCGGCCTGACGTCAAGCTGCTGATCGCCGGGCCCGGCGACACCGGCGACGTCTACGACCGGGTGCGCAAGGAGTTCCGCGACCGGGTGACCGTGCTCGGCATGGTGAGCGAGGCCGACAAGATCCGCGCCTACCACTCGGTCGACGTGTTCTGCGCGCCCAACACCCGCGGCGAGAGCTTCGGCATCGTCCTCGCCGAGGCCATGGCCTCCGGCGCGACGGTGCTGGCCAGCGACATCCCGGCGTTCCGCAAGGTGCTCGGCGAGGGGCAGGCGGGCGCGCTGTTCGCCAACGGCGACCCGGCCTCGCTGGCGCGCGAGGCGGGCGCGCTGCTCGACGCGCCGGACCGGCGGGCCAAGCTCGCCGAGGAGGCCCTGGTCGCGGTCATGAAGTACGACTGGTCGACGGTCGCGCGTGACGTGGTGCGCGTCTACGAGACGGTGACGGCGGCCGGCGCCGGCGTGGAGGAAGACCTGTGACACCCACGATGATCGTCCTGGTCGTGGGCATCGTCGTGGTGCTCACGGCCGTCTACATCTCCTGGCGGGCGGGCCGCCTGGACCGGCTGCACATCCGGCTGGAGCTGGCCCGCGAGGCGCTGGAGGCGGCGCTGGTGCGGCGGCGGGCCGTGGTGCTGGAGCTGGCAGGCTCCCGGCTGCTCGACCCGGCGACCTCGCTGGTGCTGGCGGCGGCCGCCCACGAGGCCAGGATGGCCGGCCCCGAGGAGCGCGAGCACGCCGAGAGCGATCTGTCGGGGGCGCTGCGCGCGGTGGTGGACCAGGAGCGGTTCAGGGAGAGGCTGGGCGAGTCGCCCGGCGGCCAGGACCTGCTGGAGGAGCTGGACGCCGCGGTGGCCAAGGTGGTCTACTCGCGCCGCTTCTACAACAACGCGGTCGCGGTCACGCGGGCGGCGCAGCGGCGGTGGCTGGCGCGCACGCTGCGGCTGGCGGGTCATACGGAGTATCCGCAATTCTTCGAGATCGATGACAATCCGCCCGCGACGATGGCAACTGAATGACCCGGTTTGAGGGAGACCGGTAAGCTTCCATCCGTTCTGGGCAAAAGCGGAGGAGTGTACAGGTGCGGCTACCCCGGATGATCACCGTGACGCTGGCCGGGCTGGCTGTTCTGCTCCCTGTCACGGCCTGCTCGTCGGACGAGCCCGCGGGGGGCGCCGCCCCGCAGGCCAGCGAGTCGGCCACGCCGACCGAGGAGCCGACGCCGGAGAACCTGCATCCCTTCACCGGGCAGCCCGCCGACAAGATGAAGCCGGTGCTCGCCGTCAAGATCGAGAACACCGCGGCTGGCAAGCCGCAGATGGGTCTCAAGAGCGCCGACATCGTGTACGTCACGCAGGTCGAGGCCGGCCTGACCCGCCTGATCGCGGTCTTCTCCTCGAAGATCCCGGCCAAGATCGGGCCGGTCCGCAGCGCCCGCATCACCGACCTGCACGTGGCGCCCATGTTCGGCGAGCCCGCGTTCGCGTACTCGGGCGCGCAGACCAAGATGCTGCCGTTCATCGCCGAGGCGTCGCTGCACGACGTCTCCGACAGCCGGGTGCCCGGCGCCTACTACCGCGAGCCCGGCCGCTACGCCCCCTACAACCTGTTCGCCAGGCCCAAGAAGCTCCTGGCCGCCGCCCGGCAGGCGAGCAAGGCCGGCGACATCGGCTTCACCTTCGGCGACCCGCCCGCGGAGGGCGGCGTCGACCGCACGTCGTACACCGTCAAGTGGCCCGCTGCCCGCTTCACCTTCCGCTGGTCGGAGGACGAGAAGCAGTGGCTGATCTGGCAGGACGGCAAGAAGGACGTGGCGGCGGAGGGCGGCCAGCTCGGCGCGTCCACGGTCGTCATCCAGTACACCAAGACCGAGCGCTCCGAGTTCCACGACTCCAACCAGAGCTACACGCCGCTGGTGAAGACCGTCGGCAAGGGCTCGGCCATCGTGCTGCGCGACGGCAAGGCGTACAAGGCGAGGTGGGAGCGGGAATCCGAAGAGGGCGGCACGACGTTCACCACACAGAGCGGCGAGCCGATGAACTTCGCGCCCGGTCAGGTCTGGGTGGCGCTCGCCAGCCGCAAGCCCGTGACGCCGTGACGTACAAAACTCCGCGCCATTCGTGACATGGTGGCATGCGGGGGAGAAGTGCCTCAGGACCTACGATGGGTTTGAAAACTTACCGTTCCCCCTAGCTCGTGAGGAAGACCGTTGTCCACCAGCACGCCCGAAACCCCGTCGACCACCGGCACCGGCACCGCCCGCGTCAAGCGAGGCATGGCGGAGATGCTCAAGGGTGGCGTCATCATGGACGTCGTCACCCCCGAGCAGGCGAAGATAGCCGAGGACGCCGGTGCGGTCGCCGTCATGGCCCTGGAGCGCGTGCCCGCCGACATCCGTGCGCAGGGCGGCGTCTCCAGGATGAGCGACCCCGACATGATCGACGGGATCGTCAACGCCGTCTCGATCCCCGTCATGGCCAAGGCCCGCATCGGCCACTTCCTCGAGGCGCGGGTGCTGCAGTCGCTCGGCGTAGACTACGTCGACGAGTCCGAGGTGCTCACCCCGGCCGACTACGCCAACCACATCGACAAGTGGCAGTTCACGGTGCCCTTCGTGTGCGGCGCCACCAACCTGGGCGAGGCCCTGCGCCGCATCACCGAGGGCGCGGCCATGATCCGCTCCAAGGGCGAGGCCGGCACCGGCGACGTCTCCAACGCCGTCACCCACATGCGCACCATCCGCGGCGAGCTCAAGCGCCTCGCCTCGCTGCCCGAGGACGAGCTGTACGTTGCCGCCAAGGAGCTGCAGGCCCCGTACGAGCTGGTCGCCGAGGTGGCCAAGGCCGGCAAGCTGCCGGTCGTGCTGTTCACCGCGGGCGGCATCGCCACCCCGGCCGACGCCGCGATGATGATGCAGCTCGGCGCCGAGGGCGTGTTCGTCGGCTCCGGCATCTTCAAGTCGGGCGACCCGGCCAAGCGCGCCGCCGCCATCGTCAAGGCCACCACCTTCCACGACGACCCCGACGTCATCGCCAAGGTCTCGCGCGGCCTGGGCGAGGCCATGGTCGGCATCAACGTCGACGAGATCCCGCAGCCGCACCGCCTGGCCGAGCGCGGCTGGTAACCGGCGCGTCGCACCCCGTGTCCGGGCCCGCCGGATGAGACGATCTTGTCCGGCGGGTGACCCGTACAGTGGGTGCTTATTTCCGAAAATGGCGACATCCGCGAAGGATGTCGCCATTTTTGTGTTGATCGGCGTTCACTCGGGAGTCAGGATCACCAGTCAGGATACGGACGTCCCCCTGGCCATGATCGCCTCCTCAGGAGCCTCCCATGCCCGAGCTCAACCGCCGGCACTTCCTCGTCACCGGTCTGGCGGCCGGCGCGGCCGCCGCCATCCCCGCCGCCGCGCACGCGGACCCCGGGACCGCGCAGGCCCTCGCCTCACGCGATCCGCGCACCGATCCCTTCACCCTCGGCGTCGCCTGCGGCGACCCCGGCAGCGACGGCTTCGTGCTGTGGACCAGGCTCGCCCCGCAGCCGCTGGCCGAGGACGGCCTCGGCGGCATGCCGGCCCGGCCCGTCCAGGTGCGCTGGCAGGTGTACGCCGACGAGCGCTGCCGCCGCCTGGTCCGCTCCGGCGTCGCCGTCGCCGCGCCGGAATGGGGCCACAGCGTGCACGTCGAGCTGGACGGCCTCAGCGCCGGGCGCGACTACTGGTACCGCTTCCGCGCCGGCCCGTACGTCTCGCCTGTCGGGCGCGCCCGCACCGCGCCGCACCCGCACTCCTACGGCGGCCCGCTGGCGATGGCCTTCGTCTCCTGCAGCCAGTACGAGCACGGCTACTTCACCGCCTACCGCAGGCTCGCCGAGGAGCACCCCGACCTCATACTGCACCTGGGCGACTACCAGTACGAGTACGCCAGGAACAGCTACGAGGCCCCCGGCGGCAACGTCCGCGACCACGAGGGCCCGGAGACCGAGACCCTCGCCGGCTACCGGCTCCGGCACGCCCAGTACAAGACCGACCCCGACCTGCGGGCCGCGCACGCCGCCGCGCCGTGGCTGGTCGTCTGGGACGACCACGAGGTGGACAACAACTGGGCCGGCGAGATCCCCGAGCGCCCCGACCGGCCGCAGCCGGACTTCCTCGCCCGGCGCGAGGCCGCCTTCCGCGCCTACTACGAGAACATGCCGCTGCGCCGCGACTCCATCCCGCGCGGCGTCGACATGCAGTTGTTCCGGCGGGTGCGGTGGGGCCGGATGGCCACCTTCCACATGCTCGACACCCGCCAGTACCGCGACGACCAGGGCTGCGGCGACGGCTACCGCGACTGCCCCGACGCCACCGACCCCGCCAGGTCCATCACCGGAGCCCGGCAGGAGGAGTGGCTGCTCGACGGCTTCCGCCGCTCCGGCGCCCAGTGGGACGTCCTCGGCCAGCAGGTGTTCTTCGCCCAGCGCGACAACAACGCCGGCCCCGCCAAGGTCACCAGCCAGGACGCCTGGGACGGCTACGTCGCCTCCCGGCGGCGCATCACCCAGGGCTGGATCGACGCCGGCGTGCGCAACCCGGTCGTGCTCACCGGCGACGTGCACGCCCACTGGGCCGCCGACCTCAAGCTCGACTACGACGACCCGACCGGGCCCTCGGTCGGCTCCGAACTCGTCGCCACCTCCATCACCAGCGGCGGCGACGGCGCCGACTCCGACCCCGCCACGCACCCCTTCCTGGGCATCAACCCCCACCTGCGCTTCTACAACAACCAGCGCGGCTACGTGATCACCCGGGTCGAGCGCGAGCGGCTCACCGCCGACTTCAAGGTGGTGCCGACCGTACGCGAGCCCGGCGCGGAGGCGCACACCAAGGCCACCTTCGTGATCGAGGACGGGGTCCCGGGCGTCCAGCAGACCTACCTGCGCCCGCTCGACCCGTCGGCCCGCTCCAGCGGCCAGATGACGGCCGAGGACACCGTCCGCTGGGAAACCGAACGCCCGTGATCTTCTGGGGGCGGAACCCCGCCCCCAGCCCTCCCCTCCCGGAGACGGCTATCCGGGAGGGGATCCCAGACCCTCGCCTCTGAGGTCCTCCCAGGAGCTGGGATGCCGCACTCCGTAAGGTCGTGCCGACCGTACGCGAGCCCCGTGCGGAGGCGTACACCAAGGCCACCTTCGTGATGACCGGATCCCGGGCGTTGCGCCGATTCGACCCGTCGGCCCGTGTCAGCGGCCAGATGACGGCCGAGGACACCGTCCGCTGGACGATCGAATGCCCGTGACCCCTCTGAGGGCGGAACCCCGCCCCAGGAGACGGCTACCCACAGATCCTGAACGTGGCGTTCTCTCCGGCGCGGATCCCGGACGCTCGCCCGTGCGGCCCGGGGGCCGGCCGCTACCACTGCGCGACCATCCACCCCGAGCTCACGCTTGCCCGTGGGGCCGGGGGACGGCCCCCACGGGTCCTGAGCGCGGCGTTCCCTCCAACGCGGATTCCCAACGCCGGCCCGTGAGGCCCGAGGGCTGTTACCCGCAGATCCTGAGCGCGGCGTTCTCCGCCGACGCGGATCCCAGAGCCTCGCCCGTGAGGACCTCGAGGAGGTGGGATCGCCCCATGACGCTCGCGCGCGAGGTGGGGGTTTTCGGGTCCTGGCGCGTCACGCTCGCGCGGGGAGGCTTCTCGGGCGCGGACGGTTGTGATGCCCGCGTGAGGTGGAGTTTTGGGGCGCGTTGTGAAGGTGCGCGCGGGAGGTGGGCTGGGACCGCGGTTTTGATGTCCGCGCGGGAGGTGAGCTGGGACCGCGGTTTGATGTCCGCGCAGGAGGTGAGCTGGGACCGCAGTTGTGACGTCCGTGCCAAGGCGGGGTTTTCGGGCCTTGGCTGGTGACACTCGCGCGAGACTAGGTTTTCCCGACTCTGGTTCGTGACGTTCGTGTCGGGGGGCCGCGGACTCTCGCTCGTGGCGTCGTCCCGGAAGCGGGAGTTGCGGGTCTCGCCCGGTGATGAGGCCGGTGGGGTTCCCAGGCTCCGTTTCGCCGGGGTGGGGCTGGGTTGCTGTCTGCTCGTACGGGATCCGCGGGAGTCTGGCCATCTGGTTGGATGCGTTCGTGGTCGCACGGCTGATCCTCACGCTGGCCCTGACCGTCACGGGCGTCGCGACGGACGGGCGGGTCCGGCTGTCGGTGCTCAGTTGGAACGTGTGCGCGGGCACGAACGCGGCGTGCGCCCTGTACCGGGCCGGAGCCCAGGAACTGGCCTGGAACATCAGCGGGCACGCGATCGGCACCCCCGTCCGCCCGGACGTGATCTTCCTGCAGGAGTTCTGCTCCGGCGCGACCCACACCCTCGAACGCACGCTGGAGATCCGCACCGGCCGCGCCTGGACGGTCGGCTCCTGGAGCCTGCTGGACTCCGCCGGCGTCCCGTACCCGTGCCACCCCGACCGCCTAGGCCGCCCGCGCGGCGCGCAGAGCATCGCCGTCGCCGTCGCCCGCCACGAGGCCGACTTCCGCGTCCATCCGCTGCCCTCCCCGCCCTGGTACGTACGCCGCGCCGTCCTCTGCGCCACCGTTCGGGCCATCCGCGTGCACGCCTGCAACACCCACCTGTCGGCCGGCACCCCGTACGACGACAGGCAGCCGGGCGCCCCCTACCGCACCAAACAGATCAGAAGGCTGCTCGACATCGCCGCCAAGGAGGGCCACCGGGCCGTCTTCGGCGGCGACCTGAACGCCGCGCCGCCGGACAGCCGCACCGGCGCCGCCGCCGGCCGCCGCGCGGTCGCCCCCGCCTACCGGCGTCACCGGGAGTGCGACCAGCGCGGCGGCGACCGCACCGGACGGTGGACGCACCTCGGCAGCGGCGGGCGCAAGAAACTCGACTACGTGTTCGCGCCGCCCGGCGCCGTCCGCCGCTGCCACGTCGGCCACGGCGTCACGCTCTCCGATCACCGGCCGCTCTACGCCGAACTGGCTCTGTAGGAAGATGTCAGGTATGTGCGGTGTTGAACGGACGACACCCTGAAGCTGACGGAAGGACGACCGTGCCCGAAATTGGGGTACTCGCTCTGCAAGGCGACGTGCGTGAGCATGTGCGCATGCTCCAGGAGGCGGGCGCCGAGGCCCGCCCCGTGCGCCGGCCGGCCGAGCTCGACGCCGTCGACGCCCTGGTCATCCCCGGCGGCGAGTCGACCACCATGTGGAAGCTCGCCGAGACCTTCGACATGCTCGAACCGCTGCGGATGCGGGTCAAGGAAGGCATGCCCGCCTACGGCTCGTGCGCCGGCATGATCATGCTGGCCGACCGCATCGAGGACGGCGTCGCCGGCCAGCAGACGATCGGCGGCATCGACATGGTGGTCAGGCGCAACGCCTTCGGGCGCCAGGTCGACTCCTTCGAGGCCGGCCTCGACTTCGCCGGCGCCCCCGTGCACGCCGTCTTCATCCGCGCCCCCTGGGTCGAATCGGTCGGGCCGGGAGTCGACGTGCTGGGGCGGGCCGAGCCTGGGGATAGGATCGTCGCGGTCCGACAGGGGCCGTTGCTCGCGACGTCGTTCCATCCCGAGCTGACGGGAGACACGCGCGTGCACCGATACTTCGTAGACATGGTGAGGGAGCTATAGGCGATGTCCGGCCACTCCAAATGGGCGACGACGAAGCACAAGAAGGCCGCGCTCGACGCCAAGCGCGGCAAGCTGTTCGCGAAGCTCATCAAGAACATCGAGGTGGCGGCCAGGACTGGCGGGCCTGACCCGGATGCCAACCCCACGCTGTTCGACGCGATCTTCAAGGCGAAGAAGAACTCGGTCCCCAACGACAACATCGAGCGGGCCCGCAAGCGTGGCGGCGGCCTGGAGGCCGGCGGCGCCGACTACCAGGTCATCATGTACGAGGGCTACGCCCCCGGCGGCGTCGCGGTGCTCATCGAGTGTCTGACCGACAACCGCAACCGCGCCGCCTCGGAGGTCCGGGTCGCGCTGACCCGCAACGGCGGCTCGCTGGCCGACCCCGGCTCGGTGTCCTACATGTTCAACCGCAAGGGCGTCGTGATCGTGCCCGGCGACGGGCTCGACGAGGACACCGTGCTCATGGCCGTGCTCGACGCGGGCGCCGAGGAGGTCAACGACCTGGGCGAGTCGTTCGAGGTGGTGTGCGAGGCGGGCGACCTGGTGCCGGTGCGCAAGGCGCTGCAGGACGCCGGCATCGACTACGACTCGGCCGACTCCAGCTTCCTGCCGACGATGAGCGTGCCCCTCGACGAGGAGGCCGCCAAGAAGGTGTTCCGGCTCATCGACGCGCTCGAGGACAGCGACGACGTGCAGAACGTCTACGCCAACTTCGACGTCTCCGACGAGGTCATGGAGAAGCTCGACGCCTGACGGGCCGCCGTCGCGAGCCTGCTCCTCGCGGGCGCTCAGCGCGCCGTCGCGCGGAGGCGGGCGTGTCGTCCGGCCTGGGTAGCCGGGGGCTCACGGCGTGCCGTCAGCGGCCTCCTGGGGGCCGTCCCAGGGGGGGCCGTCGTTCCCGCTCGGCACGTTCCCGGACGCGTAGCAGGGCGGGCCGGAATCGGCATAGGGTCGGGCGTCGTGACCTCCCGCACTCCTGACTCCCCGGCCCCGGTGCTGGGCTGGCTGCTCCTCATGCCGGCCGTGCTGGGCATGCTGATCACCTTGCTCCTGCCCACGGTCCTGACGATCGGCTTCAGCCTGCGCTCGGGCGGGCTCGTGGGGCCGAGCGCGTTCGCCGGGCTCGGCAACTTCGGCCGGCTGCTCGGCGACGACTCGTTCTGGCCGGCGCTCGGCTTCACCCTGTCGGTGACGATCATGCCGCTGCTCGTCGCCCTGGTGGTCGCGCCGCTGCTGGCGCTCGCCCTCGACCGGGGCGGCGCCTGGGTCAGGCGGGCCGGGCGCATCCTCCTGTCGCTGTCCCTGGTGACCTTCGCGCCGGCCGCCGTCGCCGTCTCCTGGCTGCGCGGGCTCCGGCCGGACGCCGAGGGCCTGACGGCCATGGCACGCTCACTCGCCGAACCGGCGACCGCCCCGGGAACGCTCCGGCTCATCGTCGCCGCGGCCACCTTCGGCGTGGTGTGCGCGGCGGCCGTCCTGGCGTTCCTGCCCGCGCTGCGCGGCGGCACCCTCACCCCGGCCATGCTCGCGGTCGCCGGGATCGTCGCGCTCGCCACCGTCGCGGCGGGGCTGCAGTTGTTCACGCTCGGGCTGGTGCTGACCGGGGGCGGGCCGCGCGACTCCACCCAGACGCTCGCGCTCCTGCAGTACACGTTCACCTGGCGGGCGGCCAGGCTGGGCATGGGAGCCGCGATCGCCACCCTGACGGGCGTGATCCTCGGCGTGCTCGGCATCGCCGCCACGATCCTCGCGATCGCCACCCGCATGCGCCTCACCGTGACCCCCGCCACCGCTCCGGACGAGGACCACTCCGCGCAGGCTCCCGCGGCGGGCCCAGGCAGTCCGTACTTCCAGGCCCAGCCGCAGGACGCCGGGCTCGCGACCGGGCTGTCCGGCCAGCCGCCGGGCGCGGCCGTCCCGTACGGCGCCGCGCCCCCTCCGGGCAACCCGTACGCGCCGGGCACCCCGTACGAGACCGGGGCCGGGAAGCCGGACACCGCCCGGAAGCCCTCGGCGGCGGACGTGGCCGTCGGGGTGGCCGCGCTGCTCGTGGCGACCGTCCTCTTCTTCCTGTGGAGCCGTCCCTGGCTGTCGGCCCTTCTCCAGCCGGCGGAGGCGGGCGCGCCCCACGGGCGGAACGTGCACCTGAACACCTGGCTGCCCGCCTTCGCCGGCGCGCTGGTCTCCGTCGGCGTCGCCTATCTCGGCGCGCTCGGCATCGGCGGCCTGCGCCCGCTGGGCAGGCGCAGCGAGTGGCTTCTGCTGCCGTTCGCCCCCTGGCTGTTCGTCGGCGCGGGCCCGCTCAGCATCGCCAACTGGAACACCCTGCGCGGCCTCGGTCTCGTCGACACCATCGCCGCCCTCGTGCCACCGCTGCTCGTCAGCGTGCCCGCCCTGGTCATCCTCACCCTGCTCTGCAGGGGCCTGGCCGAGCGCAACACCGGTGACCTGCTCTCAGGCGTCGTCAGACCCTCGTTCCCGATGGCCTGCGTCCTGGTCATCGCCGTCACACTGGTGAACGCCCAGGACCTGCTCTGGCCGCTCCTGGTCACCCAGCAGCCGGACCTGGCCACCGCGCCGCTCGCCCAGTTCATGGCGTCGAGCCAGTTCCCCGGCGGCGGCGCCGACGTGGGTCTCGCCACACCGCTGATCGCGATCGTGCTCGCGCTCGCCGCCGCCGTCGCGGCGCAACTGCTGTACCTGGACCGGCTCGCCCTCACCGTCGGGCGCGATATCGGGTCGCGGGAGCACGGGCCGGATGCTTAGGTTGGACGGTTGTGGACATTCGTGACCTGACGGCCGACGACCTCGACGCCGTGCTCGACCTTCGCAAGCGCGCCTTCGGCCCCATCCCCGCCGGACACGTGGAGACCTTCCGCAAGCTGGTGCACCCGACCCTGGCCGCGGGCCGCTACCTGGGAGCCTTCGACGGCGGCCGGATGGCGGCCGCCGCCCGGCTGCGGCCCTTCACCCAGTGGTGGCACGGCAGGCCGCAGCCCATGTCCGGCGTCGCCGGCGTGACCGTCAGCCCGGAAGACCGCGGGCGCGGCGTCGGCAGCCTCATCATGCGCGCCGTGATCGAGCGGGCCGCCGCGCTCGGCGACGCCGTGTCGGCGCTCTATCCCGCCACCACCCCCATCTACCGGTCGCTCGGCTACGAGCACGCGGGCGCCCAGAACCTGATGACCCTGCCCGCCGAGGCGCTGCGCACGATCCCGCCAGGCAAGGACGTCAAGCTCCGCCGGATGGGGCCCGACGACGCCGCCGAGGTCATCGCCCTGCTGCACCGGCTGCACGGCGCCGCCCGCGCCAGCGGCCCCATCACGTACGGGGAGGACATCTGGCGGCTGTGGCTGTCCGAGGAGGACGACTTCCTCTACCTGGCCGACGACGGGTTCGTCGTCTACCGGTGGGACGGCCAGGACATCGAGGTCGACGGCGTGGTCGCCGGCTCGGCCGACACCGCCAGGGCGCTGTGGTCGCTGGTCGGCACGTCCTCGTCGGTCGCCAAGCAGGTCAAGGCCGTGGTCGCGCCCGACGACCCGGTGCTGTGGCTGCTGCGCGAGCGGTCGAAGGAGAAGACCGAGCAGGTGCGGTGGATGTTCCGGGTCATCGACCTGGTGGAGGCGGTGGCGCGCAGGGGCTATCCGGCCGCGGTCGGAGCCGCCGTCGTCGTGCGGGTGGATGACCCGCTGCGGGCGGGCAACGCGGGCCTGTGGCGCCTGGAGTTCGCGGGCGGCTCCGGCGCCGCCACCCGGCTCGGCCAGGCGGACGCCGCCGGGGAAGACGCGCCCGTGCTGAGCGTGAACGCCTTCTCGGCCCTGTACGCCGGCATCCCCACCGCCACGCTGCGGCGCGGCGGGCTCATGACCGGCGACGAGCGCCACGACGAGGTGCTCGACGCCGCGTTCGCCGCTCGCCCGTACATGCTCGACTACTTCTGACAGGCGTTTCCCGGTGCGCGAGCAGGCAGGGCGGGGTAGAGTCTCGTGCCGAACTAGTGTTCGGCGGGGCGGGGAGGCATGCCGGTGCGGGTGATGGGCGTCGATCCGGGGCTGACCCGGTGCGGCCTGGGAGCCGTCGAGGGGCGCCCGGGCGCGCCGCTCAGCCTGGTGGCCGTCGGGGTGGTCCGCACCGCCGCCGGCGACGAGCTGGGCGCCCGGCTCGTCGGCATCGAGGCCGGCATCGAGCAGTGGCTCGACGACGTGCGCCCCGACGCCGTCGCGGTCGAGCGGGTCTTCGCCCAGCACAACGTCCGCACCGTCATGGGCACCGCCCAGGCCGCCGGCATCGCCGTGCTGTGCGCCGCCCGCCGCGGCCTGCCGGTCGCGCTCCACACGCCGTCCGAGGTCAAGGCCGCCATCACCGGCAGCGGCACCGCCGACAAGAAGCAGATCGGCGCCATGGTCACCCGGCTGCTGCGGCTGAGCGAGATGCCCAGGCCGGCCGACGCCGCCGACGCGCTGGCGCTGGCCATCTGCCACGTGTGGCGCGGCGGCGCCCAGCACCGCCTGGCCGAGGCCGTCGCCCGCGCCTCGCGGAAGGGCGTGCGGCCGTGATCGCCTCCGTGACCGGCCGGGTGGCCGCCGTCGCCCCCGACGCGGCCGTCGTCGAGGTCGGCGGCGTCGGCGTCCTCGTCCACTGCACGCCAGGCACCCTCGCCACGCTCAGGACCGGGCAGGAGGCGCGCCTGGCCACCTCGCTCGTGGTGCGCGAGGAGTCGCTCACCCTGTACGGTTTCGCGACCGACGACGAGCGGGCCGTCTTCGAGCTGCTCCAGACGGCCAGCGGCGTCGGCCCCAAGCTCGCCCTGGCCATGCTCGCCGTCCACTCCCCGCAGGCCCTGCGCGTGGCCGTGGCCGGAGCCGACCTCAAGGCGCTCACCCAGGTGCCGGGCATCGGCCAGAAGGGCGCCCAGCGCATCGTCCTGGAGCTGAAAGACCGCCTGGGCGCCTCCCCTGAGGCGGTCGACGCCGCGCTCAACGGCTCGCGCAAGGACACCCTGTGGCGCGAGCAGGTCCACTCGGGGCTGGTCGGGCTGGGCTACTCCGGCAAGGACGCCGACGAGGCCGTCGCCGCCGTCGAGCCCCAGGCGGAGGCCGACCTGGCCGCCGGCCGCACGCCGCAGATCGCCGCCCTCCTGAAGGCCGCGCTCCGGGCGCTGAGCGTCCGATGACCCGCCACCCTGGAGGCGTGGGCCCGTCCCGATCCCCGGCGGAGGTGGTGTCGTGACGTTCGAGCGGGAGCTCGTGTCGCCCGACGCCGACGGCGAGGAGCGGCAGATCGAGGCGGCGCTGCGGCCCAAGCGGCTGGCGGAGTTCATCGGCCAGGCCCGGGTGCGCGAGCAGCTGTCACTGGTGCTGGAGAGCGCGCTGCGGCGGCAGCGGCCGCCCGACCACGTGCTGATGAACGGGTCGCCGGGGCTCGGCAAGACGACCCTCGCCATGATCATCGCGGCGGAGCTGAGCGCGCCGCTGCGCATCACGTCCGGCCCCGCGCTGGAGCGCGCCGGCGACCTGGCGGCCATCCTGTCGACGCTGGGCGACGGCGAGGTGCTGTTCATCGACGAGATCCACCGGATGGCCCGCCCCGCCGAGGAGATGCTCTACATGGCGATGGAGGATTTCCGCGTCGACATCGTCGTCGGCAAGGGTCCCGGCGCCACCGCTATCCCACTCGACATCGCCCCCTTCACGCTCGTCGGCGCCACCACCCGGGCCGGCCTGCTGCCGGCGCCGCTGCGCGACCGGTTCGGGTTCACCGCCCACATGGACTTCTACGAGACCGGCGAACTGGAGCAGGTGCTGCGCCGCTCGGCCGCGCTGCTCGCCGTCGAGCTGCCCGACGACGCCGCCAACGAGATCGCCAGGCGCTCGCGCGGCACCCCCCGCATCGCCAACCGGCTGCTGCGCCGCGTGCGCGACTACGCCGACGTGCGCGCCGGCGGCGTGGTCGACCGCGCGGTGGCCGCCAGGGCGCTGGAGCTGTACGAGGTCGACGGCGAGGGGCTCGACCGGCTCGACCGGGCGGTGCTCGGCGCGCTGCTGCGCAAGTTCGGCGGCGGCCCCGTCGGCCTGTCCACCCTCGCCGTGTCCGTGGGGGAGGAGCCGGAGACCGTCGAGGTGGTGGCCGAGCCGTTCCTGGTGCGGCAGGGCCTGATCGCGCGCACCCCGCGCGGCCGGGTCGCCACCGCCGCCGCCTGGACGCATCTCGGCATGACACCACCGCCCGACGCGTTCGGTGCCGGACCCTCCACCTGATCACGAATCGGTTGCAACCATTGCGAATCGGGAACTTCCCCGCGCGCCGAAACGCTGCCTCGTTGCCGCGTTTCGCAACAAGCGCCTACACTCCGTGGCTTGGCTGGCTGTGTAGGCTGATGCGCTGAGCGGCGCCGCCCGCAACCGCGGAATTTCCGGCGGGAAGCCGGTGTCAACTCACTGTACGACGATGGAAGGTCGCCCCTGATGGACCAACTCATGAGCATCGCGCCGCTGATCCTTCTGGTGGTGGTGTTCTACTTCCTGCTGATTCGCCCGCAGCGCAAGCGCCAGCAGGAGGCGATCCAGATGCAGAACTCGTTGACGCCGGGCACTCGTGTCATGACGACGACAGGCCTGTTCGGCACCGTCGTCGCGGTGGACAATGAAGATGTCGTCCTCGAGATCGCGCCCAACATCGAGACGCGCTGGGTCAAGGCCGCCATCGGCCGTATCGTCACGCCGGGTGACCCGGTGGCCGACGAGCCCATCGCCGACGAGCCGGCCGACGGTGACACGAGCGCGGAGCACAACGACGACCAGGACTCCCGCAAGAAGTCCTGAACCCATGACCCCAATCCGAAAGAACTGACGACCAGTGGCCCGACCGACCAGCAGCCACAGCAAGCCGGGGCGAACGCTCCTGCTGCTCCTGGCGCTCATCCTCGCCCTGGGCGGGACGATGTTCTTGCAGAAGGCGTTCACGCCGAAACTAGGACTCGATCTCGCCGGCGGTACGACGGTGACACTGTCACCGGTCACCCAGGACGGTGCCTCTCCTCCCGAGGAGATCCTCGACCGCGCGGTCAACATCATCCGCGACCGGGTCAACGGCACCGGCATCTCCGACGCCGAGGTCGCCAAGTCAGGCGACAACATCATCATCTCCATCCCGGGCGTCGGGCAGAGCGAGGCCATCAAGCTGGTCGCCACCACTGCGGAGCTCCGCTTCCGGCAGGTCCTGGCGATGGAGATGACTCCGATCGCGCAGGAACAGCTCGCCACCGAGGCGCCCAGTCCGGACGTCTCCCCGACGGCGTCGACGGCCCCGTCGTCGACGCCGTCGGTCGCGCCGAGCCAGTCGGCCAGGCCGCAGCCTTCGGGGTCACCGTCAGTCTCTCCGACCGGGAAGGCGCTCTCGTCGGCGCTGACCGACCCGGCGCCGTCGACTTCCCCGACTCCCTCTCAGGGCGACAGGGGCAACAGGGACAAGAAGTCGACACCGTCGCCGTCAGCGACCGACGAGCCCGCACCAGATCCCAACGCTCAGACCCCCAACCCGCAGATCGACACCAAGGGCATCGACCCGGCCGTGCTCAAGCAGTACGCCGCGCTCGACTGCACCGACCCGAAGAACCGAGGCCAGGGAGTCCAGGACGACCCCGGCAAGCAGTACGCCGCGTGTGAGTCCAACGGCAGCTTCAAGTACGTCCTCGACGTAGCGAAGGTCGTCGGCACCGACATCAGCACCGCCACAGCCGGAGTCCAGCAGGGCACCACCGAATGGGTGGTCCAGCTCGACTTCAAGAGCGCCGGCGCCCAGGAGTGGAGCAAGCTCACCTCCACCGCCTACAACTCGCAGGAACCGCGCAACAAGGTCGCGGTGGTCCTCGACGGCGTCGTCATCACCGCTCCCAACATCATCAGCCCGATTCCCGGCGGCCGCGCCGAGATCACCGGCCAGTTCGACCAGCAGTCCGCCACCGAACTCGCCGAGCAGCTCAAGTACGGCGCGCTTCCGCTGAAGTTCGAGCGCAGCTCCATCGACACGGTCTCCTCGACGCTCGGCCAGGACCAGCTCCAGGGCGGCCTCATCTCCGGCGTCATCGGCCTGGCCCTCGTGGTCGTCTACTGCCTGCTCTACTACCGCGGCCTCGGCATCGTGGCCGTGCTGAGCCTCGTCGTCGCCTCGATCCTGACCTACACCGCGGTGGTCGTGCTGGGGCAGAACGCCGGTTTCCGGCTCTCCCTGCCGCACATCATCGGCCTGGTGGTCTCCATCGGCATCACCGCCGACTCGTTCATCGTGTACTTCGAACGCATACGCGACGAGATGAAGGAGGGCAGGCGGACTCTCCGCGCGGCCGTCGAAGTGGCCTGGGTCCGCGCCCGGCGCACGATCCTGATCGCCGACGCCGTCATGTTCATCGCCGCGATCGTGCTCTACCTGCTGTCGGTGGGCGGCGTCGCCGGCTTCGCCTTCGCGATGGGCCTGACCACGCTGATCGACGTCGTCGTGGTGTTCATGTTCACCAAGCCCTTCATCGCGCTGCTGGCCAGACTGAAGTTCTTCGCCAAGGGTCATCCGCTGTCCGGCCTGGACGCCGAGCGCATGAGCGTGGCCGACACCAGCGGATCCGTCCGCAAGACCACCCCGCGGGAGGCCTGAGATGGGACTGGGGCGACGCCTCTACCGGGGCGAGATCGACGTCGACTTCGTCGGGAAGTGGCGGCTGTGGTACAGCCTGTCCGCCATCCTGCTGGTGATCTCCTTCGCTGGCCTGCTCTGGAACGGGCTCAACCTGGGCGTCGAGTTCAAGGGCGGTTCGGTCTTCTCCTTCCAGCCGACGCAGACCGTCAGCGTCCAGGAGGTGCGCGAGACGTTCAGCGAGCAGGGCATCCACCAGCCGATCGTGCAGACCGCCGGCGACCGCTACCGCGTCACCACCGAGACGCTCGTCGAGAGCCAGAGCCTGCGGATGCAGGACGTGATCTCCAAGGAGTTCGGCACCCCCGTCGAGCAGGTCAACGTGCAGTCGATCGGCGCCTCGTGGGGCGGTGAGGTCTCCACCAAGGCGCTGTGGGGCCTGGTCGCGTTCATGGTGGCGATCATCGCCTACCTGTCGATGGCGTTCGAGCCGAAGATGGCGCTCGCCGCGATCGTCGCGCTGCTGCACGACCTCGTCATCACGGCCGGCGTCTACGCCTGGTCCGGGTTCGAGGTCACGCCGGCGACGCTGCTGGGCTTCCTGACCATCCTGGGTTACTCGCTCTACGACGCGGTCGTGGTGTTCGACATGATCAAGGAGGTCACGGCCAAGCTCGGCACCACGTCGAAGCAGACCTACTCGATGGCCGCCAACGACGCGCTCAACCACACGCTGATCCGCTCGCTGAACACGTCGCTGGTCGCGATCCTGCCGGTGGCGGCGATCCTGTTCATCGGCACCACCGTGCTCGGCGCCGGCACGCTGAAGGACCTCGCGCTGGCCCTGTTCGTCGGCATGGTGGTCGGCACCTACTCGTCGATCTGCGTGGCCACGCCGCTGCTGGTGACGCTCAAGGAGCGGGAGCCGAAGTACCAGGCCATCGCCAGGAGGCTCGCCTCCACCGGCGGCGGCAAGGGCGCCAGGCGCGCCGCCGCGGCCAAGGGCTGACCTGTCCGCACGCGCCCCCGTCCCCTCCCGGGCGGGGGCGCAGCCGTGGGGACGTCAGGGGCGGGAATGCGCCATCATGAAGCCCGGCGGACGCGGACCCCTCCACGTCGCCACCCACCTTGACCCCTCCGAGGAGCACCTCATGAGCGACCTGACCGCGCTGATCCTGGACCGCATCCGGGACGTGCCCGACTACCCCAAGCCCGGCGTGGTGTTCAAGGACATCACCCCGCTGCTCGCCGACCACGCCGTGTTCTGCGCCGTGGTGGACGCCCTGGCCGACGGGTTCGAGGCCGACAAGATCGTGGGCATCGAGGCGCGCGGCTTCATCCTGGCCGCGCCGGTGGCCTACCAGGAGGGTGCCGGCTTCGTACCTGTGCGTAAGAAGGGCAAACTGCCTGCCGCCGTGCTCGAAGAGTCCTACGATCTGGAATACGGTTCGGCGACCATCGAGGTGCACGACGACGCTTTCTCGCCCGGCGACCGGGTGCTCA
Source organism: Nonomuraea sp. NPDC049486 (assembly GCF_040676925.1). Taxonomy (NCBI): domain Bacteria; kingdom Bacillati; phylum Actinomycetota; class Actinomycetes; order Streptosporangiales; family Streptosporangiaceae; genus Nonomuraea; species Nonomuraea sp. NPDC049486. Next base: position 209,232 of record NZ_JBFAPV010000013.1, read on the forward strand.
TCGTCGACGACGTGCTGGCCACGGGCGGCACGGCGGCGGCGGCGGTGGAGCTCGTGCGCAGGACGGGAGCCGAGGTGGTGGGCGTCTCCGTGCTGATGGAGCTCGCCTTCCTGAAGGGGCGCGAGCGCCTCACGGGAGTGGAGACCCGCTCCCTGCTGATCGTCTGAGGAGAGGACCCGAGGCGGTCCGGGTGCGTCGCCTGGATACACTGGGGATCTGGACTCGAACGTAAGGAGTCTGAGTGCCCCGTGATGTGGTCGTGCCCGACGTAACGGACGCGAGTGGTGCCGCCGCGCAAGCCGATGCCGCGCCGGCCGCACCCGCGGCGCGCCGTCGGCGGTTTGGGGGTGGGGCCATGAATCCGGTGCTGGAGCCGCTCTTCCGCACTGTCCGGGCCACCCACCCCAAGGCCGACCTGCGTGTCATCGAGCGCGCCTACGAGGTGGCGGCTCACCACCACCGCGACCAGAAGCGCAAGAGCGGCGACCCGTACATCACCCACCCGCTGGCGGTGGCGACGATCCTGGCCGAGCTCGGCACCGACGACGAGACGCTCTGCGCGGCCCTGCTGCACGACACCGTCGAAGACACCGCCTACGGCCTCGACGAGCTGCGCGGTGACTTCGGCGACACGATCGCCTCGCTGGTCGACGGCGTCACCAAGCTCGACAAGGTCAAGTTCGGCGACGCGGCCCAGGCCGAGACCGTGCGCAAGATGGTCGTGGCCATGTCCCGCGACATCCGGGTGCTGATCATCAAGCTGGCCGACCGGCTCCACAACATGCGCACGATGCGCTACCTGCCGGAGCACAAGCGCCACCAGAAGTCCCGCGAGACCCTGGAGATCTTCGCCCCGCTGGCCCACCGCCTGGGCATGAACACGATCAAGTGGGAGCTAGAAGATCTCGCCTTCGCCATGCTCTATCCCAAGCGCTACGACGAGATCGCGCGCATGGTGTCGGAGCGGGCGCCGCGGCGCGACCTGTTCCTGCAGGAGGTCATCGAGAAGGTCTCCGGCGACCTGCGCGAGGCCCGCATCCGGGCCGTGGTCAAGGGCAGGCCGAAGCACTACTACTCGGTCTACCAGAAGATGATCGCCCGCGACGTCGCCTTCGACGACATCTACGACCTGGTGGGCATCCGAGTCCTGGTCGACTCCGTACGCGACTGCTATGCGGCGCTCGGAACGATCCACGCGCGCTGGAACCCGGTCCCCGGCCGGTTCAAGGACTACATCGCGATGCCCAAGTTCAACATGTACCAATCGCTGCACACCACGGTGATCGGTCCCGAGGGCAAGCCGGTGGAGCTGCAGATCCGCACCCACGCCATGCACCACAGGGCCGAGTACGGCGTGGCCGCGCACTGGAAGTACAAGGAGGAGGTCGGCGGGCCCGGCCCCGTCGGCAAGGTCAAGCCCGGCAGCGACATGGCCTGGCTGCGCCAGCTCCTCGACTGGCAGAAGGAGACGGCCGACCCGGGCGAGTTCCTGGAGTCGCTCCGGTTCGACCTGTCGGTGTCGGAGGTCTACGTCTTCACCCCGAAGGGCCAGGTCATCGCCCTGCCCGAGGGCGGCACCCCCGTCGACTTCGCCTACGCGGTCCACACCGAGGTGGGCCACCGCTGCATCGGCGCCCGGGTCAACGGCCGGCTGGTGCCCCTGGAGTCGCGGCTGGGCAACGGCGACACGGTCGAGATCTTCACCTCCAAGTCGCCCGACGCCGGGCCCTCGCGCGACTGGCTGAAGTTCGTCAAGTCGGGCCGCGCCCGTAACAAGATCCGGCAGTGGTTCTCCAAGGAGCGCCGCGAGACCGCGATCGAGGCGGGCAAGGAGGCCATCGGCCGGGCGATGCGCAAGCAGGGCCTGCCGCTGCAGCGCCTGATGTCCGGCGAGGCGCTGCTGGCGCTCGCCCGTGACCTGCGCTACCCCGACGTGTCGGCGCTGTACGCGGCCGTCGGAGAGGGCCACACGGCCGCCCAGACGGTCGTGCAGAAGCTGGTGGCGTCCATCGGCGGCGTGGAGAGCGCCGAGGAGGACATCGCCGAGACCTCGCTGCCGACCCGGCTGCGCGGCCGCCCCAGGGGTGGAGGCGGCGCGGGCGTGGTGGTGGCGGGCGACGCCGACGTGTGGGTGCGGTTGTCGAAGTGCTGCACCCCCGTGCCCGGCGACGAGATCGTCGGCTTCGTCACCCGCGGCCACGGCGTCTCGGTCCACCGCTCCGACTGCACCAACATCCAGCAGCTCAGGTCGCAGCCCGACCGGCTGGTGGAGGTCAGCTGGTCGCCCGGCGACGACAGCGTGTTCCTGGTGGCCATCCAGGTGGAGGCGCTCGACCGGCCCAGGCTGCTGTCCGACGTCACCCGTACGCTTTCCGACCAGCACGTCAACATCCTGAGCGCCTCCGTGACCACCTCGCGCGACCGGGTGGCCGTCAGCAAGTTCACCTTCGAGATGGGCGACCCCAAGCACCTGGGCCACGTCCTGAAGGCCGTGCGCGGCATCCAGGGCGTCTACGACGTCTACCGCGTCAGCGGCGCGGGCGGCTGAGGGGCCGCCGTCACCGCATCCGCAGGTCCGGCAGGTCGACCACGATCGCCTCCTGGGTGCTGCGGGCGATGACCACCACCGCCTCCTGCTCCGGGTCCGGGTTCTCCTCGCGGTGCGGGACGAACGGCGGCACGAACACGTAGTCGCCCGGCCCGGTCTCGATCCGCCGCTCCCCGCCGTCCTCCAGGAACACGAACACCGGCCTGCCGCTCACCACGTAGATGGCGGTCTCCGACTCGCCGTGATGGTGGTCGGCCGAGCGGGTCGCGGGCGCCACGTGCGTCTGGCCCATCCAGAGCCGCCGTGAGCCGGTGGTGGCGTCGCTGACCGCCGCCAGCCGGCGCATCCCCGCGCTCTGCGCCGTCGCCCCGGACAGGTCCTCAGGAGTGAGGTGCCGCAGCGGACGGTGGAAGACGTCGCCGTCGGCCCGGTATCCCTCCCACAGGCGTCCACCGGCCCGCTCCAGCACCCCTCCGGCCACCGCCGCCAGCTCGCCGGGCGTCTCCCGTGCCTTCAGCAGCGCCTGGGCCAGCTCGGGATCGTGCGCGCGCAGCTCACGCAGCAGCCACTTGCCGCCGCCCTGCCAGCGCCCGCCCAGCGACAGCGCCAGCCGCGCGGCCTCCTCGACCACGTTCCACTCGATGAACGCCCGCTCGCCCGGGTCGGTCACCCCGGCCAGATCGTCCAGCAGATCGGACAGCACGTAGCGGGCCCTGCCGAGCGCGGCGTCGTGCGGAGCCCCGGGGCCGCGCTCCAGCCGCCCTCTCAGCTCCTCCCTGAGCGCCTCCAGCCGCCCGCCACTCCGGTCGGCCAGCACGATCCCCTCGGCGCAGAGGCGGGCCAGCACGGGCTGCCGGTTGCCGAAGTCACGCTCCAGCCAGGCCCCGAAGCTGGTCTGGCTGTGCACGAGCAGCTCGACCGGCCAGTCGTGCCGGCGCAGGGACTCCCGGTACGGTGCCGCGAGCCCGTCGACGACGACCAGGATGTCGAGGTCGGAGGTGGGGGTCCGGCGCCCGGCCGCCACGCTGCCGCCGAGCAGGGCGTACAGCGCCTCCGGGAACAGCTCGTCGACCAGGGCACGGGCCTCGCTCACAGGATCCATGGCGGCCACGATAGCCAACCGGGCACACCATGATCGAGACCTCCGGCTCGCCGGCCCCGCCTCCGCTGGGCAGGGACCGCGAGCCGGGCTCGGTCAGCTGAACTCGGCGAGCGTGCGCTCGGCCTCCTCCAGCCAGGCGCGGCGGGCCGTGATGGCCTCCTCCGCCTCCTTGACGTCCTTGGCCCGTCCGGCCGCCTGCGCCTTGGCCAGGCGCTTCTCCAACTGCTCGATGGAGGTGCGCAGCTGGTCGACGGTGCTCTGAGCGCGGGCGCGGGCCTCGGGGTTGGAGCGCTTCCACTCGGCGTCCTCGGCCTTGCGCACGGCCTCGTCGACCTTGCGCAGCCCGCCTTCCAAGCGGTCGCGGTGCTCGCGGGGGACCGGGCCGGCCGCCTCCCAGCGCTCCAGGATGTGGCGGAGCTGGCCCCTGGCGGTGCGCACGTCGGTGACCGGGAGCAGCTTCTCGGCCTCGATCAGCAGCTCCTCCTTCACCTGCGCGTTGGCGGCGAGCGAGGCGTCACGCTCGGCGAACACCGCCGAGCGGGCCTGGAAGAACTGGTCCTGGGCGGCCTTGAAGCGACCCCACAGCTCGTCCTCGACCTCCCTGGAGGCCCGGCCGGCGCTCTTCCAGCGCTGCATCAGATCCCGGTAGACGGCCGCGGTCTGCCCCCAGTCGGTGGAGTCGGCGATCGCCTCGGCCTCGGCGACGATGGCCTCCTTGGTGGCACGCACACCCTCGCGCTGCTCGTCGAGGGTGGCGAAGTAGGCCTTGCGCCGCTTGGCGAAGGCGGTGCGGGCGGTCGACAGGCGCTTCCACAGCTGCGCCTCCGTCACCCTGTCGATCCGGTCGGCGGCCTTCCACTCCTCGACGAGCTGACGCAGCCGCTCACCGCCGGACTTCCAGTGGGTGGTCTCCTCGGCGATGCGCTCGGCCTCGGCGACGATCCGCTCCTTGACGGCCCTGGCCTCGGCGCGGGCGACCTCGCGCGCCGCCTTCAGCTCCTCGCGGCGCTGCGCGACCAGCGCGGTCAGCCCGTCGAGCCGGGCCGTCAGCGCGCCGAGGTCACCGACGGCGTGCGCGTCGGCCACGGCCTCGCGCAGCTTGACGATGCTCGCCTCGGCCTGCGCGGGCGCCAGGTCGGTGCCCCGCACCCGCTGCTCCAGCAGCTGGACCTGGCCCGCCAGCTCGTCGTACTTGCGATGGAAGTAGGCCAGCGCCTCTTCGGGTTCGCCGGCCTGCCAGGACCCGACGGCCCGCTCTCCCTCAGCCGTTCGCACGTAGACGGTGCCGTCGTCGTCTACCCGGCCCCACGGGTCGGTGCTCACCGTGTCCTCCCGCACTTTCCATCAGACCCTTCGGGACTGTTCGTCCCTAGTTTGTATTACGTCAGCTCTTGCCAGCGATTGTCACGTCTTTGATTTCCACGGTTTCCTTCGGCGCTCCGGTGCCGTCAGCCGTACCTGCCAGGACACCCGCCTTGTTCACCTTGTCCAGGATGTCGAGCCCCTTCGTGATCGTACCCACCGGTGTGTAAAGCGGGTCGAGCTGGATATCGCCGTACACCAGGAAGAACTGGCTGCCCGTGCTGCCCGGGGCCTGCGTCTTGGCCATCGCCATCACGCCCCGCTTGTACTTGGCGTCCTTGGTGTTCTCCTCCACCAGCACGTAGCCGGGGCCGCCCGAGCCGTCGGTCTGGCTCTTGCCGTCGGCCTTGGCCGTCGGGTCGCCGCACTGCAGCATCGGGAACTGCTCGTTGCCCAGCCGGTGGCACTTGCTGCCGTCGTAATAGTCCTTCTCCGCCAGGAACTGCAGCGAGTTGACGGTGCACGGCGCCTTGGCGTTGTCGAGCTCGACCACGATGTCGCCGAGACCGGTCTTCATCGTCATCGTCTTCTTGGCCGGCTTCAGGTCCACCTTCTCCGGCGGCATGCCGACGTCCTTGACCTGACCGCCGCCGGTGTCGGCGACATAGCCGCAGGTGCCGGTCTTCTCGTCGTAGGGCTTCGGCTGAGCGACCGCCGGGGCGGACGTGCTCGCCTGCGCCGACGGCTCGGCGGCCGCCTCTGTGGGCTCGTCGCCGCCGCCCAGCAGGGCGACCGAGGCCACGATGCCGCCGACCACGACGACGACGCCCACGGTGGAGCCGATGATCGCCATGCGCTTGTTGCGCTGCTCGCGCTCGAGCCGGCGCTGCTGTTGGCGCTCGTAGTGCTCGCGTGCCAGCTGCTTCTGCCGGTCCTTGCCCGTGGCCACCGCTTTGCCTCCCGTAGTCAATCAACTGAGGTGGGCGAATCGTATCGGCCAAAGGCCGATGATTCGCAGCCCGGCGACCCGCACCGGTACCCTTCGGTTACATTCCCATTGGCTTTTTTGACGAGATCAGCTGAGGCAGATGCTCATCGCCGGCTTCCCCGCAGGGGCCTTCCAGACCAATTGTTACGTCATCGCGCCCGCGGAAGGCGAGGAGTGCGTGATCATAGACCCCGGTCAGGACGCTGTCGAGGGGGTCGACGAACTGCTGCGTGAGCATCGTCTCAAGCCGGTCGCGGTCCTGCTCACCCACGGCCACCTCGACCACGTCTGGTCGGTCGCCCCGGTGTGCGGCGCGCGCGGCGTGCCGGCCTGGATCCACCCCGACGACCGCCACCTGCTGAGCGACCCGGCGGCGGGCTGGTCTTCCACGAGCTCCTCCCTCTTCGGCGACCTCACCCTCAGCGAGCCCGACGACGTGCGCGAGCTGTCCGACGGCGCCACGCTGGAACTCGCGGGCATGGAGCTGGTCGTCGACCACACGCCCGGCCATACCAGGGGGTCGGTGAGCTTCAGGGGAGACGCGGGCCGCGGCGTGATGTTCTCCGGTGACCTGCTGTTCGCCGGCTCCATCGGCCGCACCGACCTGCCGGGCGGCGACTATCCGACGATCCTGCGCAGCCTCGCCGCCAAGTGCCTGCCGCTGCCTGACGATACGGTCGTCCTGCCGGGCCACGGACCACAGACCACGATCGGCCGCGAGCGCGCCACCAATCCTTATCTCAAGGAGGCCGCGCCGCACGCCGGTCCCACAAGAGGAATCTGATGACCTTCCAAGCACCCAAAGGCACCTTCGACTGGCTGCCTCCCCGCTCCGAGCAGGTGCTCGCCGTCCGCGAGGCGCTCGTCGCCCCGGCCAGGCGCGCGGGATACGGCTACGTCGAGACGCCGGTCTTCGAAGACACCCAGCTGTTCGCCAGGGGAGTGGGCGAGTCCACCGACATCGTCTCCAAGGAGATGTACACCTTCCCCGACAAGAAGGGCCGTTCGCTGACGTTGCGCCCGGAGGGCACGGCGTCGGTGGTCCGCGCCGTGCTCCAGCACGGCCTGCACAACGGCCAGCTGCCGGTGAAGCTGTGGTACTCGGGCAGCCAGTTCCGCTACGAGCGCGCCCAGAAGGGCCGCTACCGCCACTTCTGGCAGGTCGGCGCGGAGGCGCTGGGCGCCGAGGACCCGGCGCTCGACGCCGAGCTGATCGTGCTCGCCGCCCGCGCCTTCGCCTCGCTGGGCCTGCGTCAGTTCACGCTGCTGCTCAACTCGCTCGGCGACAAGACCTGCCGCCCCGCCTACCGCGCCGCGCTGCAGGAGTTCCTGCGCGGGCTCGACCTGGACGAGGAGACGCGGGCCCGGATCGAGATCAACCCGCTGCGGGTGCTCGACGACAAGCGCCCCGAGGTGCAGGCCCAGCTCGGCGGCGCGCCGCTGGTCGTCGACCACCTGTGCGCCGCCTGCAAGGCCTACCACGAGGAGGTCCGCGCCCTGCTGAAGGCCTCCGGCGTCGCGTACGAGGACGACCCGAGGCTGGTGCGCGGGCTCGACTACTACACCCGCACCACGTTCGAGTTCGTCCACGGCGGGCTCGGCTCGCAGTCGGCGATCGGCGGCGGCGGCCGCTACGACGGGCTCAGCGAGATGCTCGGCGGTCCGCCGCTGCCCAGCGTCGGCTGGGCGCTCGGCGTCGACCGCACGGTCCTGGCCATGGAGTCCGAGGGGCTGCTCGGCGATGCCGCGCCCGGCGGCGTCCAGGTGTACGGTGTCGCGCTGGGCGACGACGCCCGCCGCCGGATGTTCCTGCTCGTGGCCGAGCTGCGCGAGGCCGGCGTCAGCGCCGACATGGCCTTCGGCGGCAAGGGGCTCAAGGGAGCGATGAAGGGCGCCGACCGCTCGGGGGCCCGTTACGCGCTGATCTTGGGCGAGCGTGACCTGGCGGCGCAAGCCGTGCAAGTGAAAGACCTGACCACCGCTGAGCAGACCGAGGTGCCGCTGGCCCGGGTCGTGGAAGTCTTGAAGGGGAAAGTGCAGTGATCCGCACGCATACGGCCGGGTCGCTCCGCAAGGAGCACGCCGGGCAGCAGGTGACGCTCGCCGGATGGGTGGCCCGCCGCCGTGACCACGGCGGGGTGGTCTTCATCGATCTGCGCGACGCCTCCGGCTCGGCGCAGGTGGTCTTCCGGGAGGAGGACCACGCCCACGACCTGCGCGCCGAATACTGCGTGAAGGTGGTCGGCCAGGTCCGCGTGCGCCCCGAGGGCAACGAGAACCCCGACCTGCCCACCGGCGAGGTCGAGGTGGTGGCCGACGCGGTCGAGGTGCTCAGTGAGTCCGCGCCGCTGCCGTTCCCCATCGAGGGCGGCACGGGCGTCTCCGAGGAGGCCCGGCTGAAGTACCGCTACCTCGACATCCGCCGCCCGCAGGTGGCCGAGGCGATGCGGGTGCGCTCCAAGGCGACCTACCTCGCCAACGAGGTGATGAACGAGCTCGGCTTCGTCTACGTCGAGACGCCGACGCTGACCCGCTCCACCCCCGAGGGCGCCCGCGACTTCCTGGTGCCGGTCCGGCTCCAGCCGGGCAGCTGGTACGCCCTGCCGCAGTCGCCGCAGCTGTTCAAGCAGCTGCTGCAGGTGGCCGGCCTGGAGCGCTACTACCAGCTCGCCAAGTGCTACCGCGACGAGGACCTGCGCGCCGACCGGCAGCCGGAGTTCACCCAGATCGACATCGAGATGTCCTTCGTCGACCAGGAGGACGTCATCGCGGTCGGCGAGAAGCTGATCGGCCGGCTGTGGCGCGAGATCCTCGGCTACGAGATCCCCCTGCCGCTGCCCCGCATGACCTACGCCGACGCGATGGCCCGCTACGGCTCCGACAAGCCCGACCTGCGCTTCGGCCAGGAGCTCGTCGACATGACCGACTACTTCTCCGGCACCTCCTTCCGCGTCTTCCAGGCCGAGTACGTCGGCGCGGTCGTCATGCCGGGCGGCGCCTCCCAGACCCGCAAGGAGCTCGACGGCTGGCAGGAGTGGGCGCGCAGCCGCGGGGCCAAGGGCCTGGCCTACGTGCTCGTCCAGGAAGACGGCACGCTCGGCGGCCCGGTCGCCAAGAACCTGTCCGAGCAGGAGATCTCCGGCCTGGCGGGCAAGGTCGGCGCCGCGCCCGGCGACGCGGTGTTCTTCGCCGCGGGCGCCCGCGGCGCCGCCCGCGACCTGCTCGGCGCCGCCCGCCTGGAGATCGGCCGCCGCTGCGGGCTCATCGACGAGTCGCTCTGGTCGTTCCTGTGGGTCGTGGACGCGCCCATGTTCGAGGAGGACGGCGAGGGCGGCTGGACCGCCGTGCACCACCCGTTCACCGGTCCCAAGCCGGAGTGGTCCGACAACTTCCAGGACCATCCGGGCGAGGCGCTCGCCTACGCCTACGACATGGTCTGCAACGGCATGGAGATCGGCGGCGGCTCGATCCGCATCCACCGCGCCGAGATGCAGCAGCGCGTCTTCGACGTGCTCGGCATCTCCAAGGAGGAGGCGGAGAGCAAGTTCGGCTTCCTGCTGGAGGCGTTCAAGTACGGCCCGCCGCCGCACGGCGGCATCGCCTACGGCTGGGACCGCATCTGCATGCTGCTGTCGGACGGCGAGTCGATCCGCGACGTGATCGCGTTCCCGAAGACGGCCTCCGGCTTCGACCCGCTCACCGGCGCGCCCACGCCCATCACGGCCGGGCAGCGCAAGGAGGCGGGCGTCGACGCCCGGCCCAAGGCCGACGCCTGACATGCGAAACGGCAGGCGCCCACCGCGGCGCCTGCCGTATCTTTCGCGGCTCTTCTTAGGAGAGCTTGACCTTCTTGATGATGATCGGCGTCTTGGGCGCCGTGGAGCCGCCGTCGCCGGTGATGTCGTCGTCGTTGACGATCACGCCGTCCTTGGCCACCTTGTCGATGATCTCCAGGCCGGAGGTCACCATGCCGAGCACCGAGTACACCGGGTCGATCTGGGTGTTCTCGTCCGACAGCGAGATGGCGAACTGGCTGCTGTTCTGGCCCGCCGCGTCGGCCGGCTGCGTCAGGAACACCACGCCCCTGCCGTACGGGATCGCGCCCGCGGCCTCGTCGAGGAACGTGTAGCCCGCCGTGCCCTGGCCGTCGGTCGGGTTCTCGCCGTCGGCCTTGGCCTTCGGGTCGCCGCACTGCAGCAGGTAGAGCCCCGACACCTCGGGCGTCACCAGCCGGTGACACTTGGTGTTGTCGTAGAAGCCCTTCTTGGCCAGGAACGCCATCGAGTTCACCGAGCAGGGCGTGAGCTGCGGGTCGACCTCGATGACGATGTCACCGTGGTTGGTCGTGACCGTCATCTTCGACAGCTTCAGGTTCGGCTTCTTGCCCGGCATGCCCACGTACTTCATCGGCACGTCCGAGGTGTCCCGCTTGTATTGGCAGGTCACCGGGCCGGTCTTGGTCGGCGTCGGGAGCGCCGTGATGGGCTCCTCCGTGGGACTGGCGGACGCCGAGGACTCGGCCGCCGCCGGCGTGCCTGGCGCGTTGTTGTTGACCAGGGTCGTCACGGCGAAGATGCCACCGGCCACCACAGCGACGGCCACGCCCGCGCCGATGAAGGTGTTGCGCCTCGCCTTGGACGACTGCTCGGCGGCGCGTTGCCGCTGCCGCTCCTTGTGCTGACGCGCCAATTCGCTCTGGCGGTCGTCGTCGTCGCCGCTCACCGGTATGTCCTCCATCTTTGCCTACACATGACCAAACAACTTGGGGAATGCTACCGGCCCTAGATATGTGCTGGACGTAAGTGACCAGAAGCCACCTGTGTGGCCGGAAGGGTGGAACCATATCGATCCGGGATTCGTAGTTGAAAACGAAACTAAGGAGCCCCGGATGTTCGATCAGGTTCTCGGCCTGCCCGCGCACCCCCTCGTGGTGCACTTCGCGGTGGTGCTGACGCCCATGCTCGTGGCGGTCGCCGTAGCCTACGCCCTCGTGCCCCGCTGGCGGGCCGCGACGGCGTGGGCGGTGACGCTGCTCTCGATCGCCGCCCCCGTGGCTGTCTTCGCCGCCTGGCAGAGCGGGCAGAGCCTCAAGGCCGCCCGCTTCGCCACCGCCGGGGGCGAGCTCGGCCAGCGGATCAGCGCCCACGAGGCGCACGCCGTCCCCCTGCTGCTGTCGGCCGCGGGTCTCGGTTCGGTGTCGCTCGTCCTGGTCTACGCCTCCCGCGGCGACCGGTTCGGCAGGCCCGGCACGGCGGTGCTGTCCGCCCTGACCGTGGTGCTGGCCGCGGTGACGGCGTACTACGTCTTCCTGGCGGGGGACTCGGGCGCGAGAGCCGTGTGGGAGCTGTAACCTCGCGGATGTGGAGAGCTTGTTCGATTCGGCGGCCGAGGAGGCCACACCTCAGCCCCTGGCCGTGCGCATGCGTCCCCGCAGCCTCGACGAGGTGATCGGCCAGCGCCACCTGCTCGGCCCCGGCACGCCGCTGCGCCGGCTGGTCGAGAGCGAGGCGCCGATGTCGCTGTTCCTGTGGGGGCCGCCGGGCACCGGCAAGACCACCCTCGCCTACGTCGTGTCCAACGTCACCAAGCGCCGCTTCGTGGAGATCTCCGCCGTCTCCGCCGGCGTCAAGGACGTCCGCGCCGCCATCGACGCCGCCCGCCGCGAGCTCGGCATGAGCGGCCGCCAGACCGTGCTCTTCGTCGACGAGGTGCACCGCTTCAACAAGGCCCAGCAGGACGCCCTGCTGCCCGCCGTCGAGAACCGCTGGGTCACCTTCATCGGCGCCACCACCGAGAACCCGTTCTTCTCCGTCATCTCACCGCTGCTGTCGCGCTCGCTGCTGCTCACCCTCGAATCGCTCGGCGACGACGACGTCCGCGCGGTGCTGGAAAGGGCGGTGTCCGACGAGCGCGGGCTCGGCGGACGCGCCACGCTCGCCCCCGAGGCCCTCGACCAGCTCGTCCGCCTCGCCGGCGGCGACGCCCGCAGATCGCTGACCTACCTCGAAGCGGCGGCCCTGCTGTCCGACGACATCACGATCGAGGTGGTGGAGAAGGCCGTCGACAAGGCGGCCGTCCGCTACGACCGGCAGGGCGACCAGCACTACGACGTCATCAGCGCGTTCATCAAGTCGATGCGCGGCTCCGACGCCGACGCCGCGCTCCACTACCTGGCCCGCATGATCGAGGCGGGGGAGGACCCGCGCTTCATCGCCCGCCGCATCGTCATCTTCGCCTCCGAGGACGTCGGCATGGCCGACCCCGCCTGCCTGCAGACCGCGGTCGCCGCCGCCCAGGCGGTGCAGCTCATCGGCCTGCCCGAAGGCCAGATCAACCTCGCCCACGCGGTCATCCACTGCGCGCTGGCCCCCAAGTCCAACGCCGTGGTGAAGGCCATCGGCGCCGCCGTCGGCGACGTCCGGCGCGGCCTCATCGGCCAGGTGCCCGGCCACCTGCGCGACGCCCACTACCCCGGCGCGGCCAAGCTCGGCCACGGCGAGGCATACAAGTACCCCCACGACTTCGAGCACGGCCTCGTCCGCCAGGACTACGCGCCCGAGCAGATCCGCGACCGGCGCTACTACGAGCCCACCCGCCACGGCGCCGAGGCGCCGGTCGCCGAACGCTGGGCGCGCATCCGCGACTTCCTGCGCGGATCCCCATGATCCCGCCGCCTCTGGGCCATGCCGTTCACGGGCATGGGGGTCGCCGTGGCACCCCATCCATGAGCTCGTGGGTTCCCGAAACATGACCGACCACGAAGTTCCCAGGGATGCTCGGGAACGACCGACCACGACCTCCATGAACTCGGGGATGCCGGGGGCATGACCGACCACAACATTCCCGATCTCAGGGACGCCCGGTAATGACCGACCACCGCGCAGCCTTCGACGCGTCCATCACCTTCGGCAACGGCGGCGATCTGACCGTCCACGACTTCCGCGTCGACGTGCCCTCGCCCGGCGTCACCGAGGACGAGATCGCCGCCCTGTTCGTGGCCTCACTCGGGCTGTTGATGACCGACGCGGTCGAGCTCTCCAACGTGCGCGTCTTCCCCGAACCGCACAAAGGCACCCGAGGCGGCCCGAGCGACCGCACCGCCCCCGCGGCCTTCCACGGCCGCATCCTCCCTCTCGACACCCCCGCCACCCGCCTGGAACTCCCTGCCGGCGTAGCCGCTCCAGCGGCGCTCACGGGTACCGCAGCCGGCGTAGTCGGTCCTGCCGCAGCCTGCGGGGAGGGTTCGACTGATGTCGAGCGCGTCGCAGTCCGTGGGGAGGCTGCGGTCGGCCCGCTTGGGCCGGCCACAGGCCGAGGGGAGGCTGCGGCGGGTGTGGTCGGGCTTGCCGCAGTCTGCGGGGAGCGTTCGGCTGGTGTCGAGCACGCTGCGGTCCGTGAGGAGGTCGCGGTCGGCATGCTCGGGCCGGTCGCAGGCCGAGGAGAGGCCGCGGCGGGTGTGGCCGGGCTCGCCGCGGCCTGCAGGGAGACCGGAGCTGGTGGGTTTGGATCTGCCGTAGTCGGCGGGGAGGGCTCGGGTAGTGTCGAGCGCGCTGCAACTCCTGCGGAGCCCTCGGCGGGGTCGGACACGGGCCGAGGGGAGGCTTCTGCTGCTGAGGGGGAGGCTGCCGGAATCGGCCCGGAGACGGTGGTTGGTGGCGATGGGCCGTCAGTGACCCGCGAGGAGGCTATTGACGTTCTTGCACGTACGGTCGAGCTTCCCGCGGTGGTGGTGCGTGCCTCTGGGGCGGACTGGGAGACGATCGGCGTCGGTGCTCTGGCGCCCTTCGTCGTCCGCGGTCACGCGGTCCTCCTGCAGACCCAGGCCGGCGAGTGTCTGAGCGAGGCAGCCGCTCGCTGGCTCGTCTCACAGGCTGTCGCTCTGGTCGCCACCGATGCGCGCACGCTCGGCGCATCGCGGAGCCTCCTCCTGGAGGCAGGCATACCCGTCGCCGAGTCCCTCACCGGCCTGGAAGCGCTGCCGCCCACGGGCGCCTGCTTCACCGCTGTCCCGCCTCACGCCGCGTCGGGTGCCACCCCGGCCCGCGCGTACGCCCGCGTCCCGTAGCGGTCCCTCCCGGCGCGATACCACCCGCGAAGGCCGCCACGGGTTCCTGCACCGGCCTCGGCCGCCAAGGGCGCGTCCTCGTCCGCGATCTTCAGCCGGAAGTCTGGCCGGGCGACGATGGTGTCCTGCTCTGGGAGGGGGCAGCCCGCGTACCGGGCAGCGTCTCGAAGGCATCCGCACTCATACGGGGCCGCGTTGCGAAGGCATGCGCACTCGTACGGATCCGAACGGAATTCCCTCAGGGAACTTGGACGGGACCCCAGCCGCCACACCCGCACGGCGAGGAGGCCCATTTCCCGTACCAGAGGAGGGCCGGCGGGACGGGATGGCCGAGGTCAGGACCGGAACGGGCCTGGCACGGCACGTGATCAAGGACTCGGTCATCGCCGACCTCGTCCGCCGGACACGATAGGGTCTTGACGTTCCGGCCCAGCGTACGAGGGAGATGCGCGGATGCTTACCGCTGGAGAGGTCGCCGGGCTGATCGCGGCCACGGGATGGGTGGTCCTGGTCTGCGTTCTCACGATGGCGCTCCTCAAGCTCGCCAGGCTGCTCACCGAGACGACCAAGGCGGTCTCCGAGCTGAACGCCCGCCTGACGCCGCTGCTCGACGACATGAGCCTCACGGTCAACGAGACGAACCGGCAGCTCGTCGCCGTCGAGTCCATAGCCAGGGACGTCAAGCAGGTGACCGGCCACGCCGCCCGGCTCAGCGCCGTCACCCAGACCGTCTTCACCGGTCCGCTGATCAAGGTGTCGTCCCTCAGCTACGGCGTGCGCCGGGCCATCGAGGCCCGCAAGCCGCGCAGGACGGGGCGTCGGCGATGATCAGGCGGCTGTTCTACCTGTCGCTCGGCGCGTTCCTCTCCCTGTGGGTGATGCGCAAGCTGCAGGCGCTCCACCCCAACCACGTCGCCCGCAGGACCGCCCACGGTGCCGCGGGCATGCTCGAACAGGTGAGAGACTTTACTTCTGACGCGCTCGGCGAGGCCGCCGGCCGCGAAATCGAGTTGCGGGCCCGTTTCGGCCTCGACAACCCTGAACACAACGACTAACGCAAAGGACGGCCGCCATGGAGTCGGCAGAGATCGCCCGCCGCTTCCTGCGCTTCTTCGAGGAGCGTGGGCACAAAGTAGTGCCCTCGGCCAGCCTGATCGCTGAGGACCCGACGCTCCTCCTGGTTCCCGCCGGTATGGTGCCCTTCAAGCCGTACTTCCTGGGGCAGCGCAAGCCTCCGGCGTCTCGGCTGGCCACCGCGCAGAAATGCGTGCGCACCCCCGACATCGACGAGGTCGGCAGGACGACCCGCCACGCCACGTTCTTCCAGATGCTCGGCAACTTCTCCATCGGCGACTACTTCAAGGCCGAGGTGATCCCGTACGCCTGGGAGCTGCTCACCAAGCCCGAGTCCGAGGGCGGCTTCGGCTTCCCCGAGGACCGGCTGTGGGCGACGGTCTACCAGGACGACGACGAGGCGTTCGAGATCTGGCACAAGACGGTCGGCCTGCCCGCCGACCGCATCCAGCGGCGCGGCCTGGCCGACAACTACTGGCACATGGGCGTGCCCGGCCCCGGCGGCCCCTGCTCGGAGATCTACTACGACCGCGGCCCCGAGTACGGGCGCGAGGGCGGCCCCGTCGCCGACGAGGACCGCTACCTCGAGGTGTGGAACCTCGTGTTCATGCAGTACCAGCTCAGCGAGGTCCGCTCCAAGGTCGACTTCGACGTGGCCGGCGAGCTGCCCAGCAAGAACATCGACACCGGCATGGGCCTGGAGCGCATGGCGGCGATCCTGCAGGGCGTCGACAACATCTACGAGATCGACACCACCTACAAGATCCTCGACAAGGCGGCGGAGCTGACCGGCACCGCCTACGGCCGTGACCCGCGCACCGACGTGAGCCTGCGGGTCATCGCCGACCACGTGCGCGCCGGCACCATGCTGGTGGCCGACGGCGTCATGCCCGGCAACGAGGGCCGCGGCTACGTCCTGCGCCGCCTGCTCCGCCGCACCGTGCGCAACCTGCGCCTGCTCGGCTCCGGCGACCGGCGGCTCATGCACACCCTGACCGACGTGGCGATCAACGTCATGGGGGAGCAGTACGACGAGCTCAAGACCGACGCGCCGCAGATCCACGCGGTCATCGACGCCGAGGAGGCGTCGTTCCTCGGCACGCTCCGCACCGGCACCGCGATCTTCGACGTGGCCGTCGAGGAGACCAAGCGCAAGAAGGCGGCCACGCTTTCCGGCGAGCAGGCCTTCCAGCTCCACGACACCTACGGCTTCCCGATCGACCTCACCCTTGAGATGGCGGCCGAGCAGGGGCTCAAGGTCGACGAAGAGGGCTTCCGCCGCCTGATGAAGGAGCAGCGCGAGCGCGCCAAGGCCGACGCGGCGGCGAAGAAGATCGGCAACGCCGACGTCTCCATCTTCGGCCGGCTCCTGGAGGAGGCGGGCAAGGTCGAGTTCCTCGGCTACGACGAGACCGCGGCCGACACCACGATCGTCGGCATCCTCGTCGACGGCGCGCCGGTGCCGGCGGCGGGCGCGGGCACCGAGGTCGAGGTCGTGCTCGGCCGCACCCCGTTCTACGCCGAGGGCGGCGGCCAGCTCGCCGACCAGGGCGTCATCCGCACCGGCGGCGCCGAGGTCGAGATCCTCGACGTGCAGTCGCCGATCGGGGGCCTCGTCGTCCACCGCGGCAGGATCCGCAGCGGCGAGCTCAAGACCGGCGACGAGGCGCACGCCGAGATCGACCTGGAGCGGCGGCGGGCGATCTCGCGCAGCCACAGCGCCACCCACATGGTCCACCGCGGCTTCAAGAACGCGCTCGGCGAGACGGCGGCCCAGGCGGGCTCCGAGAACTCGCCCGGCCGCTTCCGCTTCGACTTCACCGCCGCGGGCGCGGTCCCGCAGAGCGTGCTGCGCGACGTCGAGGACGAGGTCAACGCCGTCCTCGTCAACGACCTCAAGGTCAACGCCTTCTACACCTCGCAGGCCGAGGCCAGGGCGATGGGCGCGCTGGCGATGTTCGGCGAGAAGTACGGCGACGAGGTCCGCGTGGTCGAGATCGGCGACTACTCCCGCGAGCTCTGCGGCGGCACCCACGTCCACAGCTCCGGCCAGCTCGGCCTGGTCAAGGTGCTGGCCGAGCAGTCGGTGGGCGCGGGCGTGCGCCGCGTCGAGGCGC
This sequence comes from Nonomuraea sp. NPDC049486, assembly GCF_040676925.1. Taxonomy (NCBI): domain Bacteria; kingdom Bacillati; phylum Actinomycetota; class Actinomycetes; order Streptosporangiales; family Streptosporangiaceae; genus Nonomuraea; species Nonomuraea sp. NPDC049486. The sequence goes on from NZ_JBFAPV010000013.1 coordinate 226,428, forward strand.
TGGTCGGCATCGACGCCTTCCGCTACCTGGCGCGGGAGAGCGTGCTGGTCTCGCAGCTCACCGAGCAGCTCAAGGCGCGCCGCGAGGAGCTGCCCGAGCGCGTCGAGGGCATCGTCACCCGGCTCCGCGCGGCGGAGAAGGAGCTGGAGAAGGTCCGCTCCGCCCAGGTGCTGCAGGTGGCCGGCGAACTCGCGGGCAAGGCCACCGACCTGCACGGAGTGTCCGTCGTGACACACCGCGCGCCTGATGGCACGAACGCCGACGATCTGCGTAAGCTCGCGCTGGACGTACGCGGCAGGTTCCCGTCCGACCGGCCGGCGGTGATCGTTGTCGCCGGCGTCCCCTCCGACCGGCCCGTGGTGGTCGCCGCGGTCAACGAGGCGGGACGCGAGCGCGGGCTCAAGGCCGGACGACTGGTCGGCGTCGCCGCCAAGGCGCTTGGAGGTGGCGGTGGCGGCAAGGACGACGTCGCACAGGGCGGCGGCAGCCGTCCCGAGGCGATCGGCGACGCGCTGCGGCTCGTCGAACAGGCCATCACGGAGCAGCTCGGCTGACATGAGGTTCGGCACACGGCTCGGCGTCGACGTCGGGTCGGTTCGCATCGGCGTGGCGCGCAGCGACCCATTGGGGATGCTCGCCACGCCGGTGGAGACCGTCAAGCGCGGCAAGGGCGACCTCGACCGCATCGCCGCGATCGCCGCCGAGCACGAGGCGATCGAAGTGGTGGTGGGGCTGCCCACGTCGCTCTCGGGGCGCCAGGGCGCCGCCGCGGCGCTCGCCCGCGAGTTCGCGGGCCTGCTCGCGGCCCGGCTGGCCCCGACGCCGGTCCGGCTCTTCGACGAGCGGCTCACCACGGTCGCCGCGCAGCACGGGCTGCGCGCCAGCGGCGTGCGGGCCAAGAAGCAGCGCGGAGTCATCGACCAGGCGGCGGCGGTGGTGCTGCTGCAGGACGCCCTCGACTCCGAACGCGCCACCGACAGGCCGCCGGGCCACCCCGTCACCCCGCCCGGCGACCCCGCCTCATGACGGGCCGCCGGCCACCCCCGCACATCTCACCCACCCATCCGCGCGCCTTCGCGCTCCGGCCTGCCCGGACGGCTTCCCGCGCGCCGGTTCCGCGCGAGGTCCCCGCTGGTCGCGCGGTGGTACGGAAGAGGACGCGCGCAGATGCTTCGTCCGATTCGCCCGGAAACACAGGCGGTTGTGAACGGGTTCGTGTGTGTGCCGTTTTCGGGGGAAGACTCGCATTTGTGAGCAGGACGCCCCTGCCGTTGAAGATCGCTAAAGTGGGCGGGCACGCTCATGCCGGAACGGACGTCTCGTACCGGCGTGTACCCGTCACTCTGGGTGAACCGTCCGCTCGCACGCCAGGCGGCGGACACACAGCCGAGGGTTCGGGCAGCAGGTTTGGTAGCCAACCTCAGGTGCATAGAATCACCCAATTCACCCGCAAAGAGAGCGAGTTCGTGAGATACCGGAAAGAGCCGAACGAGAGACTCGGGACGAACTCATGCTCACCGGGCCAGTAACCGCAGTTCGGGAGGACGTCGCACCATCCAGGCGACCCTTCCGAGCCGGGACACACGCGCTCTTTCCATCCTCTAGCATGGCTACCCACAGTGACCTCGGCCGGTCGTCAGGGCGTGACCGGCGCATCCCCCTCATCCGCTCGGTGACCCCCCGCCGCCAGGCGCTCCCAATCGGCGCCGGGCCAGCAGTACCGGGAGATTGGCCAGCTCACCTATGAACGATCTCGACGACATGGACTTCCTGCTCGGTTCGGATGACGACGACGGCCGCGGCAGGCGCCGGGGCCGGGGCCGCAACGGCCGGCGGGGCAGCAGGCGGCGGCGCCGCCGCAACCGGGGCGGCTTCCTCGCCCCGCTGCTCGCCTTCATCATCCTGGCCGGCATCATCGGCGGCGGCGGCTACTACGGCTACCGATGGGTCAGCGACGCGCTGGTGCCCGACGACTACACCGGCCAGGGCACGGGCGAGGTCGTCATCGAGATCAAGGACGGCCAGAGCGCCTCCGAGGTGGCGCAGGAGCTGCAGCGGCAGGGTGTCGTCGCCAGCGCCAGGGCCTTCACCAACGCCATCGACAGCGCGGGCAAGAGCTCCTCCCTGCAGCCCGGCACGTACAAGCTGCGCAAGCAGATGGCCGCGGCCGAGGCGGTCAAGCTGCTCGACCCGGGCAACCTGATCGTGGCCAAGGCGACGATCAAGGAAGGCCTACGGCTGTCCGACACCTTCAAGCAGCTCGCCGAGAAGACCGGCAAGAAGCCGAAGGATTTCGAGAACGCGGCCAAGAGCGCCGAGGATCTCGGACTGCCCTCGTACGCCAAGGGCAAGCTGGAGGGCTACGTCTTCCCCGCCACGTACGACTTCCAGCCGAAAGCCACCCCGGCCGAGATGCTCGCGCAGATGATCGAGCGGTTCAACCAGACGGCCGAGAAGTTCGAGCTGGAGTCCAGCGCCAAGAAGATGGGCTACACGCCGCACGAGATGATCACCATCGCCAGCATCATCCAGGCGGAGGCGGGCCGTCACGAGGACATGCCGAAGATCGCGCGGGTCATCTACAACCGGATGAACCACGAGCCGGAGATGACGCTGTCGATGGACAGCACGGTCATGTACGCCTGGCGCCGCTACCGCACCAGGGCGACGCACGCCGAGCTGGAGATCAAGTCTCCGTACAACACGTACAAGAACCTCGGCCTGCCGCCCGGCCCGATCGCCAACCCCGGTGACCACGCCATCGAGGCGGCGCTCAACCCCGCCAAGGGGCCGTGGCTGTTCTTCGCCGCCACCGACCCGAAGAGCAACGTCACCAAGTTCGCCACCACCGACGCGGAGTTCCAGGCGCTCCTCGCCGAGCTGGAGCGGAACTCGTCCGGCGGCTGACCCGTATGATGGCGGACCGAAAGGGGGGTGCATGCGAGCTGCCGTGATGGGCTCGCCGATCGCCCACTCGCTCTCGCCGCACCTGCACCGGGCCGCCTACCGTGAGATGGGGCTGTCCGGCTGGAGCTACGACGCGTTCGAGTGCGACGAGGCGGCGCTGCCTGGCCTGCTGCGCGAGCTGCGCCCGGTGCGCGGCGAAGGGCCGGAGGAGCCGGGCACGTGGGCCGGGCTGTCGCTGACCATGCCGCTCAAGCGCGCCGTGCTGCCGCTGCTCGACACCGTGTCCGAGGTGGCGCTGGAGGTCGGCGGGGCCAACACCGTGGTGTTCGCCGGCGGCGCCGCCCACGGCCACAACACCGACGTCCACGGCATCGAGCAGGCCCTGGCCGAGGCGGGGGTGCCCGCGCCGCGCTCGGCGACCGTGCTGGGCGGCGGCGCCACCGCCTGCTCGACCCTGGCCGCGCTGCGCGACCTCGGTCTGCACGAGGCCACGCTGGTGGTCCGCGACCCGGCACGGGCGGGCGAGACGGTGGGCGCGGCCGAGCGGCTCGGGATGGCGCTGGCCGTGCAGATGTTCGACAAGCTCGACACGGTCCTCGGGGTCGACCTGGTGGTCTCCACCCTGCCGGGCGGCGCCGCCGACGCGCACGCCGACCGGCTGGCCGGTGTGCCCGCGCTGTTCGACGTGGTCTACTCGCCCTGGCCGACCCGGGCGGCGGCGGCCGTCGAGGCGGCGGGCGGCATCGTGATCGGCGGTTTCCCGATGCTGCTCCACCAGGCGGTGCGCCAGGTGGAGCTGATGACGGGCCGCGCCGACGTCCCGGTGGCGGCGATGCGAGCGGCCGGCGAGGCCGAGATCCTCAGACGGGCCAGTCGAACGGGTTGACCATCTTCACGGCCAGGCCGTCGAAGTCCTTGACGTTGCGAGTGACCAGCGTGAGACTACGGGCGCGGGCCGTGGCGGCGATGAGGCCGTCGACGACGGGGAGCGGTCGCTTGGAGTGCAGCCGTCCCCACTCTTCGGCCACGTCGGTCGTGATCGGTATGATCCGCGTGCTGAATTCGCGCTGGAGCCTGTCGAGCCAGGCCTCGTAGACCCCGGACTGCGCCGGGTCGCGGCGGCGCAGCTGCTCGACGCCTTTGCGGATCTCACCCAGCACAAGGACGCTCAGGTGCAGGATGGGGCCGTTGGTGCTGTCCAGCCAGGCCTGCACATGCGGGTCTCGCGAGCGCTTGGTCATCTCTGACACGACGTTCGTGTCGAGGAGGTGGCTCACCAGCCGTCACCGAAGTCGACTTCCCGAGGCAGGTCCCGGGAGCGGGTCAGCTCCAAATCGGACAGGTCTGGTCCGTTGAGCAGGAATTCCTTGAAGTCCGGCTGCTCGCCCTTGAACCGGCGGTACTCTTCCATGTCGATGATCACCGCCACGTCCAACCCGTGACGGGTGACGATCTGCGGTCCCTCGTCGTGCGCCTTCCTGACGACCTCGCTGAAACGCTGCTTGGCCTCCTGAAGCTGCCAAACGCCCATGAAGCCCCTCCTTCTGTCCAGGCTGGACAGAAGTTTATCAGGGCGGCCGCCACCCACGGGGAAGATTCGAGGTCGCGCCGGTGTTGTGGTAGCGTAGCTCTCTGATCGGTCCGGCATGCCATTGCTGGACGCGCAAGCGGAGGTCTCCCTCCCACCCGAGCGGCCGAAAGGTGGCCGGGTCAAGGATCACGCCGGACTACTCCGGGGAGCTTGAAGGCCACGATGCCGAAGAGCTCAGTGGCCCCGCATGCGCGACGTGCGGGGCTTTTCGCGTTTCGCGGGAGCTCCCGGCACGACGAGCACGTAGGGATCGCAAACCTAGGAGGCCCCATCAGCACTGAGCCCCGCATCAACGAGCGTATCCGAGTTCCCGAGGTGCGCCTCGTGGGCCCGAACGGCGAGCAGGTGGGCATCGTGTCCATCCACGACGCACTCAAGCTCGCCCAGGAAGCCGACCTTGACCTCGTCGAGGTCGCGGCGACGGCTCGACCGCCCGTGTGCAAGCTCATGGACTACGGAAAGTTCAAGTACGAGTCCGCGATGAAGGCGCGCGAGGCGCGCAAGAATCAGGCGCACACGATCATCAAGGAGATCAAGCTCCGGCCGAAGATCGACCCGCACGACTACGAGACCAAGAAGGGTCACGTCGTCCGGTTCCTCAAGGCGGGAGACAAGGTCAAAGTCACGATCATGTTCAGGGGCCGTGAGCAGTCCCGGCCCGAGCTGGGATTCAGGCTTCTGCAGCGGCTCGCGCAGGACGTCCAGGAGCTCGGCTTCGTGGAGTCCCAGCCCAAGCAGGACGGCCGCAACATGATCATGGTGATCGGTCCGCACAAGAAGAAGGCCGAGGCCAAGGCCGAGAAGGCCGCCGCCAAGGCCCAGCATGGCAGCGAGGAGCCCTCCAAGCAGGAGGCGTGACCCGCGGCTCGGGTTAGCCTTACTGGCGCACCCCCGAGCAGCCAGACGAAGACGCCGAAGACCGGGCCGGCTCCGCCGCCGGCCCGGCCACCGGCACGACCGAATTGAGGAGAGACGGCGAGATGCCGAAGATGAAGACGCACAGCGGTGCGAAGAAGCGGTTCCGGCTTACCGGCACCGGCAAGGTGAAGCGCCGCCGCGCCAACCGCGCTCACTACAACGAGTGGAAGTCGTCTAAGCTGACGCGCCGTCTCAAGAACGAGGTCGTCCTTTCCGAGGCCGACACCAAGAAGATCAAGAAGCTGCTCGGCAAGTAGCGCGAACCCCCGGGGAGAATAAAATGGCACGCGTGAAGCGGGCGCTCAACGCCAAGAAGAAGCGCAAGGTCGTTCTCGAGCGGGCAACCGGTTACCGTGGCCAGCGGTCGCGGCTCTACCGCAAGGCCAAGGAGCAGATGCTCCACTCGATGACGTACGCCTATCGGGACCGCAAGGACCGCAAGGGCGCCTTCCGCCGTCTGTGGATCCAGCGGATCAACGCCGCGGCTCGTCAGAACGGCATCACCTACAACCGCCTCATCCAGGGCCTGCGCCTGGCCAACATCGAGGTGGACCGCAAGATCCTCGCCGATCTCGCGGTGAACGACAGCCAGACCTTCGCCACGCTCGTCGAGGCCGCCAAGAAGGCGCTGCCCGCGAACGTGAACGCGCCGGCCGCGGGCTGACCCGAATTCTGCGGGAAGGGCTCACCCGAGTGGTGGGCCCTTTTCCATGCACGCACCCAACAGGAGTGAGATGGCCGGAGCCGAGCTGACCAACGTCCGGTCGCCGCGGGTCAAGGCGGCTCGCAGGCTCACCAAACGCGCCTTCCGGGACCAGGACCGCAAGTTCCTGGCCGAGGGCCCGCAGGCGGTGCGCGAGGCGCTCAAGCTGGACGGGATCACGCTGGAGCTGTTCACCACCGCCGAGGCCGAGGCGCGCCATCCCGAGCTGGTCGGCACGGCCGCCGACCAGGGCGTCCCGGTCCACCGGGCCAGCGGCGAAGTCATGGCCGAGCTGTCGCAGACCGTCACCCCGCAGGGCCTGGTCGCCGTCTGCCGGCCGGTGCACGTGCCGCTCGACGACGCCCTGCCCGAGGCCGCCCGCCTGGTGGCGGTGCTCGCGCACGTGCGCGACCCGGGCAACGCCGGCACCGTCATGCGCGCCGCCGACGCCGCGGGCGCGGACGCGGTGCTCTTCACCGATGCCAGCGTGGATCCGTACAACGGCAAGTGCGTGCGCGCCAGCGCGGGTAGCCTGTTCCACGTGCCCGTGGCCGTCGGCGCCCCGGTCGCGCAGGCCGTGCGCCGGCTGAAGGAGCGTGGGCTGCGCGTGCTCGCGGCGGACGGCGCGGGCCGCCACACGCTCGACGACGTCGACCTGTCGGGGCCCACCGCGTGGATCTTCGGCAACGAGGCGTGGGGCCTTCCCGAAGAGGTGCTCGGGCTGGCCGACGATGTGGTGCGCGTGCCCATCTACGGACAGGCCGAGAGCCTCAATCTGGCCACCGCCGCGGCGGTGTGCCTTTACTCCTCCGCCAGGGCTCAGCGAGTGCCCTAGGCGGCGGGAAACCCGCTATTGTCGGCCTTGGAGGCGGAGGAGGCGAGGTCGTGCACGGCGCAGACACCGATGGGCGGCTGGTTGCCGCCGCGTGCACGATAGCGATCGACGATCTCCCTGACGGGCTCGTCGTCGCCGACCGGTTCGGCCGCGTGCTCGCGGTCAACCGCGCCGCCGCCCGGCTCACCGGCGTCACGCCCGAACGCGCCGTCGGCCGCGACATGAACGAGGTGTTCCCGTTCCGCGACAACGACGGCCGCGACTGGTGGAAGGCGCTCGATCCCGAGGGCGGCCTGCGCACCCGCAGCCGCGTCCCGGAGAAGCCCCTCCACCTGCCCGGCCGCCAGGAGCTGTACGTGACCGCGCGGTTCGTCCGTGAGCCGGAGCGGTGCGGCGACGTCGAGCGGGTGGCGATCACGCTGCGCGACGGCGGCGCCCGGGCCCGGCTGGAGCGCAGCCGCGCCGACCTGGTCTCCACGGTCGCCCACGAGCTGCGCTCGCCGCTGACCAGCGTCAAGGGGTTCACCGCGACGCTGCTCGCCAAATGGGGCCGCTTCACCGAAGAGCAGAAGCTCGTCATGCTCGAGACCGTCAACAACGACGCCGATCGCGTCACCCGGCTCATCACCGAGCTGCTCGACGTCTCCCGCATCGAGTCCGGCCGGCTGGAGCTGCGCCGCCAGGTCGTCGACATCCCCGCCAGGGCCCGACGGGTCGTCGCCGGGCGGGTCGCGGCGGGCGAGCAGGAGGACCGCTTCCGCCTCATCACGGGTGACGATCTTCCCGAAATGTGGCTTGACCAGGACAAGGTTGACCAGATCCTGGCTAACCTGGTGGAAAACGCGGTGCGTCACGGTCGAGGCACCGTGACCATCGAGATCGAGTCCGTCGGGTGGGGAGTGGCCGTGTCGGTGCGCGATCAGGGCGAGGGCGTCAGGCCCGAGGTGGCCCCGCGCGTATTCAGGCAGTTCTGGCGCGGCAACAGCCGCAAGCGTGGCGGCACCGGCCTCGGCCTGTTCATCGTCAAGGGGCTGGTGGAGGCCCACGGCGGCACCATCACCGTGCAGCAGGCGCCCGAGGGCGGGGCGGAGTTCCGATTTACCGTGCCCACCGGCACGCCCGACTTCGCGTGACACCGGGACCGGTGGGCCACCACTAGACTTTTCCCGCTCAAGCCCTGGATACGGAGCTCACTCTTGTCTGACTACGACCCGGTCGAGGTCACCCCGCTGCACGCCGACGAGGTGTCCCGGATGGAGGCCGACGCCATCGCGGCGATCAAGGCGGCCGGCAGCCTCGACGCACTCAAGCAGGCCAGGCTGGCGCACTCCGGCGACCGCTCGCCCCTCGCCCTGGCCAACCGCGAGATCGGCGCCCTGCCGCCCGCCGCCCGTGCCGAGGCGGGCAAGCGGGTCGGCACCGCCCGCAGAGCCGTCGCCGAGGCGCTGGCCGCCCGGCAGGCCGAGCTGGAGGCCGAGCGCGACGCCCGGGTGCTCGTCGAGGAGACCGTCGACGTCACCCTGCCGTGGGACCGCCGCCCGCGCGGCGCCCGCCACCCGCTGACCACGCTGCAGGAGCGCATCGCCGACACGTTCGTCGCGATGGGCTACGAGGTGGCCGAAGGCCCCGAGCTCGAAGGCGAGTGGTTCAACTTCGAGGCGCTCAACATCGCCAAGGACCACCCGGCCCGCTCCGAGCACGACACGTTCTTCGTCGGCTCCACCGACTCGGGCATGGTGCTGCGCACGCAGACCTCGCCGCTGCAGATCCGTGCCCTGCTGGAGCGCGGCGCGCCGTGTTACGCGATCGCGCCCGGCAAGACCTTCCGCACCGACGAGCTCGACGCCACCCACACGCCGGTCTTCCACCAGACCGAGGGCCTGGCCGTCGACAAGGGCCTCACCATGGCCCACCTCAAGGGCACGCTCGACCGGTTCGCCGAGGTCATGTTCGGTGAGGGCATCACCACCAGGTTCCGGCCCAACTACTTCCCCTTCACCGAGCCGTCCGCCGAGATGGACCTCAAGTGCTTCGTCTGCCGCGGCGCCTCGGCGGTGCCCGGCAACCCGCCCTGCCGCACCTGCAAGAACGAGGGCTGGATCGAGTGGGGCGGCTGCGGCATGGTCAACCCGCGGGTGCTGGTCGCCTGCGGCATCGACCCGTCGGTCTACTCCGGGTTCGCCTTCGGGATGGGCATCGAGCGGACGCTGATGTTCCGCCACAACGCCGAGGACATGCGCGACATGATCGAGGGAGACGTGCGCTTCACGCTCCCGTTCGGAATGGAGATCTGATGAGGGTCCCGCTTTCCTGGCTGCGGGAGTATGTCGATCTCCCGGCGGTCACCGCCCAAGAGGTGGCTGACAAGCTCACGGCCGCCGGGCTCAAGCTGGAGTCCATCGCCTCCCACGGCCACGACGTCAAGAACGTCGTCGTCGGCGAGGTGCTGGAGATCGAGGAGCTGACCGGCTTCAAGAAGCCGATCCGCCACTGCCGGGTCGAGGTCGGCGAGCCGACGCCGCGCGAGATCGTCTGCGGCGCCACCAACTTCGCCGTCGGCGACCGCGTCCCCGTGGTGCTGCCCGGCGGCGTGCTGCCCGGAGGGTTCGAGGTCGGCGCCCGCAAGACCTACGGCCGCCTGTCCGAGGGCATGATCTGCTCGGAGCGCGAGCTGGGCCTGGGCGAGGACCACGCGGGCATCATGGTGCTGCCCGCCGGCACCCCCGTCGGCGCCGACGTGGTGGAGCTGCTCGGCCTGCGCGACGACGTGATCGAGCTGGAGATCACCCCCGACATCGGCTACGCGCTGTCGATCCGGGGCGTGGCCCGCGAGGTCGCGATCGCGTTCGGGGCGGCGTTCCGCGACCCCGCCGACGTGCGGCCGCCCGAGCACACCAGCCGGGCCTGGCCGGCCTACATCGACGACCCGACCGCGTGCGACCGGTTCGTGCTGCGCCAGGTCACCGGCTTCGACCCGGAGGCCAAGAGCCCGCTGTGGATGCGCACCCGGCTCATCCGGGCCGGCATGCGGCCGGTGTCGCTGGCCGTCGACATCACCAACTACCTCATGCTGGAGCTCGGCCAGCCGCTGCACGCCTTCGACACCGACAAGCTCACCGGCGAGATCGTGGTGCGGCGCGCGCTGCCGGGCGAACGGCTGGAGACGCTCGACCACGTCGTGCGCGACCTCGACCCCGACGACATCCTCATCACCGACCAGTCGGGGCCGATCTCCATGGCCGGCACCATGGGCGGCCTGGAGACCGAGATCTCCGACGGCTCCACCGAGATCGTCATCGAGGCCGCCCACTTCTCGGCCACCGGCATCTCCCGCGAGTCCCGCCGCCACAACCTCGTCTCCGAGGCGTCCAAGCGGTTCGAGCGCGGCGTCGACCGTGAGCTGCCGCTCGTCGCCTCCTGGCGGGCCGTGAGCATGCTGGCCGAGCTGGGCGGCGCCACCATCGTGCCCGGGGTCACGCACGCCGAGGTCGAGGTCAGGCCCGCCCGCGTGTCGATCCCGGCCGCCCACCCCGGTGACATCGCCGGCATGCCGTACGCGAAAGAGACCGTCGTGCGCAGGCTGGAGCAGATCGGCTGCGTCGTGGTCGACGGCGACGACCCGGCCGTGCGCGAGGGCGGCGTCGACCCGACCGGCGTGGTCACCGGGGGCGAGCTGGCGGCCAGGCTGGCCGTCAAGGGCGACGACATGATCACGGTGACCCCGCCGTCGTGGCGGCCCGACCTCACCGACCCCAGCGACCTCGCCGAAGAGGTCATCCGGCTGGAAGGGTACGAGCGGCTGCCGTCCGTGCTGCCCAGCGCCCCCGCGGGGGCAGGGCTCACGGAGGGCCAGCGGCTGCGCAGGAGGGTCGGCCGGGCGCTGGCCGAAGCGGGCTACGCCGAGGTGCTGGCCTACCCGTTCATCAGCGCCGACGACTTCGACCGGCTGCAGCTGCCCGCCGACGACGCCCGCCGCCGCGCGATGCGGCTGGCCAACCCGCTGGGCGAGGACGAGCCGCTGATGCGCACCACGCTGCTGCCCGGGCTGCTCAAGACCCTGGTACGCAACGTCGGGCGCGGCTTCGCCGACGTGGCCCTGTTCGAGGCCGGCGCCGTCTACCGGCCGCGCGAGGGGGCGCCCGAGGCGGCCCCCGTGCTCGGCGTCGAGCGGCGGCCCACCGAGGAGGAGCTGGCCTCGATCGAGGCGGCGCTGCCCGACCAGCCGTGGCGGGTCGCGGTGGTGCTCGCCGGCGAGTTCGAGCGCTCCGGCTGGTGGGGCGCGGGCCGGCAGGCGTCGTGGGCCGACGCGGTGCAGGCCGGACGGATCGTCGCGGCCGAGGCCGGGCTGGAGCTGTCGGTCGTGGCCGACCAGCACGAGCCGTGGCACCCGGGCCGGTGCGCCGCCCTCTACCTCGGCGACCTGCTCGTCGGCCACGCGGGCGAGCTCCACCCGCGGGTCATCGAGGCCTACGGGCTGCCGCCGCGCACGGCCGCGCTGGAGCTGGAGCTGACCCGCCTGGAGACGGCCATGCGCGGCCCGGCCCAGGCTCCGGCCATCTCCGCCTACCCGGTCGCCACCCAGGACGTCGCGCTGATCGTGCCCGACTTCACCCCGGTGGCCGACGTCGAGGCGGCGCTCCGCGACGGCGCGGGTGAGCTGCTGGAGTCGGTGCGGCTGTTCGACGTCTACGCCGGTGCCCAGGTGGGCGAGGGCAACAAGTCGCTCGCGTACGCGATGCGTTTCCGCGCCCCCGACCGCACGCTGACGGCCGAGGAGATCTCCGCCGCCCGCGACGCCGCCGTGGCGCTCGCCGCCGACCGCGTCGGCGCCCAGCTGCGCTCTGCCTGACGCGTCAAGGGCCGGTACGGGTTCGTACCGGCCCTTTTCGGTCAGATCGAGTCGATCTCGGCGAGGTCGATGTCCATGTCGAACGGGACGGTCACCTTGGCGCGGTCGTGATGGATACCCGTGGGCACGTAGGCGCGGGTGGCAGGGTCGAGTTCGTAGACGTAGACGACAGGCCTGCCGGAGTCGTTCTCGACCCGCCAGAAGTGGGGGATGCCCGCCTCCGCGTAGAGCAGGGGCTTGCGCTTGCGGTCGCGCTCCTCGGACTCGGGGGACACCACTTCGACGGCGAGGGCGACGTCGCCGGCCGGGTAGTAGGTGGCTGAGGAACGGACGTCGGCGCCGGGCTTGAGAACGATCAGATCCGGCTCCGGGCGCTGTCTGGGACCGAGTTTGACGCTCATCTCGCGGCGCACGCGGTAGCCCTTCGGAGCAGCACGGCGCAGACCGGCCTCCAACAGGTAGATCGTCGAGGTGTGGAAGTCCAGCTGCGGGCTCACGAAGACCAGGCTTCCGTCAATCAACTCCGTGTGCGCAGGCACATGCGGAAGGTGATCGAGGTCATCCGCCTTGAACCCCTCAGGGGGAGGGAAGATCCAGTCGGGCAGCGAGGACTCTGGCGCCATGGGAATGCTCACCGCTTCGGCCGTCATGGTCTTACGTTAGCAACGTACCCCGCTCACTGTTCGTGAACGCGTGCTCTCGCCTGCTGCCAGAATGCCGTTCATGAGGCAGTTGCTGATCTTTTCTGAGCGGGACGACGCCGAGGAGGTCGCGGCGACGCTCGGCGAGTGGTTCCCCGGCCTGGGCGTGCCCCGGGTGGTGCGCGAGACGCTGGCGGGGGAGGACGACGCGGAGGACGCGCAGTGGCTCGTCGTCGTGGAAGGGCTCGCCGGGGAGAGCCTGGCCAAGGTGGACGAGCTGACCGAGCGGTTCGAGGGGTGGCGCGAGGAGGGCTGATGTGGCGCGGGCTCCCGCCGCTGCGGTGGCGGGGCCCGCGCCGGGGGCTCCCCGGCTTCGCCGGTCAGGAGCCCTGTCCCGGATGGCTAGGGGAGGCGCTCGAACGGGGTCGGAGTGCTGCCGGTCCAGCGGTGGAGGCGGGAGTGGGCCGTCTGCTTGGTGACGCCGTCCTCGGTCACGGTGCCGGCATCCACCAGGTAGAAGCGGCCGTCGTCCAGCGAGGCCAGGCCGTACTCACCGGAGGACTCCCAGCCGCGGACGCCCGACGCCTCGTGGTGCAGGCCCTCGGGAGCGAGCGTGAGCAGGTCGCCCTGCTCCGGCTGGGGCTGTCCCTCGATCGGTCCGCGCACCGGGCGGGTGGCGCCGTCGACGGTGAACATCGAGTAGTTGGGGAACTGCGGCTTGGCGCCCTTGTAGACGGCCATCAGCCACTTGCCGGTGTGGCCGTCGTACTCCAGGTTCTGGACTCCGTACCGGGTGTTGCCGGTGCGGACGAAGTACTTCCCGTCGACCTTGGCCGGGCCGGAGGTGTGCGGGGCGCTCTGGGTGAGCGGGCGCTCGTACTTGCGCCACTTGGCGATGTCGTACTGGAGCAGCACCTGGTGGTCGTTGTCCTGGCGCGCGGTGTTGGAGTAGACGCCGTAGGCCACGGTCAGCTTCTGCTTGCCGTGCCGCTTGCCGAACTCGGGGCCGAACGCGACGCCGTCGATGCCGCTGCAGCCGTAGCGGTGGTCGGGGGTGTCGGCCACGTTGCCGTCGAAGACGCCGTCGCCGTTCATGTCGGCGCTGTAGTCGTCGACCACCTCCTTGAGGTAGACGGCGGTCACCACGTCGGAGGTCTCGGCGTCCATGCCGAGGCTGGTGATGCGGTCGACGTCGAAGATGGCGATGTAGAACGCCTGCGCGTCCTTGTATTCCAGCGACCCGTACACCCTGCGGTCCTGACGGTTGAAGTCGAGGTCGCCGAGGTGGCCGGTGAAGCCGGTGACGGAGCCGACGGGCTTGCCGGACAGGTCGGTCTTGACGAGCAGGTTGGTGAAGGAGAAGTACATGAAGCCCTTCTTCTCGTCCACCGCGATCCCCTGCACGTGACCCGCCTGCCAGGCGCCGCCGTACACCTCCGCGGGGAACTCGGGGCGCGGCGCCGCGTGGGCGGCGGAGGCGCTGGTGACGAGGGCCGAAGCCAGGACTGCCGTGAGTAGTGCGTTTGCCACCCGCATGTGTACGTTACGTACCCTTCTTTGATCTTTCTTGAGCGCAAATGACGCTAAAGCTGCAAGTTAGATCTTTACTGACTTCCACCTGACAAGTCCATGACCATCCGTGGAAACATCGGAGTGGCAAGCGGAAGCCCCCGCCGGGGCGGGGGCCATGGGGGAGGAGGGTCAGGCGGCCGGCACCTTGTCCAGGAAGCCGAGCACCTTGCTGATGCGCCCGTCCTCGGCCAGCTCCACCACGTCGAAGCCGGTCGCCACCGGCTCCCCGCCCTCCGGGCCGAGGTGCCAGGTGAAGCGGGCGATCCCGTGGTGGGCGTCGTACAGCTCGCCGGGGGTGAAGACCAGGCCGGGGAACATCCCCTGGGCGCCCTCGATGACGGCGGCGATGCCGGCGTGCCCGGCCACGTCCGCCAGCGGGTCGGTGTACGTCGCGTCCTCGGTCCAGACGCCGGCCACGGCCTTGGCGCGGGCGGCGGGGTCGGTCTCGTTCCAGGCGGCCACGTAACGCTCGACGAGATTCGTCATGATTTATCAGCCTTTCAGATGGTTAGCGAAGCTTGCGGAGACCGGCGATCTGCAGCACGGCGAACCCGGCGACCACGAGGGCCTGGAGGATCGCCCACACCGCGCCGATCGTGGTGAACGCGAGGAGACCGGTGACGACGGCGGCGATGCTTGCCGGTGCCCAGACGACGTTCAGGCCGACCACGACCTGGGTGCCCGCCTCGCTGACCTGGCGGCGGCCCGCGAGGAGACCGACGGCGACCCCGTACGCGAGCAGGAAGATCCCGATCCCGCGCAGCAGGCCCGCGTCCGGCCCGAGCAGGTCGCTCAGAAGGCCGGCGGCGGCGAGGTAGGCCAGGCCGTTGACCCCTGTGACAACGGCGTCCACGGCGAGCACGAGCCGCAGGAAGCCTGCGCGGCCGGTGGTGGCGCCCGTGGTGGCACTGGTGGGGGTGCTCATCTCGCGTCTCCTTAGTGTTCGTTCCGACACCCGCAACGGTGCCAGCGAGCACATAGGCCACGCGATTACGTGGAAGGTAATGCGATCTGGTGCAGACATGCTGACCTGGTGATATGTCATGAAAAAAGCGGCCCGCCGGTCGAGGGCGGGCCGCTTCGCGCGTCGTCAGGCGCCGAGCACCTCCCGGCGCAGGTGGGTCTTGAGGATCTTGCCGCCGGGGTTGCGCGGCAGCTCGCCCTCCCGGAACCAGAAGTGGCGCGGCACCTTGAACGCGGCGATCCGCCCGTCGAGGAACGCCCGCAGCTCCTCGCCGGTGGCCGAGACGCCGGCGGCGAGGCGGATCACCGCGCCCACCTCCTCGCCCAGCTCGTCGTGCGGCACGCCGATCACCGCGACGTCGTCCACGGCCGGGTGCTCGAACAGCGCGGCCTCCACCTCGGCGCAGTAGACGTTCTCGCCGCCCCTGATCACCATGTCCTTGGCCCGGTCGACGATGTAGACGAACCCGTCCTCGTCGATCTTGGCCAGGTCGCCGGTGTGCAGCCAGCCGCCGACGAACGTCTCGGCGGTGGCCTCCGGCTTGTTCCAGTAGCCCAGGATCACGTTGGGGCCGCGCACGCAGAGCTCGCCGACCTCGCCGGGCGGCAGCTCGTTGTTCATCGGGTCGACCACGCGCACGTCGACCACGGGGGAGGGCCTGCCGATGCTGTCGGGGTGCGCCTGGTAGTCGGCGCCCCCGTTGCCGATGGCCAGCGCGGTCGTCTCGGTCATGCCGTAGCCGTTGGACGCGGCGCGGGCGGGGAGGTTCTCGGTGATGCGCTCCAGCAGCCTGGGCGGGGCGGGCGCGCCGCCGTAGCCGAGCGTGTTGAGCGACGACAGGTCGTGCTTGGCGAAGTCGGGGTGGGACATCAGCTGCCAGGCGTTGGTCGGCACGCCGATCATGGCGCTGACCTTCTCCCGCTCGATCAGCCTCAGCGCCTGGCCCGGGTCCCACTTGTACATGAGCACCAGGCCGCCGCCGCTGAACAGGGTCGTGGTCAGCGCCGAGAAGCAGCCGGTGACGTGGAACAGCGGCACCGTCAGGAGCGTCACCCGGCGCACGGCCGTGGCCTCTCCGGGGTCCTTGCCGGCCAGCGCGCTGGCGCGGTAGAGCCCGTAGGCGACGGTCATCGGCGACTGGCCCAGGTTGCGATGGCTGCCGAGCGCGCCCTTGGGCCGCCCGGTGGTGCCGGAGGTGTAGAAGATGGTGGCCGGGTCGTCGGGGGAGAGCTCCACCTCGGGCAGCGTCACGTCGGCTCTGACTTCGCCGAGCACCTCGTCGAACGTCCGCGCCCCCTCGGGCGCCGCGCCCCTGGCGACGATCAGCGGCACGCCGGTGCCGGCCAGCCTGGGGGCCCGCTCGTCGTCGGCGATGATCACCTTCGCGCCGGAGTCGCTCACCCCGTACGCCAGCTCGGGCTCGGTCCACCAGGCGTTCAGCGGCACCGCGACGGCGCCCGCAGCGAGCGCCGCGGAGAAGGCGATCGACCATTCGGGGTAGTTGCGCATGGCGACCGCCACCCGGTCGCCCTTGCGCACCCCGTAGTCGTCGGCGAGGCGGGTGGCGAGGGTGGCGGCGCGCCGGTAGTGGTCCTCGAAGGTGATGTGCTCGTCCTCGTAGACGAGGAAGACCTTGTCGCCGTGCCACCGGCTGTTCTCCAGCAGCACGCGGAAGTGGGCGGGTGCGTGCTTCCACGTCCGAATGCCGGTGCCGCCGATCTCCTCCATCTCGAAGAGCTGTCCGGGTCCGGTGAGCTGGGCTTCCACCTGGGCGTGCGAAAGGGTCATTACGCAGTACTCCCGCTGGACGGCTGTCGGATACATCACAGTACCGACCGGTAGGTACGTAGCGCTAGACCGTGATTCACCGGGGATTATCCGTGGCCGTGCGCGTTCCGTCACCGTCCCGATATACGGTCTACGGGTTGCATGTTCATCCCCTGCGGTGCATCCTCTTAAAAAGTAAATCCATGAGGTAAGATGCATGACTATGCAGGAGGCAGGCATGAGAGCAGCGGTCGCCGGAGCCAGCGGCTACGCGGGCGGCGAGTTGCTCCGCCTGCTGCTCGGCCACCCGAGACTGGAGATCGGCGCGCTCACCGCCGCCTCCAGCGCGGGCAGCCCGCTCGGCGCCCACCAGCCGCAGCTGCCGGCGCTGGCCGGGCGGATCATCGAAGACACCACGCCCGAGACGCTCGCCGGCCACGACGTGGTCTTCCTCGCGCTCCCGCACGGCCACTCGGCGGCCATCGCCGCCCGGCTCGGCGACGAGACGCTGGTCGTCGACTGCGGCGCCGACCACCGGCTCGCCGACGCGGCCGCCTGGCAGGAGTTCTACGGCGGCGAGCACGCGGGCACCTGGCCCTACGGGCTGCCGGAGCTGCCCGGCCAGCGCGAGGTGCTCAAGGGCGCCCGCCGCATCGCGGTGCCCGGCTGCTACCCCACCTCGGTCCTGCTCGCGCTGACGCCCGCGTTCGCCGCGGGCCTGGCCGAGCCGGACGTCGTGGTGGTCGCCGCCAGCGGCACCAGCGGCGCCGGCAAGTCGCTCAAGCCCAACCTGCTCGGCAGTGAGGTCATCGGCTCGGTCAGCGCCTACGGCGCCGGCGGCGTCCACCGCCACACCCCCGAGATGGAGCAGGGGCTGAGCGCGGCCGCGGGGGTCCCGGTGCGGGTCTCCTTCACGCCCACGCTCGCCCCGATGAGCCGCGGCATCCTGGCCACCTGCACCGCCCCGGCCGCGCCCGGCCTCACCGGGGCCGCGCTGCGCGAGGCGTACGAGGAGGCGCTGCGCGCCGAGCCGTTCGTGACGCTGCTGCCGGAGGGCGTCTGGCCCGCCACCGCGATGACCTACGGCGCCAACACCGCCGCCCTGCAGGTGGCGCTCGACGAGCGGGCGGGCCGCGTGCTGGCGGTCATCGCCATCGACAACCTCACCAAGGGCACGGCCGGAGGCGCGATCCAGAGCGCCAACCTCGCCCTCGGCCTGCCAGAAGAGCTCGGTCTCCCCACGAATGGAGTAGCTCCATGAGCGTGACCGCCCCCCTAGGCTTCCGGGCCGCGGGCGTGGCCGCCGGCATCAAGTCCGGCGGCGCCCGCGACCTGGCCCTCGTCGTCAACGACGGGCCCAGCCGCGCCGCCGCAGGCGTCTTCACCGCCAACAGGGTGAAGGCGGCGCCCGTGCTGTGGTCGCAGCAGGTCCTGCGAGGCGGGCGGCTGCGGGCGGTCGTGCTCAACTCCGGCGGCGCCAACGCCTGCACCGGCCCCGAGGGCTTCCAGGACACGCACGCGACCGCCGAGAAGGCGGCCGGGCTGCTCGACGACTCCGCCGGCGAGATCGCGGTCTGCTCGACCGGGCTGATCGGCGAGCGGCTGCCGATGGACGCGCTGCTGTCCGGCGTGGAGCAGGCCGCCGCCAAGCTGTCGCGCGACGGCGGGCTCAACGCGGCCGACGCCATCCGCACCACCGACACGGTGTCCAAGATCTCCTTCAAGCGCGGCGCCGGCTACATGGTCGGCGGGATGGCCAAAGGGGCCGGCATGCTGGCCCCCGCCCTGGCCACCATGCTCTGCGTGATCACCACCGACGCCGAGCTGACCGCCGAGGAGCTGGGCTCGGTGCTGGGCAGGGCGACGTCCACGACGTTCGACCGGCTCGACACCGACGGCTGCATGTCCACCAACGACACCGTGCTGCTGCTATCCAGCGGCGCCGCCGGGGTCAGGCCGGACCTTGCCGAGTTCGAGCAGAAGGTGACGGAGGTCTGCGCCGACCTGGCCAGGCAGCTCCTCGTCGACGCCGAGGGCGCCAGCAAGGCCATCTCCATCGAGGTGGTCGGCGCCGCCTCCGAGGACGACGCGGTCAAGGTCGGCCGCGCGGTCGCCCGTTCCAACCTGCTCAAGTGCGCCATCCACGGTGAGGACCCCAACTGGGGCCGGGTGCTGTCCGCGGTCGGCACCACCGACGCCGAGTTCGAGCCCGAGCGGCTCAACGTGGCCATCAACGGCATCTGGATCTGCCGCGGCGGCGCCGTCGGCGACGACCGCGACAAGGTCGACATGCGCCCGCGCGACGTCACGATCACCGTCGACCTGTCGGCCGGCCCGCACACCGCCACGGTGCACACCACCGACCTGACGGCCGAGTACGTCCACGAGAACTCGGCGTACTCGACATGAGGGGCGCGCAGGAGAAGGCAGCCGCGCTCATCGAGGCCCTGCCGTGGCTGGAGCGCTTCCATGGCGCGACCGTCGTCATCAAGTACGGCGGCAACGCGATGACCGACGAGGCGCTCAAGGAGTCGTTCGCCGAGGACGTCGTCTTCCTGCGCCACGCCGGGCTGCGGCCGGTCGTGGTGCACGGCGGCGGCCCGCAGATCAACGCCCACCTCGACAAGCTGGGCATCGAGTCCACGTTCACCGCCGGGCTGCGGGTCACCACCCCTGAGGCCATGCAGGTCGTCAGGATGGTGCTGGTCGGCCAGGTCGGCCGCGACATCATCGGCCTGATCAACCGCCACGGCCCGTTCGCGGTGGGTCTGTCGGGCGAGGACGCCCACCTGTTCACCGCCGAGCGCAAGAGCGCCATCGTCGACGGCAGCCCGGTCGACATCGGCCAGGTCGGCGAGATCGTCAAGGTCGAGCCCGGCACGGTCGAGGCGCTGCTGGCCGACGGGCGCGTCCCGGTCGTGTCCGGCATCGCCCGCGGCGCCGACGGCGAAATCTACAATGTGAACGCCGACACCGCGGCCGCCGCGCTGGCCGTGGCGCTCAAGGCCGACAAGCTCATCGTCCTCACCGACGTCGAGGGCCTGTACGCCAACTGGCCGGACGACACCGACGTCATCGACGAGATCGACGCGGCCGAGCTCGAGCGGCTGATGCCCACGCTGTCCAGCGGCATGGTGCCCAAGATGGAAGCCTGCCTGACCGCCGTGCGCAACGGCGTCCCGCAGGCCCACGTGCTCGACGGCAGGGTGCCCCACTCGCTGCTGCAGGAGATCTTCACCAACGAAGGAATCGGAACCATGGTGGTGCCCTGATGAGTAGCCTGTACGAGCGGTTCGAGCAGGTCTTCATGCCCAACTACGGCGTCCCGCCGGTCGCGCTGGCCAGGGGCGAGGGCGCCCGCGTGTGGGACGTCGAGGGCAGGGAGTATCTCGACTTCATCGCCGGCATCGCGGTCGTCTCGCTCGGTCACGCCCACCCCGCGCTGGTCGAGGCGGTGTCGAAGCAGGTGGCGACGATCGCCCACACCAGCAACCTGTTCCTGCACGAGCCCGAGGTGCTGCTGGCCGAGAGGCTGACCGGCCTGCTCGGCGCCCCCGCCCGGGTCTTCTTCGCCAACTCCGGCACCGAGGCCAACGAGGCCGCCTACAAGCTCGCGGTCAAGTACGGCAAGCGCACCGGCAGGTCCTACTTCGTCGCGGCCGAGAACGGCTTCCACGGCCGCACGATCGGCGCGCTGTCGCTGAGCGGCAAGAAGTCCATCCGCGACCAGTTCGGCCCCTTCCCGGTCGACGTCCGGTTCGTCCCGTACGGGGACGCGGACGCGCTGAAGGAGGCCGTGACCGGCGACTGCGCGGCGGTGTTCCTGGAGCCGACGCAGGGCGAGGCCGGCGTGGTGCCGCCGCCCGACGGCTACCTGGCGGCGGCCCGCGAGATCTGCGACGCGACCGGCGCGCTGCTGGTCGCCGACGAGATCCAGTCGGCGATCGGCAGGACCGGCCACTGGTTCGCCCACCAGGCCGACGGCTTCACCCCCGACATCCTCACCCTGGCCAAAGGGCTGGGCGGCGGGCTGCCGATCGGCGCCTGCGTCGGCTTCGGTGAGGCAGGCACCCTGTTCGAGAAGGGCGACCACGGCTCGACCTTCGGCGGCAACCCGGTGTCCTGCGCCGCGGCCCTGGCCGTGCTCGACAACGTGGACCTCGGCCATGTCAACGAGGTCGCCGCGCGGCTGCGCGGCGGTCTCGAATCCATCGCGCACCCGCTGCTGAAGGGGGTGCGCGGACGCGGCCTGTGGCTGGCCGCCGTGCTCGCCGAGCCCGTTTCGGGGAAGGTGCAGAAGGCGGCGCAGGATGCGGGCTTCCTCGTCAACGCCGTGCAGCCGGACGCGGTGCGGATCGCGCCGCCGCTGGTCGTGACGGCCGGCCAGGTGGACGCCTTCACCGCCGCGTTCCCGAACATTCTCACGGAGGCGAGCCAGTGACCGCAGGAAACAACGCGGACGTCAGGCACTTTCTGCGGGACGACGACCTCTCGCCGGCCGAGCAGGAAGAGGTGCTCGTCCTGGCGGCGGAGATGAAGAAGGACCGCTTCGGCCACCGTCCGTTCGAGGGGCCCAAGACCGTGGCGGTGCTGTTCGACAAGCCGTCGGCCAGGACCCGCGTCTCCTTCCACGTGGGCATCGGCGAGCTGGGCGGCCTGCCGCTGATCGTCGACGGCGTCTCCACCCTCATGGGCCGCGGCGAGCCGGTCGAGGACATCGCCCGCGTGCTCGACCGGCAGGTGGCCGCCATCGTGTGGCGCACCAGCGGCCAGGAGCTGATCGAGACCATGGCGGCGAACTCCGCGGTGCCCGTGGTCAACGCGCTCACCGACGAGTTCCACCCCTGCCAGATCCTCGCCGACCTGCAGACGGTGCGCGAGCGGCTGGGCCGCACCGCCGGGCTGACACTCGCGTACGTGGGAGACGGCGCCAACAACATGGCCAACTCCTACCTGCTGGGCGGCGCCACCGCCGGCATGCACGTGCGGATCGGCGCCCCGGTCGGCTACCAGCCCGACGCGGTGGTCCTGGCCAGGGCCGCGGCCATCGCCGCCACCACCGGCGGTTCCGTGGTGTCCGTCTCCGACCCGGTCGCCGCCGTCCAGGGGGCGCAGGTCGTGGCGGCCGACACCTGGGTGTCGATGGGCCAGGACGGCAAGGACGACCGGGTCCGCGATCTCATGCCCTACCAGGTCAACGCCGAGCTGCTGGCACACGCCGACGGAGACGCGGTCGTGCTCCACTGCCTGCCCGCCTACCGCGGCAACGAGATCACCGCCGACGTCCTGGAGGGCCCGCGCAGCGCCGTGTGGGACCAGGCGGAGAACCGGCTGCACGCGCAGAAGGCGCTGCTCCACTGGCTGGTGACCAGACCATGACGATCCCGATGACCAAGGCGGCCCGGCAGGCGAAGATCACCGACCTGCTCCAGCGCCAGCCGGTGCGCTCCCAGCCCGAGCTGGCCAAGCTGCTGGCGGAGAGCGGCGTCGAGGTCACCCAGGCCACGCTCTCGCGCGACCTCGACGAGCTGGGCGCGCTCAAGCTGCGCGCCGAGGACGGCTCGCTGGTGTACGCGCTGCCCGGTGAGGGCGGCGGGCGGATCCCGCTGGCCAGGCTCGGCACCGGCGAGTCCCCGGCCGCGCGGCTGCACCGCATCGCGGAGGAGCTGCTGGTCAGCGCCGACGCCTCGGCCAACCTGGTCATCGTCAGGACTCCGCCGGGCGCGGCCCAGTTCCTCGCCTCCGCCATCGACCACGCCGACTGGGAGTCGATTCTCGGCACCGTCGCGGGTGACGACACGATCCTGGTCATCAGCCGAGACCCGCAGGGCGGGCCGGCTCTCGCGGAGGCGCTGCTGAAGGCGGCAGACCGGCGCACTTAGACCGAATTATCACGCTTTATCGCAATCGATGGAGACAGAGCAATGACGGAGAGAGTGGTCCTGGCGTTCTCCGGGGGCCTGGACACGTCGGTGGCCATCCCGTTCCTCGCCGAGAAGATGAACGCCGAGGTCATCGCCGTCGCGGTGGACCTCGGCCAGGGCGGCGAGGACATGAAGGCCATCCGCGAGCGCGCCCTGGACTGCGGCGCCGTCGAGTCCGTGGTGGTCGACGCCAAGGAGGAGTTCGCGGCCGACTTCTGCGTGCCCGCGCTCCAGGCCAACGCCCTCTACATGGACCGCTATCCGCTGCTGTCGTCGCTCTCGCGCCCGCTCATCGTCAAGCACCTGGTCACCGCGGCCAAGCAGCTCGGCGGCACGATCGTGTCCCACGGCTGCACCGGCAAGGGCAACGACCAGGTCCGCTTCGAGGCCGGGCTGGCGGCGCTGGCCCCCGAGCTCAAGGTGGTCGCCCCGGCCCGCGACTTCGCCTGGACCCGCGACAAGGCGATCGAGTACGCCGAGCGCAGGGGCCTGCCCATCGAGACCACCAAGAAGAACCCGTTCTCGATCGACCAGAACCTGTGGGGCCGCGCCATTGAGACCGGCTTCCTGGAAGACATCTGGAACGCGCCCAGCGAGGACGTCTACGCCTACACGGCCGACCCCGCCGTGCCGCGCGAGCCCGACGAGGTGGTCATCACCTTCGAGCGGGGCGTCCCGGTCAAGCTCGACGGCCGCCCGCTCACCCCGTACGAGATCATCGACGAGCTGAACCGGCGGGCCGGCGCGCACGGCGTCGGGCGCATCGACATGGTCGAGGACCGGCTGGTCGGCATCAAGTCACGCGAGGTGTACG
Organism: Nonomuraea sp. NPDC049486; assembly: GCF_040676925.1. Lineage (NCBI taxonomy): Bacteria > Bacillati > Actinomycetota > Actinomycetes > Streptosporangiales > Streptosporangiaceae > Nonomuraea > Nonomuraea sp. NPDC049486. Next base: position 249,913 of record NZ_JBFAPV010000013.1, read on the forward strand.
AGGCGCCCGGCGCGATCACGCTCATTACGGCGCACCTGGAGCTGGAGAGCGTCACCGTCGAGCGCGACCTGGCCCGCTTCAAGCGGGGCGTCGACCAGCGGTGGAGCGAGCTGGTCTACGACGGGCTGTGGTACTCGCCGCTCAAGCGCGGGCTCGACGCGCTCATCGCCGACGCGCAGCGGTACGTCAGCGGTGACATCAGGATGACCCTGCACGGCGGCCGCGCCACGGTCACGGGCCGGCGCTCCGAGCAGTCGCTGTACGACTTCTCGCTCGCCACCTACGACACCGGCGACTCGTTCGACCAGTCGCTGGCCAAGGGTTTCGTACAACTGTTCAGCCTGCCTTCGAAGATCGCGGCGGCTCGCGACGCGAAGCAGGGGTGAAGTGCACTAAGGTCGCGGAGGACGTGCGGTGAAGGCTGAGGAGAAGACGGTGAGTGATGGCAAGCCGATGCGGCTGTGGGGCGGGCGTTTCGAAGGGGGCCCGTCCGACGCGCTGACCCGGCTGTCGGTGAGCGTGCACTTCGACTGGCGGCTGGTGCCCTACGACCTGGCGGCGTCCAGGGCGCACGCCCGCGTGCTGCACAGGGCGGGGCTGCTGAGCGCCGAGGAACTGCAGCGCATGATCGGCGCGCTCGACGACCTGGAGCGCGCCTGCAAGGAGGGCGAGTTCCGGCCCACCGTCGCCGACGAGGACGTGCACACCGCGCTGGAGCGCGGCCTGCTGGAGCGGCTCGGCTCGCTCGGCGGCAAGCTCAGGGCCGGCCGCAGCCGCAACGACCAGATCGCCACCGACCTGCGTCTCTACCTCCGCGACCACGCCCGCACGATCGTCTCCCGGCTGGTGGAGCTGGAGACGGCGCTGATGGAGCAGGCGGGGCAGCACGCCGAGACGGCCGCGCCCGGCATGACCCACCTGCAGCACGCGCAGCCGGTGTCGTTCGGCCACCAGCTGCTCGCGCACGTGCACGCGTTCGCCCGCGACGTCGACCGGCTCACCGACTGGGACAAGCGGGCGGCCGTCTCGCCGCTCGGCTCCGGCGCGCTGGCCGGCTCGTCGCTGCCGCTCGACCCGCAGGCGGTGGCGCAGGAGCTCGGGTTCGACTCGGCCGCGCCCAACTCGATGGACGCGGTCGCCGACCGTGACTTCGCGGCCGAGTTCCTGTTCGCCGCGGCCCTGATCGGCACCCACCTGTCCCGGCTGGGCGAGGAGATCGTCCTGTGGGCCTCGCAGGAGTTCCGCTGGATCGAGATGGACGACGCCTACTCCACCGGCTCGTCGATCATGCCGCAGAAGAAGAACCCCGACGTGGCCGAGCTGGCCCGCGGCAAGTCCGGACGCCTCATCGGCAACCTGATGGCGCTGCTGACCACGCTCAAGGGCCTGCCGCTCACCTACAACCGCGACCTGCAGGAGGACAAGGAGCCGGTGTTCGACTCGGTCGACACCCTGCTGCTGGTCCTGCCCGCGATGGCCGGCCTCGTCTCGACCATGCGGGTCAACACCGCCCGGATGGAGGCGTCGGCGCCCGACGGGTTCGCCCTCGCCACCGACCTGGCCGAGCTGCTGGTGCGGCGCGGGGTGCCGTTCCGCGAGGCGCACGAGGCGGTCGGCCACCTCGTGGTGTGGTGCCAGGTCAACGACAAGGACCTCGGCGACCTCACCGACGACGAGATGGTCAAGGTCTCGCCGCACCTGACGCCCGACGTGCGCGACGTGCTCAACGTGCCGGGGGCGCTCGCCGCCCGCAAGGCCCCCGGCGGCACCGCCCCCGACCGCGTCCGCGACCAGCTCGTGGCGCTGCGCGAGGCGGTCGACGCCCAGGCGGCCTGGGCGGCCGGCTCCTGAGCGGGGTGCTGAGCACGGCCCCGCTGCCGCGGGCCTTCTTCGACCGGCCGTCCCACGAGGTCGCGCCCGACCTGCTCGGGCGCCTCATCGTGCACGGCGGCGTGGCCGTACGCCTGACCGAGGTCGAGGCGTACGGCGGGCCGGGCGAGGACCCCGCGGCCCACACCTACCGCGGCAAGACGGCGCGCAACGCGGTCATGTTCGGCCCGCCCGGACACCTGTACGTGTACTTCACCTACGGCATGCACTTCTGCGCCAACCTCGTCTGCCTGCCCGAGGACCAGGGCTCGGCGGTGCTGCTGCGGGCCGGTGAGGTGGTCGGCGGCGTCGGCCTGGCCCGGTCCCGGCGGTCGGGCAGGGGAGCGCCCGCGGGCGACGGCGGCCCCAGGCCGGTGGCCGACCGCGACCTCGGCCGGGGGCCGGCCAGGCTGGCCGTGGCGCTCGGTCTGCTGCGCGAGCACAACGGCGTCGACGCCGTCTGGGAGGGCCCGCCCGGCGCGATCCCCGCCGTCGACCGCCTGATCAGCGCCGCGCCGCAGGCCGACGGCCCGCCGGTGTGGCCCGCCGGGTCGGCGGTGGTCCTGGAGGGCCGCCCGCCGGAGCCCGGAGCGATCAGGTCGGGGCCACGCACCGGGATCTCGACGGCCAAGGACACCCCGTGGCGGTTCTGGGTCGACGGGGATCCGACCGTCTCCCCGTACCGCGCTCACATGCCGCGGCGGCGCAACGCCGCGGCCACCTCCGTGGGCGAGGCGCCGAGGTCGTGAGCGCTGAAGATGTGCAGATGGTCGCCGGTGTCGATCTCCAGCATCTCGCTGCGCAGGCCCCACCGCCTGCGGACGTCCACCTCGATGTCCCGGATGGCGTCCCACGGCACGTGCCGCCTGCCCGCGAAACCGTGCACGACCGTGATGCCGCTCTCGTCCATCGCCAGCCGCACCGGGGCCAGTATGTCGCGCAACCCCATCCCGCCCAGCAGCACCGCCGCCGGCACGGCGAGGACCACTCCTGGCACGTCACCGTCGGCATACCAGTACGCTGCGAGCCCCGCGCACGCCAGAGCCCCTAAGATCTTGAAAACGGCCAGTTCACGACGGACCTTCCACATGGGGCCGACATTATCCAAGTGGCGGCGTCCGGCCGCGATCAGGCACGCTGTACCCACTCACCATCTATCAGGAAAGTCAGCATCGTGACCGACATCCTCGATGAGCTCGAATGGCGCGACGTGACCGCGCAGACCACCGACACCGACGCCCTGCGCGAAACGCTGTCGAAGGGTCCGATCACGGTCTATGCGGGCTTCGACCCGACCGCACCGTCGCTGCACGTCGGCAACCTCGCCACGCTGCTGATCCTGACCCGTTTCCAGCGTGCGGGCCACCGGCCGATCGGCCTGGTCGGCGGCGCCACCGGCCTGATCGGCGACCCCAGCGGCCGCAGCACCGAGCGGGCGCTCAACACCAGCGAGGTGGTGGCCGAGTGGGTGGCGCGGATCCGGGTCCAGGTGGAGAAGTTCCTGTCGTTCGAGCCGGGCCCCAACGCGGCCACGCTCGTCAGCAACCTCGACTGGACCGCCGAGCTGTCGGCCATCGACTTCCTGCGTGACGTCGGCAAGCACTTCCCGGTCAACCGGATGCTCGCCCGGGAGTCGGTCTCGGCCAGGCTCGGCGGCGAAGGGCTCAGCTACACCGAGTTCAGCTACCAGATCCTGCAGGCCAACGACTACCTGGAGCTCTACCGGCGCCACGGCTGCACCCTCCAGCTCGGCGGCAGCGATCAGTGGGGCAACATCACCGCGGGCGTCGACCTGATCAGGCGGGTCGAGGGCGCCCACGTGCACGCCCTCACCGGCAAGCTGATCACCAAGGCCGACGGCACCAAGTTCGGCAAGACCGCCGGCGGGGCCGTCTGGCTCGACCCGGCGCTGACCACGCCCTACGCGTTCTACCAGTACTGGCTCAACGCCGACGACCGCGACGTGATCCGCTTCCTCAAGGTGTTCACCTTCCGCTCCCGGGAGGAGATCGAGCAGCTGGAGAAGGCCGTCGCCGACCGGCCGTTCGCCCGCGAGGCGCAGCGGACGCTCGCCGAGGACCTCACCACGCTCGTGCACGGCCCGCAGGAGCTGGCCGCGGCGGTGGCGGCGTCCAAGGCGCTGTTCGGCCAGGGCTCGCTGGACGAGCTGCCGGCCTCCACCCTGGCGGCGGCGCTGGCCGAGGTGCCGAAGGCGACCGTCCCCGGGCTCGGCGCGTCGCTGGTCGACCTCATGGCCGACAGCGGGCTGGTCGAGTCCAAGTCGGCCGCCCGCCGGGCGGTCAAGGAGGGCGGCGCCTACCTCAACAACACCAAGATCACGGACGAGGCGTACGTCCCGGCCGCCGCCGACCTGCTCCACGGCCGCTTCCTCGTGCTGCGGCGCGGCAAGAAGTCGGTCGGCGGCGTCGAGGTCGGCTGACCCTCAGCCGCCCGCCTTCGTGTAGAGGGCGACCGTCATGCCCGGCAGGTCGGCCGAGTGCCACGAGCCCTCCCGCTCGTACCCGGCCTCCTCGACCTCCCGCACCCGGGCCAGACGGTCGCCCGCGGCCTTGGTGCCGCGCCACACCACCCACACCCGCTCGCGCCCGCGCAGCGCGCCGGCGACGGCGCTCCGCTCGCGGTAGCCGAAGCCGGTCGGCGACGGGTCGTGGCCGAGCCGGAGCACGTCCTCCGGCATCGAGCCGTCCCCGTACCCGTCGAGCCCGTAGTAGGCGGGGCCGTAGTAGTCGAACCCGGACCGCACCTGGCTCTGCCCGTACACGATCGCGTCGCCCGGCTGGGCCTGGATCCGGGAGATGGCCCACGGGAAGTTCTCGAACCGCCCGTTCTCATCCCGGACCTCCGCATGTTGGTACGTTCCCGCCGCCAGGCAGACCGCGACCAGCGCCCAGCAGGCGGCCACGGACACCCGCCTGCTTCCGGCGTGCGCGGCGGCCAGCCCCGCCAGCAGGGCCAGCGCCGGCGCCGTCACGAACAGGTAGCGATCCACGTACACCGGCGTGACCAGGTGGGACACCGCGAGCAACAGCAGCGGCGGCAGCACCAGCCACCCCAGCAGCGCACCCGCCCAGCGCCAGGGCGGGAGACCCGTGCTCGCGGCGCCCCGCGGCCCGGCCGCCCGCCGCGACAGCCCCAGCAGCGCCGCCCCGGCCAGCGCGACCACGAACAGCGGCACCCCGGCCTCGGCCGCCCCCGCCGCCATCTTCGGGAACTTCAGCAGCACATCGGGGCCACGCTGCGGGATCCAGCTGATCGCGTGCCGCTCCCCGTACCCGACGAGGCCCAGCACCACGGCGGGCACGCACCCCGCCGCCAGCGCGGCGAGCATCCGCGCCGCCGTCTCCCGCCGGATCAGCAGCAGATGGGCCGGCAGCACCAGCACCGCGAACAGGTGCGTGCAGCAGACCAGCGCCACAGTCGCGCCGTACGCCGCCCACCGGCGCGGGCCGGAGCGTTCCAGCGCCCGGTGCAACGCCCAGAACGACAGCACGACCGCGGCCGCGGCGAACGCGTACGGTCGCGCGAACGCCCCGTAGTACGACACCGACGGCAGCGCCGCCAGCAGCGCGGCCGCCGTCACCCCGGCCCGCGTGCTGTGCAGCCGCCTGCCCAGCGCCACCAGCAGGCCCGCCGCCGCGCCGATCGCCAGCGCCGACGGCAGCCGCAGCCACAGCTCCGCCGTGCCCGCCAGCGCCCACACGTGCATGAACAGGTAATAGGGCAGGAAATGGCCGTCGATGTGCTGGACCAGCTCCCACAGCCCGGCCAGCGAGCGGGTGGCGGCGCTGATCGTGGCCAGCTCGTCGCCGTTCAGCGTCGCCGCGCCCGACCCGCTGAACGCCACCCCACCGGCCAGCGCGGCCATCACCCCCTCCGCGTACGGCCTGCCGCGGGTGCGACTCTGTCGCGGAACTGGCGGGGCGTCAGGGGCAAGTGTGGCCGCAGAGATCATCGGTGCAGAATACGGCGCATAGGCTCTGATGCATGAATCAAGTAATCGTTTTCGATCTGTACGGTGTCATCGCCCGGACCCAGACGGACGAGGCGAAGCAGCAGCTCGTGGACCTGGGCGGGGTCTCCGCCGAGGCGTTCTGGGAGGCATACTGGGGCTGCCGGCCCGCCTACGACGCCGGGCAGGAGACCGGTGCGTACTGGGCGGCGGTCGGCGAGCGGCTGGGAGTGGAGTTCGCCGACGTGGCGGCCCTGACGGCGGCCGATCTGGAGAGCTGGTCGCAGGTGGATCAGGAGATGGTGGCGCTGGTGCACGAGCTCGCCGACCGCGGGGTCAAGCTGGGGCTGCTGTCGAACATCATCGAAGACCTGGTGCCGGTGTGGGAACGCAACCACGGCGACTGGCTGGGGCGGTTCGACGCGCTGACGTACTCGTGCCGGATCGGGGTCGCCAAGCCGGACCCGCGGGCGTACGAGATCTGCGCGGCGCGGCTCGGGGTGGCTCCGCGGGACGCGTTGTTCTTCGACGACAACGAGGTCAACGTGGCGGGGGCGCGGGCGGCGGGGATGCCGGCCGAGCTGTTCACCTCACCGGACCAGGTCCGCGCCCTCATCCGTTAGCGGGCCCGCGTCCCTCCGACGCATGGCGTGGTGGCTTCGGGGGATGAGAACGCTTCCTTCAGCACCACATCGCTGTGGCGCGAGGACGACAGCCCGGCCGGCCGTCCGGCGTGTGATTTGACGTCTGGCGGATCGCGACCTAACCTCATAACTCGCCCCGGGAGTGAGCCGGACGCCGGTCAGGCGGACGGGCCCCAGGGCAGAGTCCCTTGAGAACAAGCCACTCGGCCGGAGCGCTGCAATGCGCTCTTGATCGGGTTGTCTCGGGCGTCCGGCGTGATCACCGAATAAATCGGTTGATTCGACAGGCGCAGGATGACACGGTAAGTTCCGGGGACTGCCAAAATCTTGATCAGATGAACCGATAAACGGATTTGACCGGATATCGGGCCAGCTGATAAAGTGGAGAAGAGCAGATGTGCGCCCCTGGCGCTGAAGGTGATAATCTTCGGTGCGGGTGTACGCGTCCGTTTCTTGAGAACTCAACAGTGTGTTAAAAGCCAGTGCATGATGCACAACCCCGTCATGTATTTCTGTGACGGATTCCTTT